>NZ_JBEVDX010000060.1:0-20805 GCF_040513095.1 Pedobacter sp. | reverse complement strand
CAGCAATCATTATGGGCCATCTTTATAACTGGATTTGTTGGTGGACTTGCCGCTATTCTGATGCCCTGTATTTTCCCTATGCTTCCCCTAACCGTGAGTTTTTTCACCAAGGGAAGCGAGAAAGGAAAAGCCTTTGGACGGGCAGCACTTTACGGCTTCTTTATTATCCTGATCTACGTGGTGCTCGGTTTGATGGTTACTGTACTTTTTGGTGCAGACGCGCTGAATAGCTTATCCACCAACGGCATCTTCAACTTCTTTTTCTTCCTGATGCTGGTTGCTTTCGCCACTTCTTTCCTGGGTGCTTTCGAAATTACACTTCCCTCCTCATGGGTGAATAAAATGGATGCAAATTCGGATAAAGGCGGAATAGCAGGACTGTTCTTTATGGCCGGAACACTGGCGCTGGTTTCATTCTCATGCACGGGACCCATAATCGGAACCCTATTGGTACAGGCTGCCACCAGCGGTGCCCTGCTTGGCCCTGCGACAGGAATGTTCGGCTTCTCTCTTGCACTTGCTATACCATTTGTATTGTTTGCGCTTTTCCCTTCAGCCCTGAGTGCATTACCGAGATCAGGCGGATGGCTCAACAGTGTTAAGGTAGTATTGGGCTTCCTGGAACTGGCCTTTGCGTTCAAGTTTTTGAGCAATGTTGACCTTGCCTATCACTGGGAATGGTTTGACAGAGAAATCTTCCTTGTACTGTGGATTGTGATTTTCGCGCTGATGGGTCTTTATTTACTTGGCAAACTGAAATTCTCGCACGACAGTCCGCTTCCGTATCTGTCCGTACCGAGATTATTCATGGCAATCTTAGTTCTTGCTTTTACGGTATACATGATCCCGGGATTATGGGGCGCCCCCCTGAAGGCTGTCTCGGCCTTCCTGCCTCCACAGGATACACAGGATTTTGATCTTTATACACCAACACTGATCCCGGGTAATGAAAGCTCCGGCCAGGCAAAAGCTGCGGCATCTTCCGGCCCGCATAAATATGCAGACATCTTTCATGCGCCCTTAAAACTGGATGCATTCTTTGATTATGATGAAGGTATGGCTTATGCAAAGAAAGTTAACAAACCTGTCCTGATTGACTTCACCGGGCACGCCTGTGTAAACTGCAGGAAGATGGAAGCCAATGTATGGCCCGATAAAGAAGTATACAAACTGATCAGTCAGGATTACGTACTGATACAACTCTATGTAGACGACAAAACAGAACTGGCTAAGGAGGATATTATAACTACGCCAGGTGGTAAAGTACTTAGTACCATAGGTAAAAAATGGAGTGAGCTCCAGGCTTCAAAATTCCAGGCCAACTCCCAGCCCTTTTATGTATTGCTGCATTCAGGCACTGGCGAAATGCTGGCACAGCCACAGGGTGCCGACTATGATCCGCTCAATTATACCACCTTTTTAAAAACCGGATTAAAAGCCTTTCAACAATAGTAGATTAAATAGTAAAACTGTAACCCCGTTCCGATCGCCTCCCGGAATGGGGTTTATTTTTTTTATAAAAAAAATAATGTCAATCCAAATCATTAAATGCTTTTAGCACCGGAGGCATACTGTTACCCATAAAAACCTGCCTGTTTTTTGGTAATTATTTATTTATTATTGTAATAACTTATGCCCACCTAAACCAAATATGTTGTCAAATGGCCTCATTATCAAGGTTAAGCGATTCGGAATTACTGCTATCAATAAAAAGTGGAGACAAAGCCGCTTACGGTGAAATTTATGAACGTTACTGGAGAAAACTATACAATGAAACCTACAAGCGATTAAAAGATACTAAGCGCGTGGAGGAATTGGTTCAGGATATTTTTATTGACCTCTGGGTTTCGCGCGAGCGCAAGGTAATAGCGCACCTGGAGAACTATCTCCTGATAGCAGTTCGCTATGCGGTATACACTGATTTCAGAAGAACCAAATCGCTTCCCAATTTTGAAGAACCTCTTGAACATATTGCCCTGTCAGACCTGCAGGCGGACTCATTACTGAATATAAAGGACATAAAGGGCTGTATTGCGATATGGTTGTCTATGCAGCCAGAAAAGCGTGCTGAGATCTTTAGGCTGAGATATCTTGAAGATTTTAGTACCAGGGAAATCAGTTTAGTACTGGGCATCTCACAAAAGACTGTGCAAAATCAACTGATCACCGCTTTTCAAAGCCTGCGGATTTTCCTGAAAAAACTGATGGCTTTGCTGGCCCTGATATAGCTAAAAGTGTTCTATTTTTTGAAAAGATAATTTGCTACAATGGCTACCAGCCCCAAAACGTTGGCTGTTGTGGTGGTCAGCAGGGTAATAATCACACTGTCAGAGTAAACAAGAACACCCTTACCAACTGAGATGAAAATTCCAAGCACCAGAAACAACCAGATAATTGTCACTGTGAAAAGTACAGTCGCATAGTCCTTTCTTTCATTTTTATCCTGCTCCATGATATCATTCTGAAGCCGCTGTGCCCTGATGTCCTCTGCCCTCATTTCGTCCACCGCCCTCACTTCTACTTCCCGGGATGAATTATTGGTATCAACAAGAATTGTATCTTCGATACTCATTATTCTTTTATAAAGTTTTCAAAATAATTTTTGATGTCTTCATCAGAGATATAGACAGACCTGGGCTGCGCGTGAAATGCTTTATCCCATGGGGAATTCAGGTTATGTGACCATTTGGACAATGTCAGGCCATCCAGGTTTTTAGCGTTGTCCCAGGCTTCCCTGATAATGGCCAGGTCTTCGTCGTTTACACTGATTGCTGAAGAATTGACCAGGGTTCTGCCCGCCATCAGTACAGGAACATTTTTTGGCTGGGGTATGGTATCTCCCCGATATTCCTTAAACTCGTGGTATACACTTTCGATAACCGGACCGTAATCCCATGCCTCGAAACGTTCATCTATAAGTTTCTGACCTTTACGTTTATACGCAATTCCATTCGCCAGATAAAGCATTTTCTGCAGCTTCATTGGTGTAACAGGAATTTCTTCCGACAAAGAAAGTTTGATCAGTTCGTTTGCGATTGTTATAGCTGGATATGACATTTGCTTCTTTTATAAGATCAGTTTCACACAAAAATACTAATTTATTTAGTTAATTAAAAACAAAAAACATACCGGAATTTTCGGGCTTTAAATATGCAGGACATGACGCGCTGCTCTACTTTTTCGTGATGAGCTCCTCTTCAATCCGCAGACTTTCCCTATGGAGCGCATTCAGAAAGGTTGTAATAAATTCTTCCGACAGTCCTTCTTTCCTGCCTGCGGCAATAGCCCTGTCAAGCACCTGCTGAAAGCGCGAGGCCTGCAGGGCAGGTATATTTTTACTGGCCTTGTAAACACCAATTTCTTTAACTATTCTTTCTCGTTCACCCAGAATTTTAATCAGCGACTGATCCAATGAATCAATCTTTTTACGATGCATATCCAGGATCATATCTTTTGCTTCTTCTTTTTTCACAGGGATAGATTGCGCATAAGTATTTAAACAACAAATAATTACAGGAGCAATAATATAAATAAATTTTTTCATTTATTTTTGAGTTGAACAAAAATTAAACACTTCTTATACGAAAATTACACATAATTATTGCCATAAGAAGAGTACCTTTAAATTTTATAATATGGAATTTATTGAATTATGTAAGCCTTTTGAATCGCTTACACCCAGGGAGCTATATGCTATACTGAAGTTGAGAAGTGAGATTTTTGTAGTAGAGCAAAACTGCATATTTCTTGATATGGATGATAAGGATCAGGGATCGCAGCACCTGATGTTATACCACAACAAGGACCTGATGGCCTATGCCAGAATTGTCCCGGCCGGACTTACCTTTGAACAGCCTTCCATTGGCAGGGTGGTAAGCAGTAAAGCTGCCAGGGGAAAAGGTTTTGGCAAACAGCTGTTAAAGCTGGCCATTGAAAACTGTATCCGCCTTTATGGAAATAAGGCCATAAAAATTGGTGCCCAGGTATACCTGACCAGCTTCTATGAGTCTTTCGGTTTTGTAAGTGAAAATGATTTTTATGACGAGGATGGCATTGATCATGTACATATGATCAGGGCAGCCCATTAATTTAACAGGTTATGCTACAAAGTAATATATTTCAGATCTCTGCAGACATTGACTGGCAGGATCTGGGCGCGGGAATTCAGCGACAGGTATTCGGTTTTGACGACCGGATCATGATGGTGAAAGTTAAATTCGAAAAAGGTGCCATAGGTGTTTTGCATCAGCACCACCATACGCAGATCAGTTACGTGGAGAGCGGAGTGTTTGAAGCCACTATCGCCGGTGAAGATAAGTTATTGCAGCAGGGCGATGGTTTCTACGTGCCGCCTAATGCCATACATGGAGTAGTTTGCAGGGAAGCAGGAATTTTAGTGGATGTATTTAGTCCGCACCGTGAAGATTTCCTATAAAATTATCAATATTAAGCATTAAAGTTACAAAAGGGGTCATTAAATCGATTTTTTTAATACGATTACTGGTTATATTTACGATTATCTGTCAGCTTACCGACGAAATCACAAAATAACTTAACCAGAAACGTCTAAAAATGAAATTAACGCTCACATTTCTGATGGGATTGCTAATTATGAGCAATCTTTCCATCGCACAAAGTAAATCTCAGGGAAATTCCCCTGCGACATCTGTTTCTTCCGCCACCCAGGGATTAAAAAAATACGAGGGTTACTTTAATTTTTATTATGATGAAAAAAGTTCACGGATCCTGCTGGAAGTGGACAAACTTGACAAGGAGTTCCTTTATGTAAATACGCTGCCTGCAGGAGGCGGCGGTGCTGGTGACAGGGGAAATATCGGCGGATACAGGATTGCAAAATTCATCCGCATGGAAAATAAGGTCATGCTTACCCTGCCTAATTATGATTACCGTGCGCTCAGTAAAAATCCATATGAAACCAAACTCGTAGAAGAGTCTTTCCCTCAGTCAATCATCTGGGGATTTGTGCCTTTAGCCATCGAGGGCGATAAAGTCCTGATAGATATTACGCCTTTTCTGATGCGTGACAGCCACAAGGTAGCAGACAGGATCGGTAAAAACCCCGCTTCATTCTTTCCTGGTGCCGGCAGAAGTCCGGCAGCCGCAGGAGGCGCTTACCGTATAGATGAGTCGAGATCATCATTGTATATGCCGAACACGAAAAACTTTCCGAAAAATACTGAGTTCGAAGCCCTGCTCACTTTCAGCGGCAACGGCGCAGCGGAAAGAAGTTATTTCAGCGGAGGACCAGGCGCGGCACAAATGGCACCAGATCCTTCATCTGTCAGCATCAGGACACATCAGTCCTTCATTGAACTGCCCGACAACAAATACAAACCAAGGGTATATGATCCCAGGTCTGGCTTTAACTCTATGGATTATTTTGATTTTGCAACACCGCTTGACCAGCCACTGGTAAAGAAATTTGTGAGACGCTGGCGACTGGAAAAGAAAAACCCGGATCAGGCATTAAGCGAGGTAGTAAAACCTATAGTGTATTACGTAGACCGCGGTGCACCTGATGATATCAAAAAAGCATTGATAGAAGGCGGATCATGGTGGAACCAGGCTTTCGAAGCAGCGGGTTTCAAAAATGCATTCCAGGTGAAAGAAATGCCCGAAGGTGCAGACCCCATGGATATTCGTTACAGTGTAGTAAACTGGGTACACCGCCCTACAAGGGGATATTCGAATGGGGTCGGGATTTTTGACCCGCGTACCGGTGAGATCATCAAAGGTGAGGTTTCGCTGGGATCCATGCGTGACCGTCAGGACTTTCTGATCTTTCAGGGGCTGACTCAAATTTATGGTAATGATAAAAATGCGCCTCAGCTGGCCGTAGATATGGCTTTGGCACGAATCAGGCAGCTATCGGCACATGAGATCGCCCATACACTTGGTTTTTATCACAATCATCTTGCCAGTGTCAACGACAGGGCTTCTGTAACTGACTATCCCTTTCCAAAGGTAACCCTGAAGGCTGATGGAACAGTAGACATCTCGGATGCCTATGCAAAAAATATCGGCAGCTGGGACAAGCGTGCTGTACTATGGGCCTATGCCCAGTTCCCCGAAGGCACTGATGAAAAAGCTGGTCTGGAAAAGATTATGCAGGAATCCCTTAGAGAAAACCAGGTCTTTATGTTTGATCTTACAGTGCACCCACAAACGGCACAATGGGATAATGGCGATGATCCTTCCGCAGAACTCAGCCGTTTAATGGCAGTACGTAAGAAAGTCCTGGCAGATTTCTCAGAAAAGGCTATTCCCCTTGGTGCGCCCATGGCTACAATGGAGGAAGTTCTTGTGCCTGTCTATCTGTTGCACCGCTATCAGATCGATGCTACAGCTCATATCCTGGGAGGCCTCGATTTCAGATACGCGCTTCGCGGGGATGGACAAACCCCTACCCGGCTGATTGACCCGAAAGTGCAGTGGAAAGCATTTGATGCACTCATGAGTACCATCAGTCCTGAAGCGCTGGCACTGCCGGAGAAACTCATCCGCCAGCTCGCTCCATATCCTGAAGGTTATTCCCGTACCAAAGAAAACTTCCAGGGTTATACAGGAGTTACATTTGATCCGATCGGGGCCGCTGAATCGATAGCGGGTGTTACTTTATCTTACCTTCTGGATCCGGAACGTGCTGCCAGACTGGTGGAATACCACTCACGGGATGCCGCACAGCCAGGATTGATTTCCGTTATTGATAAACTGACTGAACAAACATGGAAAGCCCCTGCTGGAACAGGTTACAGGGGCCAGCTGCAGAAAATGGTAAAAATGACCATGCTCAAAAAATTGCTGACACTTGCTGCTAATACAGAAGCGCCGGATCATGTGAGGGCACAGGCGCTTGCAGAGGTGAATTCGCTGAAAAAATGGCTGCTTGCCGCAGAAGCGGGCAGCAACGATCTGGAACTGAAAGGAGACTTCCTTTTTGGCCTGCAGCAGATTTCACAATTTGAAAGCAATCCCGACAAGTTTCAGCCTTCCCCGGTAGAATCAATGCCGGCAGGCGCACCAATCTGATCATTGGTACTGCTGCTTACAAGAGGCGCCCCTGGGTGCCTTTTGTATCCAGTATCGTCAGCTGACTTAGTTTACGCATTCTGTATCCGTTCATTGCCGTATCACCCAGCTGTGCTATGAGTTTATAATTGGCAATCGCCCCAACCGCTGCACCTATAAAAGGCAGCAGCTGCGCCATTTTTGAAAGATCAATATAATCACGGTATTCCTGCTGAAATTTCCTCCAGTTAAACTCTTCTACATGCTCGGGCAGTGACTGGCTAAATCCCTGCCATCCTGAAACCAGCTGGTAAACATCATTCCGGTGATGCTGACTTGAAAATGCAAGCTGAAAAAGATAGAGCAGGTAAAGCCTTTCCCGGTAATCTTTTACGTCATATCCATAAAGTGAAGCAATGTCAAAAAGTAATTTAAGCTTGATGCTCAGCAACAGAGGGAAATCTGCAAGTCCAAGTAAAATACCGCCGGCACCTGTAACAGCTCCTTCAATACTTGCCGTTTTTTGATAAAAGGCAATCTGTTTCTTCACAAGGGTTTCGCGGAATTGTAACGGGGCGGTGGCGTCAGGAGAATTGGCTGTGGTATATTTTGCACCAAATAAAACCGCCTTAATCATATTCTCTATGGTAGAGGTAATAACCTCATGAGCCTTTTCAGGTATGACAGTATTGATTTTATCCTGCACACGTTTAGAAAGCCTATCGGTGAATGATGGTTTTTTCAGCATTTTTAATTGCCAAAACTGCAACTGCATATAGGCCTGATCTTCGTATGGAGTCATGACCTGAAATGAGCAAAAACCAGGCCTCTATTTGGAGATTTCTTCTCATTGAATTTAAAACTGGTTTCTGTTGCGCTCCATCAGTGAGCCTTTATAGCACTTTCGGCTCAGTTTCGGCCTCAGAGCACAATAGCAGGGTTATAAATACGCGGGGACTACACGTTCTACACATAAATAGCGCAGTCGTGGCGCATTTTAAGCGTTGTCATAGCGCTCTGGTGTACATGCTGACTGGGAGGTGGCAATAAACTCCCCTATCTTTCCTGCTATGGGTTTAAGTATATTGTATTCTGTTTTCCAGATTACTGCCTCATCCCCGCCTGTTACAGGCCTGATCGAACCAAGGAAACTTCCCTGACAAAAGACCCTGTAATCCTGTCCCTCGTTTGGCGGAAAGATCAGTAATTTCCGGGCTTTACCTTTGTATTGATCTTCGTAGATATATTGCATTTTCGGAATAGTTTTTTAGCGTACACTGCCGCCTGCGGTACCGGGGCAAGATAATATTTTCTGGCAGAAGATTGCCACATGTTTATTAATGAATGTTACCAGTAGGAATTTTATTATCTTTCAGATATGAAAATCCTTATTCTCCTGTCTGGTGTTCTGTTTAGTCTCTGCTCTTACGCTCAAACTGATTCGTTGTATTTATTAAAGCCCTCACAGGTATTTGACGGTGAATCCATGCATAGGGACTGGGTCATACTGGTAGAGGGAAATAAGATTACAGCTGCTGGTGAAATGTCATTTAAACTCCCGCAAGGCACAAAAATAATAGATATGCCTGGCATGACTTTATTACCTGGTTTAATAGAAGGTCACTCCCATCTTTTTCTGCACCCATACAATGAAGTAAGCTGGGATGATCAGGTTCTGAAAGAAAGCAGGGCTGAAAGGACTGCAAGAGCTGTAATGCATGCACAGGTTACACTGATGGCCGGTTTTACAACCGTAAGAGATCTTGGAACAGAAGGCTCACAATATGATGATGCTGGTTTAAAACAGGCAGTTATCAAGGGAATTATCAAAGGCCCAAGGATGATCATTGCTACCAGGGCAATTGTGGCCAGAGGAAGCTATGGTCCCAACTATAAAAATGCGGATCTTGATTTGCCCCAGGGCGCAGCTGAAGTAGCCGGACTTCAGGAAATGAGCGCTGAGGTTTACCGTCAGATCAGCAGAGGTGCGGACGTGATCAAGCTGTACGCTGATTATCGCTGGGGTATGGATGGTGCAGCTGCTCCTACCTTCAGTATTGAAGAAATGGCCCTGGCCAGTTCTATCGCCAATAGCAGCGGGCGTTTAACCGTTGCCCATGCATCTACTAAAGAAGGTATGCGCAGGGCGATTATGGGCGGCATCTCGACCATAGAACATGGCGAAGGTGGAGATGATGAGATCTTTAAACTGATGAAAGCAAAGAACGTCGCATTTTGCCCCACCCTTTCTGCCGGGGATGCAATACTTCAATATAAAGGCTGGAAAAAAGGTACAGATCCGGAACCAGCCCGTATCATTGCCAAAAGAAAAAGTTTCAAGTCGGCCCTGAGCAATGGCGTCACCATTTTAATGGGCGGTGATGTGGGTGTTTTTTCTCACGGCACAAATGCCCGTGAAATGGAGCTGATGGTTGATTACGGAATGAAACCTTTGGACGTTTTGCGCTCTGCCACATCTGTAAACGCAAGGGTATTTGGATATGGCAACCAGATTGGGACGTTACGAAAAGGAATGCTGGCGGATATCATTGCGGTGGACGGCGACCCTTCGGCTGATATACACGCAGTAACAAGGGTTAAATTCGTCATGAAAGACGGCCAGGTGGCGAAATGGAAATGATCTATTATTAGAATCTGATGATTTTTCTTCCTGACAAAGTGTTTTCATTTCCATTTTAGTGGCGTACCTTTACCTAAACAAAAACGAAAGATATGAGTACTGAAAAAGCCATTTTAGCCGGCGGTTGCTTTTGGGGCGTGGAAGAGTTGTTCCGTCATTATCCAGGTGTATTATCAACAGTAGTTGGCTATACCGGTGGTGACGTTCCAAACGCAACATACCGCAATCACGGAACGCATGCCGAAGCTATTGAAATTACATTTGACCCTGAAATATTATCATATCGTGGACTTCTGGAATATTTCTTTCAGATCCATGACCCTACAACAAAAAACAGACAGGGCAACGATATAGGTACTTCCTACCGTTCTGCCATTTTCTATATGAATGAAACCCAGCAAGAGACTGCAAATACATTAATTGCAGATATGGAAGCTTCTGGCAAGTGGCCTGGAACAATTGTTACGGAAGTCGTTCCGGTAACTGATTTCTGGAATGCTGAGCAGGAACACCAGGATTACCTGCAGAAAAATCCTTATGGATATACCTGCCATTTCGAAAGACCTGAATGGTCATTGAATTAAATATCAGCCCTTGCAAAATTGCAGGGGCTTTTTTTTATATAACCAAAGCCCCTCTGAATCCCCGTGCAGCGTAATAAGATTGTGCGCCGTTATGGTATACAAACACCTGACCGTAGCGAAATTCAGAGAAAAGGCCTCCCCCAAGTTTCCTGATCGCTGCAGGTGCTTTTATCCAGCTTGAGGTTTTTGTATCAAACTTTCCATGTTGTTGCAGCTTTCTGTATTGTTCTTCTGACAAAAGCTCTACTCCCATTGCTTCGGCCAGATCTACAGCGGTATTTTCTGGTCTGTTTTCTTTTCTTGACTCCAGTCCTGCACGGTCATAACACAAACTTCTCCGGCCAGCGGGACTTTCTGCTGAACAATCATAAAAAACGAATTCACCTGTGTTTTCCTCATGACTAACTACATCCGGTTCTCCGCCCGTTCTCTCCATCTCATGGAGTGACCACAGCTTTGCCGGATTGGCTCGCAGTCTGGCCTGCACTGTATCCCATACTATGCCTTCGTGACGCTGCATGTTATTTTGAAAGCGCAGTTGCAATGTCGCTAACAGTTCTTCAGTTTCCAGCGCTGCTAATTCTTTTTTACCCATAGCTCAGTATCTTATTTGGTTAATGATAAAATTAAGAAATAGAATTCAAAAGTTTGAGCCGCAGTATGTATTTACAGCAGGTTTTTTCCGTCAATTAAATTTACAGTTTTACCCATTTTCTTTTGTATGACCTCAAAATGATGCAGTTCATTCTGACTAACCAATGATATGGCTGCTCCTGCACTACCGGCACGGCCTGTTCTGCCAATACGGTGGATATAGTCTTTTGGAGAGCGTGGCAATTCGTAATTGATCACAAAAGGAAGATCAATAATATCAATCCCCCTCGCCATTAAATCTGTTGCTACCAATATCCGGAGGCTTCCTGATTTAAAGTGATGCAGGGTGTCGGTCCTCGCCCCCTGGCTTTTTTTGCTGTGAATAGCACTGGCATTAAAACTGTTTTTACGAAGTTTATTGACAACAGCATCCGCTGTAGCAACTGAAGAGGCAAATACCAGGACTTGCTTCATTTCGTGATGTTTAATCAGCTGACGTAAAAAGGGTCCTTTTTCTGCATCAGAAACTATGTAAGCGACCTGATTGATCAAGTCGAGGTCTGTCTTCTCTTCTTCTACCTCGATAATTACCGGATCCTGAAGCAGGATCTGTTCAATGTTTTTGAGATCATTGCTCAGGGTGGCAGAAAAAAGAATATTCTGACGCTCCTGAGGTAAAAAGGAAATCACCTTGTCCAGTTCTTCCTTAAATCCCAGGTTCAAAAGTTTGTCAGCTTCATCCAGCACTAATGTTTTAATCGCAGAAAGATCAACTGCATTGGAGTCCACCAATTCCAAAAGCCTGCCTGGTGTGGCAACGAGTATATTTACACCCTGTAGAGCCATCATCTGTGGATTGATTGAAACGCCTCCATATACAGCCAGCGTCTTAAATCTTTCCGGCAGTGCCCGTGCGAAAACCTGAAATACATTTTTCACCTGCTCAGCCAGTTCCCGGGTTGGCACCAATACCAGAACGTCTGCATGGCGGTTGTTAATTGTTTGCTCCTGCTGCAGGTTCATCAGAACAGGCAAAACGTAACTGGCAGTTTTACCTGTACCGGTTTTAGCTATGCCCAAAACGTCCTTTTTATTTAAAATCGCAGGTATAGCGCTGATTTGTATGGCTGTGGGAGTGGTAAAATGCTGCTCTTCCAATGCTTTTAATAATGCATCGGACAAACCTAAGGACGTAAAAGGCATAATATGTTTTTTGTAAAAATAAGAAAAAACCCCTGCAAACATGATGTTTGCAGGGGTTTAAACGTTTTGATTTTGTATCTGGTGATCCCGCTGGGATTCGAACCCAGGACCACTACATTAAAAGTGTAATGCTCTACCAGCTGAGCTACGGAATCAATACCCTTTTTGAAGGACTGCAAAGGTAGAAATTAAAATTTTAGATGCAAATCATTAGACAAATAAAATGCATTGAATCCCTCAACAGGCTGTTTTTCAACAGAATTATTTTATTTGGAAGGTTTACTGCTCATATAAAAAGTAAGCTTCCCACCATTGGTGATATCAGAATGTTTAATTGTCTGATTGGTTACCGGTGTACCGTTTAATAATATCTTTTCCACATAGACATTTTTAGCACTCTGGTTAATCGCATCCACGGTAAACGTTTTCCCATTCTCCAATGTGATAACTGCAGCTTTCACTGCAGGACTCCCCAGCGAATACTCATCAGAGCCGGGCGCTACAGGATAAAACCCCAGTGAGGAGAATATGTACCAGGCACTCATCTGCCCGCAATCATCATTGCCACCAAGGCCGTCAGGCGCGTTCTTATACTGCATTTTGAGGATCATCCTTACACGGGATTGGGTTTTTGAAGGCTGCCCTGCCCAGTTGTAAAGATAAGCAACGTGATGAGCGGGTTCATTCCCATGTACATATCCGCCAATGATGCCTTCACGTGTGATATCTTCAGTTTCCGCAAAAAACTCATCAGGCAGGTGCATGGTAAATAAGGTATCCAGGCGACTTGCAAATTTCTTTTTACCGCCCATATGCTCAATCAGTGAAGCCGGATCCTGAGGTACAAAAAAACTGTAATTCCAGGAGTTACCTTCAATAAAACCCTGATCATGTGTACTCATGATATCAAATTTTTTCTGAAAAGTACCATCAGCCATCTTCGCACGCATAAAGCCTGTTGACGGATCAAAGTTGTTCCGCCAGTTACCGGAACGTTTCATATATTCCTGATAAATATCCTGTTTGTTTAATTTTTTCGCTAACTGAGCAATACACCAGTCATCATAAGCGTATTCCAAAGTATTTGAAATTGATGTTCCGCTTTTTTCTGCCGGGATAAAGCCTTTATCGATATAATAACCAATCCCATCATAATCCCTGTGGTTGGATGTTACAATACAGGCCTGGAGTGCTGCCTCGGCATCGCCGTTGTACACACCTTTAATGATTGCGTCCGTTACCACAGAAACGCTGTGATAACCACTCATACACCAGTTGTCATTTGCTGAATTAGACCATACAGGCAACATCTTCAGTGTACTCTGGTCATAATGGGCCATCATGGATTTCACCATATCATTATTCCGCGATGGCTGTATGATATTAAAAAAAGGATGCAGGGCCCTGTAGGTATCCCATAATGAAAAAGTGGTATAATTTGTAAAACCTTTAGCAGTATGCACGCCCTGGTCCAGTCCCTTATACTCACCGTTCACATCATTATACATTGTTGGGTTAATAAACGCATGGTACATGGCGGTATAAAAATTCACCTTATCATCTTCAGCAGTATTCACCTTGATTTTATTCAATTCCCTGTTCCACTCTCCTCTGGCCTGTTTCCTCACCTGATCAAAATCCCATCCCGGAATTTCTGCCCGCATATTTTCCAGTGCATTCTCCTGGCTCACCGGTGAAATTGCAAACTTGATCTTTACTTTCTCCTGTTCCGCAGTAGCAAAATTGAAATACATCCTCAACTGTTTTCCCGCGAGCTCAGGGAAATTTTTTGTTTGATCAAACTTACCCCAGAAACCGCGATAAACCTGTTTGCGGTCAAAATTCTTTGCACCGTAAGATTTAAAAGGCCTGGAGAACGACATGGCGAAATATACTGTCCTGGTCCTTGCCCAGCCATTTGTCTGGCGGTAGCCGGTGATCAGGCTGTCATTTACTACACGCACATACGTCCACACATTTTTATCAGAATAGTTATAAATGCCCGCCATCAGGTCGAGAATGACATGCGACTCATCTGATTTTGGAAAAGTATACTGGTGCATACCCACTCTTTGAGAAGCCGTTAATTCGGCGGTGATGTGATCATCATCCAGTTTCACTTTATAATATCCCGCTTCTGCAGTTTCGTTCTGATGTGAAAATGCAGATCTGAAGCCACTTTTTGGATCAGCAGCTGTTCCGGGATTCAGCTGCAGTGTGCCCTGGGTTGGCATCAGCAGGAAATCACCCAGGTCAGAATGCCCGGTACCACTCAGATGGGTATGGCTAAAACCGACAATAGTATTGTCCTCATATTTGTAACCTGCACAATACTTATATACATCACCATTATATTTACCGTTTTGCTCATATGAAAGCGTATCTGTTTCCGGACTTAGCTGCACAGAGCCAAAAGGAACAGTGGCACCCGGATAAGTATGCCCCATCTTTTGTGTGCCAATAATAGGTCTTACGTATTTCGCCAGATCCTGCTGTGCCAGCGTAACAAATGGAATAAATAGCAAACTGCAAATTAATTTTCTCTTCATTTATCCTGTGTTTTGTAAAATTGTTTTAAGCCCCTAATATATTACATTATGTTTAAACTGCGGATTTTATCATTTAGTCGTTACACAAATCATCCTTTTTACAAGTATCTGACTACTCCAAAACATAATGTTTCAAAAAATAAGTATTTTTGCACCTTATAAAATTACAATGAGTAAAAGGGGCAGAATTCTGGTAGCCATGAGTGGCGGTGTTGATAGTTCAGTTGCGGCAGTGATGTTACACGAACAGGGGTATGAAGTGATTGGTTTAACCATGAAGACCTGGGACTATGCAACTTCCGGCAGCAGCAGTAAGGAAACAGGCTGTTGTAGCCTTGACAGCATCAATGATGCCCGTACTTTAGCTGTAAACTATGGCTTTCCGCATTATATCCTGGATATCAGGGATGAATTTGGAGATTATGTAATTGATAATTTCGTAGATGAGTACCTGGCAGGCCGCACGCCTAATCCATGTGTGTTGTGCAATACCCATATCAAATGGGAAGCATTGCTTAAACGTGCCAATAAACTGGACTGCGAATTTATTGCGACAGGGCACTATGCAAATATCAGACAACATACCAATGGCAGACATGTGATCTCTAAAGGCCTGGACGAAAATAAAGATCAGTCATATGTGCTTTGGGGTGTTTCTCAGGAAAACCTGGCACGTACCCAATTTCCTCTGGGCTCTTTTGCGAAATCAGAGATCAGACAAATGGCGATGGACATGGGACAGGAAGAACTGGCAAAGAAAAGTGAAAGTTATGAGATCTGTTTTGTTCCCGAGAATGATTACCGCTCTTTCCTGAAACATAAAGTTGAAAATCTGGAAGAGCGTGTTGCGGGCGGTAACTTTATCACCAGTGACGGTATGATTGTAGGACAGCACAAGGGGTATCCGTTTTATACCATTGGCCAGCGTAAAGGATTAGGTATCGCTTTCGGTGAACCGATGTTCGTTACGCAAATACTTCCGGAAAGCAACACTGTAATGCTTGGCAGAGCAGAAGAACTGGAAAGAGGCGAGGCAATGGTACGTAATCTGAATCTGATCAAATATGACAGCATTACAGAACCAATGGACAATGTGATCACAAAAATCCGCTACAAGGATGCAGGAATGTTAAGTACTATCGTGCAGGAAAAAGATAAGATGCGTGTGGTGTTTGATCACAATGTATCCGCAATTGCACCTGGTCAGTCGGCCGTGTTCTATGAAGGAAATGACCTTCTGGGCGGAGGGTTCCTGATCTAAGGATTCAGAATAAAAGAAAAATCCGATTCCGGAATATATTTAGAAGCTTAACGCTTTTTAATATATTCCAGAATCGGATTTTTTTATTGCCCCCCTTAAGGCTGGCAATGTACTTTTTACAGGTTCTTAGTAATCTCCTGGCTCATTGGTACCACTTTCGAGCGGAAGCGGTGAACCAGCTGGCCTTTTTCGTTGATCAGAAACTTTTCAAAGTTCCAGTTGATGTCGCCGGTGAAATCAGGATTTGTGGCAGTAGTCAGATATTTGAAGATCGGATTAATGTCATTTCCTTTCACACTCACTTTTTCACTCAACAAAAAAGTAACCCCGAAATTCTTTTTGCAAAAATCCTGGATCTCTGTGTTCGTAGCCAGCTCCTGTCCGCCAAAGTTACCTGCCGGGAAGCCGATCAGGACTACATCATTGCCATATTGCTTGTGCAATTTTTCCAGGTCTTCATACTGTGGGGTATAACCGCATTTAGAAGCTGTGTTTACGATAAGAATTTTTTTACCCTTAAATTTCGATAACTTAACTTCTTTACCATCAATAGTTTTAAAGCTGAAATCGTAAATACTGGTCGGGGGTGCCGGTGGGGTAAACAATAGACTGAATAAGATAATTAATAGGTTCATGGTTTTTTAAATTATTGGTAAAACGAATATATGTACAAAAAATTTATACATATATAATAATATAGTAAACTTATTATTTAGCCGCCAATTTGATAACGAATAGAGCCTTTGGTTTTGAATGATACTCAAATTTTTTAAATGGTCAAATGACCCTTTTTCATATTTATTCTCAATAGAATTTGGATTATAGCCTTATTTATAGTTTTATTTGCAGAAAAACGTTCTGAATGGCCAAAAATTTATTAATAGTTGAATCACCGGCGAAAGCAAAAACAATAGAAGGGTATTTGGGTAAAGATTTTCTTGTTAAATCCAGCTATGGTCATATCCGTGACCTGGTTAAGGGAGATATGGGAATTGATACTGCGAATGACTTTGCCCAAACCTATGAGGTGCCTGCTGATAAAAAGCAAGTCGTAGCGGAACTTAAAAAATTAGCTAAGGAAGCCGAAATGGTATGGTTAGCGTCCGATGAGGACCGTGAGGGGGAAGCTATTTCATGGCACCTTTACGAGACACTGGGTTTAAAAGAAAACAAGACTAAACGTATAGTTTTTCATGAGATCACAAAGCCTGCAATATTAAAAGCGATTGAATCTCCGAGAACAATAGATTATAACCTGGTAAATGCACAGCAGGCAAGACGCGTGCTTGACCGCCTGGTGGGATTTGAACTTTCTCCGGTATTGTGGAAAAAGGTTAAACCTTCACTGTCCGCCGGACGTGTTCAGTCAGTAGCAGTAAGGTTAATTGTAGACAGAGAACGCGAGGTAAATAAGTTCAATGCAGCTGCGGCCTTCAAAATCACAGCCCGTTTCAGTACAGGCAAAGGTAAAGAGATCGTTAAAGCCGAATTGCCACAGCGTTTTGAAAAGGAAGATGACGCTGAGAAATTTCTTAACGACTGTATAAATGCCAGCTTCAGGATCAGCAGCCTCGAAACTAAACCTGCAAAGCGTAATCCTGCAGCTCCATTTACTACTTCTACCCTACAGCAGGAAGCATCAAGAAAACTTGGTTTCCCTGTATCAAGGACAATGCAGGTTGCACAGCGCCTGTATGAAAGTGGAAAAATCACTTACATGAGAACTGACTCTGTTAATTTATCTGAAACTGCATTGACTGCAGCTGCCAATGAAATCAATTCTGCCTATGGTCAGAAATATCATCAGCCAAGAACATATAAGACTAAATCCGCAGGGGCTCAGGAAGCGCATGAGGCCATCAGACCTACCTACTTTGATCAGCATACCGTAACAGGAGATAGTTCGGAGCAGCGCCTGTATGAGCTGATCTGGAAACGCGCAATCGCATCCCAGATGAGCGAAGCGCTTTTCGAAAAGACAACTGCCCATATTGCTGTTAGTTCCCGCTCAGAACATTTTGTAGCTGAAGGGGAAGTGATGAAGTTCGATGGTTTCCTTAAGGTATACCTGGAATCCAGTGATGATGAAGAAACAGAAGATAGTGATAATGAGAATATACTTCCGCCGCTGAGTAACGGACAGGAGCTATTGCTCAGGGTAATGAATGCCACGGAACGATTCTCACGTCCGCCGGCAAGATATACTGAGGCAAGCCTGGTGAAGAAACTTGAAGAACTGGGAATTGGACGTCCATCAACCTATGCTCCAACTATCTCAACGATCCAGAATCGTGGATATGTGGTAAAAGAAGACCGTGACGGACGTAACCGTTCTTTCGGGTCTATAGTGCTGGAGGACGGAAAAGTGACTAAGGCTACCAAAATGGAAATTACCGGTGCAGAAAAAGCCAAGCTCTTCCCTACTGATATCGGCGAAGTAGTAAACGACTTCCTGGTAGAACACTTCAAAGGTATAGTAGATTTTAACTTTACGGCTAACGTAGAGAAAGAATTTGATGAGATTGCACAGGGTTTACAGAACTGGACTAAAATGCTGCATGCCTTTTATACTCCCTTCCATAAGGAAGTTGAAGTGACTACTGAGACAGCTGACAGGGCAAATGGCGAGCGTCTTTTGGGAGTGGATCCTGCTACAGGCAGAAATGTATATGCGAAAGTCGGTAAATTCGGTCCTTTGGTACAGATTGGTCAGGTAGATGACGAAGAAAAACCCAAGTATGCCAGTTTAATGAAATCCCAGTCTGTAGGAACAGTAACCCTTGAAGATGCACTGGAGCAATTCAGATTGCCTTTTCATCTGGAGCACTTTCAGGATAAGGAAGTTTCTGTTGGCGTAGGCCGTTTCGGGCCTTATGTTAAATGGGGCGAAGCTTATATTTCAATTCCCAAGAACGAAGATCCGCTTTCGGTAGACCAGGTCCGTGCTGAAGCAATCATCAACGAAAAAATTACTGCAGATGCGCCTGTTGCACATTATGATGGCCTCCCTGTAACTAAGGGTACAGGGCGTTTCGGACCTTTTATCAAATGGAACGATTTGTTTATCAACGTGCCTAAAGCATACAATTTTGATAACCTGTCTGACAACGACATCAGGGAACTGATTGCTAAAAAAGTAGAAAAAGAATCCAACCGTTTTATACAGCAGTGGCCTGAAGAGAAAATTGCTATCGAAAACGGAAGATGGGGAGCCTTCATACGTTTTGGCAAAGACATGCTGAAACTGGGAAGAAACCCGGCTACCAATGAAAAATACACCCCGGAAGAACTGACTGTGCTTTCACTGGATGACGTGAAAAAATTAATTGTGGAGCAGGTACCGAATGCCTTTGAGCCCAAAGCAAAAAAGAAAGCTGCGAATGGTACCAAAGTTGCGGGAACTAAAGCTGCAGCTAAAAAGGCGCCTGCCAAAAAGAAAGCGGTTGCCAAAAAGAAATAAATTATGAAAAAGGATCTGCCTGAAAATATTGTTGAAGACATGGCCATGGCAGTGGTCCTGATGAGTGAAACACCTGAAGTTAAAAACTGGACCGTCTACCTTGTCAACCTGAAGGATATACAAATTGATAATGTATTGATCAGTTCAAAGGGATATGGTGAAAAAGATGGCAGAATGGTTAAAACTTCGGTGCTGCGCCACTTTCTTGGAGATCTCCCCGCAAATTCCTTCAAAGGTGTAGAGGCCATTGACACTGAAGTATTTGGCCTGACTAACGAATACTGGTTAAGTTATTATATCAACGGAACAATCTACGATAAGAAATTTATCTTTCTGCCGGAAAGTATTGTAGATGAAAACCTGATCAGGATCCCTCTCGTCAATAAACCCGGGGTGATGATCAAATAAATTTATAACGGGGTTTGGGTATGGAGGAGTTTTCTTTCTACCCCCCCGGCAATAATCAGCCCCTGCGCAATCATATATGCAGCGCTGATCAGCATGTCTGCATGCGCAAACGGCATTACAAAATGTACCTGTGCCATCAAACCATCAGTCAGAATAAAACAAAGCACTCCTGCAAATACCAATCTGAAGCTGAGTTGATTAACACGCTGATTCCTGAAGATTGACATCATGACGAGCAATGCCCCAATAAAAATGCTGACAAGCACAGGCAGCTTCAATAAAGGCAGATGCGGCCTTAGGTATAGGTAAAATGAGGTAAAAACAAGGGCACAAGCCGCTATACCAATTCTCGCCCCCTTCTTATCCAGCTCTTTTGCCGAAAGAAAATCCAGGTAAAATGCACTGATATAAAAAATATGACAGATCAGGAAAGCAATGAGTCCGTAAAGGAACCATGAAGGATTATAATCCATCAGCATCAGCAGTGTATCTCCGGTTAAGGCAAACACGAGACCTGAAAATAATCTTTGGTGGAAACGTCCCTTCAGCTTTGTAGATAAACAAAGAAACATGAGCAGTACCAGGGAGATGCAGGGCTTGACAGCGAAATTCAATTTTGACCAGTGCCAGTACTCAGCCGCCAGTACAAAGATGAAAACCAGTGCATAAGCCAGTTTAAATACCGGATATTTTTTCAGCATAAAAACTTAGCTATAGTACAATGTTATCATCAGAACGAAATAAGAACAAGGAATTTTTTTATGAAAGAATCCCTTGTTCTCTATGTGATGATAGAAAATTCAATCGGTAGGAAAAGCTGATTAATAGCTTCTTTCCCTGTTGTTGTTGTTGCGTTTAAAACCGCCACCGCCAGCGTTTCCGCCACCAGTACCTGGTTTTTCCTGTGCTTCAGCAACTTTGATCCGGTTACCATTGTAGTCACCACCGTTCATTCTCTTGATCGCTTCCTTAGCCTCTTCGTCTACTGGCATCTCTACGAAACCAAAACCACGACTCTGACCAGTTTCACGATCTTTGATAATTCTAAGTGATTTTACCTGACCGAAATCGCCGAA
>NZ_JBEVDX010000059.1:0-3465 GCF_040513095.1 Pedobacter sp. | reverse complement strand
AACAAATGGAATCATTAAAAGGAAAAACAGCAATTATAACCGGCGCAGGTAAAGGTTTGGGAAAAGCAATGGCCCTGGCTTTAGCGGCCGAAGGAGTAAATCTGGGTTTGATCGCAAGAACAGCAGAAGATCTTCAATCCGTTCAAAACGAAATAAATACTTTATATCCGGGTATCAGTGTAAGCCAATATGCAGCGGATGTAAGCGATTTGGCCAGTGTAAAAATAGCTGTGGAAACTATTGCTGAGTCTTTAAAATCAGTTGATATACTGATCAATAACGCAGGTATACTTAAAATGGGCGGTATTTTAGAGCTGCCAATAGAAGAATGGGAACAAGCCTTCCGTGTCAACGTGTTTGGAACTTATTATATGGTTCATGAGGTACTCCCTTTCATGCTAAATCAAGGCAAAGGTAATATTATCAATATCGCCTCCACTGCCGGTTTGAAAGGAAGTAAGGATATGAGTGCGTATGGCGCATCGAAAGCTGCGGTGATCAATTTAACCGAATCCTTAATGCAGGAAGTCCGGAAATCGAATATCAGGGTAACTCTCGTCAATCCCAGCACTATAGCGACCGAAATGACTTTAAATGCAAAATTCACCGATGGTAATCAGGAAAAAGTTTTGCAGCCCGAGGATCTTGCCTTTTTAGTGGTCAATAATTTGAAATTGCCTCAGAGAGCTTTTGTAAAAGAAATCGCATTATGGTCTACTAACCCCTAGGTCAGCTGCAGCAGCCGCCATATTGCCCGATATTTTTCAGTCAATATCCCCGATTGCTAGGCCTGATCCGTCTTACTCCTATACTACAATTTATGATCACCATGCGCGCGCTCAAAAAAACTCTGGCATTAACCGGCTCCATTTTCATCCTGCTGCTTTGGCAGCAGGCGTTTTCACAATCCCGTAAGGAATATCTTTTACAGGACGACTGGAAATTTACAAAGGGAGATCCTGCGAATGCAGCACAGCCCGGGTTTAATGCCAAAGGCTGGGAGAGCCTCAGTATTCCGCACGACTGGGCGATCAAAGGACCTTTCGATGGCAATAATGATGTTCAGTATGTTCAGGTAATTGAGAATCTGGAGAAAACACAGCATAAAAAACTGGGACGTACCGGAGGACTGCCATTTATCGGCACTGCCTGGTACCGCAAACAACTTAGCGCATCATATTTCAAAGCAGGGCAGCGCGCGGTATTACTTTTCGATGGTGCCATGAGCTATCCGAAAGTATTTATCAATGGTAAAGAAGCCGGGCACTGGGCCTATGGTTACAGCTCTTTTTCTGTTGATATTACTTCATTCCTAAAACCTGGTCAGGAGAATACCCTTGCTGTACGTTTGGAAAACCTGCCGGAAGCTTCAAGATGGTACCCTGGAGCAGGTTTGTACAGAAATGTACATCTGATCGTAACAGACGATGTACACATTCCGGTTTGGGGAACTTATGTCACCACACCGGTGATCAACGAAAACTTTGCAAAAGTAAAGATCAAAACAAAAGTTGAGAGCCATACCATTGCAACGCTGGGATTAAAACTGGTTACCGAGATAAAAGATGCTACTGGTAAAATCGTAAGTACAACAAGTTCTAACCTGGCTGAAACGGACAATTCTGAATTTGAGCAGCAGCTGATTGTTAAAACTCCGGCATTATGGTCGCCCGAAACTCCCGTTCTTTATAAAGCAGTTTCTAAATTGTACGCAGGAGAAGAACTCAAGGATCAATATGAAACCACATTTGGTTTCCGTACCATAAAGTTTGAGCCTGTAAAGGGTTTTTCACTCAACGGAAAGTACCGTAAATTCAAAGGCGTATGCAACCACCATGACCTCGGGCCATTAGGCGCGGCAATGAACGTATCCGCTTTACGGAGACAGCTCACTATTCTGAAAGATATGGGCTGTGATGCCATACGGACTTCGCATAATATGCCTGCACCAGAACTCGTAAAGCTGTGTGATGAAATGGGTTTTATGGTGATGATAGAATCATTCGACGAATGGAAAACACCCAAAGTGAAGAACGGCTACCATGTGCTGTTTGATGAATGGGCAGAAAAAGATATTGTCAATATGGTGCACCGCGACAGGAATAACCCCTCTGTGATCATGTGGAGTATTGGAAATGAGGTGCGCGATCAGGACGCCGTTAATGGAAATAAGCTGATTACTTTCCTGCAGGATATCTGTCACCGTGAAGATCCTACGCGCCAGGTAACAATGGGGATGAACCACTATGATAATGTGATGAACAATAACTTTGCTTCAGCAGTAGATATACCAGGTTTCAACTATAAACCAAACCTCTATGAAAGTGCCAATACACGTTTACCTCAGGGATTTTTACTGGGCACAGAAACAGTATCGACGGTAAGCTCAAGAGGCGTTTACAAATTCCCGGTGGAGTTTGCTGCTATGAAGCTGTATCCTGATAACCAGAGTTCATCGTACGACTTTGAATTCTGTGAATGGTCGCAGGTGCCTGATGATGAATTTGCAAAACAGGATTCTCTTGAATTTGTAACCGGAGAGTTTGTATGGACGGGATTTGATTACCTTGGAGAACCTACTCCTTATGACGAGATCTGGCCATCCCACAGTTCATACTTTGGTATTCTTGATCTGGCAGGCTTACCAAAAGACAGGTATTACCTGTACAGGAGCAAATGGAATACCGAAAAACCTACATTACATATATTACCACACTGGACATTTCCGGGCAGGGAAGGGCAGGTAACACCCGTTTTTGCGTACACCAGCTACCCTTCGGCAGAGCTTTTTATCAACGGAAAAAGTATGGGCAGGCTGAGCAAGAACAATAGCTCAAACACCAATAAATACAGGTTGATGTGGAAAGACGTAAAATATGAGCCCGGAACAATAAAAGTCGTTGCTTACGACAAGGACGGTAAAGCTGCGGCCGGGGAAACTGTTCATACCGCCGGGAAAGCGGACCATATAGTCCTTGAGGCTGACAGAAAGACCCTTGATGCGAATGGACAGGATCTGAGTTATATTACCGCAAAAATTGTAGATAAGGATGGAAACCTTTGTCCGGATGCAGAAAATGAACTAACTTTCAAGGTGTCAGGTGCAGGAAGTTTTAAGGTGGTTGCCAATGGCGATGCAACAAGCCTGGAGATGTTCCATTTTAATCACATGAAAGCATTTCACGGCATGCTGGTAGTTACCGTTCAGTCCTCTCATAACCCAGGCGATATGGTATTGAGTGTTACCGGCAAGCAACTAAAGAAAAACATCCTGATCATAAAAACCAAATAAATGAACCAAATAAACAACCCAATGCCTCAATCACACAAGATGACAACTCAACTGCGTATGATCGGACTGAGAATCGCTTTTACGTTAGTATGTACATGCTCTCTGGCTGTTGTTTCCAGTGCCCAGCAGAAACAAAAGACAATCAGCAATCCAATACTTCCGGGTTATTATGC
>NZ_JBEVDX010000058.1:0-3369 GCF_040513095.1 Pedobacter sp. | reverse complement strand
TCCTGAATAGGTGTTGGATTTTCGAAACCTAAATCCTTTACGGCATTAACAACGTCATCACTTATCCCCAATAATTTAAATGGGTTTATCATTATAACTTTATTTATTAAGCCGCGAAGGTACGCTTATTTTTCGGTATTTGTTTGGTACATAACGAAATAATAATTAAATATCCATTATCTCAGTCTGTCGGCCGACCGGATAAGCTGTTCATCTTTACGGATCCCTCTGAAAGCCAGACCACAAAAAATAACAGACAGAACAGGCAGGTAAGCCCCTACATTGAAAGTTGCACCAACAATGCCACCAGGGATATTCAGGGCATAATTAATCAGTGCTGCAATCAGCAATACGATCAACAGGATGCTCAGGAGTGTAATGCGCTTCTGTAAGGCCCTGTTATTAAACAGGAAAATGGTTGCCAGACATACTGCGGCCGCAAGGATTGTTCCCCCAAAAAGCGCTGTGTAAGTTGCTGTCTGCC
This sequence comes from Pedobacter sp., assembly GCF_040513095.1. Taxonomy (GTDB): domain Bacteria; phylum Bacteroidota; class Bacteroidia; order Sphingobacteriales; family Sphingobacteriaceae; genus Pedobacter. The sequence goes on along the minus strand of NZ_JBEVDX010000058.1, from coordinate 2,885 downwards.
GGGTGATATTATTCGTTTTTTCGTAAATCCCGCCTACCTGGAGCCAAATTTGACCTGTACTTGTGTTGTTTGTAAGAATGGGTAAAATAAGCAATAAAAACAGTGTCAGGCCAGCCAGAAAAAGCCATACGGATTGTACTCTTTGTATCATATCAATTTAATAATTTCAACAAATATATTAAAACACAACTAAACGCCTGTCTTGTTGAGGGGAAAAAAGTATTTTTGCAGTCTCTTGAATACGCAACGTTTTTTTATAGAATTGTCTTACGATGGCACCGCTTACCATGGCTGGCAGACACAGCCCAACTCGTTAACTGTGCAGCAGGAACTGGATAAAGCACTGTCTGTATTTTTCAGACAGCCGGTTGTTACCCTGGGCTGCGGCAGGACTGATGCAGGTGTACACGCCAGCAAGTTTTTTGCGCACATGGACCTGCAGGGAGTTACAGAAACTGCGGCTGCGAAAGCTGTAGGAAGTATCAATTCGCTGTTGCCGTATGCAATAGCTGTAAAAAGAATAGTTATTGTGGATGCTGCTGCACATGCCCGTTTTGATGCTACTGCACGTTCTTATGAGTACCACTTTCATTTTCACAAAGACCCTTTCAAGCTGAACCGTTCATGGTTATATAAAGCACCATTGGATGTAGCAGCTATGAATACTGCTGCTGCAAGCTTGCTCAGCTTCACAGATTTTACCAGCTTCAGCAAAACCAATACAGATACCGCAACCAATAACTGCAAAATCACTGAGGCTTACTTCCGTGAAACAGAAGACGGACTTATCTTTACCATTTCTGCTGATCGTTTTCTGAGGAATATGGTGCGCGCAATTGTAGGTACACTGGTTCTTGTAGGCCGGAAAGAAATTGATTTTACACAATTCGCGGCGATTATAGAAAGTAAGAACCGAAGCAATGCTGGGCAGTCCGTACCTGCCTGCGGACTATACCTGGTGAACATCACTTATCCTTTTTTCAATTAATTATGTCTAAAATTACCGGTGATGCTTTGAATGTAGGCCTGTTGAAAAGAGTTTTTCAATATGTAAAGCCTTACCGCACTATATTTATCTGGTCGGTCATCCTGACAATACTGCTGGCGGTAGTTGCTCCGGTACGGCCGTTCCTGATAAAATATACACTGGATCATTACATCTTACAGGGCCAGTACAATGGTCTGCTGATGATGACCATCGTGATGCTGCTGCTGCTTGTATTACAGAGTGCTATACAGTACAGTCACACCCTTCTTACCAATATCCTTGGGCAATCGGCTATACGCGATCTGAGGATCAATGTATTTAACCATATTACCACGCTGCGTTTAAAGTATTTTGATAAAACACCTATCGGGCAGCTGATCACCCGTACGGTGTCAGACCTTGAAACGATATCCGATATCTTTTCTGAAGGACTGATTGTAATTATAGGAGATATCCTGCAGGTGATCGCTATTATCTGTGTTATGTTTTATGCCGACTGGGGTTTGACCCTGATGGTATTGCTGCCGATGCCCCTCCTGATCATCGCCACCTCCATCTTTCAGCGTTCAATCAAATCGGCCTTCCAGGAAATCCGCACAGAGGTTTCCAATCTCAATACTTATCTGCAGGAGCACATCACCGGCATCTCCATCATTCAGTACTTTGCAAGGGAAGACCAGGAGTACCGTAAATTTAAGATGATCAACAAACGGTACCGCGATGCCAATATCCGCTCTAACTGGTACTATTCCATTTTCTTTCCTGTTGTAGAAATCATATCGGCGATGTGCCTTGGCCTGCTGGTCTGGTATGGCGCTAAAAGTATCCTCTCCAAGCCACTCGATGTAACTCCGGGAACTATCGCGGAGTTTATCCTTTACATCGGTATGCTGTTTAAGCCAATCAGGGAGCTGGCCGATAAATTCAATACATTACAGATGGGTATGGTTGGTGCAGAACGTGTTTTTAAAGTGCTGGATACTGATGAAAAGACAGTCAATAACGGTACTTACGCGCCTGCGAAAATGCAGGGAAACATCTCCTTCAACCACGTCTGGTTTGCTTATAACGATGAGAATTATGTGCTGAAAGACCTAAACTTCAAAGTTAAAGCCGGTCAAACTGTAGCCATGGTGGGTGCAACAGGTGCAGGAAAGTCATCTACAATCAATATCCTGAACCGTTTCTACGAAATCCAGAAAGGTGATATCAAAGTAGACGGAGTAAATATCGATGAATATGAACTCGGGTATTTAAGGAAGAATATCGCAGCAGTGCTTCAGGATGTTTTCCTTTTTTCTGATACAATTTTTAATAATATCACTTTAAACAATCCTGATATCACCATGGAAGAAGTGGTAGATGCAGCGGAGAAGGTGGGGGCACATGATTTTATCGAAAGGCTTCCGGGAGGATATCAGTATAATGTGATGGAACGGGGCGCTACGCTCTCTGCCGGGCAGGCGCAGCTGATCTCATTTATCAGGGCACTGGTTTATAACCCTTCTATCCTCGTGCTGGATGAGGCTACATCCTCGGTAGATACCGAAACGGAGATCCTGATCCAGTCGGCCATTGACAAACTCATGAAAGGGCGTACCTCAATTGTGATTGCCCACCGCCTGTCTACCATTCAGAAAGCTGATCAGATCATTGTACTCGATAAAGGAGAAATCATGGAAACCGGCAGCCACCAGGAATTGCTGAAGTTAGATGGCTATTATAAACGGCTGTACGATTTACAGTTCCATTCAGAAGGTATAGCTAAGTAGCATTTTTGTTTCTTTTCATTAATGTTTGAATTGCATTTGGCATTCCATGCAATAATCTTAGATTTGCATAAAAAATTATAGATACATGAGTGTTTTAGTAAATAAAGATTCAAAAGTAATTGTAC
>NZ_JBEVDX010000057.1:0-13888 GCF_040513095.1 Pedobacter sp. | reverse complement strand
GCCCTTAAACAAGCTAACGAAGCACGTCTTCACATCTTAAACGAGATGAAGAAAACGATTGCTGCTCCACGTGAAGATTACAAGGACCACGCTCCTCGTATCGTTTCCCTAAGTATTGACAAGGAATTCATAGGTGCGGTAATTGGCCCAGGCGGTAAAATCATTCAGGAGATGCAACGTGAAACTGGTGCATCGATCTCTATCGAAGAGGTTGGTAACAAAGGTATCGTTGAAATCTTCGCTGATAACAAAGCTGCAATTGATGCTGCTGTTAAACGTATCAACGCTATCGCCGCTAAACCGGATATAGGTGCTACTTACGATGGTAAAGTGAAATCAATCATGCCATTTGGTGCATTCGTTGAGATCATGCCAGGTAAAGACGGACTGCTGCACATCTCTGAGATTGCATGGGAACGTTTGGAAACTATGGACGGCGTGCTGAAAGAAGGCGACAAAATCCAGGTGAAATTACTTGATATCGATAAACAAGGAAAAATGAAGCTTTCCAGAAAAGCTTTGCTGCCGCGCCCGGCCAGACCGGAAGGCACACAGGAAAACAAACCTGCATAAGAATTGTCATAAACCCCGCATTTTGCGGGGTTTTTTGTTTTAGAATTGGTTATTTTTTTATATTTACTTCCTCAAACCAGCAGCCTTTTTCTAAGTGTTTGGTTTGGAAATCAATAAACGAGAAACATGAAACACCTGATTGCCCCTTCAGTTCTTTCTGCTGATTTTGCCAATTTACAACGCGACGTGGAAATGATCAATTCCAGTGAAGCAGATTGGTTCCATGTTGACATTATGGATGGTGTATTTGTGCCCAATATCTCATTCGGTTTCCCGGTGATGGAAGCCATTGCAAGACATGCAAAGAAACCGCTGGATGTGCACCTGATGATCGTTAATCCTGATCAGTATATTGAACGCTTTGTAAAAGCAGGAGCATCAAGTATCACGGTACATTATGAGGCTTGTCCTCATTTACACAGGACCGTCCAGTCGATCCACGAGGCCGGAGCAAAAGCTTCTGTAGCATTGAATCCGCATACGCCTGTAGAACTTCTGACTGACATCCTTATTGATCTTGATATGGTGCTGATCATGTCAGTAAACCCTGGCTTTGGGGGACAACAGTTCATCCCGAATACGCTTGACAAGATCCGCCGCTTAAGGAGCCTGGCCAATATGCTGAATCCCGACCTGCTGATCGAAGTGGACGGGGGAGTAGGCCTGCACAATACACCGGACCTGATTCATGCTGGTGCTGATGTACTGGTTGCCGGAAACGCAATTTTCGCCGCTGCGTCGCCAGCTGAAATGATTTCCTCGATGAAGCATCTGCCTTCTGCTCAAAGCAATAGTATATAAGCTCTATGCTTTCAGTAGTTAATTTCAAAAATGCCGGTTTAATTTCCATAAAACAATTACATTTACAACATATAAATAGCATATAAAATGAGACATAATTTTGGAGCAGGTCCCTGCATTCTACCCCAGGAAGTATTTAAACAGGCATCACAAGCCGTTTTAGATTTTAAAGACGGGTTATCGATACTGGAAATCTCCCACCGTACACCTGAGTTTGAGGCGGTAGTAGCAGAAGCTGTTAAACTGGTTAAAGAATTGTTAAATGTGCCTGAAGGTTACTCGGTATTATTTTTACAGGGTGGTGCAAGTCTGCAGTTTGCCATGGTTCCGATGAACCTGATGAGCGAAGGACAAACTGCAAGTTACCTGGAAACTGGTGTCTGGGCAAATAAGGCAATTAAAGAGGTGAAGAACTTTGGATCGGCTAATGTTGTAGCTACATCAAAAGAAGCTAATTTCACTTATATCCCTAAGGATTTTTCTATTCCTGAAGACAGTGCTTATTTCCATTTTACCTCCAACAATACTATTTACGGAACAGAATTGCTGACAGTGCCTGTAACTAAGGTTCCTGTAGTTTGCGATATGTCTTCTGATATCATGAGCAGGGTTATAGACGTATCTCAGTACGACCTGATCTATGCCGGTGCACAGAAAAATATTGGTCCTGCCGGTGCTACTGTAGTGATCGTTAAGGACGAGATCTTAGGTAAAACAACTAACAAGATCCCTTCAATGCTGGATTACAGACAACACATCGAGGGTGGTTCTATGTACAACACGCCTCCTGTATTTGCAATTTATGTGGCAATGCTGAACCTGAGATGGCTGAAATCCAAAGGTGGTGTTGCTGAAATTGAAAAAGAGAATATCGCGAAAGCAAAAGCTTTATATACGGAGATTGACAGAAATCCTTTATTCAAAGGAACCTGCGCAGTTGAAGACCGTTCAAGAATGAATGTATGTTTCGTTATGGAGAATCCTGAACTGGAAAAACCATTCCTGAAATATGCTGAAGAAAACGGAATGGAAGGAATTAAAGGACACAGAAGCGTAGGCGGTTTCAGAGCGTCTATCTACAATGCCCTGCCTATTACAAGCGTACATGCATTAGTAGAATTAATGCAGGATTTTGCCGAAAAAAACCAAAAATAAAATTTAATGACTAAGATACTTGCAAACGATGGGATTGATCCTATCGGAAAACGATTATTAGAAGAAGCCGGTTTTATTGTAGATACAGAAACCGTTGCACAGGATAAACTGATTGAAGCACTGCAAAATTATGACGGTATCACTGTAAGAAGTGCTACCAAAGTACGCAAAGATGTAATTGACGCCTGCCCGAACCTGAAACTGATCGGTAGAGGTGGAGTTGGAATGGATAACATTGACGTGGAGTATGCACGTGAAAAAGGTGTTGCAGTAGTAAATACGCCAGCAGCATCTTCATTATCTGTAGCTGAACTGGTATTTGCACACTTATTTACCGGTGTCCGCTTTTTACAGGATGCAAACCGCAAAATGCCTGTTGAAGGTGCTACCAACTTTAACAAACTGAAAAAGGATTATGCCAAAGGTGTTGAACTAAAGGGTAAAACTTTGGGTATCATTGGTTTTGGTAGAATAGGAAGAGCTACTGCTTCAGTTGCTTTAGGACTGGGTATGAATGTTCTTGCCTATGACCTTTATCCCTTTGAAGGTGCGATCACGCTGAAATTCCAGGGCGATCTTACACTGGATATTCCTGTGAAAACAGTTGCACTGGAAGAAGTAATTGCAAACAGTGATTTCATCACTTTACATACCCCATTTGCAGATAAGCCTATTTTGGGCGCGGCTGAATTTGATCTGGTAAAACCGGGAGTAGGAATTGTAAACTGTTCAAGAGGTGGTACCATTGATGAGCAGGCGCTGATCAATGCATTGGATAGCGGCAAAGTTTCTTTCGCGGGACTTGATGTATTTGACAATGAACCTACGCCATTACAGGCTTTATTATCGCATCCTAAGATTTCATTGACACCACACATCGGTGCGGCAACAAATGAAGCTCAGGAACGTATTGGTGAAGAATTAGCTTCACTGATCATTGCGCATTTCAATAAGTAAGATTTGAGGTTTAGGGGCTTAAGCTATTGAGCCCCTAAACTTTATTGTTTCCTTCTTGTGGTGGTATAGCTGTATATTCCCCATCCCACAATGATTATTCCCAGTACAATTATCAGATAGGTATTTGTATCCTTTTTCTCTGCTACCTGCGCTGTTTTCGCTTTCAGCTCATCATTCTGCTGCTGCAGTTTTTTGATGGTCAGCATATATCCTTCAATACGTTTATTGGTATTACTGGCATTGCTCTGTACTTGCTGTACTTCCTGGTCCTTGTAATTCATGAGGATCTTCAGTTCCCTGAAAATATTGTTGTCGCTTAGGATGATCCCTCTCAGGATTTCATTGGAGTTGCGCAGGTCGTTTTTTGTCTGCAGGCCAAATATTCCTGTACGCGCATTCAAACTGAGATCATATTGCCCAAACTTGGCACTGCGCTCTGCAAGCAGGCCATTGATTTTTAGACGTTGAAACTGATAGGCTGAGGTGTCGTTCTGGAGAGCCATCGCATTCAGGCCTCCGCTGATAAGGAGGAAAAGGAGCAAAAATCTGATCATATGGATATTTTTGCTGTATGCAGCAAACACTATGCCTTACAACCGGGACAAAGGTAACAAACAAACTACCCGTGAAACTGGATGCGCACGATATCGCTCAGGTGTAATCCCAGCAATCCGCTGGCTTTTCCTTTATTGATCGCGATCTCGAGGTGGTTGCTGATCCCGAACAGGCACAACTTTTCCCCTTCGGGAACTTCGTTATAGTGCCAGCTCAGCTGGGTGATAGTTTCGCTTTTTCTGAAGTACAGGGTGAAATCGCGGTTCCGCTGGATTTTCGTAAACAGCTCCTTGGTGATATTTGTAATTACATTGCAGAAGGTGTCAATATATATTACGCTTCCCCTGATCATATCTTTTTCGATAACCGGGTTCAGCAGCATTCTTTCCTCGATACCCTCAGCAGGCAGGCCAATGTCTTTCAGCTTTCCGCCTTTGGCCAGGTGGATGGCTGCTTTCACAAAAATATCTACCAGTGGAAAGTGCAGGTATTTCAGGTCCTGCATGATATTGAGCTCTACAATTTCGTCAGGCTTGCCCTCAAAGAGCAGGGAAAAGATGCCGTTATCGGCACCTACAAAATAATGGTCCTGGTATTTTAGGCCCACATATTTTGTGTTTTCGCTGAACACTGAATCTATACCAATCAGATGCACAGTACCTTTAGGAAAATAGTGGTAAACATTCTTTAAAACGAAGGCTGCATACGAGATATTGAAGGAAGGAACTTCATGGGTAATATCAACGATAGTGGCTGTAGGCAAGATCGTCAGGATACTGCCTTTGAGGGCAGCCTGATAAAAATCTTTGGAACCTAAATCTGTCGTTAAAGTGATAATGGCCATTAAATATTGAATATTTATTCTTATTCTTGCGTATGCGGTAACCCGCCTGCAAATATTCAAATTTAAATCAAAATATACACCTCTATCCTAAAAACAATATTTTGAACGAACTTAAACTAACATTAGAAACAGTAAATCCGGCACAATTCTGGGGTTCCAACAATGAACATTATGAGTTGATCAAACGCGCATTTCCGAAGCTGAAAATTGTTGCCAGAGGCAACGAAGTGAAGGTGTTAGGGGATGAAGAGGAGCAGAAATTATTCGATAAGAAGTTCGGCAAACTGGTAGGGCACCTGGAGCAGTATGGTTCGTTAAATACGAATGAAATTGAATCCATCCTGGCTATTAAACATAGCGCAGAACTGGATGATGCGGCTCCCGCAAAACTGAATGGGGGTGGTGGTGAGGTGATTGTCTTTGGAAACAATGGATTGATGATCAAGGCCCGCACGGCCAATCAGCGCCGGATGGTGGACAGTATTGTAAAGAATGATGTACTTTTTGCCATCGGCCCTGCCGGAACAGGTAAAACTTACACTGCCGTGGCACTTGCTGTCCGCGCATTGAAAAATAAAGAGATCAAAAGAATTATACTCACAAGACCAGCGGTTGAAGCGGGGGAGAACCTGGGCTTCCTGCCGGGCGATCTGAAGGAAAAGGTAGATCCTTACCTTCGTCCCCTGTATGATGCCCTGGACGACATGATCCCGGCCGAAAAACTGAAGCTGTACCTGGAGAACAGAACGATTGAAATTGCCCCGCTGGCTTTTATGCGCGGAAGGACACTAGATAACTGTTTTGTAATCCTGGATGAGGCACAGAACTCTACAGACCTGCAGCTGAAAATGTTCCTTACCCGAATGGGTCCTTCTGCGAAATTTATCGTCACGGGAGACGTGACCCAGATAGATTTACCAAAGAAAGGGATGTCAGGTTTACATAACGCTTTGCGTATCCTTGATGATATTCCTGGAATTGAGATCATCTATCTGACAGGCGAAGATGTAGTAAGACACAAATTAGTGAAGAGGATTTTGAAAGCCTACGGAGATATACAATAATTTTTAACAATAAATTGATGTGAACCATCAACAACATGAGAGCAATAAAAGAAACCAATTTTAAATTTCCAAAACAGAGCAGTTTTTACAAGGGTAAGGTACGTGACGTATATACTATTGACCACCGTCTGATGACGATGGTAGTGACAGACAGGATTTCTGCATTTGATGTGGTACTTCCTGAAGCTATTCCTTTCAAAGGCCAGGTACTGAACCAGATTGCAGCTAAATTTTTAGAGGCAACAGCCGATATCGTTCCAAACTGGGTGATTGCTGTGCCGGATGAAATGGTAACAATCGGAAGAATCTGCGAACCTTTTAAAGTGGAAATGGTAATCCGTGGTTATCTTGCAGGACATGCCTGGAGAGAATACAGCGAAGGTAAACGCAGTGTTTGCGGCGTAGCACTGCCTGACGGACTAAAAGAAAACGATAAATTACCAGCACCGATCATCACGCCTACAACAAAGGCCAGTGTAGGACATGACGAAGATATTTCAAGAGAGGACATCCTTGCAAAAGGTATCGTTTCAATCGTAGATTACGATCGTCTGGAAGAATATACCCAGGCCCTTTACAAGCGTGGTACTGAGATGGCTGCCGAAAGAGGACTGATCCTGGTTGATACGAAATATGAATTTGGTAAAGTTGGGGAGGAGATTTTCCTGATTGATGAGATCCACACCCCGGATTCTTCCCGTTATTTTTATGCTGAAGATTATGAGCAGCGCCAGGAAAAAAATGAACCGCAGAAGCAGCTTTCCAAAGAGTTTGTACGGAAATGGCTGATTGAAAACGGCTTCCAGGGTAAGGACGGACAAGCAATTCCGGTAATGACACCGGAAATCGTAGATTCGATCTCTGAACGTTACATAGAACTTTATGAGCAGATTACAGGTGATAAATTCATCAAGAACGAACAGGACGATATCCTTAACAGGGTTGAGCAGAATGTTTTAAACAGTCTTACTGCACTTTTGTCAAATTAATTTCTTAATTTGTTTGCATCAAATAGCACTAATATGAAATTTTCAGTTGATAAACATGAAAAGTATGTGGTCCTCAGATTGGAAGAAACCTGTTTGACCACGGAGAACGCTCCAAGGTTGAAATCTGAATTCATCCTGCTGAATGCTGAAGGCTATTGTAACATAGTCATGGATCTTTCTGTAGTGTCTTCCTGTGATGATTCACAGGATCTGAGCTGTCTTCTGGTAGGAGACAGGTTATGTAAAAAAGCTAAGGGTTTATTTATTGTGACGGGAGTGACAAAGTGCATCCGCCAGTTGCTGGAGATGTCATCTATCGATCAGTCGTTAAATATAGTAGGTCAACTGGAGGAAGCTGAAGATCTGATCTTCATGGAAGAAATTGAAAAGGAATTACTGGGGAGCTTTGATCAGGAGATTGAATGAAATTTGAGGTTACCATTTTAGGGAGTAGTTCTGCTACCCCTGTATTTAATAGAAATCCAACAGCACAACTTTTAAATTGTAACGAAAAGATCTACCTGATAGACTGCGGCGAAGGTATGCAGCATCAGCTGATCCGCTTTGGCCTCAAAGCCAGCAAAATCGATGCAGTCTTTATCAGTCACCTCCATGGCGACCACTACTTCGGCCTCATCGGACTGCTCTCTACAATGCACCTGAACGGACGCGTAAAACCTTTCCAGATCTTTGGACCGGCTCCCCTCAAGGAGATCCTGGAAATGCAATTCAAATACTCAGACACCATCCTGCGCTACGAGATTGATTTCGTAGCCACAACAGCTGATATCCCAAGAATAATCTTCGAAAACCAGGACATGACCGTTGAGACGATCGTCCTGAACCATCGTATTCCCACCACCGGATTTAAATTCACGGAGAAAAAACGCCAGCGCAAACTTATCTCGGAAAAACTGGAAGCAGACAACATCCCGGTAGAATACTACCCGCTGCTGAAGAGAGGACTGAACCTGGAACTCCCCGGCGGAAAACTGATCGTAAATGATGAGTATACCCTGGATTCTGATGATCCAAAGTGTTACTGTTACTGCTCGGATACCCTCGCAGACGGAACATACCTGGAAAGCATCAGGAACTGTACCATGCTCTACCATGAAGCAACATTCCTCGATGAATTAGTTGACAGGGCAAGCTTAACGCACCACACCACTGCACTACAAGCCGCCCAGGTGGCTAAAACAGTTGGCGCAACCAAGTTGCTGATCGGCCACTTCTCATCCCGCTACAAAACGCTGACGCCCCTTCTGGAAGAAGCACTAACTGTATTTGAAAACACGGAACTCGCACTAGAAGGAAATACATACGCCATTTAGGGATTGTTCTGTGGGGGATAAAAAAGGTCTGCAGTATTACGGCGGCATAATTTTGCAAGCAAAACAACGCAAGGCCGTAATACTGCAGACCTTTTTTATAATCCCAGAAAATCCTAAAGGCTCCTTCATCCATGCATGATGCAGACCTGCATATCGCATACCTGTATATCGCATACCTACACAATGTATACTTACATATGCATTTTGCATACCTGCTTATTGCATACTTGCATATTGCATACCGGCATATTGCATACCGGCATATCGCATACCTGCATATTGCATACCTCCATAATACATAAGTTTATACTGTATAGCAGCATATGGTCTACTTACATAATGCATAGCCATTTAACCATATTTGCATACCTGCATACCGCATACCTGCATCATGCACACCTGCTTAATGCAAACATGTAAAAAAAATAAAATATACAAAAGATACAATGACTTAATGCGTCATAAAGGTAACCGGTTGAGGGGCATGTAATATCCATGGTTACGCCCCAAAAATACGGGTTGACATTTGATTATGCACCTGACAGGGGAGCATATTCCTGACCGGATATACTGCGGAGTTTATTCCAATCAAAAAGGGTTAAGTGTTTTCGTTGCCTTCTAGCGCCCTTCAGCGCTAGGCAGCATCGAAAATACTTAACCCTTTTTGATTAACCAACATCTCAAACAGTAATCTCCTGTCAAAGATGCCTTAATCAGGCGAAACCCTTATTTATCTTTAGAACCCCCTCCAAAAACCGAGAAGTGTACATACCGCTTAGGATTCTCTTTCAAATCTATAATCAAATTATCCAGATTCTTGGAAGCATTATTCAGGTTATCATACATCTTGGTATCGTTAACCAATAGGCCAAGCGTACCCTTGCCATCATTAACCTTGGTAACAATACCCTGCAAATCAGCAACAGCCTTATTAGCATTATCAATAGTCTGTTTAAAGTTAGCAGCGGCAACCTGATCAGTAATCGTATTTATATTATTTAAAATCGCATTGATCTTCGCATTGTTGTTCTTCAAATTTGCAGAAATAGACTCAGCATTCGCTAAAATTGCTGAAATCCTTTTGCCTTCAGTACCAACCAATCCATCAACTTTCTTAGAAGTCCCTTCTAAAGACGCTAATGTAGCAGCAATGCTGTTGAAACTTTTGTTAACGTTATTCTGGAAGTCAGGGTTAAGAATAGTATTCACACTGGTAAGGATAGAATCCATTTTACCAATAATCAGCTGCGCTTTCTTCTGTACCGGCTCAACCGCTTCCATAAGGTTCTGCGCAACATTCGCGTTCAGTGTATCACCATCCAGCGCGTAATCTTTCCCCGTACCCAAAGCCATTACAATTGCCTTGCTTCCTAAAAGGTCAGTACCTTCAAGGCGTGCAATACTGTTTTTAGGGATATCATATTTACCTTTGATTTTCAGCGTAGCAACGATCTCACCATTGGGCTGTAAAACCAGTTTATCTACACGGCCGATCTGGAATCCGTTGATCAGTACGGGTTTTGACACTGCCAGACCATCTACGCGGGCGTATCTGGCATACAATACAGTTTCACTTGAAAAAATTGAATTACCCTTCAGAAAGTTATATCCGATGATCAGTACCGCGATGGAAAAGGCTGCTAATATGCCTACTTTGGTTTCGTTTGCTATTTTCACTTATGCTTAGTTTACTTAATTTATTTCAGTTTCTTTCTTGTACGTTTTTACAGCTTTGAAGATTGCGTTCACAATTTCTGCCTGTCCGCTGGCCGAATTCATGTAGTCCTCTTCGGCAGGATTTGAAATAAATCCTATTTCGGTGAGTACAGAAGGCAAGCCACATCTTTGCAGGACTAAAATTCCCTGTTCTTTTACACCTCTGTCCAGCCGGTGGTTTTCTCTGGTGTAATTGTTCTGGATCAGCTTCGCTAACCGCAGGCTTTTGTCTCTGTATACATTCTTAAACAAAGATAGTATAATAAATGTTTCGGGATCCTTCGGATCGTATCCATCATAATGCTTTTTATAGTCTTTTTCCAGACGGACATCGGCATTTTCCCTGATTGCACCATCCTGTTCGTGGAGGCGGTGGCTTCCGGCAACGAATGTTTCTACGCCGCGGGTCGATTTATTCTTTACATAACTGTATTTGGGAATTTTTTTTCCTTTTCTTTTGGTGTAGCCTGTTACTACCCTGTTGTCGGGCATTGAATTGCAGTGGATCGCAATAAATAAATCTGCTTTGGCATCATTTGCCTTTTCGGCCCGCTTGTACAAAGATACATCAGTGTCGGTTTTACGCGTATAAAGGATCTTTACACCCGGCATTTCAGCTTCAAATTTCCTGCCTAGCTTGAGTCCAACCTGCAAGGCAATGTTTTTTTCGAGGGAGTAACTACCAGCTGCACCAGGTTTATCACCACCGTGGCCCGGGTCAATAACGATAGTTTTTACTCTATATCCCTGGGAAAAAACGCATTTAGCGCTCATAAAAAGTACAAGTGTAAACAGGAATATATTTTTTTTCAGTAACATTTCAATTGTCTGATTTTAATGAACGGACATCATGAATACACCATTTCAGCCATCTTGTTTGGGGACAAAGATAGTATAATAAAAATTTTAGTTTCCCTTGTCGTAAATGCTATGCTTTAAATTACCAATTATTACCCCTAATGATCAAAACTATTTGAACATACTAAAAATATTTTTACATGACAATCAGCTGATAATCTTGCATTTATATATTGTCAGGTAAATATATTCAGGCAAAATTGGATTTGCTCCCGGCAATGCTATATTTTTCATTAATTTTGAGCGTTTTGGGATAAACACTGGCACAATTGTTACATTCATTCACGAATTTGAGATTCTTACAGACCGTTATTTTATTGAGTTCATTCGTAATGCTGGTGTTTGCCGGTCATTCTGCGTTTGCATTTTCCTCTTCCGCTTCCATGCAGGTGATGCAGCAGCAGGACACCACCAAAAGGCTACCCCGACCTGCACAGGATACATCCAAAAAGTCGATCAAAGCAGGCAGCGAAAAAATAGAATATTCGGCGGTCGATTCCACGAAATTCAGCAAGGACAGAAGTATTATCTATTTATATGGTAAGGCAAGGGTGATCTATCAGTCCTTCGAGCTTGATGCGGACTATATTACCTACGATTCCAAAACCAATACGGTATTTGCCAGCGGCAGAAAAGACCCGAAAAGCAATAAATACCTGGGAAAGCCCATTTTTAAAATGGACAAGGAAGGTTCTTCCGTAGCTGATTCCCTGTTTTACAATACGAAATCAGGAAAAGGAAGAGTGTTCAATACCTTCACTGAACAAGAGGGAGGGTTCTTCTCCGGCGGACAAAGTAAACGCCAGCCCGATAACGAAATCAATGTGAAAGGCATGACCTATAGTACATGTGACCTGCCACATCCGCATTACGGACTGTTCATCACAAAAGGAATCGTGACCGACAAGCAGATTATCACAGGGCCGGTGTACCTGAAGATTGAGGATATACCACTTCCATTAGGACTTCCCTTTGCATTTTTCCCGAAACCCAACAAGAAAAACAGCGGGGTTATCCTGCCGAGTTTTGGTGATGATGCCACCAGGGGATTTAACTTTCAGAACTTTGGGTATTACCTGATCCTGAATGATTACTGGGACGCGAAATTCCTCGGAACACTTTATACCAGGGGATCATACAGCGGGTCTGTCACATCGAGTTATAAAAAGAGATATAAATATACGGGTAATATTAAGGTTGACTACGCGAGTAACCGTTACGGGGTGGAAGGAACACCTGAATATGAACCCAGAAAGGATTACAGTATCCAGTGGGTGCACACGCAGGATGCAAATGCCAAGCCGGGGACAACCTTCAGCTCAAACGTAAACATTAAAACCAGTGCTTACAATACGAATACGGCAGGTGGTAACTCTTATAATCCATATGCCATCGCTGAGAATATCCTGTCGTCAGGTATCAGTTATTCCAAAAACTTTTCCAACGGGATCAACTATTCCTTAGCCGCTACGCATAGCCAGAATACATTGTCGAAAGATGTGGCGATTACATTGCCTTCCTTCAGTATGAACGTACCTACTTTCAGTCCCTTCGACTCCAAAAAGAGGGTGGGTGACCAGAAATGGTACCAGAAGCTGACAGTTGGTTACAGTGTTGTAGCCACAAACTCTATCGCTACCAAAGACAGTCTCCTGTTCTCACAGGAAAGTCTGAATAAGCTGAGTAATGGTATCCAGCACACAGTACCGGTTTCAATCAACTTTACAGCTGCAAAATATTTCAACTTCACAGCGGGAGCAAACTACCTGGAGAAATGGCAGTTTCAGTCGACACGCCAGACAGCTATAAAAGGGGTAGTTTCAGGCGGTGTGCTGCAGGCTTATACTACGAAAATGGATACTGTTGACGGCTTTAAACGTTCAGGGGAATACAGCTTTAACATGGGAGTGTCCACCAAGATCTATAATACTGCACAGTTTAAAAACTTAGGAAACTTAAAAGCATTGCGCTGGGTGATGACCCCAAATGTGAACATGAGTTACCGCCCGGATTTCTCTGCACCTTCCTACGGATACTATAAAGACCTGTTATATCAGGATGGCACACATGTGATTGATCCGATCACAGGAAGAAACAGAAAGTAT
Organism: Pedobacter sp.; assembly: GCF_040513095.1. GTDB lineage: Bacteria > Bacteroidota > Bacteroidia > Sphingobacteriales > Sphingobacteriaceae > Pedobacter. The sequence goes on along the minus strand of NZ_JBEVDX010000057.1, from coordinate 937 downwards.
TCCATCTTTAGCGGTACTACCTATGGTGGCCCTGCCGAAGGCGAAAGCGGAAGCATTAGTTTCGGTTTAGACAATACTGTAGAGGCCAAAGTGCTGTCTGCAAAAGATACGACAGGCAGCGGAACAAGGAAGATCCCGATTATCCAGGGTTTAAGTATCAACAGTTCATACAATTTCCTCGCTACATCTTTCAAACTAACAGACCCTACGTTCAGCGGACGCTCGCAGTTCACCGATAAACTGGGTTTTACCTATGATGGATCATTCAGTCTTTATGATACGCGTGACTCGATCACCAGCACAACTACAAAAGTGCGCAAGATGATCGACCGCTATACTGTCCCTTCACTGACAAGGTTCGGTTTCTCATTCGGGTACAGCTTGAATGCTGAAGCTTTTAAAGCCCGCAACCAGGCAATAGATAATACGACTAAACAGGTTCAGCAAACGGGTATGACACCGGAGCAGGCCGCACAGCTGCAGGAAGTAAGCAATGATCCAAATGCATTTGTGGATTTTAAAATTCCATGGAATTTTACTTTCTCTTATCGTTTCGACTACAGTAAGCCCCTCACAGAATTTAGATCAACTACTACGAATACACTGAACTTTAATGGCGACTTCAATGTAACGCCAAAATGGAAAGTACAGTTTACGTCGGGTTATGATTTTAAGACCAATGGTTTGTCTCCGACATCGTTCTCGATCTACAGGGATATGCACTGCTGGGATATGAGTATCCACTGGATTCCAATCGGTACTTACAGGAGTTATAACCTGACGATCAAAGTTAAGGCATCAATCTTGCAGGACTTAAAACTGAGCAAGCAACAGGCTTATTATACACGTTTTTAAAGAATTTTATGTTAGCTGAGATCATTACCATAGGTGACGAGATACTGATCGGCCAGATTGTAGATACAAATTCTGCATGGAT
>NZ_JBEVDX010000056.1:0-46325 GCF_040513095.1 Pedobacter sp. | reverse complement strand
CGCTTAGCCCCGGACGCCCGCTGTATGCAATAGGTGCTCCATTGTTTCAATCAGTGAAGCTCCATCTTGCTGGTCAAAAAACTTTCACTATAGATGCCGCTGGACAGTCGCGCGCAAATAAGTATGTAAAGTCCCTTCAGTTAAACCATCAGCCTTATGAACAATTGGTAATTGCACACAAGCAAATCATGCAGGGTGGGACATTGGAATTTGTGATGAGTAAATCAGCTGATGGTAACTGGCCGGAAGACCGTGATCCCTCAGCTTTATCAGAAACCAAAACCGCTGCTGAAATCAGTATCATTAATTATAAATTGAGTAAAAATACAGTGGAGCCGAATGAACAGTTCCGGATTTTTTTTAACCTGATTAACAAAGGCAGTCTGGGTACTCAAAAAATCGTAGTATATGCCAATGGTAAACCACTGCTGTTTAAAAATGTGCTCGTTCCTGCAGGAGGTACAGTGCAGGATTCTGTGAGTTGCCGCCTATACGATCCGGGTAATCTGACGATAGGTTTGTCGGCCCAAAATGGTCAGCGTATTACTGTAGTGGAGCCGCTAAAGCCTGTAATTTCTCCATACCAGGTGTCTGGACTAAAGTTTAGCCCTATGGTTAAGCAGCATACCGCACAAAAAATCAGCTATGTGCTGCAAAATCTGACAGGGCATACACAGGAATTTAAAATTCCACTGAAGATCAATGACCTGGTATTATTTACAGATACAATTACCCTTGGCCCTGGAAAAACTAAGTTTACTGAGCATCAGTTTGTCGCGGGGCAGGCGGGTCTATATACTTTAACGGTTGGTAACATTCTTGTCAGCCTACATCATGGATCTTCACCAACAGGTTATCAATCTGCGAAATACAAAGTTTACAGCACTGACACTTCCTCATTACTGCTTGATCTTTCGCTGGTAAAAAATAATAATGATACCCTTGCAGACCGTTCCGGTTTTGAAAATCATGCTATAATCAATGGTAAATCAGGAACCACCACCACAAAAGGTAACCAGGTATTACTTGGTGAAGACAGCTTTGTGGAGGTACCCAGTGCCATAAGCCTTGATCAAATGGGGGAAAGCCTTACAATGATGTGCTGGGTTTATCCTGAAAAGGGAAACGAAAGCGGGCTGGTGGATATGCTCAGTAAAGGGGATCATCACGTGCTGCAAACAAATAATAACAAAACTTTAACGTTTTTTGCCGGAGGATGGGGGCGTGGGGATATTACTATAGACCTCCCTGCAAACTGGATGAACCAATGGCATCACCTTGCAGGCGTATGTTCAGGAGATATGCTTTATCTCTATGTAGATGGTAAACCCAGTGCTGCTGCGAAAGTGGATGGCCTGGTCAATCTGTCGGCAGAGAGCAGGTGGCAGATCGGCAGGAATGAAGAGTTTCCGTCAGAAAGGGTTTTTCATGGGTATATTGATCAGGTCAAAGTATACGGGCAGGCTTTAAAACAGAAGGAGGTTCTTGATATTATGTCTGCAGAAAAGAAATTTTTGCGTAGTTTTATTCCATAGCGAGCTCAGTTATGGAACAACTTATCCATCGTATCCAATTTCATAACGATGAGATGGCCTTTAACCAGCTTTATCAGCAAAACGTTGTTAAGATCTTTCAGTTCGCCTATTCCTTTGTAAAGGAGAAGGAGATTGCCGAAGAAATTGTAAATGATGTTTTTGTCAGGCTGTGGTTAGACAGGGCTAAGCTGGATAAAATACGGAATTTAACAGTTTACCTTTATGTTGCCGTTAAAAATGCTTCCCTGAATTATCTGAACAGGGTATCGTCCAGGAAAAACTCATTTATGACCGCTTATGAGCAGTCTTTTGAGCTGTTTGTCCTACAGCCTAATCCGGAACAGCTGATGATCGGCAAACAGATGAAGTTATCTATAGATCAGGCTGTAAATCAATTGCCGCCACGTTGTAGGGTGATCTTTAAAATGATACGTGAAGATAACCTAACGGCAAATGAGGTTGCGCAAATCCTGGAGATATCCAATAAAACTGTATTTGCTCAACTCAGTATTGCTATAAAAAAACTCGAAGAACTTGTCGTTAAAGAGACAAAACAAAGTTAGTTCGGCTGCTCAGGTTATTATGCTAACAACTTTCAGGCTTTCATATCCGGGAATGAAGATGTCCGGTCAACACTTTTTAAAATACCGGTATTTGATACTTCACACAAGACTGATGTATTTTTTACCTACTTCCTGCGGTTTGTTTAGGTCTGCGTATACGTAAAACATGTTTTTTTTGGGGATATACCCTCATTGTCTATCTTTTTCTTAAGAAACCGCCGCAAGTTTGATGTTATTTGAAATTTCTTTAGGAATTTTATTAAAATGTGTGTCCTCATTCAAGGAATAAGCAATAAATAAGGAAGAATGGAAAAGATCAGGATCAGAGAGCTGCTGGTAAAAAAGATTTCAGCAAATGCAACCGAAGAGGAGCTGCTGGAATTGACTGCCCTGCTCAAAAGATTTCCGGAATACCAGCAAATTGAAGAGGTTACACGGGTATTAAAGTCTGATATAAAAGCTACTCCCCGTGATGAGGAAGTTCAGCTCCAGCTCAACAGGATCTGGAAACAGATCAATGCTGCAACGAACAGGCCTTCCCCGGTTTTGAAGAACAGGAAAAGCTTAGATTATAAAAGGTGGATTGCTGCTGCCGCAGTGTTACTGTGTGTTTTTACAGCTGGTGTTGTACTTTATCAAAATAGATATGCTGACCGTCAAGGGGTATCTGGCGCGTACAAAACATGGAAGGTTCCCTTTGGAAAAACCCTTCGTATACAGCTGCCAGATGGCAGTACCGTAAAAATGAATGCAGGCACCATTCTATCGTACCCTGTACATTTCGCTGCCGGCAGCAGAGAGGTGATGCTGCAGGGAGAAGCATATTTTGAAGTGACTAAAAATCCTCACCGTCCCTTTCTCGTACACGCAGGAAACTTAACCGTTAAAGTGCTGGGTACAGCATTCAATGTGAAAGCTTATCAGGATGATGCGAATGTAGAAACCACGCTCATCCACGGCAAAGTACAGGTGGTAATGGATGGTGAACCGGATAAACAGATTACGCTTGTGCCAAATGAAAAGTTAACTGTATCAAAACGGTTTAGTAACATTAAGACGGCACATTTGCCCGGCGAGGTCAAATATAAACTGCAGACAATTGCCGGCAGTATAGCTGCAGATGATATTTATGAGATTGCCTGGCTGTCCCGCAAAGTTGCATTCAACAACGAATCTTTTGGCGAAGTGGCCAAAGTGATAGAACGTAAATACAAAGTAAAACTTGTCTTTCAGCAGGAGCAACTCAAAAGCGAGCTGATTACGGGAGTTTTTGAAACTGAAGATCTGAAGCGTGCATTGCATTTGCTGCAGATGATCACGGAGTTTGAATACGAACTAAAAGGAGATACAATAATTTTAAGCATCAGTAAAACCAAGTAAAGTATGGAAAAAATCTACTATCAGGCAGATCCTTAGAAACAGGGCAGAGCAAGCTCTCCCCTGAATGAAATTAATAAAAGGAGTAAGCCTTCGAAATCTTTACTCCAAATTTTAATACTCTTAACACAAATGTATGAAAAAAAACAAAAGGGCTACTGCTGTCCTACGGATATCCCCATGTCTGAAATTTCTCCGGATCATGAAATTAGGCTTTATCATTACGCTAGTTTGCAGTCTGCAGGTTCAGGCAGCAAAAGTTTATTCTCAAAACACCTTCAGCTTTGATATAAAGCAGGCTGAAATCAGCACAATTCTCTCTGCTATACAGCATGAAAGCGATTACCGTTTCTTCTATAACAATGCCCTGCTGAAAAGGTTAGGCAAAGTTAACCTGAAAGTTGATGAAGCGCCTTTGGGCCGGATACTCAATCAGTTGTTAAGCGGTCGGCTGGCTTATTCTATTGATAGCAATGTAGTTGTGATCTCGGGGCAGGTATCAAATGAATCCAGACTGACCGTTACCGGAAAAGTGCTCGATGAAAGGGGCGAAGCTATGTTTGGTGTAAGTGTAAAAGTACAGGGTACAACCAATGGTGTATCAACCGATGCCAGCGGTCAGTTTGTGATTACCGCACCCTTAAACAGTGTCCTGGAGATTTCCTACATCGGATATGAAAAACAAACACTAACAGTTAGCAGCGAAAAAAGCCTGTTGATTACTATGAAACCTTCCGCCGGTAATCTTAATGAGGTCATAGTGGTCGGTTATGGTACACAGAAGAAATCTGCGGTCTCTGGCGCTGTTTCTGAGGTACAGACTGATAAGCTAACCTCAAGATCTCTGGGTAATTTTACCGAGGCACTTCAGGGAAAAACTCCGGGAGTAACCGTAAGCAATGAGGGCGGGGATCCAACCGGAAAACCAAAAGTAAGTGTGCGCGGTGTAGGTGGTATCAATGGCGAAGAGCCACTTTACGTAGTAGATGGGTCGATTTATACAGGCACGCCAAACCTTAATCCAAATGATATAGAGTCTATGTCTGTACTAAAAGATGCTTCTGCTGCTATTTATGGCGCAAGGGCTTCTGGTGGTGTTATCCTGATTACCACAAAGAAGGGTAAAGCCGGAAAGATTGCTGTCTCACTGGATGTAAAGAATGGGTTCCAGAACGCCTGGAAGAAAGTACAGGCTTTGGACGCAGCGCAGTATGCTGCTGTTTCAAATCTAGCGGCAGACAATGCAGGTATAGCAAGGAATCCGGCATTCGACGCTTCGGTCTATCCCGATGGACAGCTTACCAAAACAAACTGGGTAGATGAAGTTTTCCGTACAGGAATGCAGCAGGAATATACCTTTGGCATGAGTGGGGGCAATGAAACATCCAACTTTTACAGTGGTTTCAACTACCGCAATACTGAAGGTATTTTACAAAATACCTATGGGCGCCGCTACAATTTCAGGCTAAATTCCAGTCACCAGATTACTCCCTGGTTAAAGATTGGTGAAAACATGTTTTATTCCAATACAAATGGTAATACTGCAAGTACAACGAGTGCTTACACAGGTGCCATTGTCTCGGCACTTTTTTATCCACCAAGTGTTTCAGTATATACTCCTTCCGGCGCATTTTCCGGATTGCCGGCACAGTATGCCGGTGCATATGGTGATGTAATCAATCCGGTTGCCTATCTGCAGCGTTTGGATATCAGCAATCCGGTTCAGGACCTTAATATCAACCCATACGCCGAAGTTACTATCCTGAAAGACCTTAGATTCAGGTCAAACCTGTCGATTACCAAGACATCTACTTTTTTCAAACAGTTTGAAACCAAAGTTCCGGAGATCGGAAAGATATTTGATTTTAACCAGCTTACACAGGAGTCGAAAAATAACGTAGACCTTCTGACAGAGCAAACCCTGAACTATGATCATGCTTTCGGTGCACATCACCTGAACCTGCTTGGTGGTTATACCTTTCAGAAAACTACAAATGAAAGATTGTATGTTTATGCACGTGGATTTGATGATGAGTCTGAGAATTACCGCTATCTCCAGAATGCCAATACAATTTTTCCTTCAACAAGTGAGAAAAATACAACCTCCCTGATTTCCTACATCGGAAGGGTAAATTACGATTATAATGCCAAATACCTGCTTTCACTGATCGGCAGACGCGACGGAAGTTCACTGGTATCAGAAGAAAACCGTTTCCAGAACTATGGTTCAGTGTCTGCAGGCTGGGTGTTGTCTAATGAGGATTTCCTGAAAAATACCACCTGGCTGAACTTGCTGAAGGTTAGGGGAAGTTATGGTGTTCTGGGTAACCTTGGAAGTCTGGAGGCTACTTCGGTTAATCCGCTGTTGAGCAAGAGCCAGATCTATATGGGGGCAACTCCAACACTTACTAACGGATATTATGAAAATGTGCTGGCAAATCCTTCGCTGACCTGGGCTACCTCCAAACAGACGGACTTTGGTATTGATGCAGGAGTTTTAGACAACCGCCTTACACTGAGCGCCGACTACTTCGTAAAGAAAACGGACAACATGATTATACGTAAAACTTTAACCAGTACAACCGGAGTGGAAAGCCAGTGGGTAAATGGTGGTTTGTTCAGGGACAGGGGTGCTGAGTTCGGCATCAACTATAAAAATAAGGAAGGACATGAATTTCAGTACAGCATGAACCTTACTTTCACGAAAGTAAGCAACAAACTACTGTCACTGCCTGACGGAAATTCAAGCCTGTCTATAGACCAGACGGTAAGAGCGATACTTGATCCGATCAGGATACAGGTAGACCAGCCTTTGTATTCCTATTATGTGATACAAACTGCCGGTATATTTCAGAGTACCGATGAAGCTAAAAATTACAAGTCTGCCAGCGGAACGGTAATACAGCCAAATGCAGTAGCAGGTGACCTGAAATTTGTTGACCAAAACGGCGACGGTAAAATTGATAACAACGACCGTGTATATAAAGGAAGTGCATTGCCGGATTTCTCTTACGGATTCAGTTTCAACGCGAATTACAAGAATTTTGATATCAATATTTTTGCCCAGGGCGTACAGGGCAGCAAAATCTTCAACGGGATAAAATATATGACATTGAATGCTGCGTCAGGCCAGAATTATAACAAAGATGCTGCTATACTCGAGGCATGGTCGCCGACCAATACAGGGGGCGAAATTCCACGGGTTTCAGCGCGTGATAACAATGGTAATTTCAGCAATACTTCTGATTTTTACCTGGAAAACGGTTCTTATCTGCGAATTAAAAACGTGACGCTGGGATATACATTACACAAGGCCTTCCTTGAAAAATTAAAAATGAGCAACATGAGGCTTTATGTAACTGCCAATAACCTGTTTACCATTACCAAATACACAGGATTTGACCCTGAAGTTGGCTCAGAGCTGAACGGTATAGATGTAGGCAGGTATCCGCAGGCCAGATCGGTAATGTTTGGTCTGAATGTTAATTTTTAAAAGGTTTTCACAAATAAAAATACTCCAATGAATATCAGAAATTGTTACATACTCTTTACATCCCTGTTCATGCTTGCCCTGTCTTCCGGATGTACCAAACAACTCGATATCACACCACAGGGTGAACCATCCAAAGGAAACTTCTGGCAAACTCCTGAGGATGCACTGAAAGGTGTAAATGCTATCTACAGAAATTTTGATGGCGAAGAATTTTACGGTCGTGGTTTCATGTGGTACATGAACGCCAGTGATGATATGGTTACAGGCCGCTCAAACGGACAGGCAGATAATCTGAGGAATTTTAACTCAGCCTACGTTTCAGGTTCGTACACGCGAGACCAGTGGTCAATGCGTTATGCGGTTATCAAAGCAGCAAATGACGTACTGATGAATATACCAGGCATTACGATGGACCAGTCTCTTAAAAACCGTTACCTCGGGGAAGCTAACTTTTTAAGCGGACTGATGTATTTCCAACTGTCTTATAACTATGCGGATGACCGTGCTGGAGTACCCCTGGTAACACCAGACAATTCGAATGATCCGAATCCCACGCCGCGGGCGGCGAATATTGCAGCAAACTATACTTATATTGAAAGCCAGCTAAAAAAAGCAGCCAGTCAGCTGCCAATGTTTGCAGCAATGGCTGCAGCAGATTATGGCCGTCCGCACAAAACTGCTGCCTGGGCCTACCTTTCGAAAATGTATCTCTATAAAAAGGACTATGCCAATGCAGAACTGTATGCAGATTCTGTAATCAGGTTTGGTGGCAGGGCCTTGAAAACTAATTATGCCGATGTGTTCACTGCAGCAGAGAACTGGGGGACAGAGTATATCTGGTCAGCTTACAGTACACCAAGTGGCGAAGGAGGCTGGGGAAGTATTCTTCCCGGAGTAATGCTTGAGAACAAAGCCTGGGGACTGTACAATGGCTGGGGCTATTATACACCAACTAAAGAACTTTATGATGCCTTTGATGCTGCGGACAAACGCAGGTCTGTTACCATCCTTAAACCGGGTGATACCTTCACTTTTTTTGGGGCAATAAGGACCTACAGTTCTGATAATAGCTTATCGGGCTACCAGTTCAATAAATACATGGATCCTTTTAAGTACGCCAGTCCCGTAGGAACACATATCAGTCCGAATGGCGACCACCCTACAACGGACCTGAACCCTCCTTTGCTACGCTATGCTGAAGTTCTCCTGATCAAGGCCGAAGCAGAATTGATGCAGGGTAAAAGTGCAGATACTGAAATTAACCAGATCCGTACACGTGCTGGTCTTGCTGCAATAAGCGGGGCAACCATGACCGAACTGAAAAAGCAGCGCCGTTGTGAACTTGCCGGGGAGTGGGCCGACCGTCACCGTGATCTTGTACGATGGGGAGATGCTCAGGCAGCCTATGCGCAGCCAAGTCATGGTGCAAACGGCGCGGTGATCTGGGCTGCACGTAACTTCAACCCTGTCACCAATGCGGTATGGGCAGTTCCGCAAAAGGAAATTGATAACAGCGGCGGGATTATAAAACAAAATGCGGGCTGGTAACCGAATTCGCTATGGCCGGTAATTCAAATTATTAAATATGTATTTAACTAAAAACATCTGTTCTTTGTTGCTGCTGCTCCTGGCACTTTCAGGCTATGGCCAAAGAACTAAACCTGAGCATATTCTTGTACATTCTCACAACGACTATGCACAGCCGATACCCTTTCTTAGTGCCTATAATTCAAAAATGAATTCTATTGAGGCAGACGTTTTTCTTACAGCAAACCAGCTTTTTGTAGCACACGAATTTAAACAGATCGTTCCGGGTAAAACACTGAAGAGCGTTTACCTGGAACCGCTTTACCAGCTGTATAAAAAGAACGGCAACCAGCCGTATGCAAACGACAATCGTAGCCTTCAGCTGGTAATTGATATCAAGGAAAACTATGCACAGGTACTCCCGGTGCTAATCAAACAACTGGAGGCTTACCGAAGTATGATCGATCCTTCGCTGAGTAAAAAGCCGGTGAGGATTGTGATCAGTGGAGATATGCCTGCTGCTGCCCAGTATAAAAATTACCCCTCATATATTTCTTTTGACGGCAGACCGGGGATCAACTATACTGCTGAGCAGCTCAAACGTGTGGCGATGATCAGTGATGACATGCATTCCTATACGGATTGGAACGGCAAAGGAAATCCGCCTGTAGCAGACACCCTGAAACTTTTAAAAGTTATAGCTGAGGCCCACCTGATGAAGAAGCCTTTCCGTTTCTGGGCTACGCAGGATAGTTACAATACCTGGATCGAGCTGGAAAACCTTGGGGTTGACTGGATTGGTACCGATCATCCGGAAATGCTGCACTCATTTTATGCTGCGCGCAATAAAACAGAATACAGCAGTCCCGAATCTTATCGTCCCTACAAACCGTCGTACCAATCTGATGGCAAAGCCACCTTAGTAAAAAATGTGATACTTCTCATTGGAGATGGAATGGGGCTGGCGCAGATTCAGGCTGCATTAACTGCCAATCATGGCAATCTGAACCTTGCCGGGATCCGGCACATCGGTTTTTCACTTACAAAGGCTGCCAACTCCGGGAATACGGATTCTGCCGCCGGTGCCACTGCTATTGCAAATGGTGAAAAGTCCAACAACAGATATGTGGGAGCGGACAGTCTTGGAAAGCCACTGACAAATATTCCGGATACATTAATAGGTTTTGGAATCAAATCGGCGATTATCAGCAGTGGTGATATTACCGACGCTACACCTGCCGCATTTTATGCGCATCAGCCTGAGCGCAACTGGTCTGATAAAATTGCGCGGGATTTTTTGAACAGTAAGGCAGAGATTTTAATTGGCCCCAACAGGAAAAGCTTTCTGGAAAATACTGATAAAGAACTGATGGCTAAAATCAAAGGCAGGGGCTATGAATACCTTCCGGATCTTAAATCACTGGAACAGGCTAAACCGGGAAAAAAACTCGTGCTTGTTGCCGACAGTGTAACCCGGCCCATCCTGAAAGGCAGGGGAGATATGCTTAAAACAGCTCTCGAACAAACAATCAGGTTATTGTCAGCTGATAAAAAGGGCTTTTTCATTATGGCAGAAGGTGCACAGGTAGATTATGGAGGTCATGATAATAACCTGCCATATATCGTTACGGAACTAATGGATCTTGACCGTACAGTTGGTGCTGCAATGAAATATGCAGATAAGGATGGACAGACTTTAGTTATCGTTACTGCCGATCATGAGACGGGAGGTTTGAGCTTGCTTGCAGCCGATCAGAAAAAAGGCAGGATACTGGGTAACTTCAGTACAAACGATCATACCAATATTATGGTTCCTGTGTTTGCCTATGGGCCTCAGGCAGAATTATTTACAGGTATGTATCAAAATAAGGAGATCTTCCATAAAATCATTCAGCTTTTAACTGCTTCTTCTGCCGCTGCACTGAAGTAATTTCACATTAAAGGAGCCCGTTCCTGTAAAGAACGGGCTTTTCAAATCTACCGGCTTCCTTAGTGTGATCTTACAAAGGCGATATAGTCGGTGCCTATCGGATCCAGCGCATTGATACGGAGGTCCTGAGCAATCTGGCCCCTGTGGTAAGTTCCGTGATTAAAGATCTGCATCAGGATATCATCCAACTGAGTTTCATAAGCTACCCCATTTGAGTTGGTATAAAAAATTGTTTGCTGTAAGCTGGCTGAGCGCAACATTAACACTTCTTTAATGCCGAGAGAAGCCTGTTCGTGCATCTTTCTGCAGCTTTCCAGATCGTGGTCATCCCATATGCCGACACTGTTCCGCAATCCTTTGATTCTCTCCAGCCATACGACCTGAGCATTCATGATATGGCTTAGCAGGTGCATTGTTTTATAAGGGATGTCCCCGGTCTGTTGCTGTATAGAATTCATGAGCAACTGATTAGCCCAATTGTTGTATAGCCATAACTTATTTAATAGTGTTTCCATCGTCATGTAAAGATTTGAATTAAGATACGGTTGCACAGACGTTTGTCATAAAATCATTGCAAACAATTTTGCGTCAAAATGTATTAATAAAGGTAAATTCTTCTTTTCAATATTTCATATTATGGAACATCATAACCGCAGAAATTTCATTAAAAGTTCGCTGTTGCTGGCTGCAATTCCGGCAATTTCTCCATTAAGTTCACTCGCTTTCGAACCTCCCGTACATTCGGCAGTTGCGCAGGAGGAGGGAGCCGCGGCTTTCGTCTTCTCACAAGTACCGTTACCATACGCCTACGATGCTTTGATGCCCTCGATTGATACTTTAACGATGGAAATTCACTATACAAAACACCATGCTACGTATGTGAAAAATGTCAATGAGGCTGTAAAGGCCGAAAACCTGACTTTTAAAAGTGCTGCGGATTTTTTTGGACAGGCCTCTAAATTATCTGCCAAAGCCAAAAATAATGGGGGTGGTGTCTGGAACCATAATTTCTTCTGGGAAACGATGCAGGCGGCGCCGGCTTCTGCACCCTCGGCTAAACTAAAAGCTGCAATAGATAAGTCCTTTGGTTCAATGGATCAGTTTAAGGACCTGTTTTCCAAAGCTGCACTTGCCCAATTCGGTTCAGGATGGGCATGGCTGGTAAATGACCATGGAACATTAAAGATTACCTCAACACCTAATCAGGATAATCCTCTGATGGATACTGCTGCTGTGAAAGGTACTCCTTTGCTTGCATTGGACGTATGGGAACATGCCTACTATCTTAAATACCAGAACAAACGCAATGATTATATTACCGCATGGTGGAATGTGGTCAATTGGGACAGAGTTTCAAAAAGGTTTGTATAACAGAAAATCCCCGGGCAAACTGTCCGGGGATTTTTATATAACATCAATTGCTAATGAAGTTAAAAGGTTTTAGCAAATCTTTAAATCACTAAAGAACTGCCTTAGCTATAACTTAAAACCTTCGCTGATTTCACTGTCTTGATGATACGTGCTGCCACCTTGTATGGATCAGCTGCTGAATTAGGGCGACGGTCTTCGAGATAGCCATTCCATCCTTTTTCTACAGTCATTAGTGGGATACGGATAGATGCACCACGATCAGACACTCCATAGCTGAAATCATAGATCGAAGCTGTTTCATGTTTACCTGTTAAACGAAGGTCGTTATCAGCTCCGTATACATCGATATGTTCAATTACTACAGGACGGAATGCTTCGCAAATTGCATCATACACTTCTTTGCTTCCTGCTGTACGCAGCAAGGTGTTAGAGAAATTCGCATGCATGCCTGAACCGTTCCAGTCTAAGTTACCAAGCGGTTTGCAATGCCAGTTGATTGATACATTATATTTCTCACCAATTCTTTCCAGCAGGTAACGCGCAAGCCAGATCTGGTCGCCAGCTTCTTTTGCACCTTTTGCAAAGATCTGGAATTCCCACTGTCCCGCAGCAACCTCAGCATTGATACCTTCAACATTTAATCCTGCATCTAAACAGGCATCAAGGTGCTCTTCTACAATTTCTCTTCCGAATGCATTTTTTGCACCTACGGAGCAATAGTATGGGCCTTGTGGGGCAGGGTAGCCAGCTGCCGGGAAACCTAGTGGTTTATCAGTTGCAGGATCCCATAAAAAGTATTCCTGTTCAAAACCAAACCAGAAATCGTTGTCATCATCTTCGATATGTGCACGGCCGTTTGATTCATGTGGCGCACCTGAAGAGTCCAGTACCTCACACATTACCAGGTACGCGTCTTTTCTCTGTGGATCTTTAACAATATAAACCGGTTTTAAAACACAGTCAGACGAACCGCCTGGTGCCTGCTCTGTTGAAGAGCCGTCAAAACTCCAGTTTGATACGTCTTCTAAATTGCCGCTGAAATCTTTTTCTATTTTTGTTTTGCTTCGGAGGCTTTGTGTGGGCTTATACCCATCAAGCCAGATGTACTCTAGTTTTGCCATTAGTGTATTCTTTATTAGTTGTCTTCGTGTGTTGATAAATTTTCGAACAAAAGTGTCAATTCTAACCGGATTAAACTATCCCCATATCAGGTAGAGTAATATCCCCAATATTGGGGATGTAAAACATCTTTACTTCACAGTTTTCATTACTTCTGTTGTAAATAAGTGCCAGTATGAATAATAATGCAATCACTAACGGTTAATCAGTTGCTAAATTTTATCCTTCAATTCTTTCTGTGACCGATCTTAAATAAATGCACTCAAATTAACTGAAAAAATCTGGTAAAAATGCATACCCGGATCACAATCATAAATGTCGGAACTATTTTTTACATGACAAGGGGTAATAGTATATTAAAATACATAGTTGTGTGTGAAATGGCTTTTACTTATTCCTGTTTTGGTTAGAATATATTATTTTCACATTCGTTTTTTGATTAGTTGTTGGTAATCAGGTATATCACCTGATTTGGGTAGGGAATAAAAACCAGCGCAAAGCCCTGGTTTGACGGAAGGCTTAATCAATACAAAAAAGTGGTTCTGGTCACACAGGGTACCATAGAGAGAGCTACAGAAAAGCGTATTGTACCTGCTCTTGATGCCCTGAAAGATACTGATGTGCTGGTGATTGTAACTACAAGCGGCAACAACACAGCTGAATTGAGACAACGTTTCCCGCAGAAAAATCTGATCATAGATTATTCTACTCCCTTTTCAGGTCGCGATGCCTGACAAACAAAAATGCCATCAGCGCGCCCAGAAAACCCAGCCCTGCTGATATCCGCATAATTTGTGCATAAGCGCTGATAAAACTTGTATGATACGCCTTCCTGATTTCCATTTCTCCGGCAGATTTTATCTGTTGCGGGACTTTAGCATTTCCAAGGTTCACTGCCTGTGCCATGATCATCTGTTTTTCTTTATTATTCAAAGGAAAGGCTTTGGTCTGTTCCTGCAATGCACCGGAGAAAAATACCACAGCCAGGGCGCCAAAAATCGCATTTGCAAAAACGTTGGCAATGCGTGTGATTGCATTATTGATGCCTGAGGCAGTACCCGATAGCTGTCCGCTCACTGAACCCATTACGGCAGCAGTGAGTGGGGCGACAGTTATAGACATTCCCAGTCCAAATACGAGAATACCAGGAAAAAATGTAGTCCAGTAATCAGATGGACCTGCCGTCTGCTCCACGAATGACAGGAGGAGTAATCCTGCTCCCGCTGTGGCAGGACCGGTAATAAGAAAGATTCTGGGGCCATATTTATCTGCAAGATTTCCTGCAAATCTGGCAATAATCACCATCAGCAGCGTAAATGGGAGGAAAGTAAGTCCGGATTCCAGCTGGCTGTATCCCTGCACCTGTACCATATTCAGGGAAAGGAAAAGCATACCCGCACCAAGTCCGGCATACAGGAAAAAGGTTAGCAGGTTAGTACCGCTAAAGGTCATATTTTTAAACAGGCCCAGAGGCATCATCGGGTGTATACTGCCGTGCTCAATCCAGATAAATGCCAGCAATAGCAACAATCCGGCAGACAATGATCCATAAACCTGCAGGTGGTTGATGCCCAGGGCCGGAATACGCAGAAACCCGAAAGTCAGGAACGCAAGGCAAAGTGCAATAGACGCGGCGCCCGGGAAATCCAGAGCATGGTCAGCATCCTGATCTCTGCTTTCTTTAACCTGCTTCCAGAGCATCAGGAGGGCTGCTATTCCTATGGGAATATTGATAAAAAAAATATAACGCCATAAACCTGCATCAGCAAGGGCACCGCCCATCACCGGGCCGCCCATGGTTACTACTGTGGTAAAGGCTGACCAGGTTCCGATAGCTTTTCCTCTTTCTTTTTCATCGATTGACGATGAGATGAGGGATAAACTGCCCGGGATCATCAGCGCCCCGCCAATTCCCTGTACCAGTCTGAAGACTACCAGAGACGAAACCGAGCCCGAAAAACCGCAGGCTGCAGAACCAACAATGAATACTGCAATACCGAACATAAAAACTTTTTTTCTTCCAAGCTTATCGCCCATGGCGCCGCCGATAAGGATCAGTGATGCCAGCATGAGCAGATAGGCATTAAGGATCCAGAAAAGTTCTGTTCCATTGGCATTCAGGCTTTGCTGTAATGCCGGTAGAACTACATTGAGCGCTGTGCCATCAATAAAAGCCATCGCAGAGGCCAATATGGCCGAAACCATAATCCATTTTCCTTCAGCACTTTTGAGTTGTACAGTAGCCATATCATCAAGCTACGAATTATTTTTTTTATCTGATTAAATTTAACCACTGACAGTAGGTTTTCGCTTAAATTCGTGACATAAGATTCATTTCGTTTGGTGCCGGATCTCATTATTGATCATTAATTTATTCACATGAAAAAACTGGTAGTATTAACGGGTGCCGGCATCAGTGCCGAAAGCGGATTACAGACATTCAGGGATAAAGGCGGGCTATGGGAAGGCTACAATATAGAAGATGTAGCTACTCCCGGGGCCTGGCGGCGAAATCCTGAACTGGTACAGCAATTCTACAACGAACGCCGTAAGGGCGTGATAGAGGCGGAGCCAAATGAGGCACACAGGACTCTTGCATCCTTCGAACAATATTTTGATGTACAGATCATTACCCAGAACATAGATGATCTTCATGAGCGTGCAGGATCAACACATGTATTGCACCTGCATGGGGTCATTACCCGTTCACAATCTGACTTTGATCCGGCCGTAACCTATCCCATTGAGGGCTGGGAGATTAAACCCGGAGACCTGTGTGAATACGGACTGCAGCTGCGGCCACACGTGGTATGGTTTGGAGAAGCAGTGCCCAATTTGCAACTTGCAGCTGAAATTTGTGCAGAGTCTGATATCTTTGCCGTTATAGGGACTAAACTGGCAGTTTATCCTGCTGCCGGATTGATCGATTATGTTCCGGATGACGTGGTCAGATATGTTGTTGATCTGGATATACCGTATGTGAGTGGCGGATCCCTGGTCAGGAAAATTGAAGCTTCTGCTACCATTGGCGTGGCAAGGATGGCCGAAGAATTATTGAAACACCCTGATGCCTGAATAGAAAGCCCCCGTATTTCCCTTGCTAATATCCAGGGGAAATACGGGGGCTTTGCAATTAAAGGTTGTTAAGATTTTTTTGCAGGTACAGCGCCTGCAGGTATGCCTAATTTTACTTTTACAGCCGCAGTAAGGTCAATACCGCTTTCCCAGGCCAGCATATTGTTTGCAGACTGTTGTGAATTGCTGTCGAATACATAAGCAATGCCTTTTTCTTTGGCCACAGCTTTTACAGCAGTAATAAATTTAGTTTGCAGGGGGGTCATTAACTCACCCTGTTTTGCACCAAGTACCTGTTGTGCATTCTGGGTTGCTTCGTCGATACTTCTTTTAATGGCATCGAGTTCAGTGCCCATAGCCTGCAGCTCTTTACCGACTGTTTCTTTATTTGCTTCGTTTAAGGTCTTATTTTTTGCTACCGCTGCGTTGTACTTAAGGGTATAACCACTTTGAAGTTTTTCAATTTCTGCCTGTTTTGTTTTTTGAAGGCTCTCCAGTGTTGTAGCTACGGCTCTTGCTTCGGGCATGCTGGTAAAGATTGCCTGTGAATCCAGATGGCCGATTTTCTGCTGGGCATTTACACTGTTGGCTGAAAATAGTATTGCAGCTGCAATAAGGTATCTGTTAATAAATTTTTTCATTTTTGAAAAGGTTAAATAGTTAAATATGCGCAGCACCATTTATCAATCTCAGGTAGAATTGATTCAGGCACTATAAACACAACTTATTAATTGCAGTATTGTTGTATGTCCATGTGTAGAAATAACCAATTGTATTCATATTTACATATACAGACAATATATTGTCTATGACTCAAACTTATAATGAAATAAATAGCAGATATTAGCTGCGCAATACAATTACACCCATGGCTACTCAGTTCAGACAACATATAGAAGAAATCTCTCCATTAACAGACGATGAGTATGCGTATATTCTCAGCCATTTCGTAAAGAAAACTTTCAGGAAACACCAGTTCCTTATCCAGCAGGACGAACCCGTCAGGTATGAATATTATGTACTGAGCGGTTGTGTGAAAGCTTATACAATGGATCAGGACAGTAAAATGCATATTTTACAATTTGGTATGAAGGACTGGTGGGTAGGCGATTATCAGGCTTATTATAAAAATACCCCTGCAACTTTATACCTTGATTGTATAGAAGATACTGAGGTATTATGCCTTACGCTCGAAAACAGGGAAAAGTTATGTTCAGAAATGCACAAGTTTGAACATTTTACCAGGAAAAAGGTAAATGCTGGTTATATGGCATTGCAGCAAAGGATTCTGAGCTTGCTCAACAGCACACCTAAACAGCGGTACGAACAGCTGCTGGCTATGTATCCAAGTTTATTTCAAAAAGTGCCTAAACAGTTTATTGCAGCATACCTGGGCGTATCAAGAGAAACGCTAAGCAGATTAAATGCTATTAATAAATAAAATGTCGTCAGAAAAATAATACTTTTGTATTATGAAAAACTTCAAATATATATTACCTGCAGCTATGCTGGCACTGGCATCGTGCAGCCCTGCTACCCGTAATGCAGATGACAATGCTGCTAAAACAGATTCAGCTGCTACCGCACCAGTTAGTGCCCAGGCCGAAGAAAAAGCATTGTTTGCAAAAATGACAATTAAGGATACAATCAAAGCCGGTGAGCAGATACAATTGAAATTTACCGTTTACAACAAAGCAGACAGTGTCCAGCAGTTTTGCAAATGGCACACTCCATTTGAGCCTTTGATGAGTAAATATTTAGACATTAAAGATGAAAACGGAGAAGAGGTAAATTACAAAGGCGCGATGGCTAAAAGAATGATGCCGCCTCCGGCAAGCAGTTACCAGAAACTCAACCCTAAAGACAGCCTTTCTGCAGATGTTGATTTGTTTAAAGGATACGCTATCACTAAACCAGGTAAGTATACAGTTGTATATAACAGCCAGAATATGAGTGGTCTGGTAGTTAAGGACAGCGTTGCGTTTGTGTACGGTAAATAACAGCTAATTACTCTTTCGAATCACATCAGGAACAATAAAAAAAATGCCTTTGTAAGCTAAACAAAGGCATTTTTGATGTAATCTATTTAGCCAGTAAAGCCATCAGGTGATCGGCAACCAATACAGATGAAGCAGGGTTCTGACCTGTGATCAGCAGGCCATCAGTAATAGCAAAGGGCTGCCAGTCGCCTCCCTTCTGATAGTTTCCGCCTTTTTCCTTCAGCATATCTTCAACAAGAAAGGGTACTACAGCAGTAAGGCCAACACCATCTTCTTCAGTATTGGTAAAACCTGTAACGCTTTTGCCTTTAACCAAAGGTTGTCCATCGCTGTCTTTTACATTTTTCAATGCAGCTGGAGCGTGGCATACAAAGGAAACAGGCTTGTTATGCTGATAGAATGACGCGATCAGACTGGCCGACTGAGCGTCTTCTGCAAGATCCCATAAGGGACCGTGGCCACCAGGATAGTATACAGCATCAAAATCTTGCTCAGACACATCACTCAACAATACAGTGTTAGCCAGTTTTTCTATAGTAGCAGGATCAGCATAATATCTTTTTGTATCTTCAGTACTGCTGTCAGGTTCTTCACTTTTGGGATCTATCGGGGTCTTTCCACCTTTCGGTGAAGCTATGGTGATGTCTACACCATGATCAAGCAAATGATAGTAGGGGGCAGCAAATTCTTCTACCCATAAACCTGTTTTGTTACCAGTGTCACCCAATTGATCGTGAGAAGTGACAACAAAAAGTATTTTAGTATTTTTTAACTTATCGTTGTTTTGAGATTCCATGTTTTTGATTTTATATCAGCCTGTAATTGAATGATAATACAAACATCCATTTAAATAAAGACAAACAACAGGAGGCAAATCACAAATTTGCTGTGATCAGGATCACAAAACTGAATGGAAGGTATTACATAATTTCACCTTTTTCCAGGCCATCTTTGCCAGGAGGGTTTCTATTGTAGCCTTCATCGTTAAAATGTGTGTGGTTATAGAAGTCGTCATCAGCATCATGCTTATAATTCATTACTTCTACAACATGTTCAGCGGTGCCTGTCAATACATCTCTGATTTGCAGTTCGTCAAGAGCAGTAATGTTTTCGCCGTCATATCCTGGCAGGAAGGCCAGTTTTGATGAAATGGCCTCAGTCAAAAGCACTTCGTCTTTATCCTCTTTTAGGGTAACCAGTCCGATCGGGATCAGTACCCGCTTTTCTTCATCCAGTTCATAACCTTCAAGTTTGGTGATGATATATCTTACTTTCAGCGCATCTACATCAAAGATCAGGTCTTCAACATCCCCGATATAGTCGCCCAGGGAATCGTATATTTCCCAGCCTGTAATGTCCGGCTGGTGATCAGCAATTTCAAAATCACTGCCGTCAAGTTCCTCAAGACGGTCATTATTATTTTCTTCTGTTGCCATAACTATTTGATTTATCAATTTAACAAATTAAAAATCCATAAGTTTTAGCATTCTGGTACTAATTTTTGCTGATCCGGAAGCCAGCTGGCAGCTCTTCGAAAAAGCCTATGCGGTTTTCCTGTACGCTGTAGACCAACAGAAATGTCTCCGGCCTTACCTGTGTATTTTCATTCAGCTGAAACATGACCCGTCCAAAAGAATGCTGTCTGACAGCGGCAGTTTTCTCCGGGGCAAGGATATTCAGTAACATGAAGCCATCAGAGCAATCCGGAGATTCATAGTTTTTTGAAAATATCAGTTCATCGGGCTCTAACTGTTTAATCATTTCGAAGACACTGTCTTCGCCCTTTCCTGAAGTATTAAGTTTTGCATCCTGAACCGCGTTGGATACCGACACGATATAATCTTTAAGTTTTCCCCTGATCAGCGCAATACGAACAACACCCATAAATTATCCTCCTTATTTGTTAAATTCATACGGATACATTTGGTGTTTCAGGTATTACTGACATAAATCCCTTAAAGTATCCCCGGCTTTCATTTGATGAAATGAAAATTGCAGCGCATAATAGGAGATATGTTTGTTTTAAACGAATCTATTCGTTGAAATGATATATTCAGTCGTTGAAAGATGAAATATAACCGGGGAATATATAGCGTTATTCGTTTGTCCCGGTTAAATTATTGTTTTTAATCAATTTTGTAAATATTCACCTTTCCAATATTCAAGCCCCTTTTGATAG
This sequence comes from Pedobacter sp., assembly GCF_040513095.1. GTDB lineage: Bacteria > Bacteroidota > Bacteroidia > Sphingobacteriales > Sphingobacteriaceae > Pedobacter. The sequence continues at coordinate 26,156 of NZ_JBEVDX010000056.1, read as the reverse complement.
CCGGAGAGCCTTTATATCCAACTTTAGCCTCGCCGAAAGAAGTGACCTTGATCTGGTCAGTAGCATTCAGTCGTAATTCAGCTTCTCCATATAATGTAGCCGTGCTTGTACTGTTCTTTATAGCCAGGGCATCAATCTTGCTTTCACCGTAGGAGGTAAATCTCTGATCTTCGATAGTTCCTGATTTGAGATTTAAAGCGCTCTCGCCATAACTGACGGTATGCATTGTTTTCAGACGCAGCTCGTCGATATTAACCTGTGCCTCGCCATACATCACCAGATTAAAATCATCCTGGTCGATTTTGCTCTTCAGATGTATCGTTTCTTCACCTCTTACGGAGAGATCATGCAGGGTTTTATAGGAAATGGCTACAGTAAGGACAGTGCCCTGGTAGAGCGACTTCTTCCCTTCATTCACTTTTTCATTTTTGGTTACTTCCTTCGCACCTTCCAGGTAAACACGTAATGTTTTGCCATTGGATTCAATATTCACTTTATCTCTGCTTACAGTACTGTTTTCTATGGTTACACTTTCTTTATCGCCTTTGGTAAAGGTAGCCTGCACATGCGGACTCACGATAACTCTGTCAAACTGAGCTACGGTAACTACTTCCTGTGCTTTTGTTATTTTTAAGCTGAACAGGGTAAGGGCGGTGGTGATAAGTAAAAATTTGTTCATGATGATATGGAATGATATCTAAAATAGCAAAAAATGTTGAAAAACAAAAAAGCGGAAATGATATTGCTACCATTTCCGCTTCATCTAAATTAACGCTCTCATATACTAAAGCGTCATTTGCTGCTAAATATTGTGCAGCAGATCAAATAAATTTACAAGGGTCTGTCTGCAGTGCTTGTTCCAAAAGTTTTTGAAGGCTTGTTCCCCATATAGAAAGTCATTGTACCACCTTTTACAATATCACTGTGTCTGATATATGATTTTGTATAGGGCAGGCCATTCATCACAATCTTCTGTACATATATGTTTTTCTTACCCTGGTTTTCAGTGCTGATAGTAAACTTGTGAGTTCCGGAAGTGATGGTTGCTTTATCCATCAGAGGGGAGCCGATCACGTAGATCCCGCTCATCGGGTTCATTGAATAAAAGCCCATTGAGGATAATACATACCAGGCACTCATTTGTCCGGCGTCTTCATTTCCGCAGATTCCGTCTTTTTCAGTTGTGTAAAATTTGTTCATCACATCTCTCACTACCTCTGCTGTTCTCCAGGGCTGGCCTGCAAAGTTATACAGGTACGCCACGTGGTGACTCGGCTCATTTCCATGTGCATATTGTCCGATCAGTCCTGTAACGTCATTCGGTGCATTTTTCATCTTTGATGACATGTTAAAGAAGTGGTCTAGCTTGGAGACGAAAGCCTGCTCACCACCATTGATTTTGATCAGGCCATAAGGGTCCTGCGGAACCAGCCAGGTGTACTGCCAGCCATTGCCTTCAGTGTAGTTGCTTTTTGCATCAGTAGGATCAAAAGGCATGCTCCATGAACCGTTTGCCAGTTTACCAACAAAATGGCCCTCATCAGCATTGTAATATTTTTCATAGAGTTTAGCGCGGTCTGCGAAATAAGCAGCATCTTCTTTTTTGCCTAATTTCGCAGCCATTTTGGAGATTCCCCAGTCGGCAATAGCATATTCAAGTGCCCAGGCTACAGATTCTTTCATGCTGTCTGAGGGGATGTAAGCTGGTTTTTTTACATATTCGATTCCCATTTCCGGCATCATCGCCGTAGTTCTGATGGCTTTATAAGCAAGCTCAACATCCGCAGGATATAAGAGGCCTTTCAAGTAAGCATCAGTAATCACAGGGATAGATGGATAGCCCACCATACAGAAAGTCTCGCTGCCCTGGAGTGGCCAGAGCGGCAATTTCCCCTGCTGCTGGAAAATTGCTAAAAGACTATGTACCATGTCTTTCACCTTTGCCGGCTCAATGATTGTCATGAGGGGATTCAAAGCCCTGTAGGTGTCCCAGAGGGAGAAAGTGGTATAATTTGTGAATTTCTGGTTGGTATAAACTTTTTTATCCGTTCCCCTGTAATCACCATTATGGTCATTGAAGATACCCGGGGAGAAATATGTATGGTATAAAGCTGTGTAGAACACCGTCTTGGCAGACTGATCTGCTTCAAACACGATTTTGTTCAGCGCTTTGTTCCAGGAAAGGTCAGCGGCAGCTTTCACTGTTTCAAAGTTCCATTTAGGGGCTTCAGCTTTGATATTGGCCAAAGCGTTTTCAGTACTTACAGGAGAGATACCTACTTTAACCCTGATGTCAGGATTTTTTACTGCATCAAAAAACAGCGCTGCTTTAGTACCAACACCAGTAACCACTTTTCCGGTTACGGGATCAAGACCGTTGTATAACTGGGCCCTGGTTACCGGAACCGATAAAACCATCGCGAAGAATATACGCTGATCCTTAGACCAGCCTGTTGAATAACGGTAACCTACGAAAGTACTGTCATTCACCTGTGTGATCGATGAAGCTACAGTTTTATCCCATAACATAGTGAAATCAAGATCCACCAGTAAATGCGCATTGTCAGTTTTATCATAATGGTAATGGTGAAATCCAACCCTTTCCGTAGCAGTCAGTTCTGCCTTTACCTTATACTTATCCAGATAGGCACTGTAGTATCCTGGTTTTGCCACTTCAGTATCTTTTGAAAAGAATGATCCGTAACCGCTGGCCATATTGTTGAATTTGGCTGGGCTCAGCTGTACTTCGCCATTGGCAGGAACAACCAGGACATCATTTAAATCTCCAATTCCGGTACCGCTCAGGTGGGTATGAGAAAAGCCTAAGATTTCCTTACTGATGTAATTATAGCCACTGCACCAGTCCCATCCGTTAAATTCGTCCCAGTCCTGCATTATCTGCGAAGGACCTAACTGAACTGCACCGGTAGGTACGTTTGCACCTACAAATACATGTCCGTGGCCCACTGAGCCGATAAAGGGATTGACATACTGGGTCAATGGCAGGGGTTTTTGCTGCGCCTGTGCCGAAACGCCGGTGGCAGTAACAGTGCTGATCAGCGTAACTGCTGCCAGAAGTGTAGTAATTTTAGTCTTGATCATTTATGGTGTGTTGAAGGGGCTAATATAGTACTCTTGACCGTTATGATGATAATTAAGATGTCATATCCCCCCTTAAAAGCAGAAGGCCAGGTTGATTTAGAAGGCATTCCATTTATATATGTAATTATTTGAACTCCCGAAACCCATCATACTATTAAATTACGTATTATTGGTTGAGGAGAAGGGCCGATGGCTCTTGCCAAATAACTATTTTTTACCAAACAATACCAAGGAAATGCTGATTACCTGATAGTCAGTTACTTCAAGAAGGCGCATGGCATTAGACGTAGACAATAAAGTAAAAGCCAATATAGAACCGTATGAACTGGAGAGCATTAAATCTGTTTTGCATTCATCGCCTGTTCCCAGCATTGTCATGGTTCCCGAGGGGAATAAATTTAGAATTACGGCTGTCAACAGTGCTTTTTTACAGCTCACAAGCTATACTGCCGAAGACTTTCTGGATAAAAATGTGGCTGATTTGTTCAGGCCTTTGCACTACGCTTCTTTTCAAAATAAATACGCCCTGATCAGTGCATTGCAGAATGTTTTGAACACTACTGTACCTTCCAGTCTGGAAATATTCCGGCCGGAACTTTTGATCAGCACAACTGAAGGCCCCTCAGGTGATTTTATTAACTGTGAGTTTTATCCTGTTCATGGCAATGACAAGAGCGTTCAGTTCCTGGTGATGCAGCTGGGAGAAATAAAGAGAGATCTGCCGGCTGTTGGCAAATTGCGCTCTGATGCTCTGCCGGCAATCAGTAAGATCGAAGATCCTAATGTTAAGTCTGAGCTGGAAACATTGAAGGATAAATATGATGATCTTTTTAATTTAAGTCCGCTGCCACAGTTCTTTTACGACCTTGATACACTCGATTTTCTCGATGCAAATGAGGCTGCTGTTGAGGAGTATGGCTACAGCAAAGCTGAATTCTTAACGATGAACCTGATGGATATCAGACCGGAAGAAGACAGAAAGCTGCTGACTGATATCATCAATAACAGAGTAGTAAAGGGGCACCTGGGGAACAGTACTGTAAGGCACATGAAAAGAAATGGCGAGATCATGCACGTCAATGTACAGGGTAATTCTGTACGGTATGGTGGCAAAAATGCCAGGCTTGTTGTAGTTGTAAACCTCACAGAAAAGATAAATGCCCGGAAGGCACTTGAGAGGAGTGAACAGCGCTTTAAAGCCCTTGCGCAGGAGGGCTCAGATCTGATCGCCATTATCAGTACCGAAGGCGTATACCATTATGTAAACCCTAACTCCAAAGCGATTATTGGTGTACCCTCAGATTTTTATATCGGGAGAAATGCTTTTGAGTTTATCCATGATGATGACAAAGCAATGGTGGCAGAACATATAAGTCTGCTTATGCACCATAAGCGCATCCAGTTGCCGCCCTTCCGCTTTGAAGTAAATAATGGAGAATACCGCTGGATCGAAACGGTCATGACCAATATGATAGATGACCACAGTATTTGCGGTATTATTGCCAATTCGAGGGATGTAACTGAGCGTATCAAAAACGATATCAAAGTTCAGGAAAGTATTGAGCGATTTAATGTGGTATCCAAAGCCACCAGCGATGCCGTTTGGGACTGGGATATGAGGGATGATAAGCTGATATGGAATAAAGGGATCACAGGTATTTTTGGGTATAAGGTAAGCGAGACCGAAGATTCCTGGTGGCAGGAACGCATCCATAAGGAAGATGTTGCTTACGTCCTTCACAGTTTTCAGTCTACGATTAAAAATAAGAAATCAAGGCTTGAAGTTGAATACAGGTTCCGTTGCCGTGACGGTTATTTTAAAAACGTTCTAGACAGAATGTTTATTACTTATAACGCCTGCGGTGAACCAGTAAGGATGATCGGTTCCATGCAGGATATTACAGACAGAACTAAATATACCAAAGAAATACAGGCGCAAAACAAACGTTTGCAGGAGATTTCCTGGTTACAGTCACATGGCGTGCGTGCACCCCTGGCCAGGGTCATGGGCTTAACGCAGCTGCTTTCTTCCACCGCTCTGGAGGAGGGCTCATCAGACGAGTGCCTGCGTTACCTGCTGCAGTCGGCCACAGAGCTTGATACCATTATCCGGGATATCATCAGGAAGACCGAGGGACTGCAGAATAAGAAGTAAACGGCTAACATTAAAGTTGATCCGGCTAAACCATTTTCTAACAAATACCTGATATTTGCAGCATGAGTCAAACCCAGCAGTACCGGATCAAATCGATTTCAGAATACCACAAACTAATGGGGCTGCCCAAGCCAGAGCATCCGCTGATCAGCGTAATCGATATCCGGACAGTGGTTCCTCCCTATATTGATGGTCCGGTGAGCCTCATCTTTGATTTTTATTCTGTTTCCCTGAAAAGAGCTTTCAATGCAAGATACAAGTATGGCCAGCAGACCTATGATTTTGACGAAGGCCTCATGTTTTTCATGGCCCCGGCACAGGTTTTTGGATTTGAATTTGAAAAGGACATTAACCAAAGGCCCGAAGGCTGGATGATTCTTGTTCATCCCGATTTTCTCTGGAATACCCCATTGGCAAAAACTATCAAAGAATATGAGTATTTCAATTATTCAGTGCACGAAGCATTGTATCTTTCTGATAAAGAAGAAACAATGATCACCGGGCTTGCCATGAGTATGGAACAGGAATATCATTCTGCCATCGATAAATTCAGTCAGCCAGTAATCATTGCCCAGCTTGAGCTGCTGCTTACCTACGCCGACAGATTTTACCAGCGGCAGTTCATCACCAGGAAAATTAACAATCATGCAATCCTTTCGCGTTTGGAAGAGCTGTTGTCTGCCTATTTTAAAAGCGATGCCATTGCAAAACAAGGTTTGCCGACGGTCACGTACATCGCAGAAACATTAAATGTATCTCCGGGTTACCTGAGCAGTTTGCTCAAATCCCTTACAGGACAGACTACTCAGCAGCACCTGCACCACAAACTGATTGAACTGGCAAAGGAAAAACTGTCCACAACAAATTTATCTGTCAGCGAAATCGCTTACGAACTCGGTTTTGAGCATTTGCAATCTTTCAGCAAGCTGTTCAAAACCAAAACAAATCTTTCCCCAGTGGAATTCAGGCAGTCATTCAATTAATCAACCAGTTTATCAACTACCTTGTTCAGTGTTAAACCCTGTACAATAATAGAGAAAACAACGATGATATAACTGACAGAAACAATCATTGGTTTAAACTCTGAGAAGGGCAGGGATAGCGCCAGCGCAACGGATATTCCGCCCCGCAAACCAGCCCAGATCACAATAGCAATCCGGTTATAGGGTAGGGCAAGCCTCCGGCTCAGCAATATGGCAGGGGCAGTAATACTGATGGCTCGTGCTATTAAAACAAATAGTATAGCAAGCAGACTAATTACCCAATAGGCACTATAAAAATGTATAATTGCGATCTGAAGGCCAATCATCACAAACAGAATAGTATTCAGCAGATCGTCTATCAATCCCCAGATCTTATCCAGGATCTCTTTCAGCGATCTGGAATCTTCAGTTTGTCCAAGTTTAACATTGCTCAGCATCAATCCTGCCGCAACAGCTGCCAGCGGGATCGATACGTGCAGTAATCCCCCAAGTACAGAAATACCCATGACCATAGAAATCGTCAGCATCAGCACCGTTTGCAGTTCGGTGACCTTCTTGATCATAAAAATACAGAGCATTGCGGAGCCTAAACCTAACAAAAGGCCTCCAAATACCTCCTGCACAAAAAGTATAGCTGTGCCGGATAAGGTAATTGCAGCTGTTGAAGTGTCTGTGACTTCGCGCAGTGTAACGAACAAAAGAATACCTACACCATCGTTAAAAAGAGATTCTCCACCAATAATGGTTTCAAGAGAGGCAGGTATTCTTGATTTTTTTAATACAGACAGCACTGCTACAGGATCGGTAGGGGAGATCAGGGCACCAAATAACAAACAATACAACAAAGGAACATCTATTCCAAAGAATGGCAATGTCCAGTAAAACAGAAAGCCGAAGATGGTCGTTGAACCAATAACCCCAACCGTACTCAGCATCAGTACCGGCAGTTTTTGTGCTTTGAGCTTTTCAACATCAAAGTGCAGTGCACTTGCAAATAGCAGGAAAGCCAGCATTACGTCGAGCAGCGTCCTGGTAAAATCTACACTTGATGTAAGTTCCTTAAAGAAGTGTGATGCCTCAGGAAATAGCTTTCCGGAGACCAGGATTACTATGGAAAGCACAATTGCAATCACCATAATACCGATGGTTCCGGGAAGTTTGACGTAGCGGTGGTTGATATAGGAGATGAATGAGCTGATGGTTACAAGAATGGCAATAGTAGTAAAAGTATCCATTAATATGATTCGCGTGTTAAATGAAAATATTGAGGTAATTCAAATTTATAGCTACACACGAATCGTGCCTGAACCTGCCCGGGCTTAACTGCCCAGGATTTTACTTATCCACCGGAATCTCTTTTTCTTGCGGGGAGCCGGAGGCGCAATAGCTCTCAGGAAAGCTGCAAATGCGAGGTAAGCTTGCTGATCGGGCACTATCTCAGTTTCTACATTTACCGGGTACTGAGCCAATTCAACGTCATACACATTGCTTACTCCGCAGTGTGTGCCACTGGCATCATGACCGATGTTTCTCACCAGGGATTGGCCCGGATACAGCGTTAATTTTCCCCGGAGAAATGCCGAAGCGTACCAGCGTATATCCCAGTGGCTGGTATTTCCTTTGGCCTGTTGTTCGAGTGCAGCAACATAGGGATAGGTGTTTTCGAAATTAAACTCTTGTTTAAGCTGCTCATCAGTAAACTGGTCGAACAGCCTCTGGCCCTCCAGTTCTATTAAATCCCATCCGCGTTTCCATGTTGCCCAGCCCCAGCAATCAGCACCTTTCAGGAAAAACGCTTCTTTAAGTTTGTCTTTTACCGGATAACTGTACCCGTGTATGGAAATAACCTGCTCTTGATGCTCATAATAAGCTAAAGCTTCGTTCATGTACTTTAAGAAATAGACTGAAGTCACCAGATCATCTTCAAGGACTATTACGCGGCCCTTTTCGTTAATGACTTCTGTTACCCCCAGAATCACGTTTTCGTCCACGCCAAGGTTAGTTTCGCGCAGTCTGATGTGGATGTTTTTAAAGCCTGTAACTGTACTCAGGTAGGATCTTACCAGCTGAACTGTATCTGCTGCAGCATCATTTTTTGCTGCATCTGCATAGATATACAGTTCGCTTTCCTCTGCAAGCAGGTTTTCCTGCAAAGCCTCTATGGTTTTCTTTGTGTGATCCAGGCGGTTATAAACGAAGAGAACAATGGGCGCGGTATTGAGCATGCTGGGCTAGAATCAAAAAGATATCCTAAATTGTTTTTTTTCTGAATCAAAGTTAGCTAATATTCCCAACATCCCCTGTAGATGGTAAAGCAATAGTTTCTTAGCGCTGCTCAGTTAAGGGCTTCATAATTACCCTTCTCAAACGTTCCTGATGTTCGTCGCCCCACAGCCCGATAAGAGAGATGACCGGTATCAGGCTTTCGCCAAATTCAGTAAGACTGTATTCTACTTTCGGGGGCATCACAGGATAGATAATTTTAGTCACCAGCTCATGGTCCTCCAGTTCTTTCAGCTGGATGTTCAATACCCTCCTTGATGCATCCGGTATTTTTCGCTGTAGTTCGCCCGGGCGCTGGTATCCTTTATAGATAAACCACAAAAGACGGATCTTCCACTTCCCGTAAAGCACACCTCCCACCAGATCGAGTCCGCAATTCAGATTTGGCAAAGTCTTCTTCTCATACATATACAAATATAATATTCTGTCTGCGCCGGATCAATACGGAACAATTTATCCCTATTTGAATCGTAATGCCGTACTTGCTTTGAGGTCACATACTACAGAAATTTGTACAAATAAATCTTTGGTTATGGAACAGAATTTTGATTTTAAAAATGAATTTGCCGGCAAAATTGCCCTCGTAACCGGAGGTACAAAAGTGCTGGCGCCGCAATTGCAGATTGCCTGCACTGGAAGAAGCCCAAACTATCAGACCGGCACTGATTACACCATTGTATGAAGAACAGGCCAAAGATCTGACCATCGGTTACTGACAATTAATTAATCAGTATATTTATTAGTATATTGGCTGACAGGCGGTTATAGCATTTCATCTATTTGTGTAGCGCTGGGAAAAATCTGCAAGATACTTCGCCTTTTGTCCATTCCCCTGCTTCCGGAATCTGCCCACCTTTGTATTGTCAACAAACAATATCCTGGAAACCATTAAACAAATCAAACATGAAAACACTAATCTCAACAATCAGTCTCGTACTCGCTTTAATTTTAAGTCAGTCAGTATCTGCGCAGGACAAAAGGATACCTGCATCTGCAGGAAGGGAAGAATACGTTGAAGTAGAGAAAAACGTGCGCCTCCACGTAACCGACCTGGGCGATGGACAACCCATTGTGCTCATACACGGATGGCCATTAAGCGATGAAATGTATGAATACCAATACCAATACCTGGTGAGAAAAGGCTACAGGGTAATCGGTATTTCGCTCCGCGGTTTTGGCAAGTCAGACAAACCCTATGGAAAATACAACTTTGATGTTTTTTCAGACGATATCCATATCGTTCTTGGTAAACTGAAAATTGAAAATGCCGTCCTGGGTGGATTTTCTATGGGAGGGGCCGTAACAATCCACTACGTGAATAAGTATAAATCCGCCCATGTCAGCAAGCTTGCCCTGTTTGCTGCCGCTGCACCATCATGGAAACAGCGTCCGGGATACGCTTTAGGAATATCTGAAGAAGGCGCCGCCGGACTGATCAAACAAACGATGACCAGCAGGGAAGACCTGATAGCAGGATTTGGTGCTGCATTTGCGGCCAAAGGAGGATCACTATCAAAAAACGTGGAAAAGTGGCTGGAGAACATCAATCTGTCGGCAAGTCCATATGCCGTTACTGAATCTATAAGCGCACTTGGTGATCTGGACCTGCGTCCCGCTCTGGCAAACATTACAATCCCTGTAACTATTTTTCAGGGTACAAAAGACCAGCTAATTGATTTTGCATTGGCAGAACAGCTCCAGAAGGGGTTAAAAAACTCTTACATCGTAAGGTTTGAAAAAAGCGGGCACGCGCTGTTCATAGAAGAAATGGATAAGTTCAATACCGAGCTGGAGAAATTTGCCAAAAAATAGTGCCTCATCCTTTGAATTAACGCATCCAAAGCAATTAATTTTTAACCAGCGTGTGTAATACACCTGGAATTTAGAAACGAGATGAAGAAGTTAAATATTTTTGAAGCCAGCCTGAAAAAGATCGGATTACTAAAGGTAAATAAAGATGGTCTGGAAGAAATCAATTCTGATGCCTACAAATCCTATATTAAAATACTTTACCTCTCAAAAGGCTGTAAAATTAAGGTTGATTTTACAACGTACAGTACCGAGGGACCCTCTTTGTTTTTTATCAGTCCCAATCAGATTTTCAGAATCGAGGGCATGTGTGCAGAAACAGGAGTGCTCATCTTTTACAACCGTGATTTTTATTGTATCCAGATACATGATGAGGAAGTGGCATGTGACGGACTGTTATTCAATAATATAAAAAATATACCGGTTACAACAGTTCCGGAACATGTAGCAGTCTCCATCAACCATTTATTTGCCCAAATTGAGGATGAGTTCGTTTTGCAGGACTCTTCGCAGGAGGAAATGATCCGCACTTACCTGAAGCAGATCCTGATTAAATCCACACGCTTATGGAAACAGGAGCATCTAAATAACGCAGGTGATGAGGGCAGTAACGATCTTGAGTTTTTCAGGCGGTTCACGCAACTGGTAGAAGCGCATTTTAAAGCAAAACACAGTGTTGCAGATTATGCAGATTTAATGCTTGTTGCACCCAAAACGATTACCAACAAATTTAAAAGGCTCAACCTGCCACCGCCCAACGATGTTATTAAAAACCGGATCATACTGGAAGCCAAGAGGCTCCTGGTACATACTTCCCTGACCGCCAAGGAAATTTCTTACGAACTGGGATATGAGGATCCTGCATACTTTAGCCGGCTTTTTTTTATTAAAACCGGAGAATCGCCCTCCGGATTTAAAAACAAATACCTGATGCAAAGCAGGGCAAAAACAGCTAGCCCTGCAACATCTTAGGCACTGTGCCCCCAGACATTTCCAAATTACATCTGTTCTGGCAGGAACTTAATTTTAAACAAATCATATCAAATCATGGAACAAAAGAAAACCCTTATACTGGGTGCTACAGCTGATCCCTGCCGTTATTCTTATCTTGCGGCTCACCTCTTGACCGTTGACGGACATGTCATTGTAAATGTAGGCAATAAAACCGGTGCAGTTGCCGGTATCCCTATCGAAAAACCTGAAGCAATCCATACGGATATAGACACTATTACATTGTATATCAGTCCACGGAATCAACCCTCCCTGTACGAATATATCTTCAGGACCAATCCCAAACGCATTATTTTTAACCCTGGTGCCGAAAATCCGGAACTTCAGCAAATGGCAAACGCACGTGGCATCCTGACAGACTTTGCCTGCACACTGGTATTACTTGCTACAGATCAGTATTGACCTGAATGCCCTTTATTGTTTTGATGTAAATCCTGCCTAAAAATGTGCAGGATTTTTTGTTCCTGTGTGTTTCTGCAAACGAAAAATTACATTTCTGAACTTTCGGATCGGGGCTTAAGGGAAATATCTCCAATATACAGTGCCTTTTCTCCATTCCCCGGGCTGTTTTCATTCGGCAATTTTGCAGCAGAAAATAATGGCGGTATCCCTGTCAGGATATTTGATCGGCCACCAGAGAAGAACTTTGAGCTGACATTAACGCCCGGGATAGTAATTAAACAGTATTAAAAATGGAAAACCAACAAAACCGCACTTTAGGTGCATTCGAGAAGACCTTTTGGCTGCTGGATCAGATAGACTCGAAAGATTTTGTACTTGCTGCAGAAATTGACGGCAGGGAAACCGAGGAGGCATGGCAGCTGGCAATCAAAAAAGTGCAGCAACGTCACCCCAACCTTTCGGTAAAGATTGTAATGGACCCTTTTCACAGGCCGGTTTTAAAACACGTACCGGGAATGGAAATTCCCCTTCGGACAGTAGATGTAGAGAACGACTATCGCTGGGAACAGGAAGCTGAAAAAGAGCTCTCCACAAGGTTTAATACAGAAACAGGACCGCTTGTAAGAGTAGTGTTGGTTCAGAAACCTGAAAACACAGTATTGCTGGTAGCAGCGAGTCATACCATTTCTGATGGTACTTCGCTTACCTATTTTATAAGAGATGTCCTGTCAGCTGTTACAGGTCAGGAACTGGAACCCATGAAAGCCCAGAGATCAAATGATGAAGAAGTTGGATTTCCGGAGGACGTGGCCATTGTCGGTCAGGAACAGGCCACTTCTCTGGAAAATAATTTCAAACCTGTTTTTCCAAAGGTGTCAACCCTTAGGATTGACCGGGAAACCACCCACAAGATCATTGAGAAATCAAGGCTGGAAGGAACAACAGTTCATGGTGTTCTGTGTGCAGCGGTCCTGATTGCAAGTAGAAAAATGCGCCCGGAATGGGCTGATAAGAAGATTGAAATGATTTCTCCTGTATGCAGCCGAAGAGCACTGAAGCTCGATGATAATTTTGGCCTCAACATCACCACTCAAGCCGTATATTTTGAGGAAGAGCAGCACCTGACATTCTGGGACATTGCACGATTGGCTAAAGCTGAGCTGGAAGGGACGCATACAGTAGAACATGTTAAAAACTATCTCGGTATTTTCAGGGACCTAACTTTTAACAGTGCAGACCTGCAGCGCATGATTGAAGTTTTGAAGGAGGCATTTAATCACCAGATTATGGTGACTAATCTTGGAAGAGCCAAATTTCATAGTGATTTTGGTAAGCTGCAAATAAAGGCGCTTTACGGTCCAATGGTACGCTCGGGAAAAGGACATGAACAGACGGTGGGTGCGATTACCTGTAATGGTTCCCTTTCCCTCACAAATACAAGTGATTCGCCTATCACAGGGCTACTACCGGCAATTGAAAAAATTGTAAGAGAAGCATGTGAATAATCTCGTTCTTATCAAAGCCTGCAAGTAATGCAGGCTTTTCTGTTTTATAACCATCCCGCCCGCATCCGGACAGTAAGGATGAAAGCCGTCTCAACTACAAAAAAGATACACATACGGTGGCAATTATCTTAAATATTTTCATAGTTTTAGCAGAGTAGCAGCAATTGACATAGTCTTTTCTGCGCAACCAAAGCTTAAACACGATGTCAGATAAACCAAGCGAAACTACTGCGGGTAATCCGGAATTATCTTCAATGGAGAAGATCCTTGAACTGAACCCCCGCTTCAGCCGGCGCGAAATGCTCGGAATAACAGGTCTAGCCGGTATAGCAGCGTTAACCGGAATCGGATCCGCTGCCTTTGCCCAAAATGAAACAAAACGTCCCCGCATAGCGTGTCTGGTCAGCTATTGGGGTGCTCCCAGGTCACATGCCGACTGGATCATCACCAAGTTGCTTGACGGTTACTGGTGGAATGGAGCTCATACTCCTTCACGCGTAGACGTAGTAGCTATTTACATTCATCAGCTTCCGGAAAGCGGACTGGGACAAAAAATAGCAAAAGCCAAAAACATTCCAATCTTTAAATCGGTAGGAGAAGCTGTCACGCTGGGCGGAAAAGAACTTGCTGTGGATGGCGTTGTCATTGTTGCTGAACATGGTGAATACCCAACCAATCTCAAAGGGCAGTGGATGTTGCCAAGGTGGTGGATCTACCAGCAGGTAATCCGCGTTTTCGAGCAGAGCAAACGATCTGTACCGGTGTTTAACGATAAACATCTCTCTTATAACTGGGACGAGGCAAAGTGGATGTTTGACAAATCCCGTGAACTGAACTTTCCCTTAACCGGAGGTTCATCTATCCCGGTTTATTACCGCACACCTGAAATTGAACTCGATAATGAGACGCCCATCAGAACGTCACTCCTGGTTGGAGACACAGCAGATGAAGGAGCGCTTTTTCATTGTGTCGACCTTTTGCAGGCTATTGTAGAGCGCCGCAAAGGCGGTGAAACAGGGGTGAAGTCCATACAGTGTATCCGCGGGGCAGAAACATGGCACTGGCTGGAACGCAATACCTGGGCAGAAAAACTGCTTGAATCCGTAAGGAAAAAATTCGAACTCAAACCGGGGCACTTCCAGGAAATTGAGTCTCCAAACGTCTGTATTATAGAATATAATGACGGTACAAAAGCCGCTGTAATCTCTGGCAAGGGTGTGAGCTGGACTTACGCCGGTGAAATCAAAGGACATAATGACCCTACACTTATTTCGATTCTCGGCTGGCCAGGCCCATTCGCCCAATACCATGCTTCAAATGCCCAGCCACACTGGATTACAGAAATGATGGTTACCAAGAAGGAACCATTTCATGCCGAACGGCTGCTGCTTTCCACCGGAATTGTAGCTTATAACATGGAATCAAACTGGGAGAATGGCCATTATTCTGCTGTTGGACGGCTGATCAATACACCTTTTATGAATATGACTTACCGTACAACCCGTGGAGCGCAGTTCAGTAAGGGACAGCGTCCGCCGAATACCCCATATATAAGGGGTTTCGACATTTAGACAATACGCAGTAGAGAAAAACCCAATTGAAAGAATATATAATATAATGAAACGCAGAGACCTCATTAAGAGCTTAACACTATTGCCGCTCGCAGGCAATTTTTTATCTATAGAAAACTTATCAGCTGCTCCTTTTGCCGTACATCAGGCTGAGGATAAGCCTATGCCTGCAATACATCGTAATGCATTTGTGATGGATGGCCATATCCACGTCATGACCCGCGAGTTGCTGATGAAAACCGATATAGGCCAGCGTTATACAGATGGAAATGTAGATCTGCCAAGGGCTAAAGAGGGGGGGATGGACGCCATGTTCTTTTCGGTTTACACACCTGACGTCTATTATCCCGGCAGGTTCGAAACAAAAAATACCTTCCGCGTGCTCAACCTGGCACTGGACCAGATCAAAAAAAATAACTCAGTTATTGAGCTGGCGCTCACGGCATCCGACATCGTACGCATAAATAAGAAAGGCAAAATTGCGGCTTTCCTCGATTTGGAAGGCGGATTTGACCTCGAAGGCGATCTCAACCTCCTCCGTGCAATGCATCATTTAGGACTAAGATGCATGCAGCTTACGGCGCATAATACAACGAATGCGTTTATTGATGCATGTAACGACATCAGCTACTGGGGCGGAATAAATGACCTCGGAAAAGAGATTATCGCCGAAATGAATCATCTGGGAATGGTTATCAATGTAGCCCACGCCTCCAATGATGCAATCCTGCAGACTGTAGAGGTAAGTAAAGACCCTGTAATTTACAGCCACGGAGGTTTTTACAACATTGTAAATCATCCCCGCTGTATAAGTGACGAAGCTGCAAAAGCTATAGCTGCCAAAGGCGGCGTGATCGGGGTTCAGTTTGGAAGTCTTTTCAACAATCCAAAGTACTACGCCTGGCAAAATCCTTCCCCTGCAGCTAAAGTTACAGTGCCAAAAGGAACCCGACCGGCCTCTTTGGTGCCTAAACCTAACCTGCAAACCATTGAAGAGGTAGACCGGGAACTCTTGAAAGAAGTTCCATTGAATTTCAGGGGGACTATACCTGATGAATACTGGATGCATATTGACCAGCTGGCTAAAGTGATAGATTACGGGGTGAAATTAGTTGGTGAGGATCACATTGCACTGGGTTCAGACCTGGATGGCGGGCCAGAACTGCCCCATGAAATCAAAGACATCAGCGATTATCCGCAGATCACTATCGCAATGCAAAAGCTGGGCTACAGCGATCAGCGAATCAGAAAGATCCTGGGTTTAAACTGGCTGCGTGTGATCAGGCAGGTTACTGAAGGCAAAGGATAGGCTTTGACATACCACCGTATACAATTACAGCGCATACGGTGATGGACATCACTAATGCATATCACCAGTTTTGGTTATATGCATATTTAAACGTTCGTTTAATTTTGCCGGACAGAGCAATGTTACATGAAACTAGTATCCTACAAAACCAAAAATAGCGAACACCTAGGTGTTTTTGTAAATGGGCGTATATATAATCTGAATGCCTGCGATCATCAGATTCCGGATGATATGAATTCTTTTCTGAAAAATGCTGAGACCGCAATGGAACGGGCCCTGGCAGTTGATGCAAATATCAAATCCGCTGCGCTCAGTCCTAAGGAAGAAACATTTTATGAGCTTGTTGCCCCGGTTCCGCATCCCGCGTCCTGTCGTGACGGATATGCTTTTCGCCAGCATGTAGAAACTGCCCGCAGAAACCTTGGGCTGGACATGAATCCTGAATATGACCAGTTCCCCGTATTCTACTTTACCAATCATCAGGCTATTGATGGGCCAGGCGACATCACGTGTATGCCTGATCATCTTTATGGTCTTGATTTCGAACTGGAAGTGGCAGTAGCCATTGGTAAGAAAGGAAAAAACATTACTGCCGCAGAAGCAGATACTTATATTGCCGGTTTCATGATCATGAATGACCTGAGTGCCCGGGTACTGCAGATGGAAGAAATGCAGTCCAATCTGGGGCCCGCCAAAGGCAAGGATTTTTCTACTGTGCTGGGCCCCTGGCTGGTTACAGCAGACGAGCTGGAGGAATATAGAGTAGCAACCAAAGCAGGACACACCGGCAATACTTACAATTTAAAAATGACCTGTACCGTCAACGGAAAGCAGGTGTCAGCAGGCAATATGGCAGATATGGACTGGACATTCGCTGAAATAATAGAACGCTGCGCATATGGCACCGTAATTTATCCCGGTGATGTGATTGGCTCTGGCACGGTAGGTACTGGTTGTTTCCTGGAACTGAACGGGACAGGACGTATTAATGACCCAAACTATCAGCAGCAGTGGCTCAAAGATGGAGATCTTGTAGAACTGGAAGTTACAGGACTTGGTATTTTAAGCAATACAATCAGGAAGGCAGATTCGGACTTTTCTATACTGGCGCTTAAAAAGCAATAAAACCTGTGGCAGGGTTTATCTGAAAAAAAAGATTGCTGGTAAAGAAAGTTTATTGCTATCTTTAAGTAAAGGGATTCTAACCAAACAGCTAAACTATTTTGCCATCTATATGCCGCCTCCTTCTGGTTGTTGTCTTTAGTTGTATGAGCGTTAACCTCAGCGCACAGGCAATTGCAACAACAAATGATTCAGTTCCTCACCATATCCTAAAATATGATGAGATCAGGTATTTTGAAGACACCAGTTCCAGATTAACTTTCAGGCAGCTCTCTTCAAAACAGCTACAGGGAAGGTTTATTTCAATTCACAACTTCCATGTGAACCGCCCCGCATCAAACCATTGGTACAGGTTTAAAATCCGGAAGGACAGCAGGTCCGGAACCAGCTGGGTCTTCGAGGTCTTTGACCAGACCATTCAGGACATTACCATTTTTGCACCCGACGCTGCGGGAAAGTATCAGGCACACAGGTTCGGTACTGCGTTTGGTTTCAGTTCCCGTCCCTTTGCCCATAAGAATTTCGTTATCACCATAGGTAATCAATCTGCTAAAAACATCACCTACTTCGTCAGGATCCACTCTTCCAGGCCTTTTACTGCACTTTTTGTAGTCAGAGATCTGAAGTGGTTTATCGGATATGCGCTAAAGGAATATCTTGCTTTCGGGCTTTTCTATGGGATGATCATTGTCTTCAGCATGTATAATCTGCTGATGTATCTTGCCCTCAAAGACAAAAAGTATATCTATTATATCCTCTATAACATCAGTATCGCCCTCTATGAACTGAGCAGCGATGGGCTGGCTTTCCAGTATCTGTGGCCGGGGCTACCATTTCTGAACACCTATGCAGACGGTTTCTTTTTATGCTGCAGTATTGTATTCTTCCTCTTATTCACCAGCGAGTTCCTGGGACTCAGGCACCGTTCAGGTCATTTCGCAGTAGCCGTATGGTTCATGATCGGGATTCGTAGTACCTATTTTATCCTGGCCCTGTTCAACAATGCATTGTTTGATTTTAAGGCGATAGAGATCCTGCCTTTGCTGCTTGCACTTGGAGCAGGAATACATGTTTTCAAAAAAGGCTATCGTCCTGCGAGGTTCCTGATCATCGGGTATAGTGTCCTCTTGTTCGGCTTAGTCATGAAAACAATCATTTACTTTGATTTTTCCTGGATGCCCAATGGCCCGGCTACGCACTACAGTTTAAACTACACCATCATCATCGAAATGATGTTTGTTTCTTTTGCCATCGGAGACAGCATCAGGACACTCAAAAGTAAAAAGGAGCGTACACAGCGCCGGATGATTGATCAGTTGAGGATCAACGAAAAACTGCAGCATACGCTCAATGCTGAACTGAGTGTCCTTGTGGATCAGCGGACAAAAGAGCTGTCTGATCAAACCGCTTTGGTTGAAAGGCAGCACCGGGAAATCTTAAAAATGAACGAGTTGCTGCAAAAGGACAACGAAGTTTTGCATACAGATATTCAAACGATCAGGAAATCACGGGTGATGGCTGATGAAGTGGATTTTGAAGAGTTCAGCAGGATCTATCCCGACCGCGAGACCTGTTTTAAGTATCTGGCAGAACTCAAATGGGCAAAGGGCTACAATTGTAAACGCTGCGGAAATAAACATTTCTCGGCCGGTCTTTTGCCCTATGCGCACCGCTGTACCAAATGTGGTTATGACGAATCTGTTCTCAGTTATACCATCTTTCATAACAGCAGAATTCCCATTAATAAAGCCTTTTATATCCTGTTTCTGGTCTACAGGACAAAAGGTAAAATTTCCAGTTATGAACTTTCCAAACAGCTGGACATACGGCAAAGTACCTGCTGGACCTACAACAGTAAAATGCAAAAGGTGCTCAACGAAAGGACATCCCTGATCAGCAAAGCTGGTAAAGGTGGCTGGAGTTTGCTCATCCTGGATTCAGCACAAAGCGCTGCAACTGCAAAGGAGCCAGTTCTGGCACCTGTAGCATCACATCAGTACTAAATAAATACGATAATCTGAATGTTTTTTTAACGTATTAAGCAAAACCCTTCATCCTGTTCCAGTTGATTCTATTCGCTGTTTATTGGTGATTTGTATGAGATTAAAGCGTATTGAGTAGGTGTTTAATGTTCTTAAAATCAATATGTTAACTGTATTTTATTTTGTCTTTTGATCAGAAATAGAATAGGTTTGTATCTCCAATTCTTTAACCAAATATTCATTGTATGAGAAAAAAAATTACGTTAACTCTAATTTGTTTTTTCTTCGCTGGCTTTTACTGTCTGGGACAGATGCTGAGGGTCACGGGATCAATCACAACCAAATCGGGGACACCTATCCCGGGCGTCTCCGTTAAAGTAAAAAATGAGCGGACAGCCGTATCAACAGGTTCTGACGGAAAGTTCTCCATTCAGGCACCCGCCAGCGCAATACTGGTCATTTCCTCAGTGGGATTCAGTACCCAGGAGGTTCCCGTTAACAGGCGAAGCACTATCACGGTCACACTTGCAGAAGAATCGCAGCGTCTGACAGAAGTTGTAGTGATAGGCTATGGAACCACCACAAAACGTGATGCAACCGGAGCAATATCAAGCGTAAAGGCCACCCAGCTGGAGAACGAAAATCCGCAGAGTGTTTCAGATGTGCTGCGCGGTAATATTCCGGGACTGTCCGTTGGACTAAATTCAAGCGCTAAAGGGGGAGGAGACTTCCTGGTCAGGGGCAAATCAACGCTCAGCGCCGGAACCTCGCCTTTAATTGTCCTTGACAACGTGATTTACAATGGTCAGCTCGCAGATATCAATCCCAATGACATTGAAACGGTGGATGTCCTGAAGGATGCCAGCTCGCTCGCAGTGTATGGTGCAAAAGCGGCAACTGGCGTAATCGCTATAACCACGAAAAAAGGACGTGGGGATGCCCCTACAATTACCCTCAATACGAACGTAGGCCTGGCACAGATTTCTAAAAATCAAAGGGTTTATCAGGGAGAGGAATTTTTGTCCTGGAGGGCAGATGTGATGCGCAGCGGGGCCACTACGCCAGAATACCTTTACAATAATCCGGGGAATCTTCCGGAAGGTGTTACCATTTCTCAATGGCTCAACGGGCAGACGGGAGATCCTGTGGATCTGTGGCTCAACAGGTTGGGTCTGGTAGCCAATGAAAAGGCCAATTATCTGGCTGGTAAAACCATCAACTGGTATGATGAGATTTTCAGGACTGGTTTCAGACAGGACCACACGCTGAGCCTGAGCGGTAAAAAACAGGAGATCAGCTATTACATGTCCCTCAACTATCAGAAAAACCAGAGTTTTGTTGAAGGTGGCGATTACACAGCAATCAGGGGCAGGATCAATCTTGAAGGGGAGGCCGCAAAATTCCTGACACTGGGGATGAATGTTCAGTTTGCTGATCGTGATGAAGCCAGAACCGGTGACGGTGCGCTGGAAGCCAACTGGTCACAACTGACCAGCCTTTCCCCATATGGTGATAAATACCTTCCAAATGGAGAATTGCGGCGCATCCCTACTGATGACAGCGGCCTGAATGCCAGGAACCCCTTTCTAAACATGACTTACAATGAGCGCATGAATAAACAGAATACGCTTTTTGCAAGTGTTTATGGACGGCTTAAATTGCCTTTGGGCATTACTTACCAGGTCAATTTTAGTCCGGGACTTGATTTTTACAGGACTTTCGACTACAGGTCATCCCGTAACCCGGATGTGATTACACCTGGCGGATCTGCCACACGTGCGCAGGAAACCCGGTACAACTGGCAGCTGGATAATGTGGTAAAATGGAATAAAACAGTGGCGGACATTCACAACTTTGATGTCACCCTGGTAGCAACAGCCGAAAAGTATCAGACCTGGTGGACACAGGCTTCAAATGAGGGTTTCGTACCTGGTGATGTGCTGAGTTATCACAATCTTGCCAGCGGCATCAAACCGGTAACCAACAGCGAGGACAAAGTGTATACCGGGGACGGACTGGTGGGAAGGCTCAATTACACCCTGATGCAGCGCTATCTCCTCACTCTTTCGCTGAGGCGCGATGGGTATTCTGTTTTCGGAATCAACTTTAAAAGGGCAACTTTTCCGGCGGCAGCCCTTGGCTGGGTCTTTACCGACGAACCATTCATGAAAAACCAAAAGTGGCTGGGTTATGGTAAACTGAGATTATCCTATGGTGTCAACGGAAACAGGGACCTTCGCAATCCCGATAATGGTACGGTAGACCCATATGCAGCACTGGCACAACTGGCGATAGCAAAGTATCAGACCGTTACCCCGGGTGGAACAGCTTCTGATGTAAATACCGTCCAGATTGGTTCCAGGATGGGCAATCCGGACCTGAAGTGGGAGGAGACTACTGCATTGAACGTGGGACTGGACTTCTCCGTGTTGAAAGACCGTATCACTGGTTCAATTGATGCATACAGCAAGAAAACCAGTGATCTGCTGGTGCGGCAAACCCTGCCAAATGTGATTGGTTATTCCAATGTGTATTCCAATCTCGCACGTATCAATAACAGGGGCGGCGAGCTGAATATCAACACTAAAAACCTGACCGATGGAAACATCAAATGGAACACCAACTTCAACTTCTCCTTCAACAGAAACAAGATAGTTGCATTGGCCCTGCCTACTGATGATCCGGGGAATGGCTGGTTCATTGGCCGTGACATTGATGTCATCTGGGACTATAAGGTGCTGGGGGTATGGCAGCAAAGCGAAATGGCCGAGGCAGCGAAGTTCAGCAAAGCTGCAATCAAAGCCGGTGATTTTAAACTCGAGGACGTGAATGGAGATTATGCCTATTCAGATGCCGATAAGAAATTTCTGGGTTACAAAACGCCACGGTACTTTTTTGCGCTGCGCAACGAGTTCAATATCTATAAAAACTTTGATTTTTCTTTCCAGCTGCTGGCCAACTGGGGTCAGCTGAAGGAATATAACCTCGCCAAGAACCAGCCTGGCAGTGTTGGTTTTGCGCGGTCGTCATCTTTTGTTTTGCCTTACTGGACACCTGCAAATCCCATAAATGATTATGCCAGGCTCAACTCCGGATCAAGCGGCACAAGCTTCAATGTGTACTGGAACAACTCGTTCATCCGGCTAAACACTGTTGCGCTTTCTTACACTTTACCACAGGCTTTAGCAGGAAAACTGCGGTTGAAGTCGGCAAAAATCTATGCTAATGTGAACAATGTGGCCTATTATGCGCCTACGTGGACTTACTGGGATCCACAGAGCGAGGGCACAACCCCGGGCCCGGCTCCAAGATATTATACCTTAGGCATGAACATCACCTTATAGTTTATCACCATGAAAAAAATCAATTCCTATATAGTTGTATTAATGGCTTTTCTCGTCCCGCTATCGGGTTGCAAGAAAACCTTCCTTGATTCTGAGCAGCTTTCTTCCTATGCACCGGAAAATTTAAATAGTGTTAATGCAATGAAGGCAGCGCTGAACGGGCTGGGTGCCTCAGCCAGAAGAGAGTTTTTTGGTGATTCTGCACCAATGTTAACAGAGTCAATATTTTCAGATGTTGCAGTTGAAGGTACAACAGATAAAAACACGCCCGCGCAGGACCTGATTTCCAGGATTACCCCTGACGCAAACTTAAACAGTGACGATTACAATAAGATTGGCTGGTATTGGGATAATGAGTTTATCGCTGTCAGACAGGCCAATACCATCATCACCAATATCAACCTGCCCAACTATGCTTCAGAGGCCGAGAAAAACGCCATCCTTGGTGCAGCTCTGTTTTACCGCGCCTTTAACTATTACCGCCTGGTTCATCAATTTGGCGACGTACCCTTTTTGTCAAAAGATTACGATGCCCCAAAGGCAGATTTTTACTCCACCAAAAGAGAGGTTATCCTAACTCAACTGAAAGCAGATCTTGAATTTGCGCAAACCTGGGTGCTTGATGGTGGCAATAAGGGAGAAGCCACAAAAGGTGCTGTAAGCCATTTGCTGACCAAAGTAAATCTTGCCTTAGGCAAGTTTGATGACGCTGTCACATCAGCAAATAATGTGATCAACGGGGGCAAATATGGTATGATGACCACCCGTTTTGGTAGTACTGCCTCTGATGCAGCTAAAAACGTGGTTTGGGATCTGCACCGTATGGATAACAAGTCGATCGCTGCAAACCGCGAAGCGTTATTCCTGGTGATTGACAGAGAAGCATTTGCAGGATTCACGCCTTCGGGCTCTCAATTAATGAGAAATA
Source organism: Pedobacter sp. (assembly GCF_040513095.1). Taxonomy (GTDB): domain Bacteria; phylum Bacteroidota; class Bacteroidia; order Sphingobacteriales; family Sphingobacteriaceae; genus Pedobacter. The sequence goes on along the minus strand of NZ_JBEVDX010000056.1, from coordinate 2,650 downwards.
CAGTGCCAGCGTGGCACTTCGCCAATGTTAAAACGCCATCAGGAGCAACGGCAATAGTGGATTTGGTCAGTGCCGAGATCCCACTGACCCGGATGTACGGAAGAGGCATAGGCCGATACCGCGGTACTCCGTACAGTACCAAAAACATCTGGACGGATAATACTGATTTCAGGCACGCCAAAGGAATGTGGATGGATATGACAGATCTTGTTTATAATAATCCTGCGCTCAAGACCTCCGCCAATGCTGCTGACCGCGCTTTATATGGTCAGCCATTACAGATGTATTCAGCTTCGAATCTGGCACAGCGCTTCACCAATGGGGGGCTGGATACAATCCGCCACTGGTTCGGGTGGCCACATTATAAGGTGTTCATTAATTCTACCAATGCCCTTGCCAATGATCCCTACTGGAGTCCTCCGCGCGGTACAAATACAGATTGGTATGTGTTTCGCCTGGCAGAAACCTACTTGTTGCGTGCGGAGGCATATTACTGGAGGGGGGATCTCGCCCTTGCCATGGCAGATTTGAATGTGGTACGTTCAAGGGCAAATGCTGCTTTGCTGACTAATCCGGCGCTGGTTACTATAGGGACAATTTTGGATGAAAGGGCAAGAGAGCTTTATTGGGAAGAGCCCAGAAAAACAGAACTGACCAGGATTGCCTATATTTTTGCGCAGACAGGCAAAGCGGCATACAATGGAAAGAGTTACACGGTAGCAACCTTTTCTGATAACAACTTTATGTACGACAGGATCATTGAGAAAAACGATTTTTACAGAAATCAGGTCCCAACCTTACAGGGGGTGAACTACAAGATTGCCCCTTATCATGTGCTTTGGCCTGTACCAGCCAGTGCACAGCGCTTTAACACCGAAGGCAGGATCAACCAGAACAAAGGATATGCCGGCTATGAACAGAATGTTCCCGCATTGGATAAGATACAATAAGATTATTTCAGGCAGCTGGTTGTCATTGACTTCCAGCTGCTTTTTTTAAATATTTACAATTCCTTAAGCATCCAGATCGTACAGGCAAAATGGCCGGAATTACCCAATGCACCATCCAAAGATTTAAAGCCTGCCTTATCATAAAGGCTTACTGCTTTTGCCAGTTGCGGGAATGACTCCAGGTACAAGTGGGTGTATCCCATCTCTGTTGCAGTTTCGTAACACTTGTCCATCAGCAACTTGCCAATGCCACGGCCGCGGGTAGCGTTTGTGAGGTATAGCTTTACCAGTTCGGCATAACCTGTAGGTAAACCTTGTGTTGGGTAAATGCCACAGCCGCCAATTAATACGCCATCTTCTTCAGCAACGTAGTAGAAACTGGCAGGCGCTTTTTCAAACAGTTCAAACAAGTGATCAGTATCAGGATCAGAATAAACGGTACCAATTTTCGGTACATCAAATTCAACCAGTGTTTCCCGGATAATCCGTGCTAAATCTTCATTATCCTGTTTTTTTATTTCTCTTATGTTTACAGCCATTAGGTTGTTGTTTTCCTGCAAACTTAGTTATTCTTATTATTTTTTCAGGAATTGCTATCAGGCCTTCCTCTTAGATCTGAAATATCCGCGTCAGCTCTTTCCGGTGCGTCTGTCAGCTGGTATATACTATCTGCAGAACAATTCTGGAGATTGAAAATCAGTTTGCCCGCCGCTGGTAGCATTCGTCAGGGAAAAAAGAATGCTTCTGCATTGCTTTGTCAATTCCTGTCAAAATGATAAGTACAGCATACCTTTGAAAAAGAAAATCCACGCAATGCCCTGAGGACAGCATCTGTAGCGCCTTTACGTTTATTTTCGTGTACTTCCACAATTATTCTTTTTGTCAGGTTAATCCATTCCGTCGAGGTTTCAAACACTTCCTTTTCAGATCCCTCAATATCCATTTTCAGAACATCGATCTGGTCTGTTGGCAGCTCCCTGAGGATATCATTGATTGATATTGCGCAAATATCACCTTCTTCATCAGTTTCTTCTACCATAAATGCCCAGGCGCCCTCGGCTGTATTTGTGATCTTCAGATTCGACTTTTTGTCCCAGAGTCCGTTATGATAGCAGGTGATATTCTGATATCCAGAAGTATTCAGCTTCAAGAGATCAAAGTTATCACTAACCGGTTCAACGCTAATGATCTTCGCACCGGGAAAAGTGCGCTGAAAATATAAAGCCGCCAGACCAATATTTGCCCCGGCGTCAATGATGTACCTGGGGTCAATGGTTCCGGGCTGCTTGTAGATTTCGTCAATAAATATTTCCTCAAACACCAGAAAATCTGTTGAACGCCTGCGTATGTATACTTTGTGTTCGAGTTTTGGTATGTGAAAACTGATGGTGCCTTTAGACCTTGAAGCACGTACTGTTAAAAACAGCTTAAGTCCATTTAGCAAGCCGAAACGAGCCACATATTGGTAGATTCTTTTGTTTAGTATCATCGTGAGAGAATTATTAGATTGCTGATTAATTCAAAAATTCCTGATCATGTCAAAAAACTTTTCTCTCAGCTACTGATATCCACTCACAATCCTTTAGAGATAAAAGCTTTATCTAAAAATAATAAATTTCTCAACAAAACAAGTTATACAGTTTGAATTATTCTTTCTAAATGATTTACAGTCCTCAACAGGCAGCAATGCCCAGTTTTAT
>NZ_JBEVDX010000055.1:0-20924 GCF_040513095.1 Pedobacter sp. | reverse complement strand
CCACGGCTCAGCACTGTGATATTGTGCTCTTCCAGCAGTCCAAAGCATTCTTCTTCCGGCCTTCTGTCCAGCAGACTGTATTGCATCATCACACTTACTATTCCGGATTTTTTAACATATTCCCTGATCACATTGGGACGGATAGATGATATACCGTAAAACCTGATCTTGCCATGCTGCTTCAGTTGCTCAAAAGCTTCGATGGTTTCATCTATAGGATCATCTATCGTACCGCCATGCAGCTGGTACAGATCTATATAATCGGTTTGCAAACGCTTCAGGCTTTCCTCTGCGGCAGCAATGATGTGTTTTTTTGAGGGGTTCCAGTCCCAGCCAGTTCCATCAGCCCGCCATTGATTGCCTGCCTTGGTAGCTATCACTACCTGGTCGCGCTGTGAACGCAGTAAATCCCCGATCTTCTTTTCGTTCTCCCCTTTTTCGTATAAATCTGCGGTATCAAAAAAGTTGATCCCTAATTCGAGAGCGCGCTGAACGATCTGCTCATTTTCCCTGGTGCTGCCCGTCAGGGACATACAGCCAAAGCCAACCCTGCTGATCCTGAGATCAGATTTTCCTATAATTGAATACTGCATTTGATGTCACTCCTTTAATTGTTGAACGTATGAACAACAGCTGAATTGCAATTTATAGTATTAGCAGTAGCTAAAGAAATTAATTTAGAAAATTTCCGCAAAAGCATACAGGAATACCTCAGGCCACAGCCGGAATGACATTTAACAGATGGAATACAGCAAAAAAAAGACTATTTTGCTGCTTTTGAGAACAATCATTGACGTACCAGGGTACAGCAGTGAAAATACCTATTTAAATATATATATGCAGACGAATTTTTTTGATCATATCACCAAACAATTCGACCTCCCTTTTACCAATCCGGTCCTTATCTTTTCTCTCATCCTTTTTATCATTCTTATAGCGCCAATTTTGCTGGGCAAAATTAAGATCCCCGGCATTGTTGGTTTTATCATTGCCGGTATACTGATCGGACCCAATGGATTTAATATTCTTAAGAAAAACTCGGCTATAGAGCTTTTCTCTACAATAGGCCTGTTGTACATCATGTTTATCGCCGGCATAGAGCTTGATCTTGCAGATTTTAAACGCAAAAAACATAAGAGTTTTGTCTTCGGCATTTTCACTTTCGCAGTGCCCATATTGATTGGCTTTCCTGTATGTTACTTCCTGCTGCATTATTCCATGCTGACTTCCATCCTAACCGCCAGCATGTTTGCTACACATACACTTGTAGCCTATCCTATCGTAAATAAGTTTGGGATTTCCAAAAACGAAGCCGTTGCAGTTACCGTAGGTGGTACAATCCTTACCGACACTGCGGTGCTGATCATTCTCGCCATTATCATGGGAGCGGTTGACGGGCAGCTCAACAGTGCTTTCTGGATCCAGCTGGCCATCTCCCTATCTATCTTTACAGCCACAGTATTTATTGTAATCCCAAGGATTGCCAAGTGGTTTTTCACGAAACTGGAAAGCGAGAAGACATCGCATTATATCTTCGTTTTGTCTGTAGTATTCTTTTCAGCTTTCCTGGCTCAACTGGCGGGGATTGAACCTATAATTGGCGCATTTGTAGCTGGTTTGGCGCTCAACCGTTTAATCCCGCATTCCTCCATACTGATGAACAGGATAGAATTTGTTGGTAATGCTTTATTTATTCCATTTTTTTTAATCAGTGTAGGTATGCTGGTCGATCTTCGGGTGCTCTTTAGAGGACCTGATGCCCTGATTATCGCAGGATCGCTCACCCTGGTAGCAATCTTAGGGAAATATCTTTCCGCAACTTTCACCCAATGGATCTTCAAATACACAAAAAACCAGCGCCTCCTTATTTTCGGGCTCAGCAGTGCTCATGCCGCGGCAACACTGGCTATTATCCTGGTAGGTTACCAGGCCAAAATAATTGATGACAATATCCTGAACGGAACTATTATTCTGATCCTTGTCACCTGCGTAGTGGCCTCTTTTGCTACCGAGCGCGCCAGTCGCGCGATAGTTGCAGCCGAGGAAATCACCGGACCAGACCAGCACCATACAGAAAACATCCTGATTCCGATTGCAGATTTTAATAATATGGATTCACTGCTTGATCTTGCCGTGTTATTCAAAGATCATAACAGCCTTCAGCCCATCAGCCTTTTGTCTGTAGTTCCGGATAGTGACAATGCACAATCTAACCTTCTTATTGCAAGAAAGAAACTAAATGATTCCGTAAAATATGCTTCCGGGAATGGAACTGTAGTAGAGGTAATTGCTACACTCGACCACAATGTGCCAAGTGGCGTATTGCGGATCGCTAAAGAAAAATCAGCCAATATCATTATCACCGGCTGGCGCAGACGAACTACAGTAATTGATAAGTTTTTGGGTGATAAGTCCTCTGCACTGATAGAAAACTCCCCTGCCAACCTGTTTATCCTGCATCTGGCCAAACCGATTACAGTGCATAAAAATATCCAGATGGTATGTCCTCCAGCTGCGCTGATGGAAAAAACCATGAACGTATGGTTGTCCAAAGTTTGTAAGTTAAGCTCAGAACTGAGCCTGGATGTGATCTGTTATTGTGATGAATCCACACAGATTCATATCCAGCATTTTCTTTCCCTTACCAAAACGAATGCTAACTTCATCTTTAATCCTACCGAAGTCTGGAAGGAATGGAAGCTGCTTAAATCAAGACTCACGGTTGACGACCTGCTGATTTTTGTTCTCGACCGCAAGATCGAAAGCACCTATATTCTGTCCCTTACCTATACACAAAGTAAACTGGAGCAGATGTTCGAAAACCAATCGAGATTACTGATCTATCCGCAAACCTAACCTTACCAGCCCATTCTTGAGCGGAGGGAAAGGATCTGTTCTGCATGATGTTTGCCATGCCAGTTGTAAATATTGGTCATCTGCCAAACCGGAACGTAGGTCTGATCTGCCGGATGGTAATATTCACGGGTCCAGTCCTCTTCAGTCAACTGCATCAGAAGCGAAACCCAGCGGCGGTGCAGCGCATGAATCAGAGTGATGGAAACATTTAAAGGCACATCTGTTACGTCAGGAAGCTCAGCCCAAAGTTTCTCATCATAAGGTTTGATAGTCGGGCGATCTTCAGTCAGCGCCAGCTTCAGGCGTATATACGCATTCATATGACTGTCGGCAACATGATGGATAACCTGAATGATCGTCCAGCCCCCCTCGCGGTAAGGGGTATTCAGCTGTGCTTCATCCAGATTTTCGATGCAATAATCAAATAATAGAGGAACAGAACGTATAGAACCTATCCAGCGTTGCAAAAGTTTATCATCGTACGTTTCAGCTGGTACAAACCGCCCAACGGGATAACTGTGTTTTTCCAACTGATTTTGTTGTTCTTCCTGGCTGCTCATAACGTATAAAGATTGAGCCTAAAAATAGCAAAAAAAAGCATGCTTCCATTAAAATGAAAGCATGCCTTATAAATTAATCAGGCTTAAATCAGCTTATCAGGAGTAATAGGCAGCTCCCTTACCCTTTTGCCAGTAGCGTTGTACACTGCATTGGCAACAGCTGGTGCCACACCGATAATTACAATTTCGCCCAGTCCTTTGGATCCCATAGGATTCAGATAAGGGTCTTTTTCATTGACAAACATCATGTCCATCTGTGGAATATCCGCCTGTACAGGTACATGGTAATCCCCGAAACTTGCAGTTACGGTACGGCCTGTGCGGTCATCCAGCACTACTTCTTCCATGAGAGCCATACCTATTCCCCCTACAATACCGCCCATGCTCTGGCTTCGTGCTGTTTTTGGGCTTACTACTGTTCCGCAATCAATTACAGATACGGCATTCTTTATTTTCACTACACCGGTAAGCTCATGCACATGGGCTTCAATGAAGTGAACTGAAAAAGAGTAAAACGAGTATTTCTTGCTTTCCTCACCTGGTGCCGCATCTCCTTTAATGACAATTTCATTGAGGTTATCCTCTTTAAACAACGAAGCGATCTCGACTTTTGATGAAGGATCATCAGTGTTCAGCAACTGGGAACCAGCGATTTTAATATTTTTAGCAACCGCATTTTTCCATTCCGGTTTCTGTTTAGCGGCGCGCTTAGCCAGTTCTACCTTCAGGCTATCACAAGTGGCCACAATGGCCGATCCTACAGTAGCTACCGTATTGGAACCACCCTGCATCGGGGCTTTTGGAAAGGTAGAGTTACCCAGCTGAAAGCTGATTTTTTCCGCTGGGATACCGAGATTTAGAGAAGCAATTGCTGTCATCGAGGTAGCAGTTCCCGGCCCTATGTCGGCAATAGCCGATTGCAGCAACAGCGAACCATCCGGTTTAAAGGTAGCCTTTGCCGATGCACCGCCCCTGAAGGCACCGAATGTACCGGTAGCTACACCGTAGCCTATCTTCCATTCTCCATCCTGCGTTGAATCAGGCAGGGCTTTACGTTTGTTCCAGCCAATCTTTTCGGCACCCAGTTCGTAACATTCTTTCAGATAGTTACTCGACCAGGGCATTTTTTTATCAGGATCCTCTGAGGCATAATTCGCCAGGCGCAATGCGATCGGGTCCATCTTGAGTTTATATGAAAGTTCATCCAGGGCACATTCCAGTGCAAATGAACCTGTAGCCTCACCCGGACCGCGCATTGGGGCAGGTGTACTCACGTTTAATGGGACAATCCTGTATTTAGTATCCACATTGGGAATATCATACATCATGCGCGACATGATCAGGACATTCTCGGTAAATTCTTCATACATCGAAGTCTTACCGTAAGAGGAATGAGATAAACCTATAATTTTCCCGTCTTTTGATGCACCAATAGCCACCTTTTGCAAAGTATGCGGACGATAACCCACCATGTAAGACATCTGGTTCCTGTGGAGCACAAGTTTAACAGGCTTCTGTACCTTTTTAGCTGCAAGAACCGCAATAATTTCATGCGGCCATACACGTAGTGCAGAACCAAACGCACCACCTACATAGGTAGAGAGCACCTTCACATTTTCAACCGGCAGCTGAAACGACTTGGCAATACTCGCCGCGGTTTGTTGTGAGCCCTGCGTTTTATCTACAAGTGTAAGTTTATCCGGGGCTTCCCAGTTTGCAATAATGGAATGCAGCTCCATAGGATGATGTGCCTCTGAGGGCTGGATATATTCTTCATTTACCTGGAATTCTGCATCTTTAAAAGCCTGGGCCTTTCCTCTAACAAAATCTGTTGTATACCCCTTAGGATCGGATTTTGCTTTTTTGGGAACAATAGCCCTGGATAAGTTGGCTTCTAGATTACTGTCTGCCTGCTGTTTTGAATAAGTTGCCTTAACCAATGTAGCAGCATATGTAGCCCTTTCAAAAGTATCAGCTATAACGATAGCAATTGGCTGCCCGTTATAATAAACATTGGGACTATCAAAAACCCGTAACTGCTTTTGGATTACATCCTGGTTCTGCAGCTTATATTCAGGCACTCCCGGCGTATTCAGATGTGAAATCACAGCGATTACACCTGGTGCCCATTCTGCTTTTTTTGTGTCCAGCGAAGTAATGACCCCGTTTCCGATCGTACTTTCTACAAGTACCCCATAAGTAAGTTCTTCCAGTTGTATTTCCGCTGTATATTTAGCGGCACCCATCACCTTCACACGGCCATCCACGCGGGACAATGCCATTTCCATATCTGCGTTTTCTAAATGTTTCTTGCTCATAATCTACGCCTTTACGCCCGAAGCTGTTTTTAATGCCTGGACCATTGTATTTGGAGCTAACTTGAGTTTAAAAGCGTTGTGCTCATAAGCTTTAGCACCTTTCATCGCCAGTTCGGCGGCCATTTTGAAATTCTCTACCGTAGCCTCTTTGCCTTTCAGCATCTGCTCCGCTTCCTTTAAGCGCCATGGTTTGTGTGCCACACCGCCCATTGCCAGGCGGATGTCCCTGATTGTTGTTCCGTCAAGATCCATAGCAACAGCAACTGATATCAACGCAAAAGCGTAGGATGTACGGTCGCGCACCTTAAGATAAGTTGTATGAGCAGCAAAATTATTGTCTGGTATCACCAGTCCGGTGATAATCTCTTTTCTGTCAAGCGTAGTATCCAGCTCAGGATGTGTTCCCGGTAAACGGTGGAATTCACTGATCGGAATTTTCCTGTTACCTTTTGGTCCTGAAACGAGAATCACCGCATCAAGTGCTGTCAGCGCCACATTCATATCACTGGGATTTACCGCAATGCATGAATTGCTTGCACCAAATATCGCATGCATTCTGTTATATCCTTCCAAAGCACCACAGCCCGATCCAGGTAGACGTTTGTTACAGGGAGCAGAAATATCATAGAAATAACCGCAGCGTGTGCGCTGTAATAAATTGCCGCCCATAGTGGCCTTGTTTCTCAACTGTGCGGACGCTCCTGCAAGCATAGCCTGTGACAGCAGGGGCTGATATTTCAGCACATCCGCATTTCCGGCTGCAACTGCATTTCTCACTGTAGAACCGATATGCAGGGATCCTTCTTCTTTTTTGATGACATCAAAACTCAGGTGGTTTACATCTACAAGTTTATCCGGCGCCATCACGCCATATTTCATCAGATCGATCAGGTTTGTACCCCCTGCAACAAGTTTTGCTGCAGGGTCTTTTGACAACTCAGCAATAGCGGCCACTTGGCTGCTTACCCTTTTAAATTGGAAATTGTTCATATTGCACCTCCCTCTTTCACTTCCTTAATTGCATTCACGATATTCGCATATGCACCACACCGGCAAATATTCCCACTCATGAATTCTCTGATTTCAAGTTCCGAATTGGCGTGTCCTTCATGAATACAAGCTACAGCCGACATGATCTGTCCGGGCGTACAGTATCCGCATTGGAACCCGTCATGTTTGATAAACGCTTCCTGCATCGGATGCAGTTTGTTGCCATCAGATAAGCCTTCGATAGTTGTTATTTTGGCACCTTCATTCATTACCGCAAGCTGTAAACAGGATAATGATCTTACTCCATCTATATGTACTGTACATGCTCCGCATTGCCCCTGGTCACATCCCTTTTTGGTACCTGTGAGTTTGAGTCTTTCCCTGAGCAGGTCAAGTAAGGTTGTACGGGGTTCAACTTTTAAATTATGTTGCTGGCCGTTGATTTCGATGCTCAGTGGCATTTGTTCAATGGCTTCGGAAAGTCTTTCGTCTAATTTGAGATCAGATGCTTTTACAGCAGCCACCGGGGTTAGAGCAATGGCAGTGATCACAGAAGATTTTTTCAGAAAATCCCGGCGAGAATTGCCAGTCATATCCTTATCTTCCTTATCCCGGGTAGTATTTTCTATCATTAGCGTATATTATAGTTTGATCTATCAACTACCAATTTCGGGCATTTGTTTGAGGGATTGGCCAATAATAACAGAGAAAATACAGTATAGAATGAGTCTAATTAATTGAGCCGATATGGTACTCCTCGAGTTTTCTGTAAAGCGTGGTGAGACCAATCCCCAGGAGCCTTGATGTTTCAGTTTTATTATTCTGTGTATACTTTAATACTTTCATAATATGCATCTTCTCCACGGTTTCCATTTTCATCGAATCCCCCTCAACAGTTCCCTGATGATATTCGTAGGGCAGCAAAGAAGCATTCAGCACAGTACTGTCGGCAAGGATGACTACCCTCTCGATAACATTTTTGAGTTCCCTGATGTTGCCCTTCCAGCCATGGTTTTGCAGCAATGCTATGAATTGCTCGTCCATTGTAAAATCAGGCTTGTTCACTTTCGCTGCAAACTGTTTCAGATAGTGGTCAGCGATCAGTGATATGTCTGATTTCCTGTCTTTCAGCGAAGGTAAGTCAATGGAAAATACAGAAAGCCTGTAAAAAAGATCAAGCCTGAAGCGTCCTTCTTCAGCTTCAGCTTTAAGATCACGGTTTGTAGCCGCAATAATTCTTACATTTACTTTGGTCGTCTGGGTATCGCCGACTTTGATAAAAGTCTGGCTTTCCAGCACGCGCAGCAGCTTAGCCTGCAGATCAAGGTTCATTTCCCCAATCTCATCCAGGAAAAGCGTTCCCTCATTCGCCTCCTGCAGCAAACCTTTTTTATCTTTCTGTGCTCCCGTAAATGCACCCTGTTTATACCCAAACAGTTCGCTTTCCAAAAGGTCTGGATTAAAACCACTGCAATTCAGGGCTACAAATGGCTTCAGTTTACGCGGACTTTCATAATGTATGGCCTGGGCAAAAACCTCTTTGCCGGTGCCGGTTTCTCCCAGCAACAGAACGGTGGTATCTGTAGGTGCTACCCTCTTCGCCAGATCTACAGCCTGTAAAATAACCTTAGACTGCCCCAGGATGGAGCTGAAATCATATTGTTTTTGAATTTTGGATTCCAGTTCGAACACACGGAACTGTAATCTGGCTTTATCCATAGCCTTATATACCAATGGTATAATCTTGTCGTTATCGTCTCCCTTGGTGATATAATCGAACGCTCCGTTTTTCATGGCTTTTACACCATCCTGGATCGTACCAAAAGCTGTCAGGCTGATTACCTCAGTATATGGTTTCGAATCCTTGATCTGTTTGACCAGCTCTATACCATTCATATCCGGCAATTTCACATCACTGATCACCACATGCACTTCCTGTGCGGCTAAAATTTTGAGTCCTTCTCTGGCTGTATTTGCCTGGAAAACCGTAAAACCTTCCAGTTCAATTATTCTCGCAAGAAGACTGCAAATCTTTTTTTCATCGTCAATGATCAGGACACTTTGCTGCATGGTTAAAAATTTCAGCAAAAATACTTATAAAAAACAAAAAGCTTCCACTTTTGATGGAAGCTTGTAGAAAATGTAAATTCTTTAAATAGTTTTAGCGTATGTTCTTTTGAAAACGCGCCAAACCGATTATCCCTAAAACTGATGTTAAAACTACTGTGATCATACCCTTATTTATTTTGGTTAGTAATCGAAGTTAAATAATATTTTAAATAAACCAAACAATTTTTGTTCTTATGTGTATACCTACGGAAAACGAATCCTGCCGGATTTAATGAACCATAAAAATTGTTTTTTTTTACCTCTGTATCAGCATTTAATTAGATGATCTGCGTTAGCGGATAGGTAAATAAAAAATCTTATTTTTGACAAATCAATTTAATCATCTTGGCTAAGATCAAAAAGAACTCTCACAGGATCCTCTACAGAAAGTACTCCTCTAATATTAAATATATTATGATGGCGCTGACTGTGCTCATTATCACCTTTTTCTTACCCAAGCAGCCCCGTTTCAGGTACGAATTTCAGAAGGGAAGAATTTGGCTCAATAAAGATCTCATCTCCCCTTTTAGTTTTGCTATCCTTAAGACAAATCCCCAGGTCAATACCGATAAAAAAGATGCGCTTGAAAATGTGCTGCCGATCTACCGTTATGACCACAATCTGTTTAATAACGTGGAGGAAGCTTATGCGAATGAATTTGACGTGAAATGGCGCGGGAACACTTTTCCTGAAGAGGGCAAAGAATTCACCAAGGCAACTTCATTACGATTGCTTAAAAGCATTTATGATAAGGGTATTATCGCCACCAATCCGAAACACCAGAAAGGCCAGCCGTTTTATGATATTTCGATGCTGGACAACAATATCTCTACTACGGTAAGTACCCAGGACCTGTATACAGTACAAAGTGCGCTTGATTATTTCAATAACACCTTCACTTCTATCAACCTGAAGGAAAAAGAGGTAGTGATGAATCTTGTGGAAGATCATCTTCAGCCAAATATTGTATTTGACGAGAAGCTTACTGCAATCGTTCAGGACAATACCATTAACAGCCTTTCGACAACCCGCGGGATGGTTCAGAAGGGAGAAGTGATCATTGCAAAGAACAACGTAATCGATGACGAAGCGTACCAGAAATTACAATCTTTCAAAGAAACCTACGAGGCACAGACAAAAACGATTGGCGACAGTAATCTGGTTTACCTGGGTCAGATCCTGTTAGTGGCATTTGTATTAAGTCTGCAGATGGTTTTCCTTTACCTGTTCAGGAAGGATATCTTTGCTGATAACAGGCAACTTTCCCTGTTACTGCTGGTCATTACTACCATGTTGCTCGCACTGACCTGGTCTATCAAACTCAACCTGCCCAACGTTTACTACATTCCCTTTTGTATTGTGCCTATCATTATCCGAATCCTGTTTGACACCAGGCTGGCTTTATACCTCCATTTACTGGTAATACTGATTGCAGGTTTCTTTGTACCCAACAGCTTCGAATTTGTGTTTTATGAAACTACTGCGGGTATGGTTGCTATCTATAGTATCCGTAATCTCATTAAAAGAGAGCAGCTGCTGCTTTCTGCACTGTTTATCCTTACTGCTTATTTTATTTGTTTTCTTGGTATTGCGCTTTTGCGCGAAGGGTCATTCCAGGAGATTGAGTGGATTAACTTTGTACCGTTTGTGATCAGTGTATTACTGTCTCTCCTTGCCTACCCGCTCATCTATGCCTTTGAGCGTGTTTTTGGGATTACTTCTGATGTGGCTCTGATCGAATTGACGAATACAAATAATAAATTACTTCGGGAGCTTGCTTTTAAAGCACCCGGGACATTCCAGCATTCGCTGCAGGTAGCTAACCTGGCAGAAGCTGCTATCTTTAAAATCGGAGGTAATTCCTTACTTGTACGTGCCGGTGCACTTTACCATGATATCGGTAAGATTGAGAATCCGCAGTACTTTATAGAGAACCAGAATACCTCACTCAGTCCGCATGACAAGCTGCCTTATGAGCAGAGTGCCCAGATCATCATTAAGCACGTACATAAAGGCATTGAGATCACCCGGAGGAACCAGTTACCGGAAAGTGTGATAGACTTCATTAGAACGCACCATGGCAATACCCGTGTAGATTTCTTTTACCAGTCTTTCCTGAAGAATTCTCCAGAGAAATTTGTGGATGAAAATATCTTCAGGTATCCGGGTCCTATCCCATTTTCTAAGGAAACTGGGGTATTAATGCTGGCAGATTCGGTCGAAGCGGCATCCAGAAGTATCAAAAATCCGGACGCTCAAAACATCAATGACCTCGTAGAACGCATCATTAACTACAAATTGGAACAAAATCAGTTAGATAATTGCGATTTAACGTTAAAAGATTTAGAAACTATAAAGCTGATATTCAAGACAATGCTCATGAGCATCTATCATGTGCGTATAGATTACCTTCAAAACGTGTAAAATAATTTTTGTGAATATGTTTGAATTACTATATTTGCAATCCCGAAAAACGGGTAACAATTTTAAACGGAGGGATGCCTGAGTGGCCGAAAGGAACAGTTTGCTAAACTGTCGTACTGGCAACGGTACCGAGGGTTCGAATCCCTCTTCCTCCGCTGAAATACATTAAAAAGCTTTAAATCTCGGTTTAAAGCTTTTTTTGTTTACCTGGGATTTTTCTGTTAATTTCATAGATCATGACGACCAAAATCTCAGACCATAGGCCCGTATGATTAAGCTGCTCGTTAATTAATTCCATCATCAAATCAACCAATCAACCAGAATAATATCCTTTAAGATAGATCTTGTTCAGATTCAATCCGTAAATGTGCTGAGACAGTAGTTGGAGGAAATCAGGTTTTCAGAAAATTAGTTGATTAATAATTCAAATAATGCAATGTAATACAGCTTTTACTCAAAAAAGCTGTATTACATTGCATTAATATGTTTATCCGCGGTCTTCTGAAATGAATTAATATTTATATTTGCGGCATCTAACGATGAAGATATTAAGGGAAAAATCGCTCAAAAACATTTTTGGAATCATGATGGTCTGCATCATGCTCTTAAAAATATGCGCCCTTTCCATATCTCATTTTTCATCTTCTGCCACTGATCCTATTTCGGTGGAAAAAAATTCCGAAGAAGGTAAAGACAGCAAAGAAGAACCTACTGATAAAAATGATAAAAAGCACCTCACCTGCGAGTTCATCTATTTAGATCATGGACATCTTTTATTGATAGATCCTCTGCCGGTAAGCGTTTATTCCTACCTCATGCAGATTGGCAGCCATCCGCTGAAAACTGTTCCTACCCCGCCTCCCGATATTCTTGTATAAGTTATTAAGGTGATGCATGCAACACTGCACATCAGTCAAAATTAATTTATCAAAATACTCTTATTTTCAGGATGAAGAAAAATCATGCTGCCGGAGCCCCAACGCCCTGGCAAAGACTAGTACGTATACTTTATTACGAACGTTCTACTATCAATTATATATACATTTACGCCATGCTCATTGGCTTAATCGGTTTAACACTCCCTTTAGGCACAAGTGCTGTTTTTAACTTATTGTCTAACGGTGCCATGTACAGCTCAACGTATATTCTGATCGCCGTTATTTTGATTGGAATTGTCAGCGGCGGATTGCTGCTGATCGGACAGCTCACTCTGGTAGAAGTGATCGAACAAAAAATATTTACCAAAGCAGCACTCGAATTTGCGTTTCGTTTGCCGCGAATCAAAAAGCAGGCGCTTGAAGGCGAAAACCCTGCAGAACTGGTTAACCGTTTCTTTGATATCCTTACCATACAAAAAGGACTGACCAAGTTGCTTGTTGATATCGTAGCCGCAGCAGTGCTTATATTTTTCAGCGTTATCCTGTTATCATTTTATCATCCGGTATTTATGGCCTTCGGCAT
Organism: Pedobacter sp.; assembly: GCF_040513095.1. Classification (GTDB taxonomy): domain Bacteria; phylum Bacteroidota; class Bacteroidia; order Sphingobacteriales; family Sphingobacteriaceae; genus Pedobacter. The sequence continues at coordinate 8,206 of NZ_JBEVDX010000055.1, read as the reverse complement.
TTTTGTCATTCTGGTGATTGTACTGGTAGTGGTTTTATATTACAGACAGGGAGTAAATACAAGTATTGAAGAATCTGAATATAAGTATGAGGTAGTAGCATATCTCGAAGAAGTTGCCGGCGATCTTGATGCCTACAGGCACAATGCGGCTAAATGTGAGGAAGTACTTAAACGCACCGATGAGATTACAGCAAATTACATCCAGGCGCGTAATGACCATTTTAGTATACTCAAAAGGTTCTTTGTAAGTGCTGTCGCAATGCGTACCATTCTAATGGGCGCACTGCTGCTCATGGGCTCCTACTTTGTTGTAGAGCGTCAGATGACCTTCGGACAATTTGTGGCTGCCGAAGTGATCATTGTGCAGATCAGCTATGCGATAGAAAAATTGATGACAAATCTAAATACCGTTTTTGATATGGTGACAGGCAGTGAAAAACTTGCGGTTGTGACCGATCTTGAACTTGAAGAAGGAGGTAAAACACATGGCTAGGATGAATAATAATTTAGCCCGGATCACGAACTGGGAAGAAATGTCCCTGCAGTCCAATGCAAAGATCCTGCAGGCGAAAGGCCCCAAACTACTGGGACGGATCATGCTGATTGTGCTGTTCCTTTTCTTCATATTGCTTCTGCTTCCCTGGAGGCAAACGATTCCCGGCCGTGGAACAGTAACTGCGTTAAGACCTGAAGACAGGCCACAGACCGTTCAGAACCAGATCGGCGGACGTATAGAACACTGGGCTGTACGCGAAGGACAGGAAGTGAAAAAAGGTGATACTATTCTGGTGATTTCTGAAACCAGCCAATCCTATTTTGACCCTGAACTGCCGACGCGTTTAAACGAACAGCTTGATGCCAAACGCGGCAGCGAAACGGCAGCATCACAAAAAATGGAAGCGACCACTTCGCAGATCAGGGCGATGAGCAATGGCTTAAGATTCCAGCTCAGCGCAGCTGAAAACAAAGTGAAGCAGGCTGAAAACTATGTCAGGATTGACAGTGCAGAACTGCTCGCGGTGGAAAAGTATTTCGAGACTACAAAATCACGTTTACAGCGTTATGAAGCAGGTTACAAAAATGGCTTATTCTCATTGACAGATATAGAAACACGCAGGCTCAAACTACAGGAAGATAATGCGAAAGTAATTGGCTCACAAAACAAACTGAGCAATTCCAGACAAAACTTACTGAATTCACGGATTGACCTTGATAATATCAGGGCTAAATACCAGGAATCGCTTGCTAAGGCACAATCAGACATGAGTTCGGCAATTTCCAGCAGGGCCAGCGCACAGGGAGAAATTGCAAAATTGAGGAACGATATTTCCAATATCACCATCAGACGGGGTCTATATGTTGTGAGGGCACCGCAAAGCGGATTTGTAGTAAAAACAATGAAAGCCGGTATTGGCGAAAACATCAAGGAAGGTGAATCCGTAGCTACACTTCAGCCCAGCAATCCACAGGTAGCCGCAGAACTCTACGTAAGTGCTAATGATGTACCATTAATCCTGGACACGAGTGATGTACGGATACAATTTGAGGGCTGGCCTTCGGTCCAGTTTTCAGGATGGCCATCTGTGGCCGTAGGTACGTTTGCAGGCAAGATCTATGCAATTGACCGGGTAAGCAGCAGCGGAGGTAAATACCGCGTGCTTATTAGTCAGGCCAATCCTGTTCCAACTAAGGATGAGCCCTGGCCACCACAGCTGCGTCAGGGATCAGGAGTATACGGGCGAATTATCCTGAGATCAGTACCCCTGTGGTATGAAATCTGGCGTCAGCTTAATGGATTCCCGCCAAGTCTTGAAAAAGAGCCAACCGGCGAAGGTAAAAGTAAAAAAGAATAAAGAGGAGGTCATCAGATGAAGATATATTTCAGGAGATTTCCTGCCACAGGCCTGCTGATAGTATTGCTACTTGGCGCAGTAAATAGTATTGCCCAAACAAATATCAGTAGCAGCCAGACAAATAAAAACGTTTTTCAAAATCCACCTGTAGCTGATACGTCCAAGGTGTTTTCGCTTGAAGACCTGCAGCTGCTGGTTTTCAGGTACCACCCTATTGTTAAACAGGCTGCCCTACTGAGCGAATCTGCAAGGGCAAATGTGCTGCAATCGCTGGGATATTTTGATCCTGCGCTTAAAGCTGGTTTCCACCGCAAGCTCTTTGGTCATACAGATTACTACAATAACTGGAACAGTGAGCTAAAAGTACCTTTGTGGCTTGCCGGGGCCGACCTGAAAGTGGGTTACGACAGAAGCGTGGGCACTTATACTAACCCCGAAACACGTACTCCTGCGGGGGGACTTTCGGGTGTAGGGCTAAGCATCCCACTAGGTCAGGGATTGATTATTGACGCGCGTCGCAGTACGTTGCGCCAGTCTAAAATAATGGTGCAGTATGCGGAAGCCGAACAGCTCAAACAAATCAACAGTGTATGGTATGGCGTGGTCAAAGACTACTGGAACTGGTACTACGCCTACAGGCAGTTTGCATTGGTTAACGAAGGTGTAGAGCTTGCCAAACGCAGGTTCGAGGCATTGAGCAGGCAGACATCCATTGGAGATAAACCTGTCATAGACTCTGTTGAAGCGTATATCACAGTACAGGAGCGTATTATCCAGAAAGAGAAAACCAGGATAGAGCTGCAAAATGCCAGTCTGGTATTGTCCAATCATTTGTGGAGCGCTGAGGGCAACCCAGTTGAACTCCCTCTGGATGCAGCACCGCAGATCGTCGATGAGAAGATTACCAAACCTCAGCAGGCTGTGCTGGATACACTGATCGGCAATGCTTCCGGCCAGCATCCTGAACTGTTGAAGTTACGCAGTAAAGGCGCGCAACTGGCCGTGGAAAGAAGTTACCGCCAGGAAATGTTGAAACCAAAACTCAATGTCAGCGGTACCCTGATTGCAAACCGGAACAACTTCAGGAATACGGTGCCCGATTATTATGATTTCAACTGGAGCAATTATAAGCTTGGAGTTGAGTTTGCTTTTCCTCTTTTCTTACGTGCAGAACGTGGTAAACTGAAAGAAGTGAAAATTAAACAGCGGGAACTGGATTATGATTTGCAGCAAACTGGGCGCGAGATCAGGAACAATATCCTTGCATCATATAACGATCTTTCTGCTTATTCAGCACAGCTTAATGTGCAGGTGCAAAGTATCAATAATCAGCAGACATTGCTGAAAGGGGAAACCCAGAAATTTGAGCTGGGCGAAAGTACCCTGTTTCTCATCAACAGCCGTGAGTCAAAACTGATTGACATGAAAATTAAGCGGGAGAGTATGATCTCTGGCTATCAAAAAACACTTGCCGAACTGTATTACAAAGCAGGAACCCGGCAGGATGTGTCCCTATACTAACCAAATAGAATTTCCGAACCCCTGCGCGTCTGATGATGCGCAGGGGTTTTGTTATTCCATTTCTATTGCCAAACTGATTTCCAATGTTCATCTTTGTGTTATATATCTCCTCAAGGTATGCCCCCCTGCAAAGCGAAAAATGCATCAATCAATGCATAACTTACAAAATACAAACCTGACTTGCACGGGGCGGTGGGCTGAATGCTGCGAATCAGTATGACTTCCAAACATTATTGGAATCCCAAGTGTTCTCTGAGTTAGCTTTCATTGATCAAGATAAACTTAAGCCCAATTTATGAAGGATAATTTTTCAGTACAATCTGCCGGATATGCACAATTCAGGCCTACCTATCCAACCGAATTATACGACTTCCTTTTTTCCTTAGTAAGTGATAAACAGACAGCATGGGATTGTGCAACAGGCAATGGCCAGGTTGCTACGGAACTTGCTGAACATTTTAACCAGGTATTTGCAACTGATATCAGCCAGAATCAATTGTCGCACGCTGTGCAAAAGGAAAATATCTCCTACCTGCTTCAAAGCTCAGATAAAAGCACTTTTGAAGATTACACATTCGATTTAATAACCGTTGCCCAGGCCATACACTGGTTTGATTTTGACGCTTTTTATTCCGAAGTGAAGAGAACACTGAAACCCTTCGGAATCTTTGCAGCATTTGGTTATGGGGTGATGCAGATTGATGAAAAGGTGGATATTGTTATTCACAAGTTATACAAAACGATCTTAGGCCAGTATTGGGATGAAGAACGTAAGTATATAGATGAAGGATATAACAGCCTGCCCTTCCCTTTCCAGGAATTACAGGTGCCTAACTTTTCCATCAAAACCTCCTGGAGTTTCGAACAGCTTACCGGATACCTCAATACCTGGTCTGCCGTACAGCATTTTAAAAAAGCAAACGGCAGCAATCCACTGGAAATGGTTATAGAAGAACTACAACTTGCCTGGGGCGAAGGTGATAAAGACATAACATTCCCTATACTGATGAAAGTGGGAAAATAATCACTTTGGTTTATGTCTCTGCTGTGTTATACTGATAAAGAGTCTCATTTGGTTTAACTAGTAAAAACTTAACGCTTACGCTCACACCCTCAGTTGAACTTATGGAAATCTCTCCACCTATCTGCTGGCTGAGCCCCTGCATCAGCACCATGCCAAGGGTATTGCTGGATTCAAAATCAAAACCCGGAGGCAGTCCGATGCCATTATCCGAGATGCTGAAATTGTAATAGTCATCACCGATAGGTTCCAGTACAATTGTAACCTTACCATATTCGTTGTTTGGAAAGGCGTACTTGATAATATTAGTCATAGCCTCATTGATGATCAGTCCCAGCGGCATAGCCTGAACAATGTCGAACTGGAGGGATGGGATCTCGAACTCAAAATTGATGCGCTGGTTGTAATGGAAGGAGTCGCACAGAAACTTCATCAGATCAACGATATAAGAGCGGATATCTATTGACGACACAGTTTCCGACTGGAAAATCTTCTCGTGGATCAGTGAGATGGAATGCATCCTGTTCTGACTGTCACGGATGGCAGAAACAGCAACAGCATCATCCGTGTAATTTACTTGTGTATTCAGTAAACTCACCACCACCTGCAGGTTATTTTTTACCCGATGATGGATCTCCTTTAGCAGCCATTCCTTTTCTACCAGCAGTTTCAGCTGTTTATCAATCAGATCCTGCATGGAATTGTTTTTCGAAGTGATCTCCCGCTGATGCAAAACCAGCATTTGGTTTGCATCTTTCCTGTTTTTAAACTGGGTATATAAAAGAATGATGATCAGTAAAAGTGCCAGCGTTCCGCTTATAGTAATCTTGGCAATCAGGTCTGCTTTTTTAAGCTCATCCCGCTGCAGCATGGATTCTTTGCGCAGCAGCTGATTATCTGCTTCCTTTTTATCCGTGCCGTATTTGATCAGCAGTTCCTGTATCTGGCTTTCCTTCTCCTTATTGAAGATCGTATCGTTTATAGATTTATATCTTTTATAATGTACCAGCGCAGTGGCAAGGTCATTCTTTGCAGAATCTGCACGGTACAATTTCAGATACACATCTTTGATTCTTGACAAGGGATATACCCCCGGCGGCATTTGCAGGATTTTCTGCAGAAAATACTCAGCTTTGGAATAAGCACCCTGTGAGATATAAAAATCAGCGAGTATATGATAAGAATCTGAAGAACTAAAAGTATGTACCTTCGCCAGGCCTTCCCATTTTAACATCTCCAGGTAGTACTTTTCTGCCAGTGGGTAGTTCTTCTGGTATTGATAACAATTGCCTTTGATTGCGGCAACAAGTTCATTCTCCAGCGGAGTAGAATCCTCTGTCTTGTGAATAGTGTTCAGCATTTTCAATACCTGATTGGATTTCCCTTCTTTGATCAGGTAATCGGAGAGATCCTTGAGGTTGGTATACATGAATTCCGACTTCTTCTTTTTCAGCGATTCAAGTGTTTTTCTATAGTAAAGAACACTATTGCTATCGTCCCCCATTTCATTGTAAATACGCGCCAGGCCACTGTAATATTCAACTTCAGTCTCGTCGCTCTCTGTCTGCTGTGCACTATTTACAGCTTCCAGTGCATAAAACAGTGCATTGCTCAGATCCCCGGCAAAAAGGTAACAGCCGGAAAGCTGCGAATAGACATGCTGGATATGTTTATAATGGTGTGATTTATACCAATTCACTACCTGTAGCAATTGTTTTTCAGCAAGATCCAGTTTACCTGAATTGAAGTTCAGCTCGGCAATTGCCCTCAGCATGTTAATCTTTTCTACTTCATTTCTCTCAAGGCCAAAAAGCGCCATCGATTTGTAATAGGCGGCCAGCTTTTCTTTAGCTTCGGAAAATAAATAATGATCACCCAGGGTAGAATAAGCTTCTGCTGCACCATCGATATCATTTTTACGCAGACATTCGTTTGCAAGTGCCATGTATAAGGGCCTGGTCCCCTCCTTATCCCCCCTTTCCAGCTTGACCGTGATCTGGTATAGCTGGATCAGGTCCTCAGTGGCCACATCATGTACGAGACGGCTTAGCTTTCTGGAGGAATTAAAAAAAAGTTCTGCGCTATCAAGATCCTTTTTGAACTCGCCACTTCTAAAGAGGTAGCTCCTGCCAAGGGTCAGCATCAGGTTCTTTCTGAACTGCAGATCACCATCAGCTAACATAGCTTTTGCTTCATCCATCCTTTTGCGGCGGATCAGCACTTTGGCTATATTAACCTTCGACCAGCTTTCGGGATCCAGTGCGGGATTAGCCCTTTTAATTGCATAAGCCGCCCGGGCATAATACAGTGTACTATCCAGATTCTTCTCATTAATAACTTTATTGTAATAATAGAAATCACTGATCCTTAGATTTAGAATCAGCCGGTAACGGGTAGTGTGCTTTTGCCGGAGCATTGTTTTCAGGTCGGATAAAGAATACTGCTGCTCTTTTGCACCGAAAACTGTCAGGCTTTGCAGTAGAATGAAGAAAAACAATAGGAAAAAAGATCTTCGCATTGCAGCGAAAATAATCAAAATATTTATCATCCCGGATAAGGTGATAAGATTGCCCTATCAAAGGGCAGAATCATTTAATAGCTGTGCCTCTTGGCCAAACCCAGCCTTTTGAGCTTTGAATTGAGTGTTGTTGCAGGGATACCCAATAGCTTTGCAGCGCCATGAGGCCCTGAAACCTTTCCGTTACAGCGTTCCAGTACAGATAAAATATGATCCCGCTCATTTTCAAACACTGTCTTTACCGCCGAGCCGGTGACATACTGAGCCAGCGAACCCTGCTCTTCTTTGGGAATTGCGAGATCGGTGATCACAGGCTGCGGAGTAAGTAAAACCTGTCTTTCCACAAGATGCTCCAGTTCCCTGACATTCCCAGGCCAGCTGTAAGCCATCATAGAGGCAATTACTTTTTTCGAAAAACCCTTGATATTCCTGCCGGATTTGGTACTGAAACGGTGTAAAAAATATGCTGCCAGTGCAGGTATGTCGGATTTTCTTTCCCGAAGTGCAGGAAGTACAATAGGAAAGACGTTCAGCCTGTAGAAGAGATCAGTCCTGAACCTGCCCGCTTCAACTTCGTCAGCAAGGTTTTTGTTTGTTGCAGAGATAATTCTGACGTCGGTAGCGACCGTATTTTTTCCACCGATACGTTCAATTTCCTTTTCCTGAAGAACCCTTAGCAGTTTTACCTGCAGCGCCAGGGATAGCTCTCCTACCTCATCAAGGAAAATCGTTCCTTTATCGGCCTGTTCAAACTTCCCTATTCTTCTATCCGTGGCCCCGGTAAAACTTCCTTTTTCATGTCCGAATAACTCAGATTCGATCAGATTTGGAGGAACTGCCGCACAGTTGATCCTGATCATCGGCTGATTCTTTCTGCCTGAATTCTGATGGATTGCTTTTGCTATCAGTTCCTTTCCTGTCCCGGTTTCCCCAAGGATAAGCACAGTGGTATCTGCTGATGCAATTCTTTCCAGCAGTTTAAATATCTGCTGCATCGCCGGACTGCTGCCTGCAATCTCAGGATAGTGGTAAGTATGTGCAGGAACTTCATCAAAATAAACCAGTTCCTTGTTGAGTTCTTCTTTATACCTCTCAATTTCTATCTGCTGTTTTTTGATTGTTAACAGCAATTCATCACTGTTCTGCAGGGCTGATAACGGTGGCAACGATTCCGAATCGGCTGGTATTTCTCTATGGCTTATCATATTAGTATGATCCACAGTATTCAGAAGCCCCGACAGCAGATCTGAAATATTACAGCAGAAGTTCAGTGCCTCGGAGCTGAATTGCTGA
>NZ_JBEVDX010000054.1:0-14590 GCF_040513095.1 Pedobacter sp. | reverse complement strand
GTTCTATGTAGCACAAATCACGCATTTTCTGTAAATGCTTCAGGAAATTGTCCAGCCAGTAGTCACACTCATTCAGCGCTGCAGTTGCAGCAACCTGCGAAAGCACATTGGCACCATGGATGGTAGAACCATGCAGCGAAGCTTCAAACAAGCGGTCATAGTTTTTCTGGTTACCGGCCATTACGGCTCCTATGCGTAAACCAGCTAATCCGTAAGACTTACTATATCCTGTAACAGTAACAGTTTGCCCGGCGATATCTTCACTTAGCGAAGCTATACTGGTATAGTTAAAAGGAGTATAAACGATGTCACTCCAGATCTCGTCAGATAAAACAATCAAATTATGTTTGCAGGCAATTTCGCCAATCCGGAGCAGTTCTTCCCTGGTAAACACTTTGCCCGTTGGGTTCAGTGGGTTACAGAGACAGATCATTCTTGTTCTGGGATTGATTAATCCTTTTAGTTTTTCAAACGCAATTTCAGCATCTCCCGCAGGGATAGCAAAAGGAACAGCCACTCCATCTACAGCTTCGATTGAATACCTGAAAAGGAAATCAACCGGATCAAAAATAATTGCCTCCTCGCCAGGTTTCAGAAAAGCCTTACAGGTCAGGTAAATACCAAAAGCGGCACTATCCACCGGGAATATAAATTCAGGCAATGCATTTACAGCCCGTTTCACAGAAAAATAACGGGCAGCCGCTTCCTTAAATTCAACCAGTCCTGCGGGCGGGCCATAGGAAAGATAACGGTCTTTTGTAAAACGAATGATCGCTTCAGCAATCTCAGGGGCGCTTGGAAAATCAGGGTCAGCTGCAGTAAGCGGGATCACCCCTTCCGGCACTGTGGCCCACCTTAAATTAAAAGCCCTTTTTTTGAGAATGTCGAGATTGACAGAACGTTGTTCAAACATTCATCTAAACTAGATATTTTGATTTATCTACAAAAATTTTTTGCGGATAATAAATAGATTGAGTTATAGATCAGAATTATAAAGAAGAATAAAGATTAGAGTTTCCCGATGATTTCAAGGAATTTCTCCTTAACAAGAGGTTTGATGATAAATTCAGATACGACCGGGATACTTTTGGAGCGTTCCATTTCGTGAGGAGAGATAGACGAAGAGACAATATACAGTTCATTTTTTCGGGCAAAGGCAGGAGCCAGTTCCTGGTATTCTTTCAAAAATCCCCAGCCGTCCATTACTGGCATATTCAGGTCCAGGAAGATCACATCCGGCAGCAGTTCGGGCTGGTTCTGGATTGACTTCAGGTGCGTTATTGCCTGCAAACCATCGGAGAATACCTCTACGTCAACGTCCTGTCTTACCTTCAGAATAGTTTTCTTGGTAAGAAACACATAGATATCATCGTCATCAATGAGATAAACTTTCTTCATTACCAGTTCATGTTTTGATTTACAAATTCTACAGTAAAGGTAGAGCCTTCATCCGGCAGACTTTCCACCCAGATCTTTCCACCCATGGCCTCCACCTGGGTTTTGGTCATAAACAAGCCTAAACCCTTTGCATCAGGGTGACGGTGAAAAACCTTGCCTATTTTAAAGATGTTGTCTTTATGTTTCAGCAGGTCGATACCCAGACCATTGTCCTTTACCGTAAGTACAATATTGCCTTCCTTTATTTTGGATGTCAGGTTCAGTGAAAGTTTCCTGTTCGGGCTCTGGTATTTGATAGCGTTGCTGATCAGGTTATAAAAAATACTGGCCAGGTATTTATGCGGATAGATAATCGCCGGGGCATCTTCAAAATCTATCGAGATTTTAGCTTCGGTTTTCCGTATCTCCTCTACCAGTCCGTCCAGTGCTTCCTGCAGGCAGGCCGCAAAGTTCAGGTTATCAGATTTAACATTGTTGTCCTGTCTGATCTGTATGGATTCTACCAGTTCATTAAAAGTGCTTTTCAGGCTGTCAATCACAGGTTCCAGTTTCGAAACCAGTAATTTTTGTTCTTCCACATCTTCAGATTCCTGGATAAACTCTGCCAGCATGGCCATATTGATCAGCGGACCTCTCAGGTTGTGCGATACCACATTGCAGAAGTCGATCAGCTGTGTATTCTGTATCGCCAGCTGCTCCATAATCTGGCTTTGTTTTTCCTCCAGCGACTTCCGTTCGCTGATATCAATTCCAAAACCGATTACCATGATAAACTTCCCCTGCTCATCATGCATAGGGAACATCCTGCGTAGAAAGGTGATCACATTTCCATCAGGATCCGTCTGGCTTTCTTCCCAGCCGATGGCCTTTCCAGAGTTCTTAACTTCCAGGAACTGAGCACGTCTCGCCTCAGCGATCTTCGGATCACGGTTTCTGTAGGCAGCGTATTCAAAATCGTCCTTACCAATTATATATTTCCGGAATTCTTCATTTTTGATGGCACCGGGATTGGCAAAAAGATATTTGTGGTCGGCATCAAAAACCACGATATCCTGGGGGATATTATTGAGGATACTTTCGTAAAATTCCTTGATACTGTTATTGATAACCGGCATGCGCATCTGCAACAGCGTTACTACCTGCTGAGCCAGTAAAGCCAGTCCTTTATGCTGTTCCTGGGTCAGTGTTACTGCCTCAAACCCTGCTACACTGAGGTGACCGATAACCAGGTGTTTATTCACTACAATAGGAATGGCAACGAAAAAAGGATAATTATCGGCTGCATCATTGTTTCTTGGAGTCTCCTCGCAAGTTACACCCTGCTTAGCTTTGTACCAGATTCTATCTTCATCCACAAAAGTGAGCGCAGCAACGGGTGAATGTGAAATGATAGATGCGAGTTTCACAATGTTATCAAATTCTTCTTCTTTTCCGGTATCTAAAATTTCCAACACATAAAGCGCATCTATTCTTTCGGCTTCATTATTCAGTGATGGGAGGTTAATCATAAGCAGGGGCGATCACAAATCTAAGAGTACAAATCTAGTTATAAGATTGGTTCTTTACTACAAAGTAAACCATCTTATTATCATAATCCAAGATATCATTTTTTCTGCATATTCAAACCTGCCGTCCGTCAGCAGACAGCATTCCTTTTGTTCATTAATCATGATTGAAAGCCACTTAGCCGGCAAGCCCGGAACCATCTGCCTGGCCTACAATAGCTTTGATCGCTACGTTTAGCTTTTGCGATGAATCTTTCAGGAAAGTCAGCGTTTCCTGCGTATCCTCTCCGGGATACTTGATCAGGAACTCTGTCAGGCTCATGATATTTGCCAGAGGGGCCCTTACCATATGGCTCTGGATCCAGGCAATCTCTTTCAGGTCTTTGTTCTGGCGCTCAATTTCTTTGATGTAATTGATCCTTTCTGATACATCCGTCGCCAGTACCAGTCTGGCTTCACGTTCTTCAAACCTGATCACATTGGTTTCAATCTCAACCGGGAAGGCGTCATTTTCTTTATTGATATGAATCAGTACGCCGGAATAATCACGGCTCCTGATCATACTGTTTAAATCCAGCAGCTTGCTGGTTTCCGTCTGCGGGCGGATATCGTTGATGTTCATCCGCAGGAATTCTTCTTTTGTATAGCCGTATTTTGCAATCGCAGCCTCATTTACATGCAGGAAACGTCCGTTCTCCATATCAAATACATACATGGGAACCGGGTTCGCCTCAAAGGTGGTGCGGTAATATTTTTCAGAAGCATCCAGCTTCGAAACCAGTTTGGCTTCCTTCTGAATGGTTTGTTCCAGTCCGTTCAGTACCTTGCTCACCAGCATCACACTGATCAGACTTACAAAGATCAGGTTTCCGGAGTACGATGCCCATAAAGGCAGGTCATAACTGTCCAGCAAAGGACTATCAAATAATTTGTAATGGATCACCGCGCCAAAAGCTGCACAGATCAATACGTTCAATCCCACCAGGTAATACGCTACCGGACGTGGAAAGATCATTGCACAAAAGATGGTAATGATGATCAGGTACAATACACCCGGTCCTTCTGACCCCAGTACAGCGATATAAATGATCGCCAATACATAGAGAAGAAATAGAGCGAGTATTTTCCTGGTCTGAATCATGATTTTTTTATTGAAAATAATATATAGCAGGGCAAAGCCAAACACGATGTTAAACCATTGTACTACAGTACTGCCGGCAAAAATACCAAAACTCGTGGATGAAACAAATGCTATTATACTAACGATAAAAGCATAGCTTATCATATTGGTAAAGAGTTTTTTTCGCCAGAAAACATGCTCCTCCTCAGAGGGGTCTGCTTTCCGCAGCACAGCTGTTTCAATCAGGCGTGTGATCTTCCACCAGTACTCTTTTAGAAAGGACATAAAATACTAAACCAAACTGTTAAAATGTTGAACCTTTACAAGTACCAATTCCCGAAATCCCATTTTTACATGCTTGTTCATTATCGTAGGTTTTATATTGATTAGTTTATATTTTAGCAAAAGTTACTCCAAATTTAGACAATGGGCATACCATCCGGTACAAATGACATATTTTCCAGCGATGCAGCGTTCGACAGTTTGTATTCCCTGCGGGCACAGCAACTCTCTTCTATGCACTGGACACCTATAGATGTAGCGAAAGAGGCCGCAAAGCATCTTACCTCGGGTTCAGGGAAACACATTCTCGACATTGGCAGCGGCGTCGGGAAATTTTGCATTACCGCCGGACATTATTTTCCGGAGCATATTTTTTATGGCGTTGAACAGCGTCAAGCCCTTATAGACGAGGCGCTAATTGCCCAAAATGCAACAAATACCACAAATGTAAAGTTCATCCATGCTAACTTTACAACGCTCGATATGGACCAGTTTGATCACTTTTATTTTTATAATTCTTTCAGTGAAAATATAGTACACCACAAACCAATCGATAACCTCGTCCAAACTTCCGCAGAAATCTACGATGAATATTTGTCGCTGTTCTATGAACTGCTGGACGATAAACCTGCGGGTACCAGGCTTGCCACTTTCCATTGCCCGGATGATTATATTCCCCCTGCCTACAAACGTGTCAGACAACTTTCTGGCGAAGCCCTCGGACTATGGCTAAAACAATAGCTAAATCATTATAGAAATTCAAATACAAGTTGCTACCTTAGAGTGTTATGACTCCTATTTCCTCAGCAGGTCTAATGATTGCATGGTAGAAGATTTACAAAAGGTTCTCGGGTCCTGGTGGCTTCGCTACGCTAGATATATCCACGAAATCATGGGCATACAAACCCGGTATGATGAGGGAGATGTCAGCTATTGGAGGGAACTTTCGTTTGTAAAAATCATAGTGTATCTGCTGCCGGTAAGCTTCCTGGCTATGGCTTCCCGAATCTGGCTTGGCCTGCTGGAAGATCATCTTCTTATTGCCGCTTTTGACCTCGTATTTTATCTGGTACTGGTGGGTGCCTTGTTTCAAAGAAGATTAACCATTGGATTTAAAAAGATCTTTGTTACCGTCATGTTCTACGTGTTTGCACTTGTTACACTTCTCATACAAGGTGCAGAAGGACCCGGACTACTGTATTTCACCTGCACCTGCACATTTACAGTATTCCTGTTCAAAGGCAACAGGATTTATTACTTTCTCCTGGCCAATTTCATTATTTTTATAAGCCTGACCTTAGTTATTTACCACCGGCTCATTCCAACACCACTTCTGCAGCACTTTACGCCTATCTCCTGGCTAAATCATACCTCTACGCTGCTTTTCATCAATCTCGTAACCCTCATCCTTATACAGCGCACCATCCGCAGACTGGAAAAGATTATCGTGAGGGAAAGTGAATTACAGGGGCAGCTAGAAGATGAGGCTTTGGAGATCGCAGAACTGAATAATAAACTCAGGGAGTCTGAGGATTATTACCGGTACCTTTTTGCCAGTAATCCCAGTCCAATGTGGGTTTATGATACATCAACGCTTCATTTCCTGCAGGTCAACGATGCTGCGCTCAGGTTGTATGGTTACACAAGAGAGGAATTTATGCAACTTACACTCGAAGATCTTCGCCCTCAAAATGATATGAAGCAAAGCCTCAGGATGATTGGCAGCTACCGGAAAAATCAAAAATCTTTTAAGGGAAATATGATTCATTCAAAGAAGAACAAGCGAACGTTTCATGTTGAGGTAAGAAGCAATCCGATTGAAGTTAACGGGAAGACAGGGCTGCTTGTGCTGGCTACAGATATTACCGAGCGGGTAAAGTATGTTACCAGTATTGAGGCGCAGAACAACAGGCTCAAGCATATCGCCTGGATCCAGAGCCATAAAGTGAGGGCTCCACTTGCACGCGTAATGAGCCTTTCCAGTTTAATCGCTGGCATGCAGGACGGAGAGGAGAGATCGGAGATACTTGATTACCTGATTGTTTCAGCAGATGAACTGAATGAGATTATCGTAGACATCATCAAACAGGCAGAACAGGAGTAAAATCACGTATTTAAATCTTAAAAAACAGGTAGTTAACCTAAAACTACAATGCAATTTAAGTGTTATTGAGTAATATTAACCCTCCATTTCTTTGTATGAAGACAGCGATACTTATATTGGCACACAAGAATGTCTGGCAGCTAGAGAAATTAGTACGCAGGCTCAGTGAAACATTTGATATCTACATTCATGCAGACCGGAAGTGGAAGCTTGATATGAACCTATTCAGCACTTATCCCAATGTTCATTTCGTAAAGCGTCACGAAGTACACTGGGGCAGTCATCTTCAGATCGATGCAACGCTTGAACTATACACTGCTGCATGGAAAAAACAATATGATTATTACCTGCTGATCAGCGGTCAGGATCTCCCGATTAAAAGCAATGATCAGATCCTTGATTTTATCACTCAAAACAAGGAGCTTAATTTTGTAAATTTTGAGCCCCTTCCCCGTGCCGACTGGGCCGATCAGAATGGGGGATTTGACCGGATTGATTATTACCACGGAATTCATTTTGAGGCAAGAGATCTGGGCATGCTCAGAAGAAAGCTTTATACTGCGTTAAGGAAGTTCCAGAGAAGTGTTGGTATCAAACGAAAACTATATCCTGTTCAATATTATGGAGGATGGAACTGGATCAATATCAACAACGACGCAATGAACCAGATCTTCAAGTACCTGCACGAAAATCCAAATTTCCTGAATACCTTTAAATACACAGAAAGCGGTGATGAACTTTGGGTGCAAACCATTCTGGCCAATTGCATCACCAATATCGAGAGCGACAGCCTGCGTTATACTGAGTGGGAGAAAAAGACGGCACATCCCAATGTACTGCAAATGAAAGACCTAGACAGAGTAATGGCTTCAAAAGATTTGTTTGCCCGAAAGTTTGATGAACAGATCGATAAGGATGTCATCGAGAAAATTTATGAGCTAACTTCAGGTACCCCCAGCTCAGTTCATGAGGATGACGGAAAAACGCTGAATTCTGCATAAGTATGCCTAAGCATTTGCCATGTCAATATCCAAACAATATAGTGCTGATAAAATCCGGTGAAAGTAATTGTCACCCTATAATCCATGGCAATATATTTGTCGTACATAGGATAACCAAATAGGGCAATCAAACAAAATGAAAACGATAGAAATCGAAGTAATGTGCCAACATTATATGGGTACATTACTGATAGAGCCTGTATATGAGGATTATTCATTATTTTCGGTTTACCACAAACACGAATTTCTTGGACATATTCAGCCTGTAAAAAAAGCAGAAGCGGTAGAATGGTATTCCCATGAGATCACAGATAGGGAATTGCTTTCCCAAGCCGGGGATTGGGCGGCACACTATTTTCCACTCACTCAAAAAAGTTTCAGGCCTATATATGAATTTCATTTTTTTACCAAATTTATGGCGGGGCTGCTGGCACTGATCTTTGCACGATAAATAACTCTTTCATCTGTATCATTAACAAATAGGGCCTTGTACCACAATTCAGCATACTTGTGTTTCCCAACTTTCGAAAAGTGCAGTGAGTCATGGCGGTCAATTGCACCTATTATACTATCAGTATTTGGGCCTGCCAGCACATCTTTATGCGCTTTGATAAATTCTATTTGTGCATCTTCAATTTCTGAATCTATTCCCTCAGGCTTAGATTCCGCCTCGTTGGTATAAGATGTTATAGCGCAAAAGAAAGGAGCCTTCTGTCCACCTGCACGTATATTTTTTAATACCTTTTCCAGATTCTGCCTATATATAACCTTTGAAGAGCCATTGTCACTTTCACCCTGCTGCCATAAAATCTGAGTTAATCTGATATGATGGGCATTCAAGTCGGCAAGCGTTTCTTTGAGGATTACAGCACATTTTCCTGTTGCCCAGCATTCAACTTTGGTACTGCCTACTGCTATTGGTATAATTACTACTCTTTTATACTTCTTGGCCAGAATAATTTTATCTGCCAATATTGGCCACACACTGCCTCCATCGCCACTGCAGCCAACCATTGGATCCTGTGCCCTGTACAATTGCCCATTGTAATAGCTGTAAGCATTTGTTGAAGCTGTATCCAGAGCATTACTTGAGTTTGCAGAGTTAGACTGCCCCAGTGTCATTATGTACGCCGTACTATCAGCCGATAATTTCTCCACACCAAAGCTTTTATCAAACCAGCCTTTCTGTTTAAAATTATTGTAAATCCGGAATTTATATTTAGCAGGCTCATATTTAATGATTTCCCGAACACTTAAGACATTTACAACCAGAGATATAAGAAGAATTATTGAGAGAGAGAGCGTTAGTTTATTAAACATCGGTGATAAGATAAGGCAATTGTTCATCACAAGATGCCATTTCTTATCTGGAACCTATAGTTTTTTTTTAATTAATTGACTTAAATCCCAGACATTTTACATTAACACATAAAAAATAATATTAATCATCACAGCTATATGTGAATAAAAAAGCCTCAGCACAGTCAGTGCTAAGGCTTTTTTTTTAATCAGATTAAATGACAGGGTAATCTATTATGCCCAAAGGTTCTCAGGATAAGTACCTTCGTCAATTAATTTTTGCAGTTGTGCTTTTACTACAGGAGCATCTTCCTTAAAAGTTACGCCAAACCAAACAGCTTCGGTAGGGATCATCTTCACAACACCTTCACCAGATTTAATCAGGATATCAGCAACTTCAGGAATCAAAAACTCTGCTTTCAGTTCAGCAGCATTTGCATCACGGAATTTGTAGTATTCATCTTCAGACCAGTTTACAAAGTCAGGTGTGAAACAGAAAAAGTTCATACTTACTTTAGTATCCAAAGGCAGTTCAACATCAGAGCCTCCATCAGGAGTAAAAGCTTTACCGTCTTTTTTATAAATTTCCTTACGTTCAGTAATACTTACGATGTTCTTCAAAGAATCAACATTGATCTCACCTCTTGTTACAGAACCATTATCACTTAAAGTGTTTTTCAGTTCATAACCGATACACGCATATTTTCCTTTTTCAATACCGTCAACTAAATAGTCATACGCTTGTTTGAAGGCATCAAAACCATAGAAATCATCTGCGTTAATTACGGCAAAAGGAGCATCTAATACATCCTTACAGCAAAGCAGGGCATGCATAGTACCAAAAGGTTTGGTTCTGCCGGCAGGGGTCTCGCGACCACCGCTAAAGCTTTCCAGAGACTGATAAACATAATCAGTTTCGATTTTACCAGCTAACTTCGGTTCAATAACCGATTTGAAAGATTCTGCAAATTCTTCACGAATAATAAAAATTACCTTACCAAAACCAGCTTTAATAGCATCATAGATAGAGTATTCCATGATGGTTTCGCCAGAAGGGCCAAAAGATTCAGTTTGTTTGTTTCCACCATAACGGCTAGCCATTCCAGCAGCCAGAATTACTAAAGAAGGTTTGATTTCAGACATATTTTTTTCAGTGTATATTTTTCTTTTATAAGAGATTAGGGGTGTTATATTTTTCTAAAACTACTAAACAGAAATCGAATTTTTCACATTTCTATAATTTAATAGCCTCAGCAAGTACATCAAGTTACAACAGCTATTAATTGATATTGTTTTCAGCTTAATAAGCATTTTCCTCACCGCGGAAAACATTAATCACCGTTAAAAAGATAATCCTTACATCCAGCATACTGCTCCAGTGCTCCAGGTACCAGATATCGTGTTCAATTCTTTTCTCCATGGCAGAGTCATCCTTGGTTTCACCCCGGTAGCCATTAACTTGTGCCCAACCGGTGATGCCCGGCTTTACAAACTGCCTCACCATATACTGGCCAATAATTTTTTTGTACTCTTCGGTATGGCGCAGCATATGAGGCCTGGGTCCTACCACACTCATATTGCCAAGAAATACGTTAAAGAACTGCGGCATTTCATCCAGGCTTGTTTTACGTAAAATCCTGCCTATTGGCGTGATCCTGTTATCTCCTTTTGTAGCCTGTACCTTATCACTATCATTGTTCATCCGCATGCTTCTGAACTTATAACACCAGAATGGTTCATCGTTGATGCCGCTGCGCTGTTGTTTAAACATTACAGGACCCTTGCTTTGCAGTTTGATCAGCAGGCCAATAAGCGGATAAAGCCAGCTCAGTACAAAGACAATAACAAAGGCACTGAATACCATATCAAAAGCACGTTTCTTAAAACGGTTACCCATACTTTCAAGTGGTTCATGCCTTAAAGTAATGATAGGAAATTCGCCTCCCATATAACTAATCCTGTAAGGAGCTGCTAAAGCACCTGCAAGATCGGGGATAAACTTTAAACGCAACAACTGCTTGTCAGCTTCCATTACAAGCGGGCCAATTTCACGCATCCGTGAAGGAGCTACAGATACATACAGGTCTTTTACTCCATATGTTGCCGCCTGTTGTAACCTGGCTGAAGCCTCAGGAGAAATACTTCCGTTACCATCACCGTAGATACTGGCATCGTCACCTACAAATCCATAAAAATCGATATTCCTTTGTTTTTGGAGATAAGCAGCTACCCGCAGCCCTGTATCATTATCACCCATCACGGCAACCTTTCTTGTCGAATGAAATTTACTGATCAGCACATGCTGGATATAGGTTCCTATAAATCTATTTAGCATAAACCCTATGAACAGGAAGATGTAAAATGAGATCAGGAAACTTCTTGAAAACTCGTAATCTTTTGCAAACAGGAGGTAAAGTGAAAAAATCACAAAATGCAGCAGCAGGCTTTTTGCAGTCCCCCTGTAAATCCTTTCAATCTTTCTAGCATTGTACTCTGAATATAAATTGAATACCGCTGTGTTTAGAAACCAAAGCAGGTTACATACTACCAGATAATGTTTCTGTAACTCTTCGCTCACTCCTCTTCCCATGTACCCCGTAAAATAATAGGCAAGTACATAAATCATATTGAGCATTAAAATGTCTGTAACCGGCAATATGTATCTAAGTAAATAAAGGTAGCGGGTTTGAATTGACATACTAAAACATTAAATTAAAGGAACTCTGTAACAAGAATTATACCAAGGGAGCGATTAAATTTAAACCAAAAATAATTGTTTCGAATATACGAAAATCGCTATAATTAAATAAAAAAAGTCTACATTTCTTATTTAGTAAACTTTAGATTAACAATGAATCAATAACGGGTGATAATTCAATGAATTTTCATTTCCGCAAACAGAAAAGCCATACATAGATATAATTTTATAACGCAAAATTAACGCTAAAATACAGAAGAATTACTGATGAATGGACAATAAATACCCCGGGGACATATCAAATGGACATTTCTCAAAACATAAGTGGCTACTTTTGTAAACAACCCGGTTTAAATACAGACACCAGCAACGGATGTAAATTTCTATTCTAGCGAAAAACAAAAGTGTTTCCAATAAAGAGAACACTATTTTTTCATTGGAATTCAAGTACTTATGGTGGTCATTAAGGACAGAGGCAAAGGTTGCTGCATCCTATTCATTGACAAAATTACTTATCTTATTTTTCCAGATATCATATCCCTTCCCATTCAGATGCAGTCCATCACCGGAGTAAATTGCATTTAAACATTTGTCCTTATCGAGGAACGAATCATGCAGGTTGATGTATTGAAAATTATACTTTTTCGTAAGCTGTATGAGACCGCTATTGATCACTACAATATTTTTATTGATCTCCTGAAGATTTCCATTAACGGGCAGGATACTTTGAATAAATACCTTACTTGAGGGCGAGTATTTTTTAATTGCACTCATTAGCTCATCATAAGCTGTTAATACCTCTTCATTGGTATTGTGTATAAGGACAAGATTATTAATGCCAATCATCAGGAAAACCTTTTTAGGTTTTGACTTCAGTGCATCCTTTACCCGTTTCGAAACGCCCTCGATATAATCCCCGGCTATTCCCCTGTTGCGTATATTTGTGTTTCCAAAAAGCTCATACCAGTCACAGTAATCCGTCAAGCTGTCTCCAATGAAAAGAATTTCCTCCTTCTCATTCGGCAGTATATTAAATAAACTGGTTTTCGCATAGTAGTACCGGTCTGAAACTGCAGCAGGCTTACTGAAAGTTGAACTAAAAAGGCTAATACCCCCCTGTTTCCGGATATAATGAATCACAGAAAAGAAAAGCACAATGTTAAAAATAACAGAGATGAAAAGTGGTTTTGAGAAAATTTTCATATTTGCTGAACTTATCCCTAAAGATAATTGAAAATTTTCTTATTACTAATAATCTTACCTCTCAGGTAAACAATTTTTTTATATTAATTCCTTAACTGCCACTGTAAACCTAATAACGTTCCAAAATTTGTAGATAAATCACCAAAGTCATAAGCTATAGCACCTGTAAAAGACAGCTTTGTTTTTGGTATTGTCCAACTTACTTCCTGCAGACTGTACCATTGGTTTTTGTAAGGGCTAAAAACATTATTCCCAAAATAACCGTAATTTTTAGTATAAGTAATCAAGGACTTTCCTGTGATCTCGTCTGTTATCTGGTACAAGGCTCCTACATGGCCTCCCAGAATCCTGTTGCCGATAATATTGGAGTTTGCATAAATCGTACTTTGTGGTGCATCCCAGTCGTAAGGCTCTATACTGTCAAAATATTTTGAACCTCTCGATCTGTTGATAAATAATGGCGTACCAATGATCTGCCTGTTGTATTCCCAGCCAGTTCTGTAAATTCCGTTATTATAATAGCTCTCCCTGAACTGGGCTACATAAAAGTCGTTGCTCTGAGTAGTATGAATAAATTCCAGCGTCAATTTTTTCAAAATGCCACCTTCCTTTTTATTGGTGATGTTCAGACTGAGCAAGCGGTCAATATTTCTAATATCAATACCCTGACCACTGTCAAATGGGGTTTGATTGTTCAGCTGGAATTTAATGTCGTCATTTTCCCATTCCGCACCAAATTCAATATCCCCGCGCTGGTCTCCCGGCCTGTTCGGATTTGAGCCATTAACAACACTTCCATCATTTGCCTCAATGCCAGTCACAACATTAAGCCATCCCTTGAAGGAGTTATCGGTTTTGAAAAAATCATCTCTGCCTCCACCCCAAACGGCATAGTGCTGTATCCCGCCGTAGAGTTTCAATTTGTTTTTCCCGATCCTGAAATAGATGTTTTTTTCATGCAGGTAAGCATGCTTCATAAATTGTTCATCTCCCATCCAGCCGTGGCTGATCATCCCTTTAAATTGAATCCAGCCATTGGTAAAAGGAATATCTGTGTATTCCAGTGCCAAATTGAGTTTTGGGATAGGCAGGGCATTTCCACTCACTCCCAACGAGCCCGAAGACAAGTCATGGTCCACCTCACCGATAATCTGTTTAAACCTTCCGCCACTAAAAGTCAGGTTCTTATATCTTACCTTCAGGTAGCCTTCCTGTATTATGTTTTTTTTGAAACTATTATTGTTATACACATCCAGTCCATAATCGAAGTAAATGCCCCGGTCATCTCCATCATATATTGATACTGCCGGACCAATCCGGTTACTGTTTGTTATCCTTACATGGGTAGAAAAATCAGATTTTTTGTCCGTGATAATTCCAAATCGGTTCGATACCAGCCACAAAGGCATATAATCCTTAGATGCAACAGAGGCAATAGTTCCTACCTGTAATTGCAAAGAGTCCAAAAATTGGGCTTTTACCGTTATCTGCAGAAGCAGTAAAAAGATAACGCATAGAAAGTTTTTCATAAGAATAGATTTAGCCATCAATTGTGGTTATTTATATCAGACACATACTCCAGCATCTCCGGCAGTATATTACGTTTGTCCAGATACTTTTCAGCATAAACCCGTGCATTCCTTCTGCAGGGTTCAAAGTCATTTTCGGTAATCTCAATAATGGCCTCAGCCAGTAAAGTTTCTTTTTCAGCCTCAATAATCACGCCCATGCCATGGGCTTTAATTACATCATGCAGCGTTGTTCCCGGATTAGCTGTCACCAATGCCAGTCCCCCTACAGCCAGAATAGCGGTTAGCTTAGAAGGCATTACCAGGTCACTCGCATTTGCTTTTTGCAAAACAAGGTGAATATCTGCCATGTTCAGAAATTCGTTAAATACATCAAAACCCTGCAAAGGCAAAAATGCCAGGTTTGTTAGTCCGGCTTCCTCAGCCATCTTCATAAGTTCAGCTTTATACG
>NZ_JBEVDX010000053.1:0-4546 GCF_040513095.1 Pedobacter sp. | reverse complement strand
TATCAGCTGTCACCATTCTTGAGGCCACAGTAGAATTATAGATTTCAACTATTTTATTGAGGTCTGACAGTTTTGCGTCTCTGTATTGCAGCATGATAAGGTTGAAGTAAGTGTTCAAAGCTATTGTTTCGGGCTATGATATCAAAGCGAAATTAAAATTATCCTTTCTGCTGCGGCTCTTGTCTCCGGATTAACCTCATTAACGTCTATGAGAAAGTATAAATGCTCTTGAATGGATTGTACCTCGATTTAAAACAACGAATAAAAGATTGATACTAAACTTATAATCAATCTAGTGTTGATAAGGTTTTGATAAGCCATTGGTAAGGGGTTGGTAAGCTTTTGATAAGCAATAACGGCTTGGAAACAACTTATTTACTGCTTATAAATCACTTATCGATACCGCATGAAATATAAGTTTATTTTGCCTTCACTATTGTTTCTTAAATAATTAATTATTACCTTGTATGGAATTAAACATTGTTAAACTAATTTTATATATTATGGGAAAGCTAATAAATGGGCCCATGGGTACAGTAGTAGGAAAAGTGGGCGGTTATGTAACTTATTTTTTAAATGGTGAGCTGGTCACCAGAGCTATTGGTGTAGTTGACCATTGGTCTGACGCGCAATATGCAGTACAGATGAAGACGGCATTAATTACTGCCTTATTGAAACCTGTTAAACCGGTCATTCGTAAAGGCATGAAGTATACGCCAAAACCAAAAAGGACCTGGACGGCCTATTCAATGGCTACTTCGGCAAATAATCCGGCTGCGATTACAGGAGATTATCCTGAATTGAAAATTGACTATGGAAAAGTTGTCCTTTCTCTGGGAGATATTCCTGCTCCGTTGAATCCGAAGGTACAGCTGTCTGATGGCCGTATTGCTTTTACCTGGGAAGCAGACCTCGACAGGGAAGGAGCCGACGTGGACGATCGGGTGATGTGTGTGGCTTATTTCCCCGAAACCTATCAATCCTTCAATGTTACTGATGGTGCAAAAAGGGGAGAAGAGTACCAGGAAATCAAACTGCCATCTTTTACGGAAGAAATGAAAATTGAGACCTATATCTGCTATTTTTCCGAAGATAGAAAACAGTCTTCCAATAGTGTATATCTGGGTCAGTTGACCTGGACTAAAGACTAAAATCATGGCAGTTATTATACAAAAGGGACCTATTGGTACCCTTAAAGGAAAAGTTGGAAATGTGGTTGTCGGCAAGTGGAGAGCCAAGGATGTAGCGAAACAGAAGCCGGCTAAAATGCATAAAAAAAAGAAAAAGCCGCAGTCGGACCAAAACCTAAGGCTCGGCCTGGTTACACATTTTTTATCGCCTTTCAGCGCGTATGTTAAAATTGGATTTGAAAAAAAGACCAATAAAAATCCTGGCTTTCAAACCGCTGTGGAACACAATTTAAAGCATGTGGTTATTGGAGAATTTCCGGAGTATAAAATTGATTACAAAAAAGCAGTTTTCAGCAATGGTGAACTCGATATGGCCTGGGGAGCAAAAATTGCGCTAAATGGGACTGATGAGATCCATGTAACCTGGGAAGTGCCTGAAACTTCAAAGATCAGGATCACTGGTTCTGACGTAGTTTGTCTAATGCTGTACAGCGAGGAGCAGAGCAGATTATTGTATCTTGGGAAAAAGACATACGTACGTGCCGATTTGGAATTAACAGAAAACTTTGCAGATATCTACCACGGGAACAACTTGCATGGCTGGCTATTTTTCGCAAGCCCTGATGGAAAGTCTGTTTCCAATACCAGATACATCGGATCTGTGAAGGTGCCTGAAAAAGAAGCTGCACCTGCCGGGGATCAGCCAGTGTTAACTGCGTAGTTTTACTTTCAGTACACTAGCAGCGTTGGTGTAGCCGCCTTCAGAACCGTCTACAAAATGAATATGGTCATCCTGGAGATCCCGTACATAACAGGACATTACTGCATCTGTGCTTACATGCAAACCAAATTTGATGATACCCTGATTCTCCAGTTCGTCGAGACTTTCCTGCAGGCGCAGCCTTTGTAAATCTGTTCCGGATATAACAGTATTGATCCTGCCATCTATAACGAGGGTATCAGACATATTTACCAGTCGGGTAAGGTAATCCTTGCCCCTTCGTGTTTTGAAATAAAGATGACCTAATAAATGGCTGAACCATTCATAGAATTTTTTCAGGAAGTTGCCTTCATTTAAGCTGGCGCGCATTTCCAGTTCAATCCGGTTGAAAGTAGTTTTCAGTTTCAGCTTATTGATGGAGATTGGCTGGCGTTTTTCTGGCTTGCCATAAATCTGGTCGAGCAGGACGATCACTTTGCGGAGTGCTTCCGCCTGTTTGAAATCCGCACCAGCTACCGCCAGCAGCGTAACCACTTCATTGTGATGTTCGGGTGGCGCGATTTTATCCCATCGGCATGACATTCCGGTAAGGTCAAGTTCCGATTGCTGCAGTGCACGTTCAGGATAAAGATAATCATCCCCCTTGATCACTTTCTCCGCGTAGCTTAAACCTGTACCCAGAACAACAGGTATATACAACGTTTTTGAACTTTTAAACTTACTGATGCGCAGGTCATGCCCCTCTTCATAGATTCTGTTTACCGGTATTGTTCCGGCACGAAGATCAATATTGAAGTTTTTTAAAGTATTTTCCCTGAACAACAGAAGTGCACTCAGGGCACTGTCGATAACAGTCGGAGGTACGATAAATGTAGCACCGTCGCCTCCAAAGAAAAACGGAATGGTAATATTGGCCCTGAAAATAACATTCAATACAGTCACGATGCTTCCCGTAGCAATGAGGTTCACTGTTTGATGCATACCATTTTGCACAGCAGCAGTAGAGTTTCTGATATCTGTAATAATGACGTGCCAGTTCTCAGGTATCTGATGAAAGAGGCTGTCTCTTGCCAGCAGTTCCTGCAGGGGGATTTGATTCTCCCTTAAATCAGAATAAAACTTAGCATTTGGTTGCGACATTATTTGATTGCGACAGGTACTGAAAGGTTTTCCCAAACCAGTTCGATTCCTTTGGGTGTTACCAGGTATTTCAGCTGTTCTTCAGTTGCGCTGCTTTTTCCAGGTGTTACATTTACTGTTAACACATCTTTTGCAGGGACATGTGTAGTTACTCCATCATGTGTAGTTCCCCATTGTCCTGTTTCAGAATTGAAGATGATCTTCCAGGTTTTTGCACCCGGAATAGCGTAGATACTGTAGGAACCGGCCGCCAGGTCTTTTCCTTCTACTTTGATCTTTTTGTCTGTTGTAAATGTCGTAGCTTTATTGGCGCCAGCTCTCCAGACTGCATCGTAAGGTACCAGTGCTCCCCAGATTTTACGTCCTTTAACACCAGGACTGCTATATTCAATGGTAATGTTAGCTCCGTTGATCGTTCCTTTTGCAGTTGCAGCAGGACTTGGCTGATTTTGTCTGGCCCAAATCCCGTAAGAAATCACCAGGAGTGCCAGCGTGAGCATTCCAATTTTTAAAGTTTTCATCTTCATACAATTTATTTAGTTGGTATAAAAGTAAATTAATACCAAAATATTTCAAATTTTAATTTACACATCAAAGTGTTAAACAAGTGCTTCTTCTGTTGCTTTAACTGAAGCTGCTGCTTTTAATTGCAGCTCTTTGTTGATTATGTTAAACTGGCTTCTGCCTTCGGGATGGATGGCCAGGATACCATTGACCTGATCAGTATTACCTTCTGCTATTTTAGCATTCAAGCTTTCAACATCCTGAACGGTAAGGCGGTTTTTTTCAAATTTGTCCGACCAGTGGTTGACGAATTTAGCAACGCGTTGGGTTTCAATTTCATCCATGATCGGGCTGAGGCTTTGTTTCAGTTCGTCTGCTGCCTGCATCTCCTTTGTGTAAAAAGGATTTAGCGCTTTGACAAAAGTGAAGTTTTGGACGGAAGCTCTTCTAAGTACGATAATCAGATAAGGGATAGCAAGGATAATCACAATTGCTGTGATGATTTGAGTAGAATTGAAATTCATGTAAGGGATATAATTTATATGGATTGATCTTGGCTTGTTAACAGGGGTTTTATTTTAGTAAAATTAAGCAAACTTTATTAATACTTAATGCTGTAATTTCGGATCTGCATTTTGATTTTGCCGGTTTTGGTTTCCATGCTGCGCATCTTCTTGCGGTCGATCGTGGTGCCCTTACCCATAAAGTTTAATGGTATTTTTAATTTCTCAATGGCGAAAGTAGCTTCTACGTAACTTGGAAGGATATCTTTCAACAATGCGTAGTTCATCATCAGGGTATACGATCCTTCCTTACGGGTATTGATTTCCGACTGTACAATTCGCACTGCCTTTGTATCCATATAAAGTGTGGCAAGAGCGAGGTCAGACTGATTGGTGGTCGGGATAATATTGATCACCTTCAGGGATCTTCCGTTACGTTTTTCGGTCCCCCTGTCAACCGTGATGAAGGGGTATTTGAAGATTTCGGACAGAGAGAAATCAAGTCCGCGTTTGGGCAGCATCACGAAATCCTTTGATGTAAACATCAT
>NZ_JBEVDX010000052.1:0-14748 GCF_040513095.1 Pedobacter sp. | reverse complement strand
ACGGAGCATAATACAAACCCCATAAATTATTTCATTTAATGGAACAAACTGTAGAGCAAAAGCTAAAAGCTTTATACGAATTACAAACCCTTCATACAAAAATTGATAAAATACGTCAGATCCGTGGTGAATTGCCAATGGAAGTGGCTGATTTAGAGGATGAGGTTGCAGGATTGGAAACGCGTATACAAAAATTCAAAGCTGAACTGGATGAAACCGAAGACGCTATTGTAACGCGTAAAAACATGATCAAGGAATCTCAGAACCTGATTAAAAAGTATGATACGCAATTAAAAGAGGTAAAAAATAATCGTGAATACGATGCTTTAACAAAAGAAGTGGAAATCCAGTCTTTAGAGATCCAGGTTTGTGAAAAGAAAATCAGAGAGCACGGATTTGAAATCGCTTCGAAAACTGAGATTTATGAGAAAGCATTAGCTGATCTTGAATCAAGGAAAGGTGATCTTGACATTAAAAAAGGGGAATTGCAAACGATCACTGCCGAAACGGAGAAAGATGAACTTGCTTTATCCAAAAAATCTGAAAAAGCAGAAGCGGGCATTGAAGACAGATTGCTTGTCGCTTACAGAAGGTTGAGAGGAAATGCGGTAAACGGACTTGCAGTTGTTACGATTGACCGTGACTCTTGCTCGGGATGTTTCAACCAGATCCCTCCTCAGCGTCAGCTTGATATTCGTCAGCGCAAAAAAATCATCGTATGTGAACACTGCGGCAGAATTTTAGTTGATGAGGCATTAACACAGGAATCAGTTCCGGCTTAATCAGCAAAAAGATATTAGAATAGCGGCCAGGTTTATACCTGGCCGTTTGTTGTATAAAACAATCTCCCTGTTTCAGGCGTTTAATGGTATTGTTAAGTTCTAGAATTATTAATATATGCCTGCTAAAAGGAGTTTTACTCTGCTGATAAAAACTACAATTTTCTGCCTTTTTATCATTCTTCCAAATACAGTTCTTGCCAATTTTGATTTCAATGCGAATTGCCTCAGGGCCTATCAGCTGATCTTTGAGCTGAAACTGAATGCTGCCCGCCAGCTCATCGCCACCGAGAAAAGAACACATCCTAAAAATGCAATTGTCCCCCTTCTGGAAAATTATGCTGACTATTTTTACCTGATCACCTCAGAGAATAAGCAGGATTTTGAACGTCTGAAGGATGAGCGCTCCCGCCGGCTGGATCAGATCAGCGAGGAGGAAAGCAATTCACCCTACTATCTGTATGCCCAGGCAGAGATTAACCTGCAATGGGCCCTTCTAAGAAGCCGTTACGGTGAGTTTTTTACGGCTGCGAGGGAAATCAGAAAGGCAAATTCGCAGTTGCAGGAGAACAGCAAAAAATATCCGGGCTTTCATCTCAACAGCAAAGGCATAGGTCTGATCAATGTTTTTCTGGGTAACCTGCCGGATGGTATCCTAAAGACTGCATTATCTACATTCGGCATAAAAGGAGATGTACAGAAAGGCCTTTCAATGCTTGATAACCTGGCGCAGAACCTGCCCCGGTCTACCTATGAGCCCTTTTATGAAGAAGTCGTATTTTACTATTCCTTTGTATTGTCAGACATCGTGCATTCGCCTGATGCTTATGCAAAAACTATGAAATATACTGCCAGGATAGCCGATAGCAGTTTGCTTAAAGCCTATCTGCAGGCTTATGTCTGTGCCAGAAATGCACACAATGATGAGGCTATTTCGATATTGACAAACCGCCCATCGGGAGAAGCTTATCAGCCATTCCCTTATCTGGAACTGCTGATGGGAACCGCAAAGCTGAATAGACTCGATTATTCATCCTCCGCAAATTTTAAAAGATTCCTGGCTATAAATAAAGGCGTAAATTACGTGAAAGACGCTAACCTTCACTTGTCATGGGTAGCCTTATTAAATGGCGACACGGGAGCTTATAATGCGTACATGGGTAAAGTTAGAGGTGTAGGTTATACTTATGGGGAAAGGGATAAACAGGCGATGAACGAAGCCTCCGTTCCTGCCCCCAATGCCGAATTGCTAAAAGCCAGATTATTGTTTGATGGTGGTTATTATAACAAGGCCCTGGAAACTTTATCCGGACATAATGCTGGGGATTATAAAAATACCAAAGATAAGGCTGAATTTTACTACCGTGCCGGAAGAATATATGATGCACTTGAAAAAGACGACCTTGCTTTGCTGAACTATCAGAATGCCATCAATTTCGGCAAAAGCCTGAAGTATTATTACGCAGCAACTTCAGCTTTGAATATGGGAAAAATTTACATGAAAAGGAACAATGGAGCCAGAGCGAAAGCCAGCTTCAACCAGGCTGTCAATATGAAGGATCATGAATATGAGAACAGTATCGAGGCCCAGGCAAAAGAGGCCCTAAAAAGAATAAAAGACTAATCATTCAGGCTTTTTATTATCAGTTAAGGCCGCTTCAGCGGAAGTAAGTGCACCTACTGCCCCAACCAGTCCGGCAACAGCCATCGTCTTTGCAAATCCGGTGGGCCTGCTGTTGATGATAACATCACCTCGGTTATGTTTAAACTCGTATAGGTTTTCTGGACTGGCATTAGTTTTTATCATTCCGGAAACATAAAATTTCTGCTCCATTGTGAATGTTTTAGTTTTGTTTTCGTCTACTGTATACAGCGTCAGGTAACTTCTAAAATTTAGCGGGGTATTTAATGCATCGTATTCAGCTCTTTTTGCCGGTGCCTGTCCTGAACCATCATCATAGTTTAAAAATGTTTTGCGGAAGTCTGATTTCGGCAATGTGGTTATCTCAAGATTTTTAAGGACGTAAATTGTGCGTGTAATTTTGGAATGCGGGGGAATAAAACTTTCATGCTGGTTCAGTTTTGCACTTGCCGAGATAGAGCCGTCACTAAAGGTGCTGCCCCCCCTGCCATACTGGAAGCTTGATGATGAGGTGCTCCCTTCTATACTGATGATATCATTTGCATAAGTGTAGGCTTTATCTGCCGCTATCAGGGCAGATTTGGCCCAGTTGACATACATAGGTTCGTTGAGCTTATTAAAAATTTCTATGTTGAGCGGCTCATTTTCTCCAATGAAACTATAGCTCAGGGCGAGGGAATCATTTTCTAACTTGAATACACCTGTTGAATCAATACGGAGGCCAGTGCTGGCGATTGTACTCAGCTGATAAGCTTTGCATGACGATAATAAAACTATTGCCGCAATTATAACGATTGTATTTTTCATGGCTTTAACTGTTTACTCAAAAATAAACAACTTAAAGCAATAAAAAATTATCTGTATTAAAATTTATACACAAATGCATTAATGTGCATTCCTGCGCCTACCGAAGTGAAAACAGCATATTCTCCCTTTTTAACTTCATATCCCTCTACCTGGCCTTTGCGCACAAGATCGAGTAAGGTAGGAATTGTTGCCACAGAACTGTTTCCTAACCATGAAATAGTCATAGGTACTAAATTGTCCGGCACAGTATCCATGTCATACAATTTGAATAGTCTCTTCATGATCGCATTGTCCATTTTCCCGTTTGCCTGGTGAATAAACACAGTTTTGATATCAGTGATGTCGATTCCTGCTTTGTCGACTGCCATTTTCACTACCTGAGGAACATTTAGCACAGCAAATTCATACAATTTCCGGCCGTTCATTTTAAGATAAGTATTGCCGTCAGTAACTGTAGGATTACCGCTCGGCCCCATTACCAGCAGATTAGCCCAGTTGCCTGCATAGGTACTCGTTTTGTGAGCTATGATCCCAGTAGGTTCATCAGATTCCTGTGCCTGGAAGATCACTGCTCCGGCGCCGTCAGAAAAGATCATGCTATCGCGGTCATGCGGATCAATGATCCTTGAAAGTGTTTCCGCACCAATGACAAGCACTGTTTTTGCATCTCCGCTCTGGATCAGATAATTGGCCTGTATAGAGCCCTGCACCCATCCCGGACAACCAAATATAATATCATAAGCCACACAGTCCGGATTAACGATCTCCAGTTGTTTCTTCACCTTAACAGCAAGAGCAGGCAGCATATCCATTCGGTTGCTTCCTTTCTCAATGTCTCCGAAGTTGTGACAGAAAATAATGTGGTCGATTGTTTCTTTATCAATACCGGCATCTTCTATTGCGCGATGGGCGGCTATAGCTGCAATATTGCTGTTGATCATATTGTCATCAATATACCGGCGTTCCATGATCTCTGTGATCTCTGAAAACTTGGTAATGATCTCGGTGATGTTCTTTTCAATGATGGCTCCGTTCTCGTAAAAGATAGAGTCTAAGAATGATTCGCCTGAAATAATGTTATCCGGTATGTAACATCCTGTACCTGCGATTACTGAAAAAAGCTGCTTATTATTCATTGTATTGAACCGTAGACTGTTTTGGTATTTGGTATAAACCTATGATTAATTTCTTGAATATAAAAATTTTAAGAAAAATCGTCAATCAGGAATACAAACAATTCTTTTGGCCCGTGTGCGCCCAGAACAAGCGTCTTTTCGATGTCTGCGGTCCTGCTGGGACCGGTTATGGTACTGATCATTGATGGGATTTGAGCCCCATATTTATTTTTGATCAGCTTGAACCCATCTTTCAGATCCATCACCAGTTGACCGGTTCTGGCAATAACGATATGGTGATGGGGGAATATACTCAGCCTTCTTCCGGCTTCGTTTTGGTTGGAAAGCAGGATAGATCCATTACGGGCAATCAATGCTTCGCACATGGTAATTCCAACCTCGGCCATTTCAAAGTCTTTATCGGTCTTATAAAAGGGAAATTCGTAAGTAGCAAGGAGGTTCTGTAAATCAGGTTCCCAGCAATAGATCTTTCTCCATTTAAACTTATCTGCAAGCTCCAGGATATTTTCAATGAAATCAACACCGTTTTCACAGAAAATAAAATTGCCAGACACAGCAGTGAGCTGTTCGGCAAATAAGATTTCCGGAATTTCGGTGTTTTCTTTATAGATGGGTGTTTCCTCTAAATTAGGATAGGGATTATCTCTTTTTTCCAGCAGAGCTTTCCTAATCTTTTTTAACATCAACTCCTTTGAAGAAATATTCTCTTGCATAAAAAATGGATTTGCTATCACCCTGGGGTGATAGCTCCATAAAATAAATGATTAAGATTCTGCCTGGGCAGGATTAATAGGTGCAGAAGGGTCTGTTGTTTCGCCAACACCTTCATGTACAAGCCCTTCGGCCGCAGGTTTCTGATCACCTGTACCGTTTACAAACTCGTCATATGTTGTACGGTTATCGAAAGGGCGTTTACCCAGGATCTCTTCCAGATCTGCCTGGAACAGGATTTCTTTTTCCAGTAGTTTAGCTGCAAGTTTTTCAAGACCTTCCCTTTTATCTACCAGTAACTGCATCGTTCTTTCGTATACATCACCGATCAGCTTGCGGACTTCAACATCGATTAACTCTGACGTTTTTTCAGAATAAGGTTTGTTGAAGTTGTATTCGTTTTGCGGATCATGGAAAGAGACATTCCCTACAGCTGTATTCATACCATAAATGGTCACCATTGCGTAAGATAGTTTTGTGATTCTTTCCAGGTCATTCTGTGCTCCTGTAGAGATCTTGCCAAAAACAAGGTCTTCTGCAACCCGGCCTCCCATGGTCATGCACATGCCGTCCGTAAGCTGTTCTGTAGTATACAGGAACTGCTCTTTAGGCAGGTACTGTGCGTAACCCAGGGCTGCAACACCACGGGGAACGATAGATACTTTTACCAGTGGATCTGCGTGTTCCAGGAACCAGCCGGCAATAGCATGTCCAGCTTCATGGTAGGCAACTATGCGTTTTTCTTCAGGCGAGATGATTTTATTTTTCTTCTCCAAACCACCGATTACCCGGTCAATTGCATCCTGGAAATCCTGCATGTCTACCGATTCTTTGTTTCTTCTGGCGGCGATTAATGCGGCTTCGTTACAAACGTTTGCAATTTCGGCACCGGCAAAACCAGGAGTTTGTGCAGAAAGTTTTTTAGCATCTACAACCACATCAGTTTTAATAGGTTTCAAATGCACTTTGAAGATCTGCTCTCTGCCTACCAGGTCTGGTTTATCGATAGAAATCTGTCTGTCAAACCTTCCGGGACGTAGCAATGCGCTATCCAATACATCAGGACGGTTGGTTGCAGCAAGGATAATGATTCCTGAATCTGTTCCGAAACCATCCATCTCTACCAATAACTGGTTCAGAGTATTTTCACGTTCATCATTACCGCCCATCATGCTGTTTTTTCCACGGGCACGACCAATAGCATCCACCTCATCAATAAAGATGATACAAGGGGCCTTGTCTTTAGCCTGCTTAAACAAATCACGTACACGGGAAGCACCAACCCCTACAAACATCTCTACGAAGTCGGAACCCGACAGGGAAAAGAAAGGAACCTGTGCTTCACCGGCAACAGCTTTTGCCAGTAATGTTTTACCTGTACCCGGAGATCCTACCAGCAATGCGCCTTTAGGAATCTTACCACCGAGATTAGTATATTTTTTTGGGTTTTTAAGGAAATCGACGATCTCCATTACCTCCTGTTTCGCTTCTTCCAGGCCGGCAACGTCATTAAATGTTACGTTAACCTGGCTTTCTTTGTCGAACAGTGTAGCCTTAGATTTTCCTATATTGAAGATCTGACCGCCGCCACCGCCTGCGCCGCCACCCATTTTCCGCATGATAAATATCCAGAAACCGATAAACAATAAAACGGGGATAATCACAGTGAAAAACCAGGAGTTAAATGTGCTCTGTCTGGTTTCTTTTACAGCAAGAATCTGATTTTCAGCAGGAATTGTACTCTGAGAATCTTTCAGCTGTTTGTCCAGGGCATCCATAGAGCCGGCAGTAAACGATACTGTAGGGCCACCGGCTGATCCGAAATTGCTTTTGGTCTCATATTTTTTGTATTTCTCCTGATTTAACCGGTCTGGCTTGATAAATACATCAGCTCTTACGAGGTCTTCATATTTATAGGCAACAATCTTCTGCACATCACCTGGCTGAAGCATAGTTGTTTCAAATTCACGGTAGTCGATGGTTTTATTGGTGTCGTTTGTAAACAGCACCGAAACCAGGACAAGCCCTAAAATGATAGCAGCGTATACCCAGAATATATTGAAGTTAGAACCCTTTTGGGGTTTTTTCGGAATATTTGGTATCCGCTTGATTAATTTGGGCTTTGTATTTTCTTTCTCTTTCATCGTTTATTCAAAAAAATGTATAAGGTTGTAAGGTTATGCGCTTTGGTAGCTGGTCGTTTGTGCGTCTCCCCAAAGATCTTCGATTCCGTAGAAATCTCTTTTCTCGGTTCTGAAGATATGAATAACCACGTCAAAATAATCTAATATTATCCACTCTGCATTTTCTAACCCTTCTTTTCTCCAGGGCGTGGATTGGGTGCTTTTGTAAATTTCATCTTCAACACTATCTGCGATAGCCTTCACCTGGGTTGAAGAATCTGCGTTGCAAACTATAAAATAATCTGATACAGAACTATTTAGATCTCTTAAGTCCAGACGGACAATATCATGTCCCTTTTTTTCCTGCATGCCATGAACGGCTATTTCTGAAAGGTAGGTAGAAAGGTTTACTAATTTCTTTTTTACCATTAAAATGTTTTATTTTTGATAAATAACTACTATAAAATCAACTATTGCAAAATAACACTTTTTCAACATTATTTGTTGGTCAAAATCTTATCAAATTATCAGCAGTTGATTCTACCAATAACTTTTTGAAAAGGATGGTGTCAAATTCCGAGCCATTACCCGAGGGAACTGTTATTATGGCAGAGAATCAATTTGCAGGAAGAGGGCAGGTAGAGAGCAACTGGCTGGCCGAACCCGGAAAAAATCTTACCTTCAGTATTCTTCTGCAGCCGGCATTTCTACACCTTGCTGAACAATTCAGGCTAAACATGGCTGTAAGCGTTGCCATTCAGCGTGCACTGAAGCCAATCATCGGGGAGGGGTTAACCATCAAATGGCCCAACGATATTTATTTTGGGGCTAAAAAGCTGGGTGGGATCCTGATAGAGAATATCGTATCTGGCGGACGGATCAAAGCCTGTATAATTGGAATAGGGATCAATGTTAACCAGGAGGTCTTTGAAGCAGGCCTGGAGAGCCGTGCAGGGTCGATCTGTCAAATTTTACACGAGCATGTTAATTTAATATCGCTTTTGACACAAATTTGCAGTCATATAGAAGTGACCTATTTAAAATTAAGAGCAGGAAATTATAATACCTTGGGGGAAGAGTATTTAAGCTTTCTCTACCGGCTGAATGTTAAGGCCGCCTACAGACAAAATGGCGAGATAATCGAAGGTAAGATAATAGGTGTGAGTGATACTGGATTATTGAATATGGAAACCGAAGAAGGAGTAATGACGTATAATTTTAAAGAAATAGAATTTATTAACCAACCGAATAAATAAAAAACACCAAAACAAGTAACCATGAAAAGAGTAACCTTAGTATTTGCAATGTTATTGTTCACCGTTCTGGGAGCCTCAGCTCAGATCGAAACGCCGGTAACATGGTCTTATGCGCAGAAAAAAATCAGCAGTACTGAAGCCGTAGTCTATATCAAGGCAACAATTCAGGATGGATGGCATATCTATTCACAGAATGTAAAACCGGGAGGACCCGTTAAAACAACCATTAAATTTAGTCCGTCTAAGGAATTTACCAAGGTGGGGACTACCACAGAACCAAAACCACTTTCGAAGTTCGAAAAGGTTTTTGATATGAATGTGGGATATTTTGAGAAGTCTGTTGTTTTTCAGCAAAAAATCAAACTGAATAAACCTACAGCTGCCGTTACCGGAACAATAGAGTTCATGGTATGTGACGAGTCGAGATGCCTTCCACCGGATGAAATCAAATTCGCCGTACAGGTGAAATAAGAGAGACTAATATTTCTATCAGAGCCCCGGAAACCCCGGGGCTCTTTTTGTTGGCGGAGGGATGAATATCCATAAACAGTAAAATAATAAATACGGCCGGCCCCAAAACTTTTTAAACAAGAAATTATAAGTAATTTCACGGCCTCAAAGAAACTGACAGCAAAATACTGCCGCAAGCAGGTTGTGTAAATAAATAATACTAAAATGAAGAAGTTAATTTTAATGTTTGCCCTGATACTTGGAGCCTTTATCCTGCAACCCGGACAAAGTTTTGCATTTACTCAGCAGCAGGATTCAACCGCTGTGGCAGAGGATATTCAATTCACTGAGATCGGTTCTGCGGCTGACAGTGCTGCAAATGCCGGGATTAAACAGGATACCCTGCAAAAAGACACGGTAAAGTCTGCAGCAACTGTTGCTGCTATACAGCAGCGGCCCTCATCTGACCAGGAAAAAACTTTATGGCAAACATTCATACAGGGGCTCATAGGTGGATTTATCGCCTTTCTGATGCCTTGTATCTTCCCGATGGTGCCGCTTACGGTAAGTTATTTTACCAAAAGGGCAGGCAGTAAAGCTAAAGGAATAGGACAGGCGCTGATCTATGGTGTGTCTATCATTATTATATATGTAGCATTCGGGTTATTTATTACATTGGTTTTTGGTTCTGCCAAATTAAATGAACTCAGCAGCAGCGGTACATTTAACTTTGTCTTTTTCATCTTGCTTGTTGTTTTCGCAATTTCCTTTTTTGGCGCATTTGAGATCAATTTGCCAAGTTCTTTTGTGAACAAGATTGATCAGAAGGCAGATAACAGTAAAGGTCTGGGTGGTATATTTTTTATGGCGGCTTCACTTGCGCTGGTTTCATTCTCCTGTACAGGGCCTATTATAGGCACATTGCTTGTTCAGGCAAGTTCTAAAGGAGAAATCCTTGCACCAGCAATAGGGATGTTTGGCTTTGCCCTGGCGCTGGCACTTCCTTTCACACTTTCGGCGGTATTCCCGGGATTCTTAAACAGCATGCCT
The DNA here is from genome assembly GCF_040513095.1 of Pedobacter sp. Classification (GTDB taxonomy): domain Bacteria; phylum Bacteroidota; class Bacteroidia; order Sphingobacteriales; family Sphingobacteriaceae; genus Pedobacter. Next base: position 4,794 of record NZ_JBEVDX010000052.1, on the reverse strand, counting down.
AAGTCAGGCGGCTGGTTAAACAGCCTGAAGGTATGCCTTGGCTTCCTGGAGCTTGCCCTGGCATTAAAATTTCTTTCGGCGGCTGACCTGGTTTGGCACTGGGACTGGTTTGACAGGGAGATCTTCCTGGTATTATGGATTGTAATCTTTGCGCTTATGGGATTGTATATCATCGGGAAACTCAAGTTTTCTCACGACAGCGACCTGCCGTACGTAACCGTGCCAAGGCTTTTCTTCGCTATATTCTCCTTTTCATTTGCAATGTACCTGGTGCCCGGCCTCTGGGGCGCACCTGTGAATATCCTGAGTGGTATAGCTCCCCCCTTAAATACACAGGATTTTATCCTCGGGAGTAGCGCAGGCGAAAGTTCTTCTGCTGCATCCTCGTCTTTTCCGGCGACTGTAAAATACAATGATGTTCTACATCCGCCGCATGGTTTCAATGCATTTTTCGATCTTGATGAAGGGCTTGCTTATGCTAAAAAGGTGGGTAAACCTGTTTTGATAGATTTTACCGGACATGCCTGCGTAAACTGCCGTAAAATGGAAGATAAAGTTTGGATAGACCCTGAAGTGGGTCATCTGATCAAAGATGAGTTTGTACTCATACAATTATATGTGGATGAACGTTCTGTTAAAATGCCGGCTGATAAAGTTCATTATTCAAAAATCCTGCGTACCACCACTGATGATCTTGGCAGATGGAACGGGGATTTCCAGGCCACAAACTACAATTCCAATTCACAGCCTTTTTATGTAATGGCCGGACCAGACCTGGTTCCGCTGGTTTCACCACAGGGTGCGATCTTTGACGCAAAACTATACGCTGCTTATTTACAAAGCGGACTCGATAAATTTAAAGCATCCAAGAAATAACAAAGAATGAACAAGATTAAAAACATTGCTGTATTAACATCAGGTGGAGACGCACCGGGAATGAACGCTGCCATAAGGGCAGTAGTAAGAGCCGGGATTTATTACGAATTGAACGTTTTTGGGGTATACAGAGGATATGAAGGATTAATCAACGGTGATTTTCTTCCGATGGAGCGGAAGTCTGTAGCGAACATAATACAACGCGGCGGAACAATTCTGAAAACTGCACGGAGTGATGAATTCCGGACGCCTGAAGGCAGGAAGAAAGCATTTGACCAGCTGAAGGCACATAATATTGATGCATTGGTTGTAATTGGCGGAGACGGGACTTTCACTGGTGCCAACCTGTTTTCTCTGGAATATGATATTCCGGTAATTGGTCTGCCGGGCACAATTGATAATGACCTGGCGGGGACAGATTTCACAATTGGATATGATACGGCGATTAATACTGTAGTGAATGCGATTGATAAGATCAGGGATACTGCGGAATCGCACGACAGACTTTTCATTGTTGAAGTTATGGGCCGTGATTCTGGCCTGATTGCACTGAGAAGCGGTATTGGTGTAGGTGCAGAAGCAATCATGATTCCCGAGGCCAATATGGGTGTGCAGGGACTGATCGACAGACTGGAATATGGGCGTAAGGATAAGGCTTCGAAGATTATTATTGTTGCAGAAGGAGACGATGCAGGTGGTGCTTTTAATGTAGGAGAGGTGCTTAAAGAGAAGTTTCCTCAATATGATATACGGGTTTCTGTGCTGGGGCATATCCAGCGTGGTGGCAAGCCGAGTTGTATGGACAGGGTGCTGGCGAGCCGTTTTGGTGTTTCTGCAGTGGAAGGACTGCTGAACGGGGAGTCTGGTAAAATGGTGGGGCAGGTCAATAAGGAGATCATTTTTACACCGTTCGACCATGCTATTAAACATATTGATGCTGAAGAAGTAAGCCCTGTCTGGCTGAAACTTGTAGAGATTCTTTCGCTGTAATTAAGTTAAGATTTTCTGGTTTTTATTTAAAGCGTGTCTGGTTTCAATGACTTGCGTTTTTTGCTTCAGCAAATGCAGCATTGGAACCAGTCATCCTTTTTAAAATTTACATCAACCTATCCAGTACCTGCTGCCAGTTGTCTACATGCTCAAAGTTGGTGATCAGGATATTGTGGGGAGACGCGGTTATAAAGTTGGATAAACAGCTTATTAAAGGCGAAATTCTTCAATTCGCCGCTAAATTCATGATAATTGAATTTAAAATCGCGGCATCTTGCTAATCATTAGTATTTTACTTACTTTTGCGTCCCCGCAAGCATGTAGCTCCGGGAACTATGTTGAATACATAAACTTATAAAAGAATGGCAACTAAAATCAGATTGCAAAGATTCGGTAAAAAAGGGAAACCTTTTTTCCACGTAGTGGTAGCGGATTCCCGCTCACCAAGAGATGGTAAATTCATTGAGCGTTTAGGTTCATACAACCCAAACACCAATCCTGCAACTATCGAAATCAATTTCGAAAAAACATTAGACTGGGTTAACAAAGGTGCTGAGCCTACTGACACATGTCGCGCAATTCTTTCTTACAAAGGTGTTCTATACAAAAAACACTTAGAAGGTGGTGTGAAAAAAGGTGCTTTAACTGCTGAACAGGCTGATGCTAAATTTGCAGAATGGTTAAGCGCAAAAGACGGTAAAATCGAAGGTAAAAAAGACGGTCTGACTAAATCTAAGGATGAAGTTAAAAAAGCCGCTCTTGCTGCTGAAGCGAAGAAAAACGCTGATCGTGCTGCTGCTCTTGCTATCAAAAATGCACCTGTTGAAGAAGAAGTAGTTGAAGAAGAAGCTCCTGCAGCTGAAGCGGAAACTGCAGAAACTGAAGCTCCTGCAACAGAAGAAAACACAGAAGAACAAGCATAGTATTTTGTAATTCTTAATCATAGCGAAGAAACCATTCATCTGAATGGTTTCTTCGCTATTTTTATTTAAAGAATAATTGACCACCAGGATGACACACGAAGAGGCATTTTATATTGGGTATATTACCAAAACAAAAGGATTAAAGGGAGAGGTACAGCTGTATTTCGAATATGATGAGCCTGGTCTGCTTGACCTGGATGTGGTATTTGCAGATATCAATGGTAAAATGGTGCCGTTTTTTGTATCGGTTTACAAAATGCAGCCCAACAATACCTGCAATATTTATTTTGATGATATAGATCATATCGACAAGGCTCAGCCTTTGCTGAGAAAAAAGATCTATCTGCCGCTGACCAAAATGCCGGACCGTTCTGATGATGAATTTCATTACAATGACCTGAAAGGGTTTATCGTGACGGATAAAACTATTGGTGAGCTTGGAGAGATTATTGAGATCAATGAGTATCCACAGCAGTTTGTAGCGACCGTGACATACCAGAATAAGGAAATCATGTTCCCTTTAAATGAGGATATGATCATTGAGATCGATGAGGATGAAGGTACCCTGCTGGTTGACCTTCCCGACGGATTGCTGGATATATACCTGTCTAATTAATTTTAAACGTATGCGTTTCGATATCATTACCGTTTTACCAGACCTGCTGCAAAGTCCTTTTGCGCATTCAATTCTTCAGAGAGCCCAGACTAAGGGCATTGCAGAGATCGTGGTTCACAGCCTGCGGGATTACTCTGCCAACAAGCAGCGTAGTGTGGATGATTATCCGTACGGTGGAGGCAGCGGAATGGTAATGTCTATAGAACCTTTCGCTAAATGCATTGAAGCCTTACAGGCGCAGAGAACGTACGATGAAGTCATCTTTATGAGCCCGGATGGAGTTACACTGAACCAGTCGATGGCCAATGAGCTTTCTGGTCTGGGAAATGTGATTATTCTGTGCGGTCACTACAAAGGAATAGACCAGCGGATCAGGGATATTTATGTGACGCGGGAGATCTCTATAGGAGATTATGTGTTGTCAGGTGGTGAGCTCCCTGCTGCAGTTCTTGTAGATGCTATCGTAAGGTTGATACCAGGCGTACTGAATGATGAAACCTCAGCACTCTCTGACAGTTTTCAGGGTGGACTGCTGGACGCTCCAATTTATACCCGCCCTGCCGACTGGAAAGGTCATCTTGTTCCTGAGATTCTATTGAGCGGTCATGAATCTAAGATCAATAACTGGAGGCATGAAATGGCATTGGCCCGTACGCAACGCCTCCGGCCGGATTTGCTGGAAGATTAAACGCTGTAATTCCTTTTCTATTGCCTATATCTCGTCTCGGTTCGCTCACACTGAATTCTTTTCATTTCTGAATAAAGTAAATTCTTTTCATTTATTTTATTTTAAATGTAATTATTTATATATTTACGACATCGGTTTCTGAAGATGGTTTCAGGATGATGTAAAGGATCAAAATAAATTTCAAAAGAGATGGTTGAAAAAATCGAAAAGTATAAGATTAATGCTTTCTTAGACAACATGACGATTAGAGAATACAAATTTGCGATGAAGATGATACCTCAGATATTGGATGTATCGATGAATACATTTCATAATTACCGGAGAATAAAAGTAGGTGACCGCCAGGACATTCCTTACGAAAAAGTTAAACAGCTTGAAATATTATTTGGGATTGAAAGTGGTACACTGATCAATGGTAAAACCAGAGGAAAAAGCCTTGCACAATTATTCAAGGGCGAATAACAAAGAATTTTTCTTCCCTGAAGAAGGCCTTCAGTGGAGATCAGGGATGTGAATTTTAAAAAGAATGTGGAAAAAAACAAAATTCCCTTTTATTTATAAAATAAATTTCCTAATATTGCAGTCCGATTTTAAACAACAAAAAGTCGGCTTAATAGCTTAAAATCATGGATTTAGTAAAATTTGTTGAAGAGCAGGTAATCGCAAAGAACGAGTTTCCTGCATTCAAATCAGGAGATACA
>NZ_JBEVDX010000051.1:0-21957 GCF_040513095.1 Pedobacter sp. | reverse complement strand
GTTCAGAAACAAAATTGTGGTTTACGGCACATTTCCATCATTTTATGGTGTAACCGTGGCGGTTCGTTATTCAGGAATCGGCGGTACACGTTATAGCTTAATATCAGGCGCAAACAACAATGGTGACTTTGTGCCTACGAATGATCTGGCTTATATCTTTGACAGAGGCAATGCAAACGTTCCTCAGAATGTACGCACAGGATTACAAAACCTTCTTGACAATCCAAATGCAAGCCAGAGCTTAAAAGATTATATCATTAAATACTCAGGGCAGATCGCTCAGCGTAATGGTGGTGTAAACGATTACTTTGGTGTTGTGGATATCAGGGTTTCCAAGAAATTCAAGATTTACAAATCGCACGCATTAGAACTATCTGCAGATATCTTCAACTTTACCAACCTGCTGAACAAAGACTGGGGTGTAAACAGAAGTTTATCAACACAGGCATTATATGCGTTGAACGGTACTGCAGCTGTAGCAGCAACCCCTACTACGCCAGCAATTCCCGCAGTTCCAAACTATGATGCAACAACAAAAGCTTTCAATTACCGTGTGAACAACTCTGGTATTCCTGTTCCTACAGGTAATCCTTATCAGTTCCAGCTTGGATTGAGATACGGATTCTAAACCTGGGAAATTCATTACAAAAACACTTAGTACGCTCAACAAATCTGAAACCGTCTCCTTGTGGGACGGTTTCTTTTTTTCGCAGGTACTGGCGCAGGATAAATTTAAAGTCTAAGATGGTTTGACATTGATGCAAAAACCAGGATATGAACTGATAAATAACAAACACCCGAAAAATAAATAGCCGATGCTGCATCCACAGACCATCGGCTATTCTAATTAACTATTATTTACCTAAACATGTCTGCCGGACGAGCGTCCGTTCGACAAGATCTTTATTCATTTTTTATACACTAATAACGCATCATCTTCAATTTTACTCTGTTGCTGCTGAAATATTTTCATATTATCCTTCCAAGCAGCTGATGAACACTTTCAACCGCGAAGGGAACACACAAAATCAAGATCAATTTAGTCATCCCCCAAAGCTGCTTCTGCAGTGCTTCTCCTCGCTGAAAAGACCGGCGGCCTTCAGTAAATTCTTTGGACATTTTCTCAATTTCTTGCATGTGATCGTATGGTTATCAGCTGGTTATCTTTTATTAATTATTTTCCAATGATAAATAGTTTTTTGTTATTCAACAATAGTGTCGAAAGCTACATTTATTCCATAAATGAATAAAAACGATTTTTCATTATGAATTTGGCAGATTATTATTTTCAAAAACACACCTATAAATGAAGTTTCCTGAGCTGCCCTGCATCAAAAATAGCCGGACAAAAAAATTAGCCGGCCGGCGAATTAAAAATTACTAGCTTTGCCTGTAACCAAATGTAATAGAGATCAATGAGAGAAGTAGTTATTGTATCAGCACTGAGAACGCCAATTGGAAGTTTCGGAGGTTCGCTGTCAGGCTTTACAGCTACCCAGCTGGGAGGCATTGCCATAAAGGCCGCTGTAGCGCAGTCGGGCATAAAGCCGGAAGACGTACAGGAAGTATTTATGGGCAATGTTTTATCGGCCAGCTTAGGCCAGGCACCGGCAACACAGGCAGCTAAATTTGCCGGTTTACCGGACGTACCCGCAACCACTATTAATAAAGTATGTGCTTCAGGCACAAAAGCAATCATGCTTGCTGCACAGAGCATTGCCCTGGGCGAAAATGATATCGTTGTAGCAGGTGGTATGGAAAGCATGAGCAACGTACCCTATTACCTCGATAAAGCAAGAACCGGTTACAGACTGGGACACGGACAAATGACTGACGGACTGGTAAAAGATGGGCTCTGGGATGTATATAACGACTACCACATGGGATCTGCTGCTGAATTATGTGCCACAACCTGCGAAATAACCCGTGAGGAACAGGACAGATACGCTGCAGGTTCTTACAGAAGAACACAGTCGGCCATAGAATCCGGAAAATTCAGCAGTGAGATTATCCCTGTAGAAGTAACCGACCGCAAAGGAAATACAACTGTGATAGATAACGATGAAGATCCGTATACTGTTAACTTTGATAAAATGCCGGGTTTAAAACCTGTATTTAAAAAGGATGGAACAGTAACTGCAGCTAATGCCTCAGCTTTAAATGATGGTGCAGCTGCCCTCGTACTCATGAGCGCCGAGAAAGCCGCAGCGATGGGAATAAAGCCCCTGGCACGTATTATCGGATATGCTGATGCGCAGCAGGCTCCGGAATGGTTTACTACCGCACCCTCCAAGGCGATACCCCTGGCGTTGCAAAGGGCCGGGAAACACCTTGATGAAGTAGATTTTTTTGAGATTAATGAAGCTTTTTCTGTAGTTTCACTCGCTAATAATAAAGAGCTGGGTTTAGCTGAAGAGGTGGTGAATGTAAATGGTGGTGCTGTAGCGATGGGCCATCCCCTGGGCGCTTCAGGTGCACGGATTGTAGTTACCCTGATTTCAGTACTGAACCAGAACAACGGAAAAATAGGAGTTGCCGGTATCTGTAATGGTGGCGGCGGCGCAAGTGCTGTGGTGATTGAAAACTTAAATTAATGAAGAAGGTATATCTATACTTTTTAATAACCTTTATCTATAGCTGTGCGGTAACAACTGTTTCTGCACAGCTCAAAGCTGATTCCAAAAACGGGGCTGTCCTGAACAAGTATCAGGATTCCCTTTTACGGTATACCAGTACCATGTTTACTGCCACTGGGAATATCCAGCGCTTTGATCAAAATGCGAAGTTTATCAAAATGCTGGTCAATGCCCTGAAAACCCCGGGATCATTTACCTATGGCTTCGATTCCCTGAGAACAATCTCTATTACCGGATCTCCGGATCATGCTTTCAGGATCTTTAGCTGGTACATCCCTACAGAAGAAGGTACCTACCGGTTCTTTGGTACAATACAGATGGCCACTGCCGATGGAAAACTGAAGCTTTATCCCCTGATCGATGATACCGAGCATTTTACAGACGACAATAAGATTACCACTAACAGGCAGTGGTATGGCGCCCGCTATTATGAGATTGTGCCCCTGATTGCCCGCGGACAAAAAACCTGCTACGCCCTGCTGGGATGGAAAGGCAATACCGCCAAAACCTCTAAAAAAGTTATTGATATCCTGTCATTTGATGAAAATGGTGCCACTTTTGGCAAACCTATATTTGAGGGGCCTAAAAATGCTGCTGTAAGAAACAGGATAGTATTTGAGTACAACAGGCAAAACACCATGACGCTGCGTCTCGACAAAAAAGAGCAGCTGATTGCTTTTGATCACCTGGCACCCATTGATTCTACAATGACGGGCAACTTTGAATATTATGCTTCTGATTCGAGCTTTGATGCTTACCGCCTGGTGGGTAATAAACTGAAACTCATTGAGAATATCGAGCTGAACAACGATCCCAACGCTCTCGATGACTTTTATACCGATCCAAAAAGGAAGGATATTCCCGTTACAAAAAAATTCTAATTTCCCGGATTATCGGTATAAACAAATAAAATGGGTTATTTTGCGGGAAATTATCTGTTAAACACTGAACTTACTTAATTTAAAAACTATAATACAACACTATGGATCAATCTGAAATCCTTAAGCCGGAGCTTATACACGACGCTCCGAAAGGCCATCCTAAAGGATTATATGTACTTTTTGCTACCGAGATGTGGGAACGCTTCAATTATTACGGTATGCGTGCCATCCTGGTTCTTTTCATGACTAAAGCATTGCTCTTCGATAAAGCGTTCGCCTCAAACCTTTATGGAAGTTATACCGGCCTGGTTTTCCTTACTCCATTGATCGGCGGTTTTGTAGCCGACAGATACTGGGGAAACCGGCGGTCGATCGTTACTGGTGGTTTGCTTATGGCCCTGGGAGAGTTACTGATGTTTTTTTGCGCTTCCCTCTATGTAAGCAGCCCTGATATATCGGCCTTTCTTTTCTTTTCCGGATTAGGGTTCATGATTGCCGGCAACGGTTTTTTCAAGCCAAATATTTCTTCGATGGTTGGTCAGTTATACAGGCCTGGCGATAAAAGGCTGGATGCTGCTTATACGATCTTTTATATGGGTATCAATGTGGGTGGTGCATTAGGGCCATTTATCTGCGGTTATGTAGGCGATACAGGAAATCCTGCAGATTTCAAATGGGCATTTCTTGCAGCAGCAGTTGCGATGGTTTTAGGTGTAATTGTTTTTATCAATCTGAGAGACAAATATGTAAAAGATCCGGAGGGCAACCTTTTAGGTATGAAACCGGTGCAAACCGGTAAAGAAGTATCTCCTGTTTTGGTATATCTTGCCCTTCTGGTATTTTCTGGTGTATGTGTAGGCCTGCTTTATATCGATGCCCGGGTTTACAGCTACCTGAGTTACTTAATGCTGGCTTGTGTACTGGGGATTGCCTATATGATCTTCAGCGACAAATCGCTGAGCGGTGTAGAAAAAAAGAGGATCCTGGTAATCTTTGTGGTTGCATTCTTCGTGGTTTTCTTCTGGAGTGCTTTTGAACAGGCCGGAGCTTCACTGACCTTCTTTGCTGAAGAATCTACCCAAAGGGATCTTGGCTTCTTTACAGTGCCTGCCAGCTGGTTTTCTTCACTCAATTCCGTATTCGTAGTTGTTTTTGCACCGGTACTGGCTTGGTTGTGGATCAAACTCGGCCGCAGGGAACCATCTGCGCCTACTAAAATGGCGATTGGTTTGATGTTGCTGGCTGTGGGTTATTATGTAATTGCAATGGGGGTTGACAATGTGGGTACAGGTATCAAAGTAAGTATGATGTGGCTGATCGGGATGTATGCTTTCCATACCTGGGGAGAGCTGTGTTTATCTCCGATCGGTTTATCGCTTGTCAATAAACTTGCTCCTTTAAAGTTTGCTTCACTGCTGATGGCCGTATGGTTCCTTGCCAATGCAGGTGCTAACGTACTGAGTGGAAAATTAAGTGCTTTGTATCCTGATGGTACAAAAACCACTAACTTTTTAGGTTATGAAATGCATAACCTGCATGAGTTTTTCATGCTGTTCGTATTTATGGCAGGTACCGCATCAATTATTTTGTTCTGCTTAACCAAATGGCTGCAGACTACGATGAACGCTAAGGTTTAAAAAATATTTAAATGTCAGAAGAACCCGCAAGAACTTGTTTGTTGCGGGTTCTTTTGTGTCAAAGCTTTTTCTGCAGCGATTAAAAATCTGTTAAAATCTTTGATAACTTATTACCTTTCATTTATAATCAATACTTTCGCGGAAGTTTTATCAGAATTCATATTTAAAGTGTCAGACAGCTTAATCATCATCCCCACCTATAACGAGAAGGAGAATATTGAAAAAATCATCCGCAAGGTGTTTTATCTCAATTTCCCCTTTGAAATTTTAATTATTGATGATGGATCTCCTGATGGCACGGCTGATATCGTTAAAAACCTTCAGAAAGAATTTACAGGATTACACCTTGAACAAAGAACCGGCAAGCTGGGTTTGGGCACTGCTTATATCCACGGTTTTAAGTGGGCGCTAAAACATGCCTACGACTATATTTTTGAAATGGATGCTGACTTTTCACACAATCCTGAAGATCTATACAAACTGTACCAGGCCTGTGTAAATGGCGCTGATGTATCGATAGGTTCGCGTTATGTGAATGGTGTGAACGTAGTAAACTGGCCGATGAGCAGGGTACTGATGTCTTATTTTGCATCGATGTATGTACGTTTAATCACACGGATCAATATCCAGGATGCAACTGCGGGTTTTAAATGTTACAGGAGAATAGTGCTGGAGACGATCCCTCTTGACAGGATCAAATTTGTGGGCTATGCTTTTCAGATTGAAATGAAATTTACGGCCATCAAATATGGCTTTAAAGTGGTTGAGGTACCTATCATTTTTACCGACCGTACTGAAGGAACTTCCAAGATGAGCACCAAGATTTTCAGGGAAGCTTTTCTGGGGGTTATCCAGATGAAAATCAGCAGCTGGTTTAGAAAATACGACAGAAAATAGAATTTGTTAGTTGCATCGCAGCGATCTGCAGCTTACTAACTTTCCCTGTTACTTCTGATCATTGCTCCAAAATCCATCTTTTTATCCATAGCGACCATAATCTGGGTTAGGCGTTTAATCCGTGTTGGTTCTGTTTTAGCTGTATTGAGCCAGTTGATATAATAGTTCTGGTGCCCTTTGGGCAGTGCCATAAAATTGTCCATGCAGTGCTTCTCTTCAAGCAGGCACAGTTCCAGGTCTGCAGGCATCTCTACCTTGAACTCTTTGTCTTCCTCCAGTTCCAGGTGCAGGACAGCCCCCTCTTCTTTTTTTAATTCCTTGCGCAAACTGGCCTTTAACGCAATAATAAAGTTCCCCTCCCCCATTGGCGTAAGCGCAAGGCCCCTTACCTGAACGTCATCCAGCCGCCCTTTTATACGGTAACTTTTTTTACAATCTGCCTTGATCTGATTGGCTATTGCAGCAGGAACAAACACGAAAGTCCAGCCGGTCTTTTCGCCCATTTTTTCGTAACGTTCTATTTCTGCTTCAAATACGACCATGCAGAAACTAAGCTATGCAATTTTAATTTTATTTAAAACTTTTCTTCAACGCCCAGTCCGAATAAGGCAAAATCATATTTCACCGGGTCCTGCGGATCAAACTTGCGCAACTCCTCTGTCAGCTCAACAGCGGTTCTCCAGTCGGTCTGTTTTCTGGTGATCAGATCCAGCCTTCTGGCCACGCGGTCAACATGTACATCACAGGGACAGACCAGATCTGAAGCATGTATGGTGTTCCAGAGCCCAAAATCTACCCCCATGTTGTCTTTGCGCACCATCCAGCGCAGGAACATATTGAGCCGTTTGCAGGTTGATTTTTGCAGCGGCGAGGAAATATGTTTTACCGTTCTGCGCGGCGAATCCGGCAGACTAAAAAAGTAAGACCTGAAATGGTTGAGCGCATGTTCTGCGGTAAAGCTTTCATGCCCTGCAAAATCATCAGGAAGGAAGGCAGTTTCCAGGCTGTCTGACAGGCTGTAGTGGTGTTTAAAAAAGGCGACGAAATAAAGTAAATCTGTATCATTGAAGGTTCTGTGCTTGAAGCCCAGGAGGCCTTTCAGATCGTCAACTTCATGCTGCAGCATAAAATTATACGGATCATTATCCATCCGTTCAAAAAGCTCTGTACACTTATTGATAATGGTTTTGCGCTGCCCCCAAGCCAAAATTGCCGCAAAAAATGCGGCAATTTCGATATCCTGTTTTTTAGAAAACCTGTGGGGAATGCAAATCGGATCGTTGGTAATGAAAGCCGGCCTGTTGTACTGGGCCACTTTGAGATCCAGAAAATCTTTTAATTCTAAAAATTCCAATTTTTATAGTTAAGTACCGGGTTTATATTCTCCTAGCTAAGCGCCTGTTCCAGATCAGCAAGTAAGTCATCAATGTCTTCAACACCTACACTCAGTCGTAAAAGATTATCAGTAACCCCTACTTTCTCGCGTTCCTCTTTAGGAATAGAACCGTGAGTCATAGTTGTAGGGTGATTGATCAGGGATTCTACACCACCAAGCGACTCTGCCAGGGTGAAAACTTTAAATGAGGAAGCAATCCTGAAAGTCTCGGCCAGGTCAGCATCTTTTAAAGTGATGGAAACCATACCGCCAAAACCACGCATCTGCTTTTTGGCAATATCGTGGTTAGGGTGATCTTCGAAACCCGGCCAGTAAATCTTATCGATCTTTGGATGGTTTTTAAGGAATCGCGCAACCTTCTCTCCGTTTTCACAGTGCGCTTTCATCCTGAGGTGCAGGGTTTTTATCCCCCTCAGTACAAGAAAGGCGTCCTGCGGACCAGGAGTAGCACCGCAAGCGTTATAGATGAACCAAAGCTCTTTGTACAGACTGTCGCTATTTGTTACCAATGCACCCATTACCACATCAGAGTGACCGCCGATATATTTGGTAACAGAATGCATTACGATATCAGCGCCCAGATCAATCGGATTTTGCAGGTACGGTGAAGCAAAAGTATTGTCAACCGTCAGGATCAGTCCCTTCTCTTTAGTGATCTTAGCTATGCCTTCAATATCCACGATCTGCATTGTAGGATTGGTAGGTGTTTCTATCCAGACCTGTTTGGTTTTGTCGTTGATATAGGGAAGGATATTTTCGGGCTTTGATAAATCCAGGAAATGAAACTTAATCCCATATTTTGCATAAACCTTGGTAAAAATACGGTATGAACCTCCGTAAAGATCATTACCGGTAATTACCTCATCACCTGGCTGGAGTAATTTCATTACGGCATCCGTAGCTCCCATTCCTGAAGAAAATGCCAGTCCGTATTTTGCGTTTTCCAATGCTGCAAGACATTTTTCCAGTGCCTGACGCGTAGGGTTAGTGCCTCTTGAATATTCGAAACCCTGGTTGTCGCCCGGGGCTTTCTGCCAGTAAGTAGAAGTTTGATAGATGGGGGTCATTACTGCTCCTGTTGAAGGATCAGGTTCCTGACCTGCATGTATCGCTTTGGTTGCAAATTTCATCTTATTCATTTATTTGTTTTTCAATTGTTAGATGGAGCCCTGATGAATAAAATCATCATTGCGCCGAAGATAAATGATGATTTTATTCATGTCGGGTTCATTCTTTATTAAATGATTAATAAGCGCGGGCAAATAAAACACGCTGAATTGATGGTTTTCCGGAATAGATACACACGCCCTCTTCGAGTTTGTTATCCAGAGGAATACATCTGATCGTTGCCTTAGTTTCTTCTTTTATTTTTTGTTCAGTCTCTGGCGTACCATCCCAGTGCGCAGTGATAAATCCGGCTTTGGTATCCAGCAGCTCCTTAAATTCTTCATATGAATTGGCCGGAGTAATGTGCTCTGCCCTGTAATCCGAAGCCTTTTTAAAGATATTTTCCTGGATATCGCCCAGTAACTGTCCGATGTACATATCGAGTCCTTCCTGGCTTACAGTGCTTTTCTCCCTGGTGTCTCTTCTTGCCAGTTCTACAGTTTTGTTTTCCATATCCCTGCCGCCAATAGCCAAACGTACGGGTACGCCTTTCAGCTCGTACTCTGCAAATTTGAAACCAGGACGCTGAGTATCCCTGTCATCATATTTCACGGAGATACCAAGTTTTTTCAATTTAGGCATTAATTCGTGCACAAACAAAGAGATATTTTTAAGGTCTTCATCATTTTTATATATCGGAACAATTACAACCTGAATTGGTGCCAGCATTGGTGGAAGTACCAGTCCCTGATCGTCACTGTGAGCCATGATCAGCGCACCTATCATACGTGTAGATACCCCCCATGAACTTGCCCATACATGTTCCTGTTTACCCTCTTTACTGGTGAATTTAACGTCAAATGCTTTCGCAAAGTTCTGTCCCAGAAAGTGCGATGTACCTGCCTGAAGGGCTTTTCCGTCCTGCATGAGCGCTTCTATGCAATAAGTATCCAGTGCACCTGCAAAACGCTCGTTCGCAGTTTTCTTTCCTCTCACTACCGGCAGTGCCATCCAGTTTTCTGCAAAATCTGCATATACGTCGAGCATCTTTTCGGTTTCAGCAATAGCCTCTTCAGAAGTTGCGTGTGCGGTATGCCCTTCCTGCCACAGGAATTCTGCTGTACGCAGGAACAGGCGCGTGCGCATTTCCCATCTTACTACGTTTGCCCACTGATTGATCAGCAATGGCAGGTCGCGGTAAGATTGCACCCATCCCCGGAACGTGTTCCATATGATAGTTTCAGACGTTGGCCTGACGATCAGTTCTTCTTCAAGTTTGGCATCCGGATCAACAATAATGTTGCCTTCTCCGTCATTTTTCAGACGGTAGTGTGTTACTACTGCACATTCTGTCGCAAAGCCCTCCACGTGTGCCGCTTCCTTCGAGAAAAATGACTTCGGAATGAATAAAGGAAAGTAGGCATTGCTATGCCCTGTATCTTTAAATTTCTGGTCTAAAACGGCCTGCATTTTCTCCCAAATCGAATAGCCATAGGGTTTTATCACCATACACCCCTTCACAGCTGAATGTTCCGCCAGGTCGGCCTTTATAACAATGTCGTTATACCACTGGGAATAATCCTCGTTCTTACTTGTAATACCTTTGCTCATAAATGATTGGAATGCTTTTTGTGTTAAATAACTTGCATCATAGGTTGCAAATTTATAAATTTATGCCTACGAAAAAAATTGTTTACACACACAATGAACTCACATATTATGAAACCTAACCATTTATTATCCAGTATGCTGGTGATTGGGGCAATTGCCCTGTCATCCTGCGGTACTCAGCAGATGGCCCAGCAAGCGCGCAATGACGATGACGTTTATGGCACAAAAGCTAAGGCTGTAGAGTACACAGCGCCCATTCCGGCACAATATTCTCAAACGGTTGACAACGATTATAACGATCAGGATGATTATTATAGCAGCAACGATGAGTATGCGGATATGAGCTATTCTTCAAGAATTAACAGATTTTATTACGGTAGCCCTTACAGGGGTTATTATGATTCATTTTATGGTGGTTATTCACCTTATTATTCCGGTATCGGTTTTGGCTTAGGATACGGCGGTTATTATGGCGGAGGCTTTGGTCTTGGCTGGGGCGGCTACGGTGGCTTTGGTTACGGCGGCTGGGGCGGTTATGGCGGCTGGGGTTACGGTGGCTACGGTTTCTATGACCCATTCTTCTCTCCATGGGGATTCGGCGGCTACTACGGCGGTCTTTGGGGCGGATACGGTGGCTATTATGGCGGTTACTACGGTGGACTTTATGGTGGTGGATACTACGGTGGCGGTTACCGCAGCAACAGTGTTTACAGACCAAGAGGCGGACGCGGATCAAGCTCAGGCTACAGTGCTTCAAGCTACAATGGTAATGGCTCAAGAGCTTACTCATCCGGTGGAAGAGGCGGCAGAGGCGGAACAGCAATCTATAACAACGGCAGTGCTAACGGCAGGTCCCGCGGACAGCAGAGTTACACTCCTGACAGAAGCAATTATCAGCAACAGCAACCACAGTCCGGCAGGTCATCAGGCGGTTACAGTGGTGGTGGTGGCGGCTACGGCGGCGGAGCAAGATCATCAGGCGGTCGTGGAGGCAGAGGTAATTAATAATCTAAAAATCTAAATGAAAAAATTCATACAACTAGTAGTAGTAGCTATAGTAGGTACTACAGGTAATATATATGCCCAAAGTGGAGTATATGCAGGCGATGCACTCAGGTTTTCACGTACTGATTACGGAACTTCCTCTCGTTTCAAAGGTTTAGGCGGCGCCCAGATCAGTTTGGGTGGCGATATCAGTTCTATCGGTGGTAACCCTGCCGGTTTGGGAATGTTTACCCGTTCTGAATTTAGCGTAACCCCTGAATTCAACAACATCCAATCAAAAGCCAGCTTTCTCGGACAACAGACCAAGGACACCAAAAACCAGCTGAACCTGAACCAGGCAGCAGTAGTATGGTATAACCCGGTTGTAAAACCAAAAGGTTCTGATCTGAATAAGGGCGTACTTAGCTTTGTTTGGGGTATCGGATACAACAGAAACAATGATTTCTATCAGAACACCAGCTACCAGGGAAGGAACACCAACAGTTCTATCGCTGATGCATGGGCAGAACGTGCTAACGGATTTTCGACAGCTGACAATCAGGGTTTCATCGAAGGTGATGCATACAATGGTTACCTGATCAACCAAACTGGTGGAACGAATGGTACTACTTATGCACCAACTACCAGCCAGGCAAACAACCAGACTCAATCGGAAGTGAGACAAGGTTCAACGTCTGAATTTAATTTTGCAGGTGGTATGAACATCTCCAACAAATTGTACCTGGGTGCAAGCATTGGATTTGTTGATGTACGTTACACCAGCGACAAATTATATACTGAATCCGGAACAGTTGCTACTGCAATTATTCCAGGTCCAGGTGATACTGATATTCCACCTGCAGTTGGACAGACATATAACCTGGCTTACAGAACTTACCAGAGTACAAGCGGATCAGGTGTGAATGCACGCCTGGGCGCGATCTATAAACCAACAGACATTATCAGAATTGGTGCTACCTTCCAGTTACCAACCTGGATGCACGTAGAGGATGATTATGCAGAAGTATTGGAGACCAGCTATTCAGGTGGTGCTTTCTTCAACGGTAACACGATCAACTCTAACTTCAACTATAACCTGCGTACGCCATACAAAGCATCTTTGGGTGGTAGTGTAATTATTGCAAAAAATGCTTTGATCTCTGCGGATGTTGACTATGTTGATTACGGATCCACTCACTTCTCTGTAAGTGATGGATACAGTGCCGAGATTGCAGATAACAATGCTTATATCAAACAATACTATGATGGTACGTTCAACTACAGGGTTGGTGGTGAATACAGGATCCAGAGCTTTAGTTTAAGAGCTGGTTACGGTGTTAACGGAAGCCCTTATAAAGATGATAACGACAATACTTTCCAGGTGAAAACTTACTCCGGCGGTATCGGTTACAGATTTAGCAGCTGGTATGTTGATGCAGCTTATCAGCGTGCTGAAACAACCAATACTTTCAGTCCTTATGAACTGAATAACTTCAGTGAGCCGGTAGCTAATGTCAAACTTGCAAGAAACAATGTGTTCTTAACCCTTGGAGTGAAATTCTAAGCTAAGCACATACATAAAAAAAATCTCCTCATGATTATTCATGAGGAGATTTTTTTTATCAGTAAATTTTTAACTGCTATCATGCAGTCGTTGCGACAGGTAACTAAATCCCAAATCGCCCGATCCTTTTCTCTACTTCGGGATCTTTAATCAGTTCAGGAGCATGGTGGGGTTTCTTCCGGGCATCAATGATAAGTGGTCCGGTACAGCCCCAGTGTTTATCTTTTGTAGAAGCACCTATTCCGTATATGTCTGCTGCAGGATTGCTCCTGGTAAATGTAACCCATACAAAATTGTTGATGGTCTCAGCGGTAAAGGCAGCATCATCGCACAGGATAATCAAAATCAGCCCATCCATCTCCAGTTTTCCAAGGTTGTTATTTAGCTCGAGTACCAGCTTTTCTGTATCAGCCGCATTCACATATTCCGGAGCTTTGATGGCCATTACCCCTGGCATCGCCATATGGTAATCTTCAAAACCATCAGGCAGGTTGAAACCTGCAGGCACTGTAAGGGATAATACTCTTTTCTGTTCACCTGCAGCAGCGAATACTACTTTAGAGCCACTGTTTAGTCCCTCACCACTGTAATCCAGTGTATCGATAGTTGTCTGTGTATAAAAATGAAGATCTCTCTTCAGGTCTATCCGGGATAAGATATGCTGTAAGAAAATTTCAATGTCATGCGTATCCAGGTCTTCATTGTCCTCACGCGCAGCAATAAATACATATTTAGCCAGGCTCAGCTGGTTTTTACCCAGGATATGGTTGGCGATAGTCAGGATTTCCTGCGGCCGGCGCTCCTTCAGAAAAGGAGTATATCTTTCACTTCCAATAGCAAATAGCAAAGGATGGACACCAGCTGCATCCACTGCGTTTACTTCTTTTAAGCCATGGATTTCCTGCGGCAATGCTGACCCTGTGATCTCGTGGATCAATGCGCCGAAGCTTGTATCCTCCTGCGGAGGACGGCCTACTACGGTGAAGGACCAGATTGCATCTTTCTTATGGTATACGTTATGTACTTTCAGTAAAGGGAAAGGATGTGTCAGACTGTAATAGCCCAAATGATCCCCAAAAGGGCCTTCGGGTTTATTTTCTCCCGGCTGCACGGTACCTGTGATCACGAAATCTGCATCTGCAGAAATGCAGAATCCTTCTTCGTCATAAAAGTAACGGAACCTGCGGTTGCCTAAAGCCCCGGCGAATGTCATTTCAGATAATCCTTCAGGCAAAGGCATTACCGCCGCCAGAGGATGCGAAGGTGGACCTCCCACAAATATACTCACCTTTAATGGTAGTCCCTTTGCATTGGCCTTGCTCTGGTGTACGCCGATCCCCCTGTGGATCTGATAGTGTAAGCCTATTTCCTGGTCTTTGATGTAGTCGTTACCGGCAAGCTGTATCCGGTACATCCCCAGGTTTGCATTCATCACTCCCGGTTTATCCACATCCTCGGTATATACCTGCGGCATTGTGATAAAGGGGCCGCCGTCCATTGGCCAGTTTACGATCTGCGGCAGCTGGCTGATGGTTGTTTTTTCAAAGGCCGACTTAAACATTTGCTGCTGCATAGGCAATGCGGAAAGGGCCGTAAGACCAGATCCTGCAAATTTAAAGGGATTTTTTAATGCTTTCACGGGATCCGAACGCAGATCTACCAGCTGGCCCACACTCTCCAGACTGTCACGAAACATAAATTTGGAACGCTCCAGTGTACCGAAGAGGTTAGATACTGCCGGGAAAGGGCTTCCTTTGATCTTCTCAAAAAAAAGCGCCGGCCCTTTTTGCTCATACACCCTCAAATGGATGGCAGCCATCTCCAGGTAAGGATCAACTTCTTCTTTTATCCGCAATAAATGGCCGTGTTTCTCTAAATCAGCAACACACTCGGCCAGGCTTTTATATCCCATCAGGTGTAAAGGTATGAAGTATTTTAGTTTGGGTATGTTGTAAAAAAGAAAAACCATGCGGTTTGCATGGTTTTATATTAATGAGATACTAAGCTGCTTATTTTTTTCCTGCAAAAGAGCGGAGCATCCAGGTGTTTTTCTCTTTGTACTGCATGAATTTGTTCACCATATCATTGGTACCGTCATCACCAGCTTTTTCGGAAGCTTCCATGATATCACGCTCCAGCTGGATTAATAACGCCATATCATCCAGAATAGCATCAACCATTGCCAGGTCCTGTAATCCAATAGTGTTGATTTCTTTGATTACTGATTCATTGATGTAATCAGCAAAACGGCTATGTGGTGGTTTTCCCAATGTCAGTACACGTTCTGCAATCTCATCGATCGTTTCCTGTGCATTGGTATACAACTCTTCGAATTTAACGTGCAAAGTAAAGAAATTCTGCCCTTTCACATTCCAGTGGCATCCTCTCAATTTTTGATAGTGAATATGATAGTTTGCCAGATAATCATTCAGCAAATCTACAACTGGCTTCACTTCGTTCTCAACCAAACTAATTTCTTTCGCGTCCATAATATTTTATAATTTTATTTTGTTTTGTTAACCTATGATCAATAAACAAATATACTGATCAAATGGTTTTTTAAAAAGAAAGCTGATAACAATAGACACCAGCAATTGTCGTTTAATATTCATAATACAGGCTCTTATATATTATTCGTATAATTGTCGGACTAATCATTCATAAGGACATTAATGCACAGATATTATATATTGGCAATATTTGCCGTTTTCCTGAATTTAGCTGCCGCTAAGGCCGATCATCTGAGAGATTCTATAGGGGTTGAAAATTCAAAAGGGAAAAAGATCATTTTGCATCAGGTAGTAGCTAAGGATACTTACTACTCGATCTCACGGAGATACAACATCAGTCCGAAAGTGATCATGAGCTATAACGATGATAAATTTCTATCACTTGGCGTGATCATCAAGGTACCCACTGATCTGCCTTTCTCCGGACCTGCAACGGCTGCAAAAAACTCAAGTACAGCAAAAAACCAAACTGCAGGAAATACTGCTCCGGATAAGCCCGCAGCAAACAACAATGGTTCTGGTAAAAGTACCGCTACAGATAATACCAGCCCGGCAGCAGAGGACAATACAACGCTGATTGAGCATGCTGTGCAGCGTAAGGAAAACCTGAATATGCTGGCGAATAAATATGGCACTACTGTAGAAGAAATTAAAAGGGTAAACAACCTGAAGTCTATTAATCTGCAGATCGGCCAGGTATTGAAAATCCCTGCAAAAGAAGGAACTGCTACTGAGGAAGTTCAGGCGACGCCGAGCCCTGCAAACACACAGGCTCCTGCTCCTGCGAATACTACAAGCTCTGGCAAGGCCGCAGCACTTGGTAATGCTGCTGCATCAACTGTAACCCCTGTACCTGCTGCTTCAAACCGTCAGCCGGTGAATACAACTACCGTTCCGGCTCCTGCAGCACAGGGCCAGTATAAAAAACCTGATACATCAAAAAAAACTGAAACTGCTGTAAAAATTGCTGAGCAATCAGCGAAACAGGTTGTTCCAGCAGCTGCACAGGAAGCTCCGGCCGCAAAAGATCCGCTGGTAGTTCATACAGTAGCTGGTAATGAAACAATGTATTCGATTGCCACCAGGTACAGCCTTACTTTAGACCAGCTGAAAGCTAAAAATAATTTAACTACCAACTCACTGTATGTTGGCCAGAAGTTACTGATCAGCGGTCAGTACCCGGTAAAGGGAGAACAAATGGGCGATAATGGCAGTCTGGATCCCGACTCGGCCGATGCGGTAAAAAATCCTTCTTTGCGTTTACCTCCCAGCCGTTACGGATTAAGCCAGATGGATGAAAAAGGTACGGGCGTGTGGATTATTGATCCCGATCTGGATTCATCAAAAATGCTCGTGCTGCACCGCACTGCACCTATCGGAACGATCATGAAAATCACCAATCCGATGAGCAACCGCTCTACATTTGCGAAGGTTGTTGGTAAATTTACAGAGAATGAGTCCACAAAAGATGTTATAATTGTAATGACAAAAGCGGTAGCTGATGCATTAGGTGCATTAGACAAGCGTTTTTTGTGCAATTTAACGTATGGTGGACAAGCGAATGAACAATAACAAGCCTTATATTATAGGTGTTGCAGGAGGAAGCGGATCTGGTAAAACTTTTTTTCTAAAATGTTTTCTACATCATTTTACTGCTGATGAAGTCTGTTTAATCTCACAGGATGATTATTACAGGGCTAAGGAACTGCAGAAGATTGATGAAAACGGATGGATCAATTTCGATGTACCGGAAGGGATAGATGACGAAAAGTTATTAAATGATCTTAAATTACTGATCTCAGGAGGATCCATTGAGAAAAAAGAATATACTTTCAATGTCAATGAAGAGAATGCCCGTCTCCTGAACATTACTACTGCCCCTATCATTATTGTGGAAGGCCTCTTTGTATTCCACTACCCGGAAATCGCAAAACTGTTTGATCTGAAAATTTTCATGGATGCCGATGAGGAAATCACGCTTAACCGCAGGATTTCACGCGATGAGATTGAACGCGGATATACACGCGATATGGTGATGTACCAGTGGGTAAATCACGTGATGCCTGCCTACAAGCAATATCTTTTGCCTTATAAAGAATCCTGTCAGAAGATCATCATGAACAACAAACATGTGGCAGATGATATCATAACAATCTCTAAAGAGATCTCTGACGAATTAAAAGAAACGGTACTGATCCCATAGGGATCAGTTCAATTCCATTTCCATCACTTCTGCATCAGCAAATAATTTTCCGGCAGTAGACTGGATGATAAAATCAACACTTACTCCTGGAGCCCGCTCGATCAATCTGAAACCACCTTCAGGTAAGATATCAAGCACTGCCAGTTCAGTAACTACCTTCCTGATGCAATTAACGCCTGTGAGCGGTAAAGTACATTCAGGCAGCAGTTTACTCTCCCCAGCTTTATTAATATGCTGCATGGCTACAATAATATTCTTGGCCGAAGCGACCAGGTCCATTGCTCCACCCATGCCTTTCACCATTTTACCGGGGATCTTCCAGTTTGCAATATCGCCGTTTTCTGAAACTTCCATCGCGCCCAGGATCGTCAGGTCGATCTTCTGACTCCTGATCATCCCAAAGCTCATGGCAGAGTCAAAAACCGAGGAACCGGGAAGTGTTGTGATGGTTTGTTTGCCAGCATTGATCATATCGGGATCTTCTTCCCCCTCAAAAGGAAAAGGCCCCATGCCAAGTAGTCCATTCTCAGATTGCAGTACAACATTAATTCCTTCCGGGATGTAATTGGCTACAAGCGTAGGAATACCGATGCCAAGGTTTACATAATAACCGTCTTTTATTTCTTTAGCGATACGTCTCGCTATTCCATTTTTGTCTAACATAAAATTCTGATTGGGTTAGCCGCGGGGCCTGGTGGTACGCTGTTCTATTCGTTTTTCATAGCCGGCACCCTGAAAGATGCGGTGGACATATACACCCGGAGTATGGACGTGGTCAGGATCAAGCGCTCCGGGCTCCACCAGTTCTTCTACCTCGGCAATTGTGATCTTGCCAGCCATAGCCATTACAGGATTGAAATTACGGCTTGTAGAACGGAAGATCAGGTTCCCCGCGGTATCACCCTTCCAGGCTTTAACCAGGGCAAAATCTGCATCAAAAGCATATTCCATCAGATAGTCTTTGCCATTGAAGTTCCTCGTTTCTTTACCCTCCGCCACCTCGGTACCAACACCAGCAGGAGTAAATATTGCAGGCATGCCATATCCAGCGGCCATACAGCGTGTGGCCAGTGTGCCCTGTGGAATGAGCTCTACTGCGAGTTCGCCGCTTAACAGCTGACGTTCAAACTCGGCATTTTCACCTACGTAGGAAGATATCATTTTTTTTACCTGCCGGGTTTTGAGCAGCAGCCCGATTCCAAAATCGTCTACTCCGGCATTATTGGAAATACAGGTGAGTTCCTTTACTCCTTTTTTTACCAGTGCGGCAATACAGTTTTCCGGGATACCGCACAGTCCGAAACCACCCAGCATCAAGGTCTTGCCGTCAGTGATATCGCGAATGGCTTCATCGGCCCCCGATACTTTTTTATTGATCATTATATTTGGTTTGGGGGTAAAATTATAGATTTATTTTGAAGATACCTCTATAATTTTATCATTGGTCCCGTTGCTTGTGGCCAGGTATAGCTTTCCCTCGGGCGACTGGCATACGGCTCTCAGACGACCAAACTCGTTAAGGAAAAAATCCTTGCTGTCAGTTAC
This sequence comes from Pedobacter sp., assembly GCF_040513095.1. Taxonomy (GTDB): domain Bacteria; phylum Bacteroidota; class Bacteroidia; order Sphingobacteriales; family Sphingobacteriaceae; genus Pedobacter. The sequence continues at coordinate 2,986 of NZ_JBEVDX010000051.1, read as the reverse complement.
CTTTTCACCTGCGTCATCCAGTTTTAACTGTACCAGCTTGCTGCCTTTAAGGGTAACCATCAGGAGGGAGTTTTTGAACTGCGGAAGATAATCTGAGTTGTAATAAGTTAAGCCAGATGGCGCTATCGTAGGTGTCCATGCTATCAGCGGTTCAGCCACATCATTCGACGCGCAAAAAGCTTTCTCCTCGGTAGTATTGCAAAAGCCTTCAATATTCGGCCAGCCATAATTTCTGCCCTTTACAATCAGGTTGATTTCATCATCATTGTTGGGCCCGTGTTCTGAAGAATATAACCTATTGTTTGCCAGCACCAGTCCCTGCGGATTCCGGTGTCCGTAACTCCACAATGGGTTACCCGGAAAAGGATTATCTCCGGGAATGGTACCGTCCAGGTTAATCCTCAGGATCTTGCCCGAAAGACTGCCCCTGTCCTGCGCATTTGAGGGAATATTGGCATCACCTGTAGTGATCATTAGTTTTTTGTCTGGCGTAATCAGCAGCCTTGAGCCATTATGAATTGAAGATGCCGGTATTTTATCCAGCAGCACCAGCGGCTCTGTTAGAACTCCATTGTTGAAAGTGAACCGCAGCACCCTGGCTTTGTAGTTGGCCCCGCTGCCGTAATCATAAACCACATACAGATATGGACTGGTATTAAAATCCGGATGTAATGCCAGCCCCAGTAAGCCACCCTCTCCGGTACTGGTCACTTCAGTGATGGTATGTACCAGTGCGATTACCCCATTCTTTGGGTTTAACCGACTGATCTTGCCCGATCTTTCGGTAAACCAGATATAGTTATCCGGCCCGTAGACCATCTCCCAGGGGAACACGAGCGACTGCGTAAGTACCTCAGTTTTTATTTCGGCATCGGGCAACACTTCGCTGCTGTTATCACCTTTGTTTTTTTCACAGGCCGATAGTATAAACAAGCTAAAAATCAGAGTAAATATTCTTTTCATAGCAGAGGGTTTCTACTACAACAGATGAACATTTACAAATGTTTATTAATCAATTGAAATACACGTAAGTTATCCCATCTCCTCCCCTGTCGGCATGTTCATCTTCCACGCGGTTTACCTCGCGGTATTTCTTCAGGTATTCACGGATCAGTTTTCTCAGGATACCATCTCCTTTACCGTGGATCAGCTTGATAAAGGGGAACCCCAGCATGATCGACTTATCCATATACTTTTCCACTTCCTGGATAGCATTTTCCCCGCGCATGCCCCGGAGATCCAGCTCCGCACTGAAGTTACCAATCGCCTCCGATATCCTTCCAGAAAATGAATTGCTCTGGACTACCTTTCTGGCCTGTTTGTTACTGATCTTTTGTACGCGGTCTTTCTTAACAACCGAACGCAGATCGCCCAGGGCCAAAACAAGGTTACCCCTGTTGATCTCCAGTACCTGACCGGTTGTTTCTGTATTTATTAACTGAACCCAATCGCCCACCTCAATAGGTGTACCCAGAGGAACAGCTTTCTCAGGCTTCTTCTCCTCCTTCACCTGGTGTTGCACCAGTTCCTTCTGCAGGTTTTGTCTCAGTTCTTTGGTTGCAACTTTATCTGCCTGATTTTCCTTGATGCCCGCAATGGTATTCTCTACCAGTTTATTAGCGTTCCTGATGATCGCCTGTGCTTCAAGCTTGGCTTCTTTGATCAGGGTTTTCCTGTTTTCATCCAGAAAGACCTGTAATTTCTCGTTTTCTGCAACCAGATTCTTTACTTTGTTCTGCTGATTGGCCAGATGTACTTTGGTATCATAAATCTGTTTTTTCTCCCTTTCGAGATCTACCAGCAGGCTGTCAATACGGTTTTGATTGGTACCCGTTTTTTCTCTTGCGAGCTGCAGCACTTCTTTTTGCAGACCAATGTTCTGAGCAATTTCAAAGGCATACGAACTTCCGGGTTTACCGATTTCCAGCACATATAAAGGTTTCATCTTGTCGTTATCAAACAGCATAGATGCGTTTTCCAGACCAGGTGTATTCCCTGCAAATAATTTCAGGTTGGAATAGTGGGTAGTGATTACTCCCCTAACTTTCTTATTATTTAATACCTCCAGCACAGCTTCTGCCATTGGCCCGCCAAACTGCGGATCTGTTCCCGTACCAAACTCATCGATCATCACCAATGATTTTGGGGTAGCATGGGCAACAAAATAACGCATCTTGGTTAAATGCGCACTGTAAGTACTCAGGTCACTTTCTATACTTTGATCATCTCCGATATCGGCAAAGATATTATCAAATATACCCATCTCACTTGATTCATGTACAGGTACAAGCAATCCCGACTGGACCATAAGCTGCAACAGGCCAACAGTTTTCATACAGACTGACTTTCCACCTGCATTTGGCCCGGAGACCAGTACAACACGTAAATTTTCATTCATATGAATATTCAGCGGCACTACCGTTTTCTTATCTTCTTTAAATGATAAGTATAACAGGGGGTGACGGGCATTGATCAGCTTAACCCGTGGTTCTGCAACCAGGACTGGCATATCGGCTTCTACTTCAATAGCAAACAAGGCTTTAGCCCTTACAAAATCAAGTTTGGTCAGGAAACCATGATACGAAAGTAACAATGGCTGATATGGCCTGAGGTCGTCTGTAAGCGCAATCAATATTCTGACAATTTCCCTTCGCTTATCAAATTCCAGGTCACGGATCTTATTATTAAGTGTGAATACTTCCTCGGGTTCAAGGTATACCGTCTGTCCGCTGGCAGATTCATCATGGATAAAACCTTTGAGCTTTCGTTTATGGTCTGCAATGATCGGGATACACATCCTGCCGTCACGTATAGTTAAACTGCCATCTGCCACCCAGTTACTCGCTACGGCCTGTTTGTAAATGCTGTCCATGCGCTTACGTACTTCCTGCTCTCCCTTAGAGATGTCTGTAGAAATCTCCTGCAATTTAGCCGAAGCATTGGGCTTAATCTTGCCTTTAGCATCCAGTACCGTCTCAATCTTTTT
>NZ_JBEVDX010000050.1:0-15856 GCF_040513095.1 Pedobacter sp. | reverse complement strand
TCCACTCACAATCCTTTAGAGATAAAAGCTTTATCTAAAAATAATAAATTTCTCAACAAAACAAGTTATACAGTTTGAATTATTCTTTCTAAATGATTTACAGTCCTCAACAGGCAGCAATGCCCAGTTTTATCGTCAACATGAAAGTCTACCGGGTGTACGAAGAAGCATCTATCCTGAAGTGTTTGACCGTGCTTTCCAGAAGCAGCCCCGGCAAATTAGTTTTACCTCTTTAGCTTTTGAAGTTGTCCGCAGGATTTAAAGAATTAAAAAGCTTTTAACACCAGCACCGGTACTGTCGCATCTAAGGAAATAGCCCTGATCAGGTTCTTATGGGTAAGGTTGTATAAGAAGTTGTGGGCATGCGGCAATGCGATGATAAGTTGAACATCAAGGTCGCGGGTATAACGGCCCACTGTGCCGATCACATCCTGTTTTTTACTGCGATAAACATTGAACTTGTAATCGGGTAAAGTTTGTCTGCCTACAATTTCAAGCGATTTCTCCCTTCTTGCATCTTCGAGAATATCATCACTATTGTCAAAGTATAATAATGTCAGGTTGGAAAGGCTGCGTGGGATTATATTGTTTAAATGACGTAGTATTCCGATATCAGTAAGAGCTTTAAGATTGCAGGGAATCAGCGCTGTTTTTATAGCAGAATACTGGGTACCGTCGGGTATAAGCAGCACAGAAATGCGACTTGTACGGACAAGTTCAGTGATATTTAAAAACGTATAGCTGTCTGTAGGCTCGTCGACTATTGTAGTCCCTATGAGCATGAGATCTGGCTGTTCGTCATCAATTACACTGTTTACAAATGTCTCTATAGGCATCTCTTTAAACACTGTGTTTATTTTAATGCTGTCGCCTGCTATCCTTTCATAAAAAGTCTTTAGTTCCAGTAACCTGGTCAGGTTTTCCTGTTTTCTATCTGCAAGATCCTGCCTGGAGGGTAGTATAAATTGAGGGGATGGAAGCAAAATTTCAAAAGATGTATAATGGAAATTTTTCAACAGTATGATTTCACTAACTTCCAGTTCTCTGCTTAGCGCAATTGCATAATCAATTGTGTGATTGGATGTTGATGAAAAGTCGACCGGAATAAGTAATTTTTTAGTAGCTGACATGGTGTTCGTGTTTTTAAATTCTGAAGTGAATTAGTTATTTCCAAAGTGTTTATCAATAAACTAAAAAAGTGCCAGCACGCTAAATTGTTAATTGATAGTGTTTTGTGTATGGCTTTGAATATTTAAAAATCACGATATGTCGTTAATTGACATTCTTGGTGGCTAATTTAGAAATGTTAAAGCAATCCCCGAATAGTCCTGCTATTACCACCAATAACACCTTGCCCTGAAACATTTAAGCGTGTTACTTTGCATAATATAATTCTTAGATAGCGGTTATGTTGCCAACTGATAAGAATGAATGTTTTATTTAAGACTGAATAACTTAATATGCGAATAGTCACATTAGAAGAACACATCTCATTCCCTGAAATGACAGGGAAAATTTCCAAAGAAACGCTTAGCGGTTTTGGTCAGTCAGCAAGAATGCAGCAGCTGATACCCAAACTGGCGGATATAACCGGAGAGCGCTTACAATCGATGGACGACAATGGTATTACGATACAGGTTCTTTCTGTAGACAGTTCGGGCGCCAACCTCTTGAGCCCTGCAGATGCTCCGGCTTTCGCCATGCAGTATAATGATTTGATTGCGCAAAAGATTTCAGGATTCGAGCACAGGTTCAAAGCTTTTGCGCAATTGCCCATGACAGCTCCTCACACAGCCGCTGATGAGTTGGAGAGGGTGGTGACAGAATACAACTTTCGCGGCGCGATGATTCGCGGATTAACGCAGGATAAATTTCTAGATCAGCCAGAGTTTGCACCCATATTTGCACGCGCGGAGAAACTTGATGTGCCGGTTTACCTGCATCCAGGTCTTCCCCCCAAAGGAATAGCAGATATTTATTATGATGGTCTTCCCACGCATTCGGGAATGGCAGAGGCACTGGCATGTTACGGTTGGGGATGGCACTCCGAAACGGCCCTGCATGTTTTACGCTTGCTGTACTCCGGAACTTTTGATAAATTTCCTAAACTAAAGCTTATCATTGGCCACATGGGAGAGATGCTGCCTATGATGATGGCAAGGTCGGAGAGAGCCTTCAAACCGGGTAACGGAGGTGCCAATCAACGCAGCCTCACAGAAACCTTCCATCAGCAGGTTCATATAACCACCAGCGGTTTCTTTACCCAGCCACCCTTAAGAATTGCCCTGGACACTTTTGGAATTGATAACATTATGTTTTCTATTGATTATCCTTTTAGTACTAATGAAATGGGTATAGAATTTTTAAAAGGCATTGACCTTTCAGCTCAACAAATACGGCAAATTGCTCATGGCAATGCCGATAAATTGTTAAATTTACAGGGATAGAGTTTTTCATTCAATGAATAGCATCCCCATTGATCAGCTTAAGAATAAGACAAATGCAGGCCTGCAGATCAAAATCTTCAGTCGTGACGATAGTTATGACAATTTACCAGGCTTCGCTCACCGGGATGACCATTACATCTTTTTTCTACTAAAGAGCGGTTCAGGAAGCCTTAAAATTGATTCCCAGGATGTTGTGATCGGTGGCGGATCCTTATATTACATATTGCCTTCACAGGTTCATTACAGGATTCAAGTGGATAAGGCTGAGGGATGGTTTCTTGCAATAGATCCTTCCCTGATTCTGCCTGGACTACGGGAAGCATTTGAGCGCGGGCCTGATCTCCAGCTGCCATGTAAATTAAGCGATGATGAATTGAAACAGTTTGCTGTCCTTTTGGATCTTTTACATGAGGAATTTGTTAACCGCCAGGGAGCTAAATATTATCTGCAGATTATCCACAGCCTTCTGCAATCTTTTTTAGCGATGTCAGCCAGTATCTATGACAAGGTTGAAAAGGTACCGCATACCGATAACAGATCTGCTGAACTCACGCGTCAGTTTAAAGAATTACTGACAGCACATGTTCAAACCATAAAAAGTCCTTCAATGTATGCATCCATGCTGAACGTTTCAACTGGTTATCTTAATGAAGTTATTAAGAAAGTTACCGGCTCAACGGTCAGCTACTGGATAGGCCAGGAATTATTTATCGAAGCCAAGCGCCTGTTAAATCATACTGATGCCGGTGTCAAAGAAATCGCCCATCAGCTGGGGTACTCAGATCAGGCATATTTCATCCGGTCCTTTCGTAAAATGGCGGGTTCCTCTCCGCTGAAATATAAGAAGCTGACCAAAAAGTAGTTTTTTTACTTTTCCGGATTTCGGTAATTATTGATATCCCGCATATTATCCACTTCTACTATTCTCAAACTACTGAACGTCAGTGTTCTATTGATTGGGTATCAATATTGCCGGCTTGCCGGTAAAATACGCCCGTTTAAGCCCGCTTTCTATTTTTTACGGGTCTGAAATGACTTTAATTTACATAAAAAACAACTATATGAAGTATTTGCATACCAATCTCAGGACTGTATTAATGATGGTCTCATTCGCTGCAGGTTTAACAACAAGTGTATATGCTCAGGATATGCATATGCACGGGATGGCAGGAATGACCAGCAACAATAACGTATTTGTAGATATCATGAATACCATGATGATGAAGATGGATGAAGTTCCCGATGGACAATCAGCGTCCAAAACCTTCATCAGCCAAATGATGCCTCACCATGAAGGCGCAATAGCAATGGCTGATTATGAGATCAGGAATGGAAAAAATTTTGATATGATCCAGCTTGCTAAAAGTATCAAAGCTGAGCAGCAAAGCGAACTGGTACAAATGAAATTGCTATTGCTGCAAATAGATCATACGGAACAACGGCCATCAATGTACGGGAAAGAGATGGATATAACTATGCAGACCATGATGAAAAATATGCCGGCAGAGAAGCTACTACAGGACACTGATATTTCATTCGCGCGCGTCATGCTCCCACATCATCAGGCTGCGGTGGATATGGCACGGGTGATTTTGAAATATCCGGAAAATGATCAGGTATCAGCATTTGCAAAACAACTGATATCTAACGAACAAATAGAAATAGAACAAATGTCTAACTACATAAATAAATAACAAATGAAATTTCAGAACAATCTTCTTGCAGTTGTATTGATTGGTGGCACCATAAGCGCCAGAGCCCAGACGCCGTATGCACATGACCGCGTTTATACCGCCAATCAGGTTTCCAATACAGTGTCGGTTGTAGATCCTGCAACCAATGTCTTCCTTGGAGAAATCAGCCTGGGTAAACCTTATCCAAATGTTTTAAGCCCGCTTTACCGGGGTCAGTCGCTTGTTCACGGATTACGGTATTCCCCGGCAAAGAAAATGCTGGCAGTGGTTTCCATAGGGTCAAACTCAGTTACGCTGGTTTCAACAGAGAGCAATAAAGTAATCAAAACTATCTACGTCGGGCGTTCCCCGCATGAGCCTACGTTTACGCCGGATAGTAAACAAATCTGGACTTCGGTCCGCGGAGAAGCCTATGTTAGTGTGATTGATGTAGCCTCCATGAAAGAGATCAGGAAGGTTCAAGTTGCAGATGGACCAGGAATGATCTCTTTCTCACCGGACGGGAAAATTGCTTACGTATGTTCCAGTTTTAGTCCTGAGTTGGACATCGTTAATACTTCAACTTACGAGATCATCAAAAGAATTCCTGTTGTTAGCCCTTTTTCTCCCAATATATTCACCAGTCCGGATGGTAACTGGGTGGCTATGACACATAAGGACGTAGGTAAAGTCACTCTTATAGATACTAAATCACTCAGTGTCCATAAGGTTTTAACGACTGGAGCAATTACAAACCATGTCACTTTTAGTAAGATTAAGGGTAAGCTGAAGATGTTAGTGACTGTTGGTGGAGAGAACAAAGTCAGAGTATTTGATGTTGCTTCAGATTTCAAACAGACAGATACCATTAACGTAGGAAATTTGCCACACGGGTTATGGCCATCAGCAGATGGGAAACTGATGTACGTTGGACTTGAATATGGCGATCAGGTTCAGGGAATTGATCTGCTGACAATGAAAGTATTGCCGGCTGTAAAAATAGGACAGAGCCCCCAGGCCCTCGTTTATGCAGACAATGCTGTTACTGACGCCAGAAATCATATTAACCTTAAACCACTTAATGATGCTGCAGCAACGCAGATTATTCAGATGAAAGCTGTGCAGGAGGAAATCAAAGCTACAGGAAAAATTGCAGTAAGACCGATTGGACTCGCAGATTTGGTAGAACAGATATTTGGGGGATTGGAACCTGCCAGGGGCTACACGTTGTTTCTCAGCAAATCAACTGATGCACCTTATACCAGGGATTATGAGATCAATAGTTTTGATACAGATGCGAAAGGAAAATACATGGGGCAATCTACTGGGCTTGTGAAAAATGCAGGTGCAGGGCAGCATGAAGAAGATTATAAACATCTTGTCCTTACAGATAATCAAACCGGAAAAGTATTGCTTTTAGGCGCTAATTAAATTCGCCCGGGTCATTCACACTTGCCAGGCTACTTATCCTGTTCGTTAATTTGCGATATATCGGTTTTTTTTCAGTAGCCCCTAAATATAGCTCTGTAAATCAATATGTTAAAATGGGGTATCTGTTTTGGAGTAAGAAGTTGATCAAACTAAATCCTCATGTATACAAAGATTCTTATTCCTAACAAAGCTTCACAAACGGAGCCGAATTACCCTGGCAGTACAGATTTCAATAAAGCTATAGAATCTATCCTTTTAAAATTATCCTGCCCATATCATTGGGACCTATTTACATATATTACTGCAATGTCTGGCCTGACACTCAGCGAAGCTCAAAAATCGCTGATTGTCGGGTCGGTTAAACTCAGAAAACTGAGGAAGCGCCAGTATTTTCTGCAGGAAGGCGATATATGTAAATATATTGGGTTCATTACCAAAGGCTCCACACGTATGTTTTCGGTCAATGAGCGCGGACAAGAATCAATTGTTGCTTTCGGTCTTGAGCATTCCTGGATTGCTGATTTTTCCAGCTTTAACGGTAGTAATTGTTCAAAGTATAATATTGAAGCTACCGAGAATACAGAAATGGTGGTCATGAATCTTGACCAGTTGACAGGTCTTATCGAAGAGATTCCTGCATTTGCAATCATGTTTAATCAATATCAATTACAGCAAATGATCTACAGTCAAAAGAGGATCAATGCGGCATTAAGCATGACGGCTGAAGAAAGATACTACGACCTGTTAACAAACTCACCTCAATATTCGCAGCGGTTCTCGCAGAATATGCTGGCATGTTATCTGGGTGTAAAACCAGAGACACTGAGCAGGATCAGAAAATGTCAATCTAAATAGGGGCATAAAAGCGTAAGCCCCGGTAAAATATACCGGGGCAATACACCAACGAAAACAAAACGCACATCAATCAGGATTCAGAGGTACGTTTCGGGAAGCTGTTATTTGCTTTTTGCAGTTGGTAAATGGTCAAGAAATGCACTAAGTGACCGTACTTTTCCATTTTCAACGATGATTAAATCCATTCCTGAGATCAAAGATGGTTTTGATGCAGGTCCGAAGTTCCAGTACAAACGAACAACATTGTGATTGGCACTGATTTTTGCAAGGGTGAATTTGAATTCTTTGTTGGCACTGAGCAGATGCTCTATAAAGTTGTTCATTCCTTCATAACCTACTGATGCTTCTTTGTCGTCAAAAAATGCTACATCCTCAGTGTAAACAGCAGACATACCATTTAGCCGGGCCGCCTTGTCATGATCGTTCCAGATTTTGAAATGATTTTTTGCAAGATCATCCAATTGGTCGCTGCCAAGGGTTTCTGTGGTCAGTGAGACAGAAGTTGCCTGATCTTTTGGCGACCACAACTTGATTTTCGGATGATTCTTTTCATATCCTTTACCCGAAGGGTAGGAATTCAACTCAATGGTTGCGCCCCATGGTGTTTCAAAATAAACCCATTTTTCTCCTTCAGTATCACCTGCACCGGAAAGTACATCCGATAGAAACTTTACTCCCTGAGACTCCAGGAAGCTTTTCGTTCCTGCCAGGTCACTTGTATACAGTGAGAAGTGGGTTGCACTGATATCATCCCTGAAAGGTTGTTCCTGACTGCCCACATTTGGCTTGTAAGCAAATAATTCGATATTTGATCCGTCTCCTGCGCGCATCATCACCAGCTCCACCTGGTCGGCATTCTCATGAATGTGAAATTTGGTTTTCCAGTCTTTGTCCATAGGGAATGGGCCTAACTTGGTTACTGGTGTGAATCCGAACATATCATGGAAAAATTTTATCGCTTGATCCATGTCAGGAACGTTTATACCCACATGGTCGATACCCACGATGCCTGGTGCCTGTGCTTTGGCGCTTGTTAATGAGAGTGATGTCATAATAGTCATTGTTAGAAATGCAGCTTTCCATTTAGCAGCTGTATTTGTGTTATGCTGTGTTTTCATTTTTTTTTAATTATGCTGAGTATTTGCTTAACCATTTCGCTTTTGTTGCAGCTCTTGCTTCGATAAACTCTATATCGGTTCCTTGTGCAATAGCGTCAAGAGGTTTGCGGAGGGGACGGGTACCGGCAGGCATTTCTATCAGTTCCATTATTCCATTGGCAATCACCTGAGGATCCATGTTAAACTGTTCCATTTTACCAAAGAGGGCAGTGCCGATAGCATTAAATTTTTCAGTGGCTGCATCACCATACGCTTCGGTAATCGCGGTTTTATCTGAATTCACCCCTGCTTTCTGTCCTGTGTTCATCTCGGTTGGATATACCCCGGGTTGTATGCTGACATTCTCGATGCCAAACTCTGCTAACTCATCCTGCAGGCCTTCTGTGATGGTTTCAACACCAAATTTTGAAGCCAGGTAGGGGATCATGAATGGCATGGTATGTCCGCTTGCGCCTGATGTGATGTTGATAATCAGTCCTTTTCCTGCGGCACGCATAGCTGGTAACACAGCCTGGTAGGTACGAATTACGCCATAAAAATTAACCTCAAACATCTGGCGGATACGATCAAGTGTGTAAGCCTCCAGCAAACCAAATCCTGCTACGGCAGCATTATTGACCAATACATCGATCTTGCCGTATTTTGCGATCATGTTCGCAAATGCATTGGAGACTGATGCATCATTAGTGATGTCGATCTCTACAACATCGACGTTAGGCAGTGCTGAAAGTTCATTTGCAACCTGGGCATTTTTGCCCGTAATGTCGCGCATCCCTGCAATTACTGTATGACCTGCTTTTGCAAGAGTTGTAGTTGTTAATTTTCCAAAGCCTGTGCTTGTTCCTGTGATAAATATTACTTGTGACATAGTTTTATTTGTTAATGATTTGATATATCAAAGGTGAGGTAATAGCAATGCCCCGACATTGATATAGAATAAAAAAGCACATTGATAAATGTCAATGCGCTTTTTGTATCTGTTTAATTTTATTGGTTATTAATGTTCATTTATAATGGTATCGCAAGCCTCAGGGCCATATGCAAATACACGCTCCTTTGTATTATCAATACCATAACTCTTTTGATAGTAACTCTTCTTTCCATCAAAACTATCCTGACGCAGCTGCTGTAAAACATATCCGGCAGCTTCTATTCTGAAACTTTTTATTAGAGAATAATCAATGGAATAGTTTCCGTTATAATAAGCGCCCGCCTTAGCTTTCTGTCCAATAATTTGACCATTATAGTTAAATTGATTTCTTGAACTTACGCTCAGCTGATCACTAAGCATTAAAGTAAAAGCATGATAAAAGCTGGAATGATATCGCCCAACACCCCAGGGTTTACTGTCGGTGAAGGTTCGGAGAAGTTTGACGCATTGATTTGAACAAGGGGAATAAGCACCGTAAAGCCAAGGTTGCCATTCATAACACGTACAGACGAGAGATAGATGAGCTGGTTCATCTGCAGCAAAGAATTTATCTTCAGATCTCCTGATAGATTTCTGCCCTCTGCGTCTTTCATATGATGGATTTGAAAGAACTCCCTGGGAGGATTATACTCCTGAACGTATCAATGGGGTTTTTAGATACCTTAATGAAAAACGAGAAGCATCAACTACTACATCTGACGTCAGCGCCAGTTCGCATTAAATTATTTTTCAAAATTCAGCTCAGAAGAAAACTTTCACCACGCTGCCAAACAGGCTCATATCGCACTTGGTATTGCTGTAGCTGCTGCTGCACTGTTAAAAATAGATGCCACTCCTATGGAAGGTTTCGATGCACCTGAGCTTGATGAGTTTCTTAACCTAAGGTCCAAAGGCCTGCGAAGTTCTATGCTTATGGCTCTAGGGTACCGTGACGAAGAGAACGACTGGAATGCCAAATTGCCTAAAGTGAGAAAACCTATGGATGAATTTGTAAGATTGTATAAATAAGAGATTATGTATATTTGGGTATATCTAATCAATACATTTAAGTGATCGAAGTATTCAAAAAATATATCCTCGAAAAAAGTAAGGTCTCGGAAGATGAAATCGAAAAGATCATCCAGGTTTCGCAGCTCAAAAAGCTTCGTAAACGACAATATCTTCTACAGGAAGGTGACGTTTGGAAATATAACGCATTTGTAACCAAAGGTTGTGTCCGCACCTATACCGTTGATGATAAAGGTGCGGAACACATCATTAATTTTGCTGTTGAGAACTGGTGGACGGGCGACAGGGAAAGCCTCGCATCCGCGGAACCTTCCAGATTCAATATTGACGCATTAGAAGATTCTGAACTTATCCTGATCAGCAAAAATAAATTTGATACACTTTGTGCAGAGATACCTGCATTCAACGACATGATCAATGGAATACTTCAAAGAAGTTTTATAAGTTCCCAAAATCGAATTCATACATTTATCAGTCTGTCTGCAGAAGACAAATACCTCAACTTCCTGCAAAAATTTCCGCACCTGCCCATGCGGGTACCACAGGGGATGATAGCATCTTATCTTGGAATTACGCCCGAAACCCTGAGCCGTATAAGAAATCAGACTGCCAAAAAATAAAGGTTTTATCTTATCCTTGCTCGTAAAGTCCTATAACCGTATGGTCTTTACTTAGTATGTGACAGTATTTATATGACGGGCAAACAGTTTCGATTGCTCCCAGAAGACTGCCTCCCTGATGGCTTAGTGCCTCCACCATATCCTCCAAATTCTCCACCTGATAACTAATCATTACATTGGAATCTGCGAATAAATAACCCGGTAATGCAGCACCCGCACCATAGATTTCTACTGTTGTACCATCGCTCATCAGGTACGCAGACAGACCGGGTTCCACTATCAGATTTTTAAGCGCTTTATCCATTCCAAACAAGGTTTTATATAGGTTAGCGTCGCAGCTGCTGGCTTTTATTGATATCTTTTTATATGAATTTATATTTTTCATATGACCTTAGTAGCGATCGTGAAATAATTCCTTTTTTATTCCCAGTTTTTTCATCCTTGATGTCAGCGTACTTGGCGGCAGATCAAGTATCTCCGCTGCACCACCTGCACCGGTTAATTTTCCATTACAGCTTCTAAGTACGGCAAGAATGTGCTCTGCTTCAATCTGGTCCATTGTTTTGCGGTCATCCTTCATACCAGCTTTGCTACCCGGTTGTGCGTAAGAAGCTTGAGGCATTTCAATCTGCTCGAGTACGTCAGTTCTATTTTTTATAAGCATACGTTGCATCAGGTGCCCTAACTCCCTTATATTTCCAGGCCATTGATAATCTGTCAATTGTTTTAAAGCCGATGCAGACAATTCAGGAACCTGATGGCGGCCCAGTTCGGCTGCAGATTTGATTAGGAAATGTCTTGCAAGCGTGGGAATATCTTCCTTGCGTTCCCTTAGTGGTGGCAGATTAATGGGGTAAACATTCAGCCTGTAGAAGAGATCCAGTCTAAAACGTCCCTCTCCAACTTCCTTTTCGAGATTACGATTGGTGGCCGCCACAATGCGTACGTCCACTTTAATTGTTTTACTGCTCCCAACTGGTTCAAATTTTTTTTCCTGTAGTACCCTTAACAGTTTTACTTGTGATTCAAGCGGCAGTTCACCAATTTCATCAAAAAAGATAGTGCCGCCGTTTGCTGCCTCAAATTTACCAATGCGTTTTTCTATGGCTCCTGTGAATGCTCCTTTCTCATGTCCGAACAATTCAGACTCGATGAGGTCTACCGGCATAGCTGCGCAGTTCACGGTAATAAATGCCTCATCTTTTCTCGAAGATAAAAGATGAATATTATGAGCAATCTTCTCCTTGCCCGTTCCGCTTTCTCCCAGAATCAACACTGTTACAGGTGTGTCAGCAACCATTTCTACATTATCCAGTACATGCAATAACGCGGCGCTGGTGCCAAAGATGCCATCGAACTTCGGCGATGATTTTACAGGTTGGGTACGGATCGCCTTCCGAAAGGTTTTCAACTCATTTGCATCGGCCACTGCCAGTGACGCGAATAAGTTAAAAAGTGACTTCTCTGTTCTGCATAGCAGTGTTTTATGACTTTGGTCAAACCCCTCCTGATCTTTATTAAAAAATGCCAGTTGTAAAGTGCCTTCAGTCTTTTTACTGATGATCTGTAATGTAGAATTGAGCTGGTATGGCCTAAGTATGCCAGTTGCAAATGTTCCCTGGCGCTGCAATGAAATAAAATCATGGCCAGTCAGCACAGTAGAATCAATACTTTTACGCATCTGATTTATCTGTTCATTAAAGATGAATGCCTGGTTTAACTGAGATTCACTGAGTGAAGGCATTATCTGATATTCATCGAAGCCTATCCGGCAGAAAGCTCCTGATTCAATGATGTTTCCATTTGACGCAGAAAAGTGGTAGGCAAAATAATCAAAGGGGATCAGGGGCTGAAAAGTCGACGGCACTTTATTCAGCTTATTTTCAAGCGCGATGCGCTCGTTGGTTAACGCCGTTAGCTGCTGCTGCAAAAGCATTTCTTTTTGCGCGGCAAACTGCAGGCTACTCTCGTGTTTGCTTCTGGCGATTTCCAGCATAATCAGGAGATCTTTCTCCCGAAATGGTTTGACAAGGAAGCCATAAGGATGCGTAGCCTTGGCAATCTCCAGCACGCTTTGGTTGGTGTTTGCAGAAATATAAACAAAACCAATACCTTTTTCCTGCAGGTAGGGGGCAAGTTCGGTGCCCATAGAATCATCCTGTAAGAATATGTCGATCAATACCCATGCAGGTTGGTATTTATCAATGGCCTGCTTTGCAGATTCGACGCTATCTGCTGTGGCACAAACAATATAACCAGCATTTTCCATCATATTGGTCAGGTCATTTGCCACAATGAATTCATCTTCAACTATCAACAGTTTCTCATTCATACTTTAAAGTAACATTTCATCAGCAAATCTCAAAATGCTTCTGCATATCTATCCAAAATTACCAAAGCTAGGTTATCAGTTCAATCAATATTAAGAAACCTTGTCACGGGGATCATCAATATGCATTCTTGCAATATCATAGCGTACACCTTCACGATCCAGAATCCTGACATTTTTAACAACTGTACTCAAGGCAGTTAGGAAGGTGTCTGCACGTTCATGGTTCTCGTAAGCCTCCTCGTCCGCCCATCCTTCCAGCAGATGGAAGGTGTTAGGGTCAGTCAGGTCTTGTGAAAAGGCATAATATATACAACCAGGCAACTTGTTAGCCTCAATCATTTCCGGTACTACGGCATCTATGAAAATCTGCCTGTCATCAGGATGCACGCGATAATATGCACTAACAGTTACCGCTGTTGCCAGGGTTTTATCATGTTCAACCGAAGTTCCTTTTTTTACTAAATTTTCCATGTGATAATCAGTTATTTAAATGCAGCGCCAAGATTTCCTAAAACGCCCAGCTGTCCGAGCAGGATAGTGCCTGCAGTATAACAATGAAACGATTTTACTTTGCCGTTTTCGAGATGAAAAACATCGCAGCAGGGAGCCTGGATCGTATTTCCAGTGGCAGGAATAGTACCGGCAGGCATCTTTAATGGTCCTTTGTGCGTGCCGTTTAGCGATAGCTCTACGATCACGACGTCTTCATCAGCACTGACATAGAATTCGTATAGTTCACGGTGCATATCAGGGAAAGCCGTCGCATAGATGTCAACAGTCTGACCAATATCCTCTCCGTAATATTTGGCGCCGGCAGAAACATCCCAGAAGTAACCGTCCTCAGTAAATAGCGCAACAAAGGCTTTACTATCCTGTATTTCTGCAATGCGGTATAATTCGCGGATCACTTTTTCATTCTCTGAACTTGTAGGTGTTTTCATATTTCAATTTTTTGTTTAAGCAAAGATTTGAAATTTTGAACCCGGAGTTCTTGATATTTAATAAGAAAGGGCATTGATAAATATCAACGGATGCAGTTCAAGCTATACTGTTGACACTTTTGATGGATAAGGATGGTCAGGTGCCAGCGGTTTCAATTTTGTTATTGTAACAGTAATCTTCAAACCCTGATCATTTTGAAACCGCAATTCACCTCTCAATTGTTTGGTAAGGCCTTTGATTAAGCTCAGTCCAAGTGATTTGTGCGAATGAATGTTGATATGGTCCGGCAGCCCCTTACCATTGTCTGCAACAATGAGCTCCAGCTGCTTTTCACCTGCTGTCCGAAGCTTGATACTGATGTATCGGGGCATGGAAGTATCTTCAAAGGCATATTTTATAGAATTTGTAACGGCTTCATTAATGATTAGCCCCAGTGACACGCCCTGTGAAACGTCAATTCTCATGGCCTCAATATCCAGCTTGAGCAACACCTTATTGTCAAGGTCAAAGCTTTCAATTATATAATTAAGCAGAGAAGAAAGGTATACGTTCATATCTATACCTGATAGATTCTCGTTTTGATATATTTCTTTGTGTATCAATGCTATGGAATGCATCCTCCGCTGGCTGCTAATGATAACTTCCCGAATAGTGGGCTGGTCAATAAAAGCAAGCTGAGAATTCAATAGACTAATAACAATTTGCAGGTTGTTTTTCACCCGGTGATGAACTTCTTTCAATAACCATTCGCGTTCTGATACAAGATTGCTCAAGGTTTGATTTTTATTAAAGATTTCGTCCTTTTGCCGGGAAAGTTCCCTGTTTGAAAGTTGCTGCAAGCGTGTACGGTTGACCAGAAGCGTTATGGATATACCTGCAACTAATAGACCAAGGATCAAAAAGTAACGGGCTTTGGTTTCACTTTGGAGTGCTTTCTCTTTTAGTTTGGCCTGCCTGGTCAGCAACGTTATGTTTTTTTGTTTTAGCTCAATATCCTGATTTTTCTTATCCAGATGGTATAATACTTCAAGCTGTGCAATTTGATCAGTTGTGCTGCGTTTGGCAATAGAATCGTTCAGGTTTATGAAGTGCTGTAAATGCTTAATTGCTGACTGAAAATTACCCTGCGCAGAATCTACACGGAAAGAATACATTTGTATTTTGGCTAAATCTAGAGGGTCTGCCGTTGCTATGGTTAACTCATTTAGTATTTGCAAGTGTTTTCTTGCTCTGGCAAATTGCTTGGTTTCCAAAAATAAACGGATAGCAAGAAAGTGAGTTTTTGTACAAACAAAGTAGTGAACGGGTAGTCCTTTAATTGTTTCCATCATTTGCGGGTAGTATTTTTCTGCAGCATCGTATCTTCGCATGCTAACATATAATTCAGCCGCATAAACAAACAACATCTTATACATTTCATCATCTTTGCTATCAATGGCAAAACCTTCCTTCAGGAGTTGTTCTGCTTTGCCATAATGATGAATTGTAGTATAATCATTGACAAGTTTCCCGTATAAAAATAAATCCTCATTGGTATTGTGCTGGTTCTTGATCAATCTTTTTGCTTCAATCAGATGTTGGATGCTTTTTAAAGGCTGGTTACTTTGTTCATACAGCAGGGAGATACCTGTATAGATATTGAAAATACCCGTGGTATCCTTATTTAGTTCTGCGAGATGCAAACCTTTAAAACCATAATCAAACGCTAGTCTGAAATTACCTGCTGAACCAAATAAATAAGATAAGTTGTCGTACACCTCATAAATTTTTGGGCTATGAAGCTTCTGGTAAATCATTAAAGCCTGATAATTCTCTTTAAACGCTAGCGGTTTTTTTTTCAACCACTGATGAACGAAAGCAGATCTTGATAGCGCATCTGCCATTCGCTTAGATTCTGGTGCAGTTCGGCTGAGAATTTTGATTGCCAGATTCCAGTACTTTGCTGTTTGCAAAATATTTGGTGCTGTCAGTCCGCTACAGTGGGCTAGTTGCATGTAAGCATCAGCCTGATAATCCAGTAATTTCAATTTCTGGAATATCTTGAATGCAGCTTCGGCGTATTGCACGGCTTTTTTAACATTGTTTTGTTGTAAGAGGACCTGTGAAAGGATTAAATAGGATCTTGCTTCACCAATAGCAAATTTTTGTTTAATACTCAATTTCAAAGCTTCAGTACCGTATGGAAAAGCACGTTTATATTCAGCAGCAGCAACAATGTCATGGTCCAGAATGTGGTTACCGATTTCAAGCAATAAGTTGATTCGGTTAGTGTCTCTCGAGTTACTTAGGTTCTGTGTCAGCTTCTGTTCAACACCATCAATTTTCTTTTGTAAACAGAATCCAGAATAAGATAAGCAAATTGTGAGCAGGTTCAGTATTAAAAAACGTGATAAGAGGGTTGATTTCCGAGACATATTCGAGGTCTTAAGCGAGTTTAACGGCTAAACTAGTGATTTTTCCTGCAAATGCAGCTGGTTTCATTTACCCTGATCCATTCCA
>NZ_JBEVDX010000049.1:0-4861 GCF_040513095.1 Pedobacter sp. | reverse complement strand
TTGAAACGGTACCACTCAGTTGTGCAGTAAGTCCCAGCAGAAGTGTTATCCCGAGCGAATTTGTATTTTCCGGATCGAAATCAGCTGGCAATCCTATTCCATCGTCACTGATTAGCATCTCTATGAAATTTCCGTTTCGTTTGATAAAAACCTTAATAGTTCCCATCTGATTATCCGGAAATGCATATTTGAGTGCGTTGGTGACGGTTTCATTTAAAATGATACCTAAGGGGATTGCCTGCGAAACGTCGAGCGAGATCGGGTCGATGTCGCATCTGATCGAGATCCTGTTAACATTATGGTTTAAGGAACGGTCCAGCGATCGGATCAATTCTTCGATGTAGGATGGAAGGTCGATCGCTGTGTTACTCTCAGTTTTAAACAACTGTTCATGAATTAGCGCAATGGATTGTACCCGGTTCTGGCTTTCCAAAATGGCCTGCTGCGCGGTTTCATTCGACATAATCATGCATTGGGACTGCAAAAGGTTCATCACAATCTGGAGGTTATTTTTGACCCTGTGGTTTACTTCTTTAAAGAGGAGGTCCTTTTCTACCAACAGCTTATCTTTATCCTGCAGCAACTGGTTTTTGTCAGTCACCAGTTGATTTAGAGAAGAATTTTTCAGGTCGATCTCCAAGTTCTTCTGAGTGAGCAATGCATTGCTGTGTTGCTTAAGGCGATAACGGCTGTAAATCAAGCCAGTGATGATCAGCAGCATTATACAGCCTCCAACGGTCACGTTCTGCAGCAACTCGGTCCGCTTGATTTTGTTCTCGTTGATCAGTGACACCCGGGTAAGCGAATCGATATGCTTGCTTTTTACCTGTGTTTCATTTTCCATATTCTGCAGGAACAGCTGATAAGCTTTAGCAATATTATCAATGGAGTCCTTGATCTCCTGTCCTTTGATGTAGTGCCCGATTGCTGACCTCAGGTTTCCTTTTGAGGCAACCAGCTTGTAGTAACGGTTTTCAGCTGTTCTGATACCTGAAATATAATTTAGTTTATAGGCCATTGCGGCATATAAATCAGAATAATGATAAGCCAGTTTTGTCTGATTCGTTTCCGAGTAGTAGCTGGCAAGCGCATTATACGCGTTCATAATCTCTGTTACATTGTGAGGCGGAATTCCCTCGACCATGTCCCTGACCTCCATAGCATATTTTGAAGCTGCCCCAAAATCCTTTGCATGGCTCAGATTATTTAGATAATCCACTCTGACCGAAAGTTTTTCTACATCAGTGTAAGCGTTGCTTTTCATCTCGTCAAGTATAATCAACGCTTTGGAGAGCTTTCCAGTGTGTGCATATTCAGATGCCAGTGCTGAAGATACTTTATTGATATAGCCACGGTTACTGTAACGTTTTGCAAGTAACAGAGCCTCCGTAGAATATGGAATGGCTTTACTGTATTCCTGCATTTTAATATAGGTTGAAGCAATGGAATGATTGATACCGCAAAGTTGCAAGGTAGTGTCTTTAACTTCTTTAGCGGTTTTGCGCGCTAACAGCGTGTATTTCAAAGCGCTGGAGTAATCATTCAGCTTTAAGGAGGTCATCCCGATCTGCCAGTAAATACCCTCAACCGTTCTCCGGCTTACACTTCTTCCTAAATTTAATGCTTCGAACAGCAGCTTAAGTCCTTCATTGGTTCTTTCTGCCTGAATAAGCAAGTCTGCATTTGCTGTAAGTAAAAAGGAGAGCCAGAGGTAATTTCGATTCTTCCGGAATATATCTATAGCCTTGCTGATGTAAAATATTCTGTTCCGCAGGGCCACGGGGTCGGTAGTCTGATAGTATTGAGCTATTACATGATATGATCTTGCCTCGCCATCAGTATTATTGTGCTGCTGAGAAAATGTAAGGGCATTTTGAGCAATCTTTAAACCCGTTTCTCGGTCATTTCGATGGGTGTAACTTTCTGAACTCAGCAGCATGGAATTGATTATTCCGAAATGATAGTTGAGCTGACGGCTGAGTACTGACGCCTGGGTGGCAAAATACATTGCCGTATCAATATCCTTTTCTCCTTTTGTAGGCTTCAGTAGCATTAAATGCCCCAGGGCGAGTTGTAGTTTTACCTTTGTGGTGTCATTTGCACTTGTCGCTAATTTTCTCCTTAGCACGGGCAATGGCAGTTCGTCCAGGGAACTGGTTTGCCCCAGTGCTGGTATTGCAAAGTATAGCAGGAATATGCATAATAATGTGTTTCTCATTTTAGTTGAATAAGACCCAGATGCATCCGAAGCTTTTCTTGCCCGAATCTGATATGTAGCAGCTAAGACGGAATCATAAATGTTCAAGCGATGGCTAATTTGGTGGACTGCAAATTCCGAATAAAATAGATATTACAATGATAATAAAGATAATAAGTGTTATCAAAGAAGCTATAATTTATCTTTATTTTTCCACATATCGGTGGTGTGGATTTCATTAAACTTTGGGGGAGAAATCCATTGGGTCTTAAATTTCTTTGGGAAACACCCGTTGTATGACAATATTCGTGAAAGCTCTTGCACCAACTTCGTTTAAATGACCAATATCATAAAAGAGGGGAGCGGGATCCGGACTGAATAACCCGGAATAATTGTATACACTTAGACGGTATTTATTTAGAATGCGGTTTGCAGTTTTTACTGCATTATTCTTATGAATTTTCATTCCGGGCGAGACCAGCACACATAACTTTATATGTTTTGATTGTGTTAGCTGTACAATGTTTTCAAAAGCTTTTAATTGTGCTTTTGATTCTTTGTAATTCTTTTTATCAACGAAGATAACTTTACTGGATTTTGGCAGTGTACCAAATAGTGGCTCATAGCCATTGAACTGCTTTTGTCCTATTTCCAGATTGTGCTGGAGGATGGAAAGCGGTAGGGAGTTTAGCCTGTAAAGGGTAGAAATGTTTGCCAGTGCAAATTCTGTTTTGCTTAACCTGTATATCAAATCGCTGACAGCTTTGTTTTTTTTTATGTACGGCATGAAGACAGTCGTTAACAATTCTTCTTCCTGAGGGGTGTCCTCGAAATCGCTCAGGTTCAGATCCAGGATCACAATTTTTGGATTGTGGTAACTTAAAACAGCAACCAATAACTCTTCGTAATAAAGCATTTTCATCCCGTCACGACCAAGGTTATAACAGGAAAGCCCGCTTTTCCCGCTGATAAGCGCGGGAATGTAATGGTGACTTGCCCTGGAACTTCCAAAGATCAGGATGTCTTCACGGGCATGTAAAACGCCATGGGTTGTAATAGCAGAATCACCTTGTTTCTCGGTAAAAAAATAATGCTCAATCAATGCCCCGAGTGCCTTATCAGTGACAATCAACACCAGTAAAATGATGAACCCGTTCAAAAAAAGTTTATAATATGCTTTCATAGTTAAAATTGAAAATAGATAAACTGTCCGCCGTTAAATACGCCAAATAGAATGATAATCAGGATTATACAGATATATCCTGTAAATCTTATCAGTTTTACCGGGCTGTAAAATACCTGAATCAGGTCTGACTTATATTCAGTAATGTACTCCACGACCAAAAGGAACAAGATCCAAATGACTGAATAGGCAAAACCTTCTGGTGTACCGATATAGAGTCCTCCGGATTTCAAAGTGAAAATGCTTTTACAGAT
Source organism: Pedobacter sp. (assembly GCF_040513095.1). GTDB lineage: Bacteria > Bacteroidota > Bacteroidia > Sphingobacteriales > Sphingobacteriaceae > Pedobacter. Next base: position 1,227 of record NZ_JBEVDX010000049.1, on the reverse strand, counting down.
TGCAAATGCCTGGTTCAGGTCAGTGGCCCTGAAAAAGATCCAGGCAAAAGTTACCAGTGAAAATGTTAGCAGCACATGGAAAGCGTTTGTTAAGGGTTGGTATCCGAGTATATTCCGTTGATTTAAATGCTTGAACTGAACACTGCATATTTGGTAGGTGCCGTGTAAAGCGCCCCAGATGATGAAGGTCCAGTTTGCACCATGCCAGAGGCCACTGATCATAAATACTATAAAAAGATTCATGTACCACCTGGCTTTGGAACCTCTGTTACCACCGAGCGGAAAATAAAGATAATCCCTGAACCACGTTGAGAGCGAAATATGCCAGCGAGACCAGAATTCCTTGATGCTCGCAGCCAGATAGGGGCGCCTGAAATTAGTCATCAGGTCGTAGCCCATCACTTTTGCACAGCCTATAGCGATATAAGAATATCCGGAGAAATCACAATAGATCTGAAATGCAAAAAATACATTGGCAACAATCAGCGTTATTCCACTATGCTGATCTGAGTTAGCGTATACTGCATTTACGTAGATGGACAATCTGTCTGCAATGACAACCTTTTGAAATAATCCCCAAACCATAAGCTTCAATCCATCCACAACATTATTGTAATCAAAATGCTGTTTCTCATGAAACTGATGGAGGATATTTTGCGGCCGTTCAATCGGACCAGCAACCAGTTGCGGATAAAACATCACATACAGCGAATAGATTCCGAAATGCCGTTCGGCTTTCTGATGGCCCCTGTAAACTTCAATGGTATAACTCATCGCCTGAAACGTATGAAATGACAGGCCAATAGGTAAAAGCATGTTTAAATAGGGCACAGGATTCTGATAGCCGATGTTGCCCAGTAAAAAAGAAAGATTATCATTAAGGAAGTTATAATATTTAAAGACCGCGAGAACGCCAATGTTGGCCAGCAGACTTAGGATCAGGAAGAATTTACGCTTTCTTCCTTTGGAGTTCTCTATGTATATTCCGGCAATGTAATCAATGATAATAGTGAAGACCAGGATCAGGATATAAACCGGCACAAAGGTCATATAGAAATAACAACTTGCTGCAAGCAGCAACTTCCATCTTTGCTTATTGGGCAGAAGAAAAAACGCAGGCGTAACCAGTATAAAAAACAAGAGGAAATGAAGCGAATTAAAAAGCATATCTCTTAATTTTAAGCTGTTTTACATATATTATTTATTTTGTTAAATGATAGCTGTTGG
>NZ_JBEVDX010000048.1:0-4032 GCF_040513095.1 Pedobacter sp. | reverse complement strand
GTTTGTAGCCATCACCATTCTGTACGAATTTACGAATGAAGCGGATACCGAATTGCTGATAAAAAACGGGATCTTTGCTTAATTGTATCCAGCGCGAAGGAATTGCCAATGCGGCTAATGATAAGCCGATTATAATCCATAAATGATTTTGCGAACCATATCGCAACCAAATAGATACAACGGGTAAAAAACAAAGCAATGTCCAGAAGGCGTTGATCACTTGTCCCATCATTCAAAGGTACTGATTGAATTATAAGAAGTTGATCTTCAATTCAAAATAAAGGATAACTTATCGCGCGCTAACTTGTTGATTCATTTTTCAGCTGAGCATTTTAATGAATTCCTGTACAGATTCTTCAGTCGGCGCTGCAAAGTCGCTGATACCCTGAATAGTTTCTTTGCATAACGGCTCAGCCCGGTCAAACATGATTTTTTCGTAAGCTGCGATAGCGTTCTTACTCATTCCTACCTTACCAAGCGCTCTGGTTATTCGAATCAGATGGAGCCCGTCCGCATTAACAATTTATGGAGGATAAGGGGTGTCTTACCTTTTCGGACACCCCATTAACCTACGTTTCTATTAGTAATCCCAGAACATTGGCACCCAACGAAAGGCTTCACCTTCTGCCGCTACATGTCCTACTGATGGGAATGGTAAATGCGTAGCCACAAGTAGCCCGCCGGTAGCCGCAACTTCCTTCAAAAGTTCAATGCGGACGCGCACCGCCTCTTTAGGATCGTGCTCAAAGCCATTGTACCACTCAGGGTGTTCGAAACCAACTGCGAACACCAGGTCTCCAGCAAATGTCAAGCGGTCATCACCAGATTTAAGATGAACCACGCTATGACCAGGGGTATGACCACCAGTACGGGAAACGGTTACGCCCGGTGCCACTTCATACTTCTCATCGAAGAGTTGCAATTGGCTCTGATACACCTCACTGAATTTTTTAGCCGTTGCCTGAAGCGCTTCCGGGAACCCTGGCGGCATGAATACATGAGAGAAATCGGGCGACTCCCAGAATTTTACTTCTGCAGCTGCAACGTGAATCCGCAGATTTGGATGCAAACGGTCTTTCACCCCATCAACGAGCAGCCCACCTACGTGATCCATGTGCATGTGGGTCAGAATCACATCAGTTACAGAGGGCAGGTCTATACCAGCAGCCTCAAGTCGTTTGATTAACTGCCCGGCTCGTGGCAGCTGCAAGTCTGGGTCTAGTCCAAGCCCAGCGTCAATAAGTATGGTCTGATCACCGCTACGAACTACAACAACATTCAGTGCCCAATCGAAAGCTTCTGAGGGCAGGAACATGTTGTCAAGCCATTCCGCCCTATCGGTCGGATCGGCATTGTGTGCCAGCATTTGGGTTGGAAGTGGCAGCACGCCATCGCTGATAACCAAAACTTCAATTTCGCCAATCTTCAATGCATAACGAGAGGGAACGAGCTCTTCACCATCTGTTGTTATAACAGGTGAGATTTTCGTAGCAGAGTTGTTTTTTAAATCCATTGTTTTCTCCTTTTTTAATTTGTGTAAGTTTTTTAGTTGATAATTGCGGTAATTTCAAGATTGTCGAACTCAATCTACCCGGTATGGCCAAAGCCCATACCAAACAATCAAATCACTGTGAAACAAACACTTAAATAAAAACAGCCAGTACAAGAGGGCGCGACATATCGCTATTTTCGATTGAATCGTTTAATATCAACTCCTAAAAAAGAACACGCCCAACCTAAATCAACCCTTAAAAGGGAAAAGTTGCCTCATCGAGCCAGCTACAGCGTCACTTGATATATCCATCGGGTACTATTCACGGGTCGTTATACACGAGTAAAATGTTGTAAAAAAGTCAGGAGCGCAGCGACAGCATTTTTGTTTTTTGAAGCCACATGGGGTAAAATGCCTTTACAGCTGTATTTACACTGGTATCAATCAGGAAACCGTTTTTATTTATGTATCTCGATCTCCTTAGTTTCCATACCATTTAAGTAGTTTCTGATCAATTCCAATTTCCCATTTTTGTCGTAATACATCCAGTCCCCCACATAATACCAATGAAGAGAACCATCCAGTTCTCTTTTTTTTGTAGATCGACCAGTGGAACTGATTTTTCCATCAGGATAGTAAAATGTTGTATAACAAGTGTCTTTTCTATATTTCTCTTTGGATTCTAATACATGATTTGCGTATACCTTGCAGGTGCCTCTTTCTCTCCCCCGTTTATAATGTTCAACTCTTTTATAGATCACTTTATCTAAATTATATACTGTTATCCATTTTCCAACTCTGACATTATTGTTGTATCGATTTATTGAGCATCCAAAGAGAGCAAATGTTAAGGTTAGGACCATTGCTATTGCTGAAAGTTGTTTGTTTTTCATGGTTTCGATATATGCTATGATTTAAAGGCACCTACCTTTCTGATTGCAGACAGGTGTCGCTAAAATTATAAGAGAATCAAATGTTGGCGATAGTATGAAAATACAACTACTTAATTAGTTATACAACTAAATGAATAGTTATTTTTTCAAATATCAATTAACATCAAACATATATTAGATAACTTGAGGAATTTCTCTGTAATAACAAGCGAGCAGCCACATGAGGTAAAGTGCCTTTACAGCTGTATTTACGCTGGTATCAATCAGGAAACCTTGAACCTGTTCAGCAATTATGATTTCTGTATCACTGTGCTCTGGTCGCTTTATCAAATGATAAGAGAAGATTTTTATGGTCGACATCTTTCAGCAGCAGGTCATGAGAATCTTTTCCAAGCCCCGTCGTGAAATACATCTCAGCTTCAACTGTTTTGCCCTTTTCCAATCCCTCTTCGAATAGCGCAATCCCAAATAAATTGCTGTCAACTTTGGATGATGCAATGATACTTACTGTACCCAGGTCGTACTTGCCATTATTTTTCAAAGTGACAAGCCCGTTTTTATAACTGTAACTAAGTCCTTTAACAGTTGCCAGGTAGGTTTTATTTTTGCTTGTTACAGGAAGATATGTCTGGGCAAATCCCTGAACTCCAGCCACCAGTAAAAATATAATTGTCAGGATGATCCTCATGTTTTTTTTGAACCAAGGTAATAAATAGTTTTTGAGGCAAGTAAAATAAATAATTTTAACTTTATCACAACATGAAAAAATCAATCTTAACACTCTGCCTCGCCTTAATTGCCTTCTTATCTTTCGGTCAGGATAACGATAAATATAAATCGTCGTTAAAAAACCTGCTACAGATATCAGGTTCAGAAGCCGCTTATAAAGGCGTATTGGTTCAAATGGTAACTATGTTTAAGCAACAGCAGCCTAATGTTCCAGCTGAGTTTTGGGATGAATTTGGTGTTGAAGCGAACAAGGATATATCCAACCAACTTTTAACCCTCATGTTGCCAATATATCAAAAGCACTTAACAGAAACGGATCTCCTTGATATAATTGCTTTTTATCAGACGCCTGCAGGTAAAAAATTCGCAGAAAAATCTCCTTTGATAACACAGGAAGCCATGGTTGCCGGTCAGGAATGGGGCAGACAACTCGGTCAAAAAGCTGTGGATAATCTCAAAGCTAAAGGATATTTGAATGCGCAATAAGGTTTAGCACTTTTTAAGTATACAATAGTCGCGTTGCAAACTCTTCCGCTGCCAAAGCAATAATGTTCTAAAAGCCTTGCCACACATTTCTCACTTCCCAGGGCCACGACTCCCTCAAAAAAGTACAAATTCCTGTAATTCGGGGCTCCGGGGCTTCCTTTAGTGCAATTACTTAATTTTCATGCATACAATTGTGCTGTAAATACACACATTTTGATACTTTTTCCTGTAAAAAGATGCTGTAATTAGTGTAAAGAATGACTCACAAATTTTCACTCAAACAAAGCCCTACCTTATCACCAACAGCTATCATTTAACAAAATAAATAATATATGTAAAACAGCTTAAAATTAAGAGATATGCTTTTTAATTCGCTTCATTTCCTCTTGTTTTTTATACTGGTTACGCCTGCGTTTTTTCTTCTGCCCAATA
>NZ_JBEVDX010000047.1:0-18182 GCF_040513095.1 Pedobacter sp. | reverse complement strand
GCTTCTCTTATATCGGTACTTATAACCAGTACAGTGAATCTGTAGAACAATATGGGGAATCACCGGAATTTGTATGGTCGCCCGAAGTAAATTCTAATCTGACCTACAGCTTCCGCAAAACTGGTACAACTGCAAATCTGGCTTTCAAGTATACCGGTAAAAGACCTACCTATGAACTCGCTACGCTGGACAATCTTGAACAGGTGAGACTGGCGAAAGTTGGCTCATACAGTACGGCCGACCTGATGTTTACTCAGAGAATTCTGGAGTCACTTACTTTAAATGCAGGTGTGAAAAATCTGTTTGATACCAAGATGCTCAGCAATTCGGCCACTGTAACTACAGCTGCGCACAGCACCGGAGGAATGGTGCCCCTGAATTACGGTCGCTCTTACGTGCTTGGTCTCAGTTTTAATTTTAACAAATAATTGATTTATAACATATCCTAACACATCATGAACAAATTTACTAAGATCATTACCTTACTATGTTTCACAGCAGCTCTTGCTGCTTGCAGCAAAGATGAAGATCCAATTGTTACCGTACCACCGTCAGACGGAAGTACGCTGACATTGAACGGCCTTATCGGAACTGAAGACGGTGCGAGCGCTGGAAATAGCGTGTTTGTAGACTTCAGTACCGATAAACAAACATCGGCAGCACGGGCATCATGGGATTTAGGCTTTTACTCTGGTACAGACTATAGGGTAATCCTTAACCATAGTGTAGGTGCTACTGCAATAATCACTACCAAAAACAATTTAAATGATGTGACTGCTGCAGATACAACTGCGCTGGCCGCATCGGCAACTCTGGCTGTCGGACAGGGATTGGGAACATTTGGCATTATCGATCCGGTTGCAGGAAATACAACTGAGTATTTAGCAGGGACGGTTATACAGGCAGTTTCAGCGACTGAGGCGGAGAATAAAGTTTACATTGTAAACCGCGGCGCAGCTGGAATCACTGGTAACAGGGGATGGCAAAAAATCCGTGTGATCCGCAATGCCAGCGGTTACACCTTGCAGTATGCAAAAATCACTGAAACTACCTTTAAAACACTGAATATAGCAAAAGATGCTGCCTTCAACTTTAAATACGTTTCATTCGCAACAGGTGCGGTTAACGTGGAGCCTGAAAAGGCAGCGTGGGATATTGAATGGGGATTGTCAACTTACAGAGCAGGAACCACATTACCTTATATCTACTCAGATTTTGTACTTATCAATTTTGTAGGAGGTGTAACTGCTGCTGAAGTTATATTTTCAGGAACTGCTGCAAACAGCACTGTGACCTATGCAAATTTTACTGAAACAAACCTTAGTGGAATCACTTTCCTGGCAACAAGAGATGTGATTGGATCAAACTGGAGAGCAACGACAGGCACTGTTGGGGTAAAAACAGATCGTTTTTACCTGGTTAAGGATGGTGCAGGAAATGTATACAAACTGAAATTTATCAGTTTCAGTGCCACGGACAGCGGGGTACGTGGTAAACCGGTTATCGAATATAAACTGGTTAAAAAGGCCTAAACTTGGTTAGTTTGTTGTGCAAGGCTGGCTTCCGCGTGCTAACGGAAGCCGCCTTTTTTCATTTTAACCAGCTGAGGTTCCATTTAACATTGAAAAAAAAATTATATAAACAGATGAAATTAAACATTATACCACTGGCATTCCTTGCTTTAAGCCTCGGTGCCTGTAACAATAATACAAAAGAAGCTGCGGCTACTTTACCCGATAGTACAAAGATTGTTTCCCTGAATGGATCAGTTTCTGAGGTGCTGGCCGGCATTGGCCTGGAGAAAAATATTGCAGGAACGGATATAACCAGTAATTATCCTGAAAGCATGAAAGCAAAGCCCAAAGTTGGCCATAACAAAAATATCAATGCCGAGGGTGTGATGGCTTTACAGCCAGACCTGATCATTGGCCTTAAAAAAGAAGTGACGCCTGTATTGGCCGCCCAGTTTAAAGCTGCCGGCGTAAAACTGCTGCTGGTAGATCAGGATTACTCTGTTGAGGGTACTAAAAAACTGATTCACTTACTGGCTGACAGTTTACATGCTGTGGCAAAAGGTGATTCTTTGGTTAAAGTACTGGAAGCCGACCTGGCAAAGATACCGCCTGTAGCTGCTAACGCAAAAAAACCAAAGGTTTTATTTATTTATGCCCGCGGTACCGGAACAATGATGGTAGGCGGAACCGGTACTGCTATTGATAAGGCTATTGCGCTTGCTGGGGGTGTGAACGCAGTATCTGAGTTTGCAGATTACAAACCTTTAACTGCCGAGGCGCTGGTGAAAGCTAATCCTGATATTATTTTACTGTTTGACAGTGGCCTGCAAAGTCTTGGCGGTGCTGCCGGTTTAGCAAAAGTACAGGGTGTTAGACAAACCAATGCCGGTAAAAATAACAAAATTATCAGCATGGACGGAGAACTGCTAAGCAGTTTTGGTCCGCGTCTGGGAATTGCCATTCAGGAACTAGCAGCAAAAATAAAGTGATCAGAAAAACCGGATATATCCTGATTTCTATGCTGGTCCTCCTGATCGCAACGATGGTCTTTTCGGCCTGTATCGGGGCGCTGAAGATCAGTGTTCCTGAACTGCTTGCCATCCTTGGAAACCAGACGGGCCTGTCTGCACAAGAAGGTTTTAAACCCCAGCAGGCTGCGGTACTGCTGAATATCAGGTTGCCCAGGGTATTCCTGGGTGTGCTCATTGGGGCAGGGCTTGGCATATCGGGTGCTGCAGTGCAGGGCCTGTTCAGGAACCCCCTGGCAGAACCAGGTTTAATAGGTATCTCATCCGGTGCTACATTATTTGCAGTTTTAATGATCGTGCTCGAAGTAGGGCTATTCAAATCGCTCAGCGGTGTGATTGGGTTCTATGCCTTATCTCTAGCTGCATTCATTGGCGCCTGCATTACTACCACCATTGTTTACAGGCTGTCTGTAAGAAACGGCAGGACAGTAACTACCACCTTGCTTTTATCAGGTATAGCTATCAATGCGCTTGCCGGTGCATTTACAGGTTTGCTTACCTATATGGCTACAGACGAGCAGTTGCGAACAATTACATTCTGGAGTCTGGGTAGTTTAGGCGGTGCCAGCTGGGAGACGGTAACAGGCCTGCTGCCTTTTATCCTGATTCCGGTAGCGGGTTTGCCGCTGATGGCTAAATCCCTGAATGCATTGGCCCTGGGAGATGCCGAGGCACTGCATATGGGAATTGATGTCCGCAATCTCAAAAGGATAATTATTGTTCTGGCTACTGTAGCTGTGGGAGCTTCTGTAGCTGTGGCAGGCACCATTGGCTTTATCGGCCTTATTGTTCCGCATATTATTAGAATGACTTTTACAGCTGATCACAGGCTGGTGATCCCGGGTTCTGCTATATTGGGGGCGGTACTCTTAACTCTGGCAGACTTAATGGCCAGAACAATTGTTGTACCGGCAGAACTGCCTATCGGGATTCTGACAGCACTGATCGGGACACCTGTATTTTTGTATATTATCATTACCGAGCGTAATAAAAATAAAATATAAGTATGATAGAGGTAAATGAACTGAGTTACCGCGTAGGTAAAAAAGAACTGCTGCACCGGCTGAGCTTTGAAGCTCAGTCTGGCGAGTTACTGGCTATTCTCGGCGCCAATGGTGCGGGGAAAAGTACGCTGATGAAACTGCTTTGCCGGGAGATAATACCAGGTCACGGACATATTATTTTCAGGGCTAAGAATTTGCAGCAGTATACGCTGCCTGAGCTGGCCAAACAGCGTGCAGTACTTTCACAGCAAAACACTATATCTGTTTCTTTTATTGTGAACGAACTGGTGATGATGGGCAGGTACCCGCATTTTGAACAGGTTCCCGCTGCACGTGATACAGAAGTAGTGCGTTTGGTGATGGAAGAAACAGGTATTTCACATCTTTCAGGCAGGGATTACAATACCCTCTCCGGCGGGGAACAGCAGCGGGTGCAGCTGGCGCGTGTACTGGCGCAGGTATATGATTGCCCGGATGCCTGCCTGTTCCTGGATGAACCGACCAATGGGCTTGATCTGTTATACCAGCAGCAGATGATGGAACTGGCACGGCGGCTGGCCGACAAGGGATATTGTGTTATCTGTATATTGCATGATATTAATTTTGCATCCCGCTTTGCGGATAAGATCCTGATGTTAAAAGATGGAAGAAAGGTGGCAATGGGCACACCTCTTGAGGTGATCAGCTGCGAGAACATTCACGAAACATTCAGTATCAATGTGAAACTGATGGCTTGTGAAGGATACAGTTGTCCCCTGGTCATTCCTGCAATGATTCAGCATGAGCTGTAAAGGAATTGAAAGAATTAAAATATTTACTGAATTATACCATTTAAAGAATAAATAAGATGAGTGAAATCATAGAACTGAAAAGCCAGTGGGACGCTTTCAAAATTGAAAATCCAAAAGTAAGAATCAGGGATGCTGCAAAACAATTGGGTACAACTGAAGCAGAATTACTATCCACTGCGGCAGGTACCTCTGTTACCCGTTTGAGAAATGAGTTTCCTGAAATCCTTAAAGCGGTAGAACCACTGGGCAAAGTGATGGCGCTGACCCGCAATGATTTTTGTGTGCATGAACGTAAAGGTGTATACAGTAACCTTTCTTTCTCAGGGCCAATGGGTCTGGCAGTAAATCCTGATATTGATCTGCGTCTCTTCATGTCGGCCTGGTCTTCAGCTTTTGCTGTAGATGAAGCCGGACGTAAAAGCCTGCAGTTTTTTGCAAAAGACGGAGAGGCTATTCATAAGATTTACCTGGGCGAAACCAGCGACCTGGCTGCATATGAGACCCTCGTGCATAATTTTGCAGCAGAAGATCAGCATGCTGAGCTGGAGATTGTAAAAGATACCACGCTCGCAGAAGAGAAACCGGATGCAGAGATTGATGCAGCAGCTTTCCGGGAAAAATGGCTTAAGCTGAAAGACACACACGCATTCCATGGTTTGCTTCGTAAATTTGGCGTAACCAGAACACAGGGGCTGCGTTTAGCGCCTGAGGGCCATGCAGTACAAATTTCTTACGAATCACTGAAAGCTATTTTCCATAAAGCATCAGATACAGACCTGGAAATCATGGTTTTTACGGGTAACAAAGGTTGTATCCAGATCCATACAGGCCCTGTAAAGAAACTTGTGCAGGCTGGTCCATGGTTCAACGTGCTTGATCCTGATTTTAACATGCATTTGCGTGAGGATGGCATTGCTTCGGTATGGCTGGTTAAGAAGCCTACCGAGGACGGGATTGTTACCAGTATCGAAGTGTTCGATGCAGAGGGTACAATCATTGTTCAGTTTTTTGGTAAACGCAAGCCGGGAATTCCTGAAAATGAGCACTGGCGGTTAATGGTGAATGAGTTGGCGGTTATGCTTTAAAGCTTCGTTGTTCGTACACTGTTCGTGCACTGTTCGGTATTAGGCGCATATTGGACGTATATTGGAAGCGTATTCGATGCATGTTGAGAGGGTGTTGGAAGCATAATTTTTGCTTCCAACACCCTCTCAACATGCATCGGATACGGGTGCAAAAGACCGGCAATACAAAGCAGTGCACGAACAGTGTATACATATATTATATAGCTGTTATAAGTATCATAATTTTATAATAGACTTAATGGAGAAGATTTGATATGCGGTTTATTAATTTTGTTTAATTTTAGAGCGCCTAACCGCATTACTCACCATTTAAGTTTTATATTTTGGATAAGGAACCAACAAATACAAAAGATCTTGAAAAGCAGGTTGCTGCACGCGAAGCTGTAAAATATATTAGTGACAATGATATTGTAGGTCTGGGCACCGGCTCTACAGCTTATTATGCAATTCTCGAAGTTGCGGAACTTGTTAAAAAAGGATGGAAGCTGAAAGGAGTGCCAACTTCTGAACATACAGCATCCCTGGCAACCTCACTGGGGATAGAACTGCTGGACATGAACTCCGTTGAATATATAGACGTTACCATTGACGGGGCAGATGAGTTTGATGAAAACCTGAACCTGATTAAAGGTGGGGGTGGGGCACATTTCAGAGAAAAAATTGTGGCTTCCCTGACCAAAAAAGAAATCATCATTGCCGATGCGGCAAAAAAAGTAGACCAGCTGGGGAAATTTAAAGTACCCGTTGAGATTGTGCCGCTTGCGCTTAACTATGTATTGCGTGCAATGGCAAAACTGGGCGGTACAGGTGCTGTGAGGATGAAAAACGGGCAGCAGTTTATCACTGACAACCACAACCTTATTGTGGATGCAGACTTTGGCCTGATCGCCGATCCGGCATCATTATCTGAAAAACTGAACCAGATTGAAGGTATCCTTGCGCACGGCCTCTTCGTTAATCTTGCAGCAGTGGTGATTGTTGGACAGGGAACTGAGGCGACTACTTACACAAAATAAAATTCGTTTCTCCGGTTCTTTCTTAAATCCTTATCTTTGCAGTATAAAGATCACCTTGTAAGTGATTATTAAGTATATCAATTTATTCACATATAAATCATAGTTGTAGATGATTAACATTACTTTACCGGATGGCTCGGTCCGTCCGTACGAAAATGGGATAACTGCCCATCAGATTGCTCTATCCATTTCTGAAGGATTGGCACGTAACGTTCTCGCAGCCGAAGTAAACGGCGAAGTCTGGGATTCATCCCGGCCAATAGAAAAAGATTCTTCCGTAAAACTGCTCACCTGGAATGACACTGCAGGTAAAGCCACTTTCTGGCATTCTTCCGCCCACATTATGGCAGAGGCGCTGGAAGCACTTTATCCAGGAACAAAATTCGGCATCGGCCCTGCTATTGAAACAGGATTTTATTACGATGTGGATTTTGGAGACCATGAGTTTTCTTCGGATGACTTCAAGGCGATTGAGACCAAGTTCATGGAACTGGCCAAGCAAAAAGAAGTATTTGAGCGTACCAGCGTTTCTAAAGCTGATGCGGTCAACTATTTCACTGAAAAGGGAGATGAATATAAACTTGACCTGCTGCAGGGACTGGAAGATGGAAAGATTACCTTTTATAAACAGGGTGCTTTCACAGATCTCTGCCGTGGACCGCATATACCGAACACAGGCTTTGTTAAGGCTGTCAAGCTGATGAATGTTGCCGGAGCATACTGGAGAGGTGATGAGACTAAAAAACAGCTCACAAGAATTTATGGGGTTACTTTTCCGAAAGCGAGTGAACTGACAGAATATTTACTGATGATTGAGGAAGCAAAAAAACGCGACCACAGGAAGTTGGGTAAAGAACTGGAGTTGTTTGCTTTTTCAGAGAAGGTAGGACTGGGTTTGCCTTTATGGTTGCCTAAGGGAACTGCCCTTCGCGAGCGCCTGGTAAGCTTCTTAACAAAAGCACAGGGGAAAGCCGGATACGAGCAGGTGATTACACCACACATCGGCCATAAGAATTTATATGTAACATCAGGTCACTGGGATAAATATGGTAAAGATTCATTCCAGTCGATTAAGACCCCTCAGGAAGGAGAGGAGTTCCTGCTTAAACCCATGAACTGCCCTCACCATTGTGAGATTTATAAAGTTAAACCGCGTTCTTACAAAGATCTTCCGTTACGTTTTGCTGAATTTGGTACGGTTTACCGTTATGAGCAAAGCGGAGAAATGCACGGCCTGACAAGGGTTCGTGGCTTTACTCAGGATGATGCCCACTTGTTCTGCCGTCCTGACCAGGTAAAAGAAGAGTTTAAAAAGGTGATTGATCTGGTTCTCTATGTGTTTAAATCATTAGGTTTTAATGATTATACTGCACAGGTATCATTGAGGGATCCTGAAAACAAATCTAAATATATCGGGACAGATGAAAACTGGAAACTTGCAGAAGACGCCATCATTGAAGCTGCTGCTGAAAAAGGATTAGCTACTGTAGTAGAACTGGGTGAGGCGGCTTTTTATGGTCCGAAACTGGATTTCATGGTGAAGGACGCACTGGGCCGGAGATGGCAGCTGGGAACAATCCAGGTAGACTATAACCTGCCGGAACGTTTTGAGCTGGAATACACTGGTAGTGATAACCAGAAACACAGACCGGTAATGATCCACAGGGCACCGTTTGGTTCACTGGAGCGTTTTGTTGCTGTTTTGATTGAACATTGTGCAGGTAATTTTCCATTATGGCTTTCTCCGGAACAATTTATCATCCTTCCTATTTCAGAAAAGTATGAAGATTATGCGAAAAAAGTTTCAGATGAACTAAATAATTCCGATATTCGCGGTTTGATTGACTTTCGCGATGAGAAGATCGGAAGGAAGATCAGGGACGCAGAGGTTAAAAAGACGCCTTACATGCTGATAATTGGTGAAAAGGAAATGGCAGAAGGCAAATTATCGGTAAGGAAGCATGGAGAGGGTGATTTAGGTGAGATGACTATCGAGGCGTTCAGAGAATTATTAATTAAAGAAATAACAGTTTAAATAGTATATAAATTTGGCATTAGGCAGACCAGGATTTAACAGGGGACCACGTCCTCCTTTTAAGAAAAAAGAAGCAGAACATAATATTAATCAGTTTATCAGGGCCCAGGAGGTCAGGTTAGCTGGAGATAATGTTGAACCAGGGATTTATCCTTTGGCAAAAGCTTTAGCCCTTGCCGATGAACTGGAGTTGGATCTGGTAGAAATATCACCTAATGCAGTGCCTCCGGTTTGTAGAATAATCGATTACAGCAAGTTCGTTTACGAACAAAAGAAAAAGCAGAAAGAGATTAAGGCAAATGCTAAACAAACAGTAATTAAGGAGATCCGTTTCGGTCCTAACACAAATGACCATGATTTTCAGTTCAAACTGAAACATGCGCAGAGTTTTTTGGAAAGTGGCGAAAAAGTGAGAGCATACGTACATTTCAAGGGTAGGGCAATCGTTTACAAAGAGCAGGGAGAAATTCTTTTGCTTAAGTTTGCACAGGCTTTGGAAGATATAGGAAAGGTAGAGTTGTTGCCGAAGTTAGAAGGTAAACGTATGTTCCTGACGCTTGCTCCGAAAGTTGTAAAAAAATAAATAAATTACATAAATAATAACACAGGTTATGCCAAAAATGAAAACCAATTCCAGTGCTAAAAAGCGTTTTTCGCTTACTGGAACCGGTAAAATCGCTAGAAAGAACGCATACAAAAGTCACATTTTAACAAAAATGTCTACTAAACGTAAGCGTAATTTAGGTCACACCTCAATGGTGTCAGCTGCTGATATGGGCAACGTTAAGCGTATGCTTGCTATCGGTAAATAATTAATTTTTAACCAGGTACCCGGTAGTAAGTTTGCTGAAATACGCAACACCGTTTATCAAAAAACAACAACACTATGCCACGTTCGGTAAACGCAGTAGCTTCGAGAAGAAGACGGAAAAAAGTCCTTAATATGGCCAAAGGCTATTGGGGATCTAGAAGTAAAGTATTCACTGTAGCAAAAAATACGGTTGAGAAAGGTTTGCAGTATGCATACCGTGACCGTAAAGTTAAGAAAAGAGAATTCCGCGGTTTATGGATTCAACGTATCAACGCTGGAGCTCGTCAACACGGTATTTCTTACTCTCAGCTGATTGGTAAATTAGCTACTAAAAACATCGGTTTAAACCGTAAAGTATTAGCTGATTTAGCTATGAATCACCCGGAGGCTTTCAAAGCTGTGATTGATACAGTTAAATAGAAATAACTAATAACAATTGAAAAGGCTATCTCTTACGAGGTAGCCTTTTTTGCTGCATAGGAATTCCAGCCTAAAAAAAAGACCGGCTCTTCGTTTTACTGAGGGCCGGTCTTTCTGTTTGTTTATAGGATTAAGCTTTACCAGCTTTCATTTTATCTTTTTTTGCTTTTTTCTCTGCGTGGATGGCATTCAGCTTTTTCTTCTGCTCAGCGTTCAGAATATTATCCAGTTTAGCTTCTGTCTCTTTTTTTATTGCCTTTTGCTTTTCCTTATGAGCCGCTTTAGCCTCATGGCTGGATTTATGCAATGTTTCCGCTTTCTGGAATTTATCAAGCTCTACGGCATAAACTTTCTTTTTCTGATCAGCAGTCAGTGAAAGTTCTTTTTGAAGTTTCTCCGTGCTTTTTTCTGCCTTCTGCGCAGGAGTAGCTTTGTCTTTGTGTGCTGCGGTTTGTGCATAACTTGCAGTTAATCCCATTACAGCAATAGCGAGTGTCAAAAATAATTTCTTCATATTTTATTTGTCTGGATTTACCATGATCTGCCCCGGGGGGATTGACCATGGTCATTTTGTTTCTGTTGTTTCATCAATTGGAGTGTAAAACAGCTGAACGGTTTAATCTGAATATGAAATATTAATTTTTATTCATCTGTGACAGCGATTTCTGCATTTGGGACATCATATTGGTCAGGGTTTCTATAGTTGGCTCTGGCGCAGGATCAGGCAGGGTAGAGCTGATGTAGGCTTTTGCTTTCCAGATCTCCAGGATGTCATCAGCAGCAACCAGGTAAGGATCGTACATTTTGTTATCTGATACCAGTTTCAGTTCTTTATTTTCTTTAAAGCGGTTGCCGGCACGTTTATAAACCACACCTTCATTTTTGCTGACGATCACATAGGTCTCGCCGGTTTTAATATCGTTCCAGTTGTCCATATACTCACCGATGATCACACTTCCCGGCTGGATCGGCAGCATCGAGTCACCCACAATTTCAAACGCCCTGAAGGTACCCTGTTTCAGGGTAGGCAGGGGAAGCTGGAATTTCGGCAGCTCTTTGATATATTCAGGATCAGCAAATCCGTTCAGGTAACCTGCACTTGCTTTTACCGGAACCATTTCAATGTTCTCATTATCGTTGTGATCCACAGAAATACTGAGTATCCTGAGGTTGGATCCCTGGCTTTTTAACTTGAGTTTCCACTTATCATTGACTGTTTCATTGATAAACTCATCAATGGTCAGTTCAAAGTATTCTGCTATTCTTTTTAGTAAGTCGTATTTAGGTTCTGCCCTGTCTTCTTCATAGGCACCGACAAGAGATCTTTTAATCTCCATCAAATCAGCGAATTGCTGCTGTGTATGGCCTTTTTTCTTTCTTAAGTATTTGAGATTGCTGGAAATATTCGACATAAAATAAAAGATTAAAAATAATTTGTTTCTACTAAAATAGTTAGTATTATTGTACCAATAAAGTTAGTAATATTTATTCGTACTGCAAATATATATACTAATTTAATTAGTGGTAATAATTAAAGCTGAAAGCAATGAAAAAATTTGTCTACATCGTAACCGATAGAAACCGTACCAGTTTACACGTTGGAATGAGCGCCGATTTAATCAAGACGCTTGATTTTTATAAACAGATGCCAAGCCTGTTTTTTGACAATGCCCAGCAGCTAACCCGCCTTGTTTATTTTGAGGAGTTCAAAACCGAGATCCAGGCACTGAGCCGTTTTAAGCTGATCAGCCGTTTTACCAGGATGCAGAAAGAGCGTCTCGTACGTTCGTGTAACCCGGATTGGATTGACCTTACCATTGGTCTTGACTTTGAGCATATCACCATGAACAGGCCTATACCCACACAAGTGAAAATGCCACTGGCAATTATGTCATAGTTATACGCATATGAGAACCACAAATAAAAAAAGGCCGGCCGGTTTTTGAGTTCCGGCTGGCCTTTATAAATGTTGAATGCGGATCTCTCTTAATTCGCGTTGTTCTCGTTTTTCTTTCTTTCCTTTTCTTCCTGACGTTGCTTTCTTCTCAGCTCCCGTTCTTCCTTACGGGTGAGTGGTACTGGCGGCAATTGTTTTGGAGCGGGTTCAGCAGCCTTTTTCTCTTCAGGTTTTACCTCTTCCTGTTTTTCCTGTGTGGCTTCTCCTTCAGTTGCCGGAGCAACATTAACTGAGTCTGTTACTACACTATCCGTAACTGCGGTATCCACAGCATAGGAAGGAGTAGGGCAGTTGATACTTCTGGTTATCGGTACAGTAGCTTTCGGGAAAGGCCCATAAGTATAACCTGTGCTCTGATCATGGTAAACCTTTTCCATGAACTTAGCGAAAATGGGCAAGGCTGTACGTGAACCTTCACCGGTTTCACCGTTTTTAAAGTGTGCTGAACGCTCATCACAGCCAACCCATACACCTGTTACCAGATCTTTGGTAATACCCATGTACCATGCATCCACATAATCTGAAGAGGTTCCGGTTTTACCACCTATCTGGTTGTTTTTCTTCCAGAGATCCCATTCCCATAGGGCCTGTGATGTTCCACCCGGCTCTTCCATTCCACCTCTGAACATGTAGAGCATCAGCCATGCAATTTCTTCTGAGAGTACACGCTTTGTTTTAGCAACAAAATCTTCAATGACGGTATTGTCCTGGTCAGTGATTTTCTCTACCAGAATAGGATCTGTTCTAACGCCTTTGTTCAGAAAAGTACCATAAGCCCGCACCATTTCGTATACAGAGACATCGTTCGGACCTAAACTCACAGATGGTACGGATTGTAAATGACTGTCAATACCGCATTCATGTGCCCATTTCACTACGTTATCCCAGCCTACTTTTTCTGTAACCTGTGCTGTTACGGTATTTACAGAACGTCCCATTGCGGTACGCAGGGACATCTCGCGGTAAGTTGTATTCCAGTCGGCATTTCTTGGCTCCCAATACTCGGTCTTGCCATTCTCTTCGTATTTGATCTTTACAGGTTTATCTGTAAAGGTATCACAAGGGCTCATGCCGCTTTCAAATGCAGCGAGGTATGCAAAAGGTTTAAACGTAGATCCGGCCTGTCTTTTTGCCTGGTTAACGTGGTCGTATTTAAAGAATTTATGATCTACGCCACCAACCCATACTTTAATCTTTCCTGTAAAGGGGTCAAGGGTCATCATTCCCGTATTCATGATCTTTCCATAGTAACGGATAGAATCCATTGTAGAGAAAAGAGTATCGCGGTCTCCTTTGTAAGAGAAGATCTTCATTTTCTTCTTCTTATTGAAATAAGCTGTGATCGAATCCGGGTTATTGGCATATTTCTTCTCCAGCATGGCATAAATGGGAAGGTTATGCATCGCCCGTCCCGGGTAATCAACTTTATGTTTTTCGGAATCCTGCCATGGATCTTCGTTGCCCCAGACATTATAAAACCTTTTCTGAATGATTCTCATCTGTTCTGCTACAGCTTCTTCGGCATATTTCTGCAGTTTGGAATCAATGGTGGTATAGATTTTCAATCCGTCTTCATACAGATCATAACGGTTGTCTTTACACCATTTTTCAAGATACTTGGATACAGCTGCCCTCAGATAAGAATCACCGTCACTGCCTTCGTCTACTCTCCCTTCTTTCAGGTCGAGGGGCAGGCTTTTGAATTCATTAAGCTGCTGATCGGTGATGTAGCCATATTTGTTCATCTGCGAAAGTGAAACGTTTCTTCTTTCGAGTGCCCGCTCAGGATAACGTACAGGGTTATACGTAGAGGTTCCTTTGAGCATCCCTACCAGCATCGCTGATTCAGGAACAGTTAATGAATCAGTCTGTTTATCAAAATAGATCCTGGCGGCTGTCTTGATACCGTAGGTGTTGTTACCAAAAGATACCGTATTGAGGTACATTGTGATAATGTCGTTTTTAGAATAATTGGATTCAAGTTTTACAGCTGTCATCCATTCCTTTAGTTTGGAAACGATAGTGCGGACAACAGGAATGTGTCTTATAAAGCCCTGCGACTTATTGTACCTTGTACGGTACATGTTCTTTGCCAGCTGCTGGGTAATGGTACTTGCACCACGCTTATCGCCTGTTGCAGTAGAGATCCCGCTGGATAAGAGGGAGCGGAAGTCAATCCCTATATGCTTATAAAAACGTACGTCCTCTGTAGCAACCAGTGCATTGATTACACTTGGCGAAATTTGCTTGAAATCAACAGGAGTACGGTTCTCCTTATAATACCTTCCAATCAGTTTACCATCGGATGTGTAAAGTTCAGAGCCCACGCTGAGGGTAGGCATTTTGATATCGTGAATAGATGGTGAATAACCGAAGAGCCAGAGGAAATTGAGCTGCAGTGCACAAAAAAAGATGATAATACTATAGATAAATATGGATATATATCGGAGGTATTTATTATGGATCTCTTTAAACATTTGATAGGGTCAAAAAATTTTGTAAAACAGTTCTTGTGATATTCTTGTTAAACACTCAGTGCAAATTAACGCAAATAATTCACTAAAATTTTAGCCATTCTGAAATACGTTGCCTTTCATCGGCTTCAGGTTATAAAACTGCCTGTATTTAAGCAGATTAAACAAGCCTATCCTATAAATGGTTTTTAAAACACAAGGTAATGAGCAAAGATCCAAATCGCTTTTTAGCGACCCCGGGACAGAAAATTAAACTGAAAGAGTACAGCACAAATTATACCGGTGATATTGATAAGGAAGTTGGCAAAGCCACGCTGGAAGTTGTCAAAGAAAAACTAAGTAAATATCAGGAAACTTTATACGCAGAAGATGCCCATTCGGTACTGATCATTTTCCAGGCGATGGATGCGGCCGGAAAGGATAGTGCGATATCGCATGTGATGTCTGGCCTTAACCCTCAGGGTTGCCAGGTATTTAGTTTTAAAACACCGACGGCAAATGAATATGAGCATGATTTTTTATGGCGGCATTCCCTGGCCCTTCCACAGCGGGGAAGAATCGGTATCCATAACCGCTCTCACTATGAAAACGTGCTCGTTTGTAAAGTTCATCCTGAATATATCCTCAATGAGCGCATTCCGGGATACAAGGATGTGAAAAAGATCGGAAAGAGCTTTTGGAAAGCACGTTATGAGAGCATCCGTAATTTTGAGAAACACCTGGCCGAGAACGGTACAGTTATTCTCAAGTTTTTCCTCAACGTTTCCGAAGAAACCCAAAAAGAGCGTTTCCTGGACCGGATCAATGATCCTTCGAAAAACTGGAAGTTCTCGTCTGCGGATATTACTGAACGGGGATTATGGAAGGATTATATGTCGGCTTATGAAGAGGCGATTACAGAAACATCTACTGAACGGGCGCCATGGTATATTATTCCCGCAGATAAAAAATGGTATGCGCGACTGGCTATCAGTCAGATCCTGGAGCAAACCTTCAGCGAACTTAACCTTCAGTATCCGGAACTGCCGGAAGAGGAAATGGCAAAGCTGGAAGAATACAAAAAACAGCTGCTTGCAGAAGGAAAGTGATATACTGCCATTTCTTTAATATGCTCAGTGACAGATGAAATACACTTTATAAGTTATTCATTTCATGTGAGATAACTTAGTTCTATTAATGGTAAGATATTTGTGACAATATAAATGTATGATGCTTTGACGGCATTTTATAATAAATTTATATAAAATAGTGTGTGTTTTGAGCCCCTTTTACCATTTGGTAGAGGGGTTTTTTATATATGTGAGTTTATTTCTTCTCCAATCCTTCCTACAGTAGCATCATCCAGTATAATATCGAGCCGGTCTGCCTTCAGGTCATGTCTGTAAAAAGGCAGGTCACCTGCTTCCAGTTCATCGTCCGGCACCTTTTCCCAGGTTTCGTTATCAGCTTCCAGGCGAATTGCTCCAAGGACACCACCATAATATATGATTTTATACTGTCCTTCATCAGTTGGCAGAATAGTGAGCGTCAATTCATTCTGTCCAAAGCCAATTTTAATGTTAAATACGTCCATAATGCTTTAACCGCAATTGTGGTCGATTGTTTGAAGGTAATCGGCTGTGAGTGTTATTGGGGACTTTAGTACCTGATTTGTAGAGCATTAAATGATTAGTGAAAACAATATATCCTACAAAGTGTTCAGCTAGTTCATCTACCAAATGAAATTATGGAAAACAATGAAAACTCGCGTGACAGTTCAAACAACACGCAACCGACAGACGAGCATATCAAAACTTTAGAAGGCAAAGAGGCGCTCGAAAAATTAAAACATATCGCTACCAAGGCCGAAAACTGTTTCTTTTGTACAAATATCAAAACTGGCCTGCCAGTGTCAGTAAGACCTATGGCAGTGCTTGATGTAGACGATGAAGGGAATCTGTGGTTTATGAGCATGAAAGATAGTACCAAAAATGCCGAAATTGCAGCTGATCCATTTACTCACCTGTTTTTCCAGGAATCTACCAATTCGGGCTTCCTGAATATTTATGGGATTACAGAGATCAGTACCGATCAGGAAAAAATTGACGAATTGTGGAAACCCTTATTAAAAGTCTGGTTTCAGGGTGGTAAGGATGATTTTAATATCAGCCTCCTGAAAGTAGTACCTACCAATGTGTATTACTGGGACAATAAACACGGAGATATGGTTGCTTTTGCTAAAATGGCGGCTTCCGTTGTTACCGGCAAAACCATGGATGATTCTGTAGAAGGTAATCTTGATTTCTAATTATTTTATCTTTAAATCATCATCAAAGCCGGTATTTCCTTCAGGGAGTACCGGCTTTTTGATGCATTTTTATTTGCATTTGATGTATAACTAAGGTTATTCAAGCATAAACGTCAATAGCAATCTACTATCATATCAATCGCTGCGGCCATGTGTTTTATAGAAAGTAAACTATTCTTATAATTGTAGGATCTATTTTGATTTCGGGGTCAGATTATGTAAAAAGATAACAGTAGGATGTAAATCTTTAGATAGCTGACATCCTATCTTTGTTATATAAAACAATAAGATGTCAGCTTCAGATCTTCAAACAATTTCTTTACCGGTATTAGGCATGTCATGTGCAGGATGCGCTTCAAGCGTCCAGTCAGTACTGGCTGCGCAGCAGGGCATAGAAACAGCTGAGGTCAATTACGCCACACAGCAGGTTAAGGTCGTGTATCAGCCCGAGATAATCCAGCCGGCAACATTCCGTCAGGCCCTGCAAGGTGCAGGATACGACCTTATTGTAGATACTGTAAATGCTGAAGAGAAACAGCAAGAGGCACAGGCAGACAGTTATACCGCGTTAAAAAAGAGAACGCTTATGGCTGCCGCACTTACCCTCCCGGTAGTGATCATCGGTATGTTTTTTATGAATATACCCTATGCGAATTACTATATGCTTGTGTTTACTACGCCGGTATTGTTTGTGTTTGGCAAAAGCTTCTTCATTAACGCGTTCAAACAGGCGCGGCATCAGAGGGCTAACATGGACAGCCTTGTAGCTTTAAGCACCGGTATATCTTATCTTTTCAGCGTATTTAATACTTTCTACCACGAATACTGGCATAGCAAAGGCATGCACCCGCATGTATATTATGAAGCAGCAGCAGTTGTGATTGTCTTCATCATGCTGGGTAAACTGCTCGAAGAGCGCGCCAAATCAAATACTTCATCAGCCATCAAAAAACTGATCGGCCTTCAGCCTAAAACCGTATTTATGATCGGACCTTCCGGCGAAGAAGAGATCGAAATATCGGCTGTAAAAACCGGTGACCTTTTAGTAGTTAAACCGGGAGACAAAGTTCCTGTGGATGGAGTATTATTCAGCGGAAGTTCTTACGTAGATGAAAGTATGATCTCCGGTGAACCGGTTGCAATATTGAAAGAATCAGGTGATAACGTTTATGCAGGAACGATCAATCAGAAAGGAAGCTTCAGGTTCCATGCAGAAAAGGTCGGCGGTGCAACACTGCTGGCACAAATTATTAAACAGGTGCAGGAAGCGCAGGGATCAAAAGCCCCGGTACAAAAGTTAGTGGATAAAATTGCCGGTATATTTGTACCTGTTGTGCTCTTTATTGCAGTGCTTACGCTGGGCGCCTGGTTATTATTTGGCGGCGATTATAAGCTGAGTCAGGGACTGATGGCAATGGTTACAGTTCTGGTTATCGCGTGTCCCTGTGCGCTTGGACTTGCTACGCCAACAGCGGTTATGGTAGGGATGGGCAAAGGCGCAGAAAATGGGGTACTGATAAAAGATGCTGAAGCCCTGGAAACAGGCTATAAGGTAAACACAATTGTGCTGGATAAAACCGGGACACTTACAGAGGGACGTCCGACACTAACAGCGATCAGCTGGGCATCAGCTCATCAGATAAATAAAGACCACCTCACAGGCATTCTGCTTGCATTGGAACAACATTCGGAACATCCACTCGCAAATGCGGTGGTTAATTATATCAAAAAGCAATCAATAACGGCCTCAGAAGTCAGTT
>NZ_JBEVDX010000046.1:0-124611 GCF_040513095.1 Pedobacter sp. | reverse complement strand
CATTCCGAACAGAGAAGTTAAGCCCACCAGAGCCGATGGTACTGCGGTAACACGTGGGAGAGTAGGTCGGTGCCAAATCTTAAAGAAAGCCTTTCAGGAAACTGAGAGGCTTTTCTGGTTTAACTGGGTTTTTAATCAAATATCTATCCGCTATCGTACAGATTACATATTTGCACAATTTGTATACAGGATTTATATTTATTTAATACCTTGCTGCACATTTACCAGTCCAAATATTTATTCTGATACCGCAATGGCAAGTTTCCTCCCATCCAATTTTGTTAGAACAGCAATGTCTGCTGCTATTATATTTTCCTCTCTTTATTCCATGTCAACAACCGCTCAGGTTCGCAAAGAATACCTGCTCGAAAATAACTGGAAATTTACCAGGGGTGATATAAAACATGATGGTGCTGTCAGAATCAATGACAAAAGTTGGGAAACGGTTAGTGTCCCACATGACTGGGCAATTAAAGGTCCTTTTAGCGGCAATAATGATGTGCAGGACGTGCAAATCGTTCAGAATGGGGAAACAGGTAAAAGCTTAAAATCAGGCCGTACTGGTGGATTGCCATTTGTAGGCATAGGCTGGTACAGCAGGAAGCTCAACGAAGCCTCTTTTAAGCCCGGCCAGCGAGCTGTACTGCTGTTTGATGGGGCAATGAGTTATCCTACGGTATACATCAACGGTCAGGAGGCTGGGCACTGGGCTTACGGATATAATTCATTTTCAATTGATATCACTTCTTTTATAAAGCCGGGTTTGAATAATACGCTCGCAGTTCGGCTCGAGAATCTCCCTGAAGCATCCAGGTGGTACCCGGGAGCCGGCCTCTACCGAAATGTGCATCTGATAGTAACTGATGATATACATGTTCCGGTTTGGGGCAGCTACATTACAACTCCTGTAGTAAATAAAGAATTTGCCAGGGTAACACTAAAAACAAAAGTTGAGGGAGGTTCAGAAGGTGTAACGCCTTTGCGCCTAGTTACGGAGATAAAGGATGCCAAAGGAAATAAAGTAAGTTTCGCCAATTCTTCTTTATCCGTTACAGATGGGGATCAGTTTGAGCAACAACTGATCGTTAATAAACCTGTGTTATGGTCGCCGGAAAGCCCTAACTTATATACTGCGGTCTCCAAATTATATGCAGGCGATGTATTGAAAGATGAGTACAGTACTACATTTGGTATACGAACAATAAAATTTGAACCGGGAAAAGGTTTCTCCCTGAATGGTACCTACAGAAAATTTAAAGGTGTTTGTAACCACCATGATCTTGGCCCATTAGGCGCAGCAATCAATGTTGCGGCTTTGAAACGTCAGTTAACTTTGTTAAAGGATATGGGTTGTGATGCGATCAGAACCTCACACAATATGCCTGCGCCTGAACTTGTGAAGTTATGCGATGAGATGGGCTTTATGCTGATGGTAGAATCTTTTGATGAATGGAAAAGTCCGAAAGTGAAAAACGGCTATAGCCACCTGTTTGATGAATGGGCAGAGAAAGATATGGTCAATATGGTACAGCGTGACAGGAACAATCCTTCAGTTGTCATGTGGAGCATTGGTAATGAGGTGCCTGATCAGGGAGCAGTGAATGGAAATAAACTGGTGACCTTGCTACAGGATATCTGTCACAGGGAAGACCCTACACGGCCTGTAACAATGGGCATGGACAGGATTGATAATGCACTGAACAATAACTTTGCTTCGGCAGTTGATATTCCGGGATTTAACTATAAGCCGGCAAGGTATGAAGAGGCAAACAGACGCCTGCCACAAGGATTTATATTGGGCACAGAGACCGCATCAACAGTTAGTTCCAGGGGTGTTTACAAGTTTCCGGTGCAATTCTTTAAGAACAAAGTCTATGGTGATAACCAGAGTTCTTCTTACGATTTCGAATCCTGCACATGGTCCCAGATTCCGGATGATGAATTCGTAAAACAGGACGACATGCAGTATGTAATCGGTGAGTTCGTATGGACAGGATTTGATTACCTGGGTGAACCTACACCATATGACGAAAAATGGCCGTCGCACAGTTCCTATTTTGGTATCCTCGATCTGGCTGGTATGCCGAAAGACCGGTATTATCTGTATCGCAGCAAATGGAATACTGATAAACCTACACTGCATATTTTACCGCACTGGACATTCCCGGGTAGGGAAGGACAGGTAACCCCGGTTTTTGCATACACAAATTATCCTTCAGCAGAGCTTTTTGTAAACGGGAAAAGCATGGGCAGGCAGCTAAAGAATAACAGTTCAAGCACCAGCAGGTATCGCCTGATGTGGAATGATGTGAAATATGAAGCTGGTACAATAAAGGTGGTTGCCTATGATCAATCTGGCAAAGCTATTGCCGAAGAAGTTGTGCATACTGCCGGTAAGCCGGATCACCTGGTTCTGGAGGCCGACAAGAAAGAACTCATAGCAGATGGTAAAGACCTTAGTTATGTAACAGTTAAAGTAGTTGACAAAGATGGTAATCTTTGTCCTGATGCTTCCAATGAACTGAGTTTCAAAGTTAGTGGTGCGGGTAAATTCAAAGTTACAGCCAATGGTGATGCATCAAGCCTGGAACTATTCCACCTGCCACATATGAAAACCTTCCAGGGAATGCTGGTTGCTACTGTGCAAGCAGGTACAGCGCCGGGGAAGATAACGCTGAACGTAAGTGGTAAGGGTTTGAAGACAGGAGTTGTGCAGGTGGATGTTAAATGATATACCGCGCAATCTCATTAAAGTCCGCTATGATAGTTTCGTTTATTGATCCATTATACAGGCATATTATTTTCTTGCAATAGTTACGCTAACGCCTTTTTCTTCCAGCATTTTGACCAGTTCTGATGAGATCCCGCTATCAGTGATGATGTGCTGAATCTGGTCAATCTGACAGATTTTGCCGAGTCCTCTTTTCCCAAACTTTGAACTGTCTGCCAGCACAACAGTAATCTGTGCTGCATCCATCATTTTTTGGTTTAAACGGGCCTCCATTAGACTTGTGGTGGTTAGACCAACCTCCATATCTATGCCGTCGACGCCCAGAAAGAGCATGCCGCAGGAAATGTCGGCAAGGATCTGCTCTGCATATGGGCCCATTACTGAAGATGAATTTTGTCTGAGCTGCCCGCCAAGCTGGAGTACTTCCACATTGAGATGATGGGATAACTCAAGGGCTACATTGAGCGCAGAGGTGATCACAGTAAGACGAACTTCGGGATGGATGGCCCTAGCCAGGGCAAGCATACTTGTTCCTGAGCCGATTATAATGGAATCATTATTGCCAATCATGGTGGCAGCTGTTCTGGCAATGATCTGTTTTTCTTCCGCATTAAGCCGTTCTTTTACGGCAACGGGTTTGTCGTTTGTATAAGGGTTCACTTTCGAAGCACCCCCATGTGTGCGGAACAGCAGATTTTTATCTTCCAGAAGTTTAAGGTCTTTGCGTATGGTCACTTCCGAAACTTTCATTTCCGAACTGAGTTCCTGTACATTGACATGTTCATTGTCCCCTAGAATTTTCAATATAATACGATGTCTTTCGGTTATACTTTTCATTGCTGCTGATGGATAAAATATCTGGTTATTGATTCAAAAATACTAATAATGCTTTAAGGGTGGACCTAAATCTTACAACTTACAATGCTAAATTTTCATTTATTGTTTCGTTTTCTTTCGATTGTTGCTTTCATTTCTTTATTAAAGTCACGTATACGTGGCATGTCGGTTCAAATTTAGGACAATATTCGCAAAAATATGTTTTGTATTATTTTAATTTGTTTTGAATTGTTTTGTTTTGTAACTTCGATAAGTGAAACGGAAGCTAAAATCTAAATTTTACGAAAATGATAAGTAACGCAAGAAATAAAATAATTGAAGGTTTATCAGATCCTGACAAAGTGTGGGATGTGATTATTGTTGGCGGTGGTGCCACAGGTTTAGGTACAGCATTGGATGCAGCATCCCGCGGATACAAAACTTTGTTACTTGAACAGATTGATTTCGCCAAAGGAACATCCAGCCGGAGTACCAAACTTGCACATGGCGGAGTAAGATACCTGGCGCAGGGTGATATAGGTTTAGTAGTAGAAGCACTGCATGAACGCGGACTGATGCTTAAAAATGCAGCCCACCTGGTAAAAAATGAATCTTTTATTATCCCCAACTACGAATGGTGGGGGGGGATATTCTATACTATCGGTTTAACAATGTACGACCTGCTGGCCGGGAAACTGGGCTTTGGCAGGGCTAAACATATTTCTAAAAAAGAAGTTGCCCGCAGACTGCCTACCATCCAGCAAAAAGGGTTGTACGGAGGGGTGGTTTACCATGACGGACAGTTTGATGATTCAAGGCTTGCCATTAATATTGCACAGACTTCTCTTGAGCAGGGAGCTACAGTACTGAATTATTTTAAAGTAAGTAACCTAACTAAAGATAGTCAGGGAAGAGTGTCAGGTGTAGTTGCTACTGATACAGAAACTGGTACCCGCTATACTATAAAAGGTAAAACTGTTATAAATGCAACCGGTGTGTTTGCTGATGACATCCTGCAGATGGATAAACCGGGAAACAAAGCGATGTTACGCCCGAGTCAGGGAATTCACCTGGTGGTGGATATGTCCTTCATGCCTGCTGAAGATGCTTTGATGATTCCTAAGACATCAGACGGACGTGTACTGTTTGCTGTGCCATGGCATGATAAACTGGTAATCGGAACTACAGATACGCCTTTAAAAACATCGAGTCTGGAGCCTCTTGCATTGGAGGAAGAGATTCAGTTCATTATGAAAACGGCCGATCAGTATCTGGTTAAAGCACCAGCAGCTAAAGATGTGCTCAGTATGTTTGCCGGTCTGCGTCCTCTGGCTGCCCCACAGGGCGGATCTGAAAAAACCAAAGAAATTTCCAGGAGCCATAAGATCTTTGTGTCGGATTCCGGACTGATTACTATCACAGGCGGAAAATGGACTACTTACCGTAAGATGGCTGAAGATACTGTGAATAAAGCTATAGAGGTGGGTAAACTGGTGAAAAAACCAGTGAAGACCAAAGACCTGCCTATTCATGGAAGTACCCCAAATGTGGACCGCAACAATCATTTATATGTGTACGGAACAGACCGTGAAGCTTTACTGGCACTGGCTAATGAGAAAAAAGCCTGGGGAGAGAAACTTGATCCGAGAGCTGAATATACAGCTGCCGAAGTAATTTGGGCAGTAAGACATGAAATGGCAAGAACGCTGGAAGATGTTTTAGCACGACGTGTAAGGATTTTGTTCCTGGATGCACGTATGGCAATTGATGTGGCACCAAAAGTAGCTGCGCTGATTGCCGCTGAACTGGGTAAAGATGCAGCATGGGAAAAAAATCAG
This sequence comes from Pedobacter sp., assembly GCF_040513095.1. Taxonomy (GTDB): domain Bacteria; phylum Bacteroidota; class Bacteroidia; order Sphingobacteriales; family Sphingobacteriaceae; genus Pedobacter. The sequence continues at coordinate 119,226 of NZ_JBEVDX010000046.1, read as the reverse complement.
GTAGATACATTTATCGCACTCGCGAAAACATATCTGCTGGAGCCTTACCCACTGACAGCATAATCCAGGAATTTAAACAATTTTATTTTTTTTCAACCAAGTATATATAACATTATGGAAGATTTCATTTTAGCCTTGGATCAAGGTACTACCAGCTCTCGCGCTATTGTTTTTGATCATAAAGGCCAGGTCAGGTCTGTAGCGCAACGTGAATTCAAACAAATATTTCCTCAGTCTGGTTGGGTAGAACATGACCCTAACGAGATCTGGTCAACGCAGGCGAGTGTGGCCGCAGAAGCTACTGTAAAATTAGGCATCAACGGAACTAATATAAAAGCAATAGGAATTACAAATCAGCGTGAAACTACCATTGTTTGGGACAGGGCTACCGGTGAACCGGTATATAATGCAATTGTCTGGCAGGATCGCCGTACTGCCGACTTCTGTGATGAGCTGAAGGAGCAGGGACATGAAGATACGATCCGTGCGAAAACAGGTTTGGTGATCGACTCGTATTTTTCAGGCACTAAAATCAGGTGGATCCTGGATAATGTTGAAGGTGTACGTGAAAGAGCTGAAAAAGGTGAACTTGCTTTTGGGACTGTGGATAGCTGGCTGGTATGGAAATTTACCCGTGGGCATGTGCATGTAACAGATATTACTAATGCCAGCCGTACCATGCTGTTCAATATCATTACCCAGGAGTGGGACGATGAACTTCTTGCTATCCTGGATATCCCTAAGAGTCTGCTTCCTGAGGTTAAACAATCCAGTGAGATCTACGGAGAAACAGCAACAACAATTTTTGCTTCAAAAATTCCTATTGCAGGTATCGCAGGAGACCAGTCGGCCGCCCTTTTTGGCCAGATGTGTATCGACAAAGCGATGGTTAAAAATACCTATGGTACAGGATGTTTCATGCTGATGAATATAGGTGACAAGTTTATTGAGTCGAAAAACAATCTGCTGACCACTGTGGGTTGGAAAATAGACGGCAAAATCCAGTATGCATTTGAAGGAAGTATTTTTATCGCAGGTGCTGTTGTGCAGTGGCTGCGCGATGGTCTGGGTATCATCAAAACATCTGCTGATGTTGAAAAACTGGCTTTAAGCGTAGAAGATACCGATGGTGTATACTTTGTTCCGGCTTTTGCAGGTCTTGGTGCACCATACTGGAAACCTGATGTCAGGGGAACGATTATTGGTTTGAGCCGTGGAACAACTTCGGGCCATATTGCCCGCGCCGCACTCGAGTCTATTGGTTACCAGACCATGGATGTACTGAAAGCTATGGAAGCGGATTCCGGAATGGAGATTAAAGAACTGAGAGTTGATGGGGGAGCTACGGCAAATAACCTGCTGATGCAGTTCCAGTCGGATTTGCTCAATGTGAAGGTAATCAGGCCGACAGTACCTGAAACTACTGCACTGGGTGCTGCTTATCTTGCAGGACTGGCTGTTGGTTTCTGGAAAGACATTGCAGAGATACAGCAATTATGGAAAGCGGAGAAAGAATTTCAGCCGGCGGGCGACCAGGCTAAGATTAAGGAGCACGTTAAAGGATGGAAAAAGGCTATTCATGCCGCACAGTCCACTGGCGACAAGCTGACCAAATCTGAATTAGTTTAGTTTTTTCACGTAAATCGAATTTATTATGTCACCTTTCATTGCAGAATTGCTCGGTACCATGTTTATGATACTGTTAGGGAACGGCGTTGTGGCCAATGTCGTATTGAATGATACCAAAGGAAATAACAGTGGCTGGATGGTGATTACCACAGCCTGGGGATTAGCTGTATTTGTAGGTGTAACCATCGCGGGACCATATAGTGGTGCGCATTTTAATCCTGCTATTACTATCGGACTGGCTATTGCCGGTAAATTTCCATGGTCAAACGTGCTCCCGTATATCTGCGCCCAGTTTATCGGTGCATTTATTGGTGCCTTCCTGGTGTGGATCATGTATTTTGACCACTTCAAAAAAACCAATAACCCGGCCTCTATCCTTGCAGTTTTCTCTACAGGGCCGGCCGTACGTAATTATATCTCTAATATTGCAAGTGAGATCATTGGTGCCTTTGTCCTGCTGTTCACTATTTTTTATATCACTGGGGCAGAGATTACACCGAGCAAAACGCCTGTTGGTCTGGGTTCTGTAGGCGCGGTACCTGTAGCTTTGCTGGTTTGGGTAATTGGCCTTTCACTGGGTGGTACAACCGGATACGCCATTAATCCCGTGCGTGATCTTGGGCCACGGATTATACATGCAATATTGCCGATTAAAAATAAAGGTACCAGCGATTGGGCTTATGCCTGGATCCCTGTACTCGGGCCAATTGTAGGTACGGCTATCGCAGCGTTCCTTTATATGAATTTACATATTTAATCATTCTGATCAGGATAACAGATCATATGCGGGCATGCTTATGATCTGTTCATCAATTTAGACAACCAATATATATGCTGATGAAAAGATATTTAAACGGTAGCCTATTGGCTATCGCTGGGCTGTGCCTTGCCTTAAATGGCATGGCTCAGGATAAAGCAACAGATAAACTGGATACAAATGAAGTAAAAAAGGTTGTGCCCTTTGATATTAATCTGCAGGTCAGGAACCTCTATACCTGGCGTGGATTTAAAGTGTCAAATGCCCCCATTACAGATGTGGATATGCACTATAACCTGACAAAAGATAAGAGTCTGGCGGTAGGTGTATGGGGTGGGGCCAGCTTTAACGGAGAATATAAGGAGTTTGACTATTATATCAGTTATACCAAACCTACATATAGTTTTTCCATCTGGGATGTGAATAATATCAGTGACTTCCCGAATGCCAGGCTGTTCAATTATAACCCGGGAAGCACATCGCACTTTGTGGATGTGAGGGCAGGATACAAGTTCGGAGATGCTTTTCCGTTAACGGTCAACTGGGCAACAATCATCCTTGGTCGTGATACCCACCCCACTTCTGATGGAGGTGTTAAGAATAGCTATTCACATTATTCTGAACTGGATTACAGGTTATGGAAAGACGGAACTTCTGAACTGCACGTTTTTGTAGGTGGTGGTTTCGCCTTTGGCAGGCAGGCAAACTTCTATGGTGACAGGCCAAATGTGGTCAACACCGGTGTAACAATTAATAAGGATCTGGTGCTGTTTAAGTACCATATGCCAATAGCGGCAACAGCAATGTTTAACCCCGAAAAGAACTACGGGGCATTGCAGCTGATCGTAAATGTATTTTAAAGAGCGTTTCTTTGGTTAGAATGGGGCAGTAGGAAAGATAAGATCGCCTGCTGCTTTTTTTTGGAATAAAATGGTGGTGCTAATGGTGTTAATATTAGATTTGTGAGGCTAAGAAATCTCCCAAATTAAAATGGTTAAACAATTTTGCTTCGCATTACTGCTTTTAAGTACAATAATTTCCTCTGCCCAGACCCCGGCTCATGCCGTAAAACTGGAAACCGAGTATTTAACAGACCCTATAGGCTTAGATAATCCCGAGCCGAGGTTTACATGGCAGATGGCTGATAACAGGCAGGGAGCAAAACAAACGGCTTACCGGATTGTCGTGGATACGGATTCCCTGGCACTAAGTAAAGCCGGTGGACAGTTGTGGAATACCGGATGGATAAAATCAGAACGCACGCTTGTAAAATATGCGGGGCCATTGCTTAAACCTTTTAGTAAATATTTCTGGAGGATTGACCTGGCTGATCAAAACGGAAAGCAATCTGTAAAAGCAGGAATATCCAGCTTCGAAACCGGGATGATGCGGATGGGCAATTGGAAAGGTTCCTGGATCTCTGATACTGAAAATAAACAGCTGAAACCTGCGCCTTATTTCCGCAAGGTTGTAGAAACCCGGAAGAAGATCAGATCGGCCAGGGCTTACATCGCCGCTGCAGGATTATATGAACTCTCCATCAATGGGGCTAAGATCGGCAACCACCGGATGGATCCTATGTATACCCGTTTCGACAGGCGTACCTTATACGTTACTTACGATATCACTAAATGCCTGGTTTCAGGAAAAAATGCGATCGGTGTTATACTGGGTAATGGCTGGTACAACCATCAGTCGACCGCCGTATGGGACTTTGATAAAGCTCCCTGGCGTAACCGCCCTGCTTTTTGTCTGGACCTGAGAATTACTTATGAAGATGGCTCTGTAGAAACAATTACATCTGGTAAAGATTGGAAAACAGCGTTAAGTCCGATCATATTTAACAGTATTTACACTGCGGAACATTATGACGCAAGACTGGAGAAAACAGGATGGAACACGGTCAGCTTTGATGATTCCTCCTGGAAAAATGTGATCAACCGCTCTGCACCTTCCGGCAACATCGTTGCACAGGCTCTGCATCCGATCCGGAATGTGGAGGAGATTGCTGTAAAAAGCCTGAAGAAGTTTAATGACACAACTTATATCTTTGATCTTGGAAGAAATATCTCAGGGGTATCAAAGATCACTGTCAAGGGTGCTGCAGGAACGGTTTTGCGATTAAAGCATGCAGAACGTCTGTACCCGGACGGCCGTGCTGATATGTCCAATATCGATGTGCATTATCGCCCGACAGATAACCAGGATCCTTTTCAGGTGGATATTTTAACCCTGAGCGGGAAAGGCGAAGAGTCCTTTATGCCGCATTTCAATTATAAAGGGTTTCAGTATGTGGAGGTAACCAGCAGTGTTCCTCTGGAACTTAATAAGACAAGTCTGGTAGGGTATTTCATGCATAGTGATGTGCCTGTGACAGGTAATGTAACTTCTTCTGAGCCTCTGATCAATCAGATCTGGTCTGCTACCAATAATTCCTACCTGTCTAACCTTTTTGGTTACCCGACCGATTGCCCTCAGCGTGAAAAAAATGGCTGGACAGGTGATGCTCAGATCGCTATAGAAACAGGTTTGTATAATTTTGACGGAATCACCATATACGAAAAATGGCTGGCTGATCATCGCGACGAGCAGCAGCCAAATGGGGTATTACCTTCTATTATCCCTACGGATGGCTGGGGTTATGAATGGGGTAACGGGCCAGACTGGACCAGTACTATCGCTATTATCCCCTGGAATATCTATATGTTTTACGGAGACCAGAAGTTACTTGCAGACTGTTATGAGAACATCAGAAAGTATGTGAACCATATTGATGAAGGTTACCCTTCGGGACTGACCGGTTGGGGCCTGGGCGACTGGGTGCCTGTGAAATCGAAAGCGCCGGTAGAACTCACGTCTACCTGTTATTATTATGCTGATGCAGTGATCCTGGCTAAGACGGCTAAGATCCTTGGAAAAACATCGGATTATAAGAAGTATACGGAGCTGGCGTCAAAAATTAAAGCCGCCTTTAATGCAAAGTACCTGAATAAAGAGACCGGGATATATGGTGCAGGTGTACAAACAGAATTAAGTGTGCCGCTATACTGGAACATAGTTCCCGAAGAGTACAAAGCGAAGGTTGCCCAAAACCTGGCCAAACGTGTGGAAGCAGATGGCTTTCATCTGGATGTAGGTTTGCTGGGGACTAAAGCTATTCTGAATGCTCTGAGCGAAAATGGGTATGCAGATATTGCTTACCGTGTAGCTTCGCAGAAGACTTATCCTAGCTGGGGCTGGTGGATGGCCAACGGCGCAACAACCTTGTACGAGAACTGGCCTATTGATGCCAAATCAGATATCTCAATGAACCATATCATGTTTGGCGAGATTGGTGCCTGGTTATACAAGGGGATTGCAGGCATCAGGCCAGATCCGGCAAAACCAGGGTTTAAGAACGTGATCCTGGAGCCTCATTTCGTGAAAGGGCTGGATCATTTTGAAGCAATACACAATGGGCCGTATGGTAATATTGTATCATCATGGACGAGAAAGGGATCAGGTGTCTCCTACAGGGTAGAGATTCCTGCGAATGCCACTGCTTCTGTAATACTGCCTGTGCCTGCGGAGGGACAGAAGGTTTATCTTGACGGTAAGGTTGTAGCTGGGAGTATCAAACAGCTTGTTTCCGGAGTTTACAATTTTTATTTTAGATAAATTTATATAATTTAACCATAACTTAACGCTGATTTTAAGTTTAAATTCATCTTAATTATCTTGTTTAATAATATAAACGTGCTTGTGTTTGTTCGTTATATGAAAATCCATGCCTGTTTATATATTAATAAATCAAAATATCATCAGAGCAAAATTGAAAAGGATCATAAACAGTTAAGGTAACTACTTATACCTTAACTGTTTTGTCAGATACAATGTTGATTTAAATCAATATTGTATTTATTTATAATCTGATTGCAAAAGTAAAGCGATGATACGAATAGTAGCAAGAATACCAAAAACCGCCAAAATCCTCTCAATAAATTGATAGAGAATAAGGAGCGTATTGCTGATGCCGTTCAAAAGAATGTCTCGCTTTCCTCGCTGAAAGGAATCAAACTTGTCCGCCCGCTATTAGATAAATAGTGCGAAGGATGGCACTTGTTAACATTTCTTCACAGATAGCGGAAATGAGGAAAAAGAACTTCCGGTGCTTTCCTTTGGGATTGCCTGTCATCCAGCAGATGAGGAATAAACCGCAAGCGCAGCATCCAGAGATACGAAATACTGTCATTCACTTTATTGATGAGGTCTTCGGGCAACAGCCTGATAATGTCGTATTATATATCTGCCTCAACAGCGACGGCAGGGGCAGAAACAGTCATGCTAATTTTGAGAGATGGTTTGATCATGCGGAAAGCACTTTAGAAAGGTATGATGCACCAGTAGCCCCTGAGAAGAATGGCTACTATAGATCAAGTGTTGAGCGGAACAGCCCCTAACATTTTTTCGGCGATATTATTGTAAACCCAAATGTTTTCCCTATTATACACATTAATAGTTTAAACTTCTATTTGCGGCTTTAGCACCGCTACGGAAAGACATTCGATGCAAGGTATGAAAGCAGAGGTACGAAATGCTGTAAAACAAATAAAGCCCATCTTGCGATGAGCTTTTTCAGTAGCGGGGAGCAGGATCGAACTGCCGACCTCAGGGTTATGAATCCTGCGCTCTAACCATCTGAGCTACCCCGCCGTGGGCTTGTTTTTTTAAAGAGTTGCAAATATAGAATAAAATACTTTCCTTTAGAAAAAAATAAAAAAATAATATACAAATAACAAGATATAAGCGATTTAAGATGTCAGAAAAGAAAAAATTTACATTAGAATATGAGTTGAAATCGTCTCCGCGTATTTTGTTTAGTTTCATCAGTGAGCCAAACGGGCTGTCCCAATGGTTTGCAGATGATGTTGTTTTCCGTGATCAGGTGTATACATTTACATGGGATGACGAAGTTCAGAAAGCCAAAATGTTAAGCTTCAAAGAAAATAAAATGGTTAAGTTCAAATGGATCGATGATGAGCCTCACTGTTATTTTGAAATGGAAATCGTACAGGATGAATTAACAAACGATGTAGCGCTTTCTATTACAGATTTCGCTACTGAAGATACACTGAAAGAAAGAACCCAAATCTGGGATAACCAGATCACCTACCTGCATAGTGTAATTGGTGCATAAATTTTCAGATGCATTGTCTACATTTGTATATTGAAAAAGATTCATATACTTCTGCTGAAAGCATTCATTAGACCTTTCCTGGTCACATTTTTAGTGGTAATGTTCATCCTGCTGATGTTCTTCCTGTTTAAATATGTGGATGATCTGATTGGAAAGGGGTTTGAATGGTATATCATACTGGAGCTGATGTTTTATGCATCTGCTGCAAATGTGTCTATGGCGCTGCCGCTGGCCATCTTACTTTCTTCCATCATGACTTTTGGAACACTGGGGGAAAATTATGAGCTGGTAGCGATAAAATCTGCAGGCATATCGCTGCAAAAGGCGATGCGGCCTTTACTGGTGCTGATCATCTGCATTGCCTTTTCGTCATTTTTGTTCTCAGAATATATGCTTCCCAAGGCCAATCTGAAGTTTGGCTCCCTGCTCTGGGATGTAAGAAACAAGAAGCTCTCTTTCCTGATTAAGGAGGGCGTATTTAATAACAGTATTCCCCAGTATTCGATCCGGGTAGATAAAAAGGGCGAAGACGGTGTTTCCCTTACCGGGATCATGATCTATGACCATACGGGCAATAACGGTGTACCAAAAATCATTATTGCCAAAAGCGGCACAATGAATACCACTAAAGACAAGCAGTTCCTTGTACTCAGGCTAAAGGATGGGGTGAGGTACGAGGAATCGAGCAGTCAGAACGCTACCTATAATCCACGTCAGCAGCTCACCAGAATGCGTTTTGGAGAAACTGCACAGAAGTTTGATATCTCAAGCTTTAAGATGGCGCGAACCGACGAAAACAGTTTCCGGACAAACAACCAGATGCTCAATCTCAAAGGTCTTAAACATAAAGGGGATTCACTAACAAAGGAACTGGACAGTGTGAACCGCTTTGCAAGGATTGCCATCGGAACTTATTTTAAACAGAACAACTACACTAAGGGGTACACAAGTATAAAGATGGCGCCTGCAAAACTAAAAGGACCGGTACTGAATTCTGTGCCTGCAGCTCAGCGCGTATCAACCATGCAATCTGCCCTGGATCAGGCCAAATCTGTGGAACAAACTACGGATGGCAGGTTAGCGGATCATCAGGAGCGGGTGAAAAACCTGATCAGGATCAGGATTGAATACCAGCGAAAATTTACTCTTGCAGTGTCTTGTCTCATGCTCTTCTTTATTGGAGCACCTTTGGGTGCGATTATCAGGAAAGGCGGACTTGGATTGCCGGTGGTAATGGCTATTATATTCTTCCTGTTCTACCACATTATCACCACGGTAGCAGAGAAATCTGCCAACCAGGGAAATATCAATCCGATACTCGGGATCTGGATGGCAATTATTGTACTTAGTCCGGTAGGGGCATTCCTTACCTACAAAGCAACTGTAGATTCTGCCCTCTTCGACATCACCTTGTACAAGGCCTTTTTCAACAAACTTTTCAGCAAAAAGAAAGCGGTACAGAAATAGTCTGATGTTCCTTACTTACGCATGATATTTGAAAGCACATATTATCATTTAAGGTTGTAACTTTGTTTATTCTTATCTGGATAAATGGGTGTTTATTATCAATTTATAAAGTAGGATGTCTAATACTAATGCTACAAAATGGAAATTAAACTGAACGCAATAGAAGATGCTATTGCAGATATCAAGGCAGGTAAAGTTGTAATCGTTGTTGACGATGAAGACCGTGAGAACGAAGGTGATTTCCTTACTGCTGCTGCCAATGCCACTCCGGAAGTGATCAATTTTATGGCCACCTATGGCAGGGGGCTGATCTGCGCCGCAATTACAGAAGCCAGGTGTGAAGAACTGGATCTCGAACTGATGGTAGGCAAGAACACTGCTGCATATGAAACTAACTTTACGGTTTCAGTGGACCTGATAGGACACGGATGTACTACAGGTATTTCTGCGTCAGACCGTTCTAAAACAATAAAAGCATTAATTAACCCGGCTACAGATCCAAAGGAACTGGGCAGACCCGGACATATCTTTCCGTTGCGTGCTAAAGACGGTGGCGTACTGAGACGTGCCGGTCACACCGAGGCAGCTGTTGATCTGGCTGTACTTGCCGGTATGGAGCCTGCAGGAGTATTGGTAGAGATCATGAAGGACGATGGCGAGATGGCCAGACTGCCGGATCTGCTGAAAATTGCTGAACAGCACCAGCTGAAAATAGTTTCAATTAAAGATCTGATTGCTTACCGCCTGAACCAGGAAAGCCTGATCAGGGAAGATGTGACAATTAACCTGCCTACAGAATGGGGTGATTTTAAAATGACCGCCTATACACAGCTGGAGAACAATGCAATTCACCTTGCATTGAGCAAGGGCGAGTGGACTCCGGATGAGGCCGTATTGGTACGTGTACATAGTTCATGTATCACAGGCGATATATTTGGCTCCTGCCGCTGCGACTGCGGACCGCAATTGCATAAGGCTATGGAAATGATTCAGGCTGAAGGAAAAGGGGTTGTTGTTTACATGAACCAGGAAGGCCGCGGGATAGGGCTGGTGAATAAACTTTTATCCTATAACCTGCAGGATGCTGGTTTTGATACCGTAGAAGCCAATATTAAATTGGGTTTCAAGGGTGATGAACGTGATTATGGCGTAGGAGCACAGATCTTAAGGGCACAGGGTGTCAGTAAAATGCGCCTGATGTCCAATAACCCTACTAAAAGAGCAGGTTTGATTGGTTATGGTTTAGAGGTGGTGGAGAATATTCCTATTGAAATATTGAGCAACACCCACAACGAGACCTACCTGAAAACGAAGAGAGATAAAATGGGGCATACGATCATGAAAGGATAGTATGCACACAATAGGTATAACAGAAAAGGGCTGGTGTAATCACCGGCCCTTTTCTGTTATTAATAATTATCTGTTTTTCTTCAGCTTTTTCTGCTCCTCTGTAATGGCTTCTTTGTTGAGCGACTGTTTCGCTTTTTGCCGGGTTTCGCCCTCTTTCTTTCGCTGATTTCGGCGGTATTCTCCGGTCACCTTCTGAATAAACTCCCTGAAGTTATCAAACTGCTGTGAGTAGATCAGTCCTACCGAGGTTACGTTGGTATTGGTAATACCGGGATTAGCGAATATACTTTGTATCGTTGGAGGCTTATTGGCCAGTTTGCCTATCAGCGTACCATCTCTTCTGATGAGAGCCAGTACTTCTACCTCACCTCCCACATTTGCGCTGTTAAAGCCAATTGGAGAAAGGTCGCTGTTGCTGATCCGCCTGTCAACCACACCGGCATTCACGGTTACCCTGTTGTCAAAGAACCTGAAGGAAGCACTGGCTTCACTGAGTGAGCGGACGTTGATATCTACAAAGTCGAGGTTAAGCGTAGATAGCACATTGTTAAACTGGTTAAAAAGCAGCTCTGTGGCCGTGCTTGCAACGCCTGACGACAGTTGCTTGCCAAGGTCTTCGCGGCCTGAGCCCGGCGCAAAACTACGGCGGATAATCAAACTGAATGCCTGCAGATTGAGGTTGTTGGCGTCGCTGAAATAAGCCTGCAGTTCTTCTTTGATTGAAGGGTTTGAAGGGAAAAAAATGTCCAGTTTGATATCTGGCTGCGTAAGTAAGCCACTTAATCCCATCTCAACCTCTACAGGCACCCTAAGGTTGGCATTTGCACTGTTTGTTTCACTTCTGTTTGCAGCCTGATAAAGATCGCTTAAACTCGCTCTGAGTTCGTAAATCGCTTTCAGCTGTATCTGTGCATTATTGGGATTTCCGATCCAGCGGATGGTTCCCCCCTGACGGATGGTGAATTTTTTATTGATGACTTCCTGTGCCGTAAAATCAAAATTTCCGGATTCAATGATGTAATCTCCTGACATTTCGAAATCGCCGAGGCTGTTGATGTTCAGTTCCAGCTCTGCATTTCCCTTGCCACTCAGGTTTCCTACGTTGGTAAATAAGTTAGCTGTGCTGTTTGGGTCTATACGAAGTTTGAAGTTCATCGTCAGTCCGTCAAAGTTAGTGGCTTTTTTCTGGTTGGCCAGCGTATCCTTGCTGAGGAAAGTAATAAATTCTTTTGCTGAGACGGTTTCGGAACTATTGAGCGGCAGGTTAAATACGGTCCCTTTCTCGGTTTTGGCATCAATGCCGATGTACATTTTATTGGTTGGCCCCTTAAAGATAAATGTTCCTGTAGCGAATGCCTGTCCGAAATACAGCTGGTTGTCTTTGGCTGTAGTGTTCAGCGCCATAAAGGTTCTGGCCTTGATGGTAATATCCAGGTTAGGGGTGTTGATCTTGTTGAGATCCACAGAGCCATTGGCTGTAGCCGTATTTCCACCAACATCTTTCAGGTCGAGGTTATTGATTTGTACCACACTGTTCGCTACCTCAACCTTATCACTTATTTTATAGGTAGTCTTGAGATAGTTCACCATTACCTGAGCTTCCTTCAGGATAATATTTCCATTGATTTCAGGTTTGCTGAAAGGGCCTTTTACAGTAAGATCAGAGGATATCTGTCCTTTAAGGTTAGATACCAGCTCGCTCACAAAAGGGGTAAGCACCGCAAGTTCGGTTTCGTCCATTCTAACCGTCAGGTCCATGTCCTTTTCCTTCAGGTCGAGCTTTCCGTCAATCTTAAAGGTCTCCTTTTCAGATGTATTGATGCGCATGAATACGTTTGCTACGTTGGCTTCCTGATTGAAAGAAGAAGTATCCCTGAGTGTACCTATGTAGGTATCGTTCAATGTCAGGGAATCAATAGTGATCCCGTCCCTGATGCGCGGGGATTTCAGCAGGCTGTGTAAATTGGTTTCCCCGTTTACATTGCCCGAAAGGGTAATTCCAAGGGTTTTTACAAATGGGTTTATCGTTTTTAAACTGAATTCCTTGAAACCTACTTTTAATGCGTCATTCGGATCGCCAGAGAGCACCCCGTCTACTGTAAGCAGCTGATTGCCATTCTTGAGATCGAAATTGCTGATCTCCGTTTTCCCGGCCCTGAAATTGATGCGTACTTTTTCCTGGATCGCCCAGTCCTGGCTGTTGATCTTTAATATTGATGGCAGGATACTGATTCTGGCTGTAGTATCTTTTCCAAATTCTACCAGGCCGTTTAAATCGAGTTGATTGGCATCATCCGCATTGGACAGCTTCACGTTGAGGGCGAGACTGTCATTTCTTAAAATATTGGATATGTTTACATTCTTGATATAAAGACTGTCGTTTAGGTCCACACGGTCTGAAGTGATGATCGCCTGCAGCTGGTTTTGAGTGGTATTCTCATCTATAATGATATTGTTTGCGATTACCCCCTTATAGGTCAGTTTTTTCACAAAGCCATTGAGTGTAGCTATATTCTTTTTGGAGTCGAAATTGCCTAGCAGGATAGCCTGATCCTGGATTTCGAGTCCTGGAGCGATCAATTCTGCTACCGGTTCAAAACGTTTGACGGTCAGGTTAAACTGGAATATCTGGTCTTTGAACTTAACAATATCTGTTTTCAGCGATGGGATATAGGTTTTGGCGAGTTGCTTGTAGTAGGAAGGTAGCGTATTCAGGTCGTATTGCCCCCGGATGCTGGCATCCAGCACGTCAGATTTGATCCTCAGTGTCCTGTCTATTCCGATGCCCTGCGCCTGCAGCTGTACAGAATCTATGTTGTATATGCCTTTGACATTATCAAGTCTGATCTTTTGTATCAGCAGGTCTCCCTGGATATTATTGAGGTTGGTACCGGAGAAGTTCGTGCTGAACACTGCATCCACTTTCAGCGAATCTTTAAATAAATGTAATGCCCTTAACTTTGCGTTTTTGATGGTGGCCTTGAAATTGAAGACCGGCAGTTTCGGGTTTAAGTTTACTCCTCCGTCAAATACAAGCTGTAAGTTCTTGTCGTTGACCTTCAGGTTTCCGTCAAAGAATTTATTATCGAATTTACCGTCGATCTTAACATTGGAATAGCGGTAATTGTTAAAGTCGATATACTTGATATCTCCGTTGATTTCTTCGGTCAGGCTGTTGATTTCAGTACCCTTACCTTTAACATATACCGAAGCGGTGATATTGCCAAGGCTCTTTTCATTCAGCAGGCTGCCCAGGGCAAAGTCGTACGTCTTCACATTTCCTGAATAAGAAGGTACTCCTTTGGAGTTGATCTTCATATTCACATCGGATACTACTCTTCCAAGTTTAGTCTTGAACTCGCCAAAGGCGATGAAGTCATTCTGAAAGCCGGTGAAATTTCCGTTGAAATAGATATTCCCGAACTTCTCTACAATCACCGGGATCACTTTTGTTTTGTTTCCTGTGGTATTGCCTAATATTTCGTCCAGATCTTTTTTATTGGTAGCCAGCATTTCTACCTTTAGTTCCATGAAAGTCTCTTTGAGATGGGGCAGGCCTTTCAGGTTAAAATCACCTTTAAAATAGGTTGCTTTCCCGGCTTTTACAGCAAGCTTTTTTGCCCGCAGGTTGTTAACGAGCCCGGTGATTTGTCCGTCAATGTCAATATCCAGGTTCATCCTTGAAAGCTCCGGGGCAAAGAAGGAGATATCCCTTGAGGCAAGGTGGCTGTTTTTGAAATGGCCTTTCATCCTTACCTTATTGACGTAGTCGTTGAAATCGGCAAATTTGCTGAAAGTCATTTCGTAATAGTCTGTAAGGCGACTCTTATTGGTGACAAGCAACAGTTTTTTCAGTTCTATGCGGTTGGTATCAATTGTGGTAAAGGCAGTCAGGTTTTTCAGGTAGAAACCGCTTTTTTCTTTAAAGGTCAGATTTTTGATATCTGCCTGCATGACGTGATCTTTGGTATTGAGCTGTTCAAAAATACCGTTCATATTTCTAAGCTCCACATCATCGAAATTCACGCCGTTGATAAGCGTATCAACGCTCAGGTTTTTGTATTTCAGCTGAAGGTTATTGATGATCACCCGGTCTACCGAAACCTGGAAAGGTTTTTTCTTTGGGCCTGTAGAAGGTCCGGAGTCGAAATAATCAATGATAAAATCGAGGTTGGAGCCTTTGTCCTTCTCCTTATATTGTTTGAGGAAGAAAGAGCCGTCGTTGATCTGGACCGTATTGATGTCAATTACCCTTTTCTCCAGGGAGAACAGGTCGAGATCGACAATAAACCTGGGCGTGTTCAGCAGCGTGTCCTTTTGCTGGTCCAGTACGAGAAGGTCTTCAATTACAACCGACTTAAACGGTTTAATATAGATACTGTGTAAAGAAATGGTAGTATTTAATTCTTTTGAAAGATAAGCTGCGGCTTTTTTTGCGATAAAAGTCTGCACAGGCCTGAACTGAAGCGAAAATAGAATAATGGCGAGCAACAGCAGAATTGATGCAATAATCCAAAGAAGTATTTTTAATAGTTTTTTGATAGTTTTGTAGCTTAATTATAATCAAAGGTGTCAGTAATACTTGCTATCGAATCTTCTTGTGATGAAACTTCAGTTGCGATCTGTAACAATGGCAAAATTACTGCCAATGTTATTGCAAACCAAACTATTCATCAAAATTATGGTGGTGTTGTGCCCGAGCTTGCCTCGAGAGTTCATCAGCAAAATATAGTTCCAGTTATACAGCAGGCATTAATTGATGCTAAAGTTAGCAAAAAGGATATAAATGCTGTAGCTTTTACACGGGGTCCCGGATTATTAGGATCTTTGCTGGTGGGTGTATCATTTGCTAAATCCTTTGCGCTGGCACTGGACCTGCCTCTTATTTCGGTCAATCATATGCACGCGCATATCCTGGCGCATTTTATTGAAGATCCTAAACCATCTTTTCCTTTTCTGTGCCTTACCGTTTCCGGTGGTCATACCCAGATTGTTCTGGTAAAAGATTATTTTGATATGGAAATCGTAGGTCAGTCGCTCGACGATGCTGCCGGAGAAGCTTTTGACAAAACTGCGAAGATCCTGAACCTTCCCTATCCGGGAGGGCCGCTGGTCGACAAACATGCGAAAAACGGAAACCCGCTGGCCTTCAAATTTCCTGAACCACAGATCAAAGACCTGAACTACAGTTTCAGCGGATTAAAAACCGCGATCCTGTATTTTATCCGTGCACAGGAAAAAGAAAATCCTGATTTCATTAAGGAGAACCTGGATGACATCTGTGCATCTGTACAGCACAGCATTGTCCATATTCTCCTCAATAAGCTGAAAAAAGCCGCGCAGCAATACAACATCAGGGAAATCGCTATTGCAGGAGGTGTATCTGCGAATACAGGTTTACGTGCGGCGTTGGCTGAAAAGGCTGCAGAACTCAACTGGAAGGTTTATATTCCTGCTTTTGAATACTGTACTGATAATGCGGCCATGATCGCTATAGCAGGTCATTATAAATATATCAATAAGGAATTTGTGGGACAAGACATTGCTCCCGCATCAAGAATGGAATTTTAAAGAAAAATATACAAACGTAAAATACATACCATTATGAACTCAATGAGCTTTATGTTTTTTGGCCTGATGCTGATCCCTTTGGTCATCTTCCTCATTTATCTGATCAAACAGGATAAGAAAAAGAATTACATCGGCCTGGTTGTACTCGTTATTGCGATTTTTGTTGCTGCTTATGTGATCATCACTGTTGACTCTAAATATATGTCTCCCGAAGCAACAAATATTCAGCAGCGATAAGGTCATTATAAACAGAAAAGGGACTTGCGCTATGCAAATCCCTTTTTTTATTTCAGGCAGTTCCTATTGTAACTCTTCTAATTTTTCTCCGGTTACTTCGGCCCTGATCTTGGCTTCAATTTCATCCGCCAGTTCAGGATTGTCAAGCAATAACTGTTTTACAGCATCCCTTCCCTGTCCCAGTTTAGTATCTCCATAAGAGAACCATGAACCGGCTTTCTTCACGATATTGAAATCTACACCCAAATCAATGATCTCACCAACTTTAGAAATACCCTGACCGAACATTACATCAAATTCTGCAATTCGGAAAGGCGGTGCAACTTTATTTTTAACGATCTTCACTTTTACCCTGTTACCGGATACTTCATCAGAATCTTTGATCTGTGAGGTTCTGCGGATATCCAAACGTACAGAGGCATAGAATTTCAGTGCATTACCACCAGTAGTAGTTTCCGGGTTACCGAACATTACACCGATTTTCTCACGCAACTGGTTAATGAATATACAGCAGCATCCTGTTTTGGCAATTGTACCGGTGAGTTTCCTTAAAGCCTGAGACATCAAACGTGCCTGAAGACCCATTTTGGAATCTCCCATTTCACCTTCGATCTCTGCTTTTGGTACCAGTGCCGCTACAGAGTCAATTACGATTACATCGATCGCACCGGAGCGGATCAGGTTATCGGCAATTTCGAGTGCCTGCTCACCATTGTCTGGCTGTGCAATCAGCAGATTATCTACATCCACACCCAATTTTTTCGCATAGAACTTATCAAAAGCATGTTCCGCATCAATAAATGCTGCTACACCACCTTTTTTCTGTGCTTCAGCAATGATGTGGGTAGCCAGAGTCGTTTTACCGGATGATTCAGGACCATAGATCTCGATCACACGTCCTTTTGGAACCCCGCCAATACCCAGAGCAATATCTAAACTGATAGAGCCGGTTGAAATAGCTTCAATAGATTCAGTAGGTGTATCACCCAATTTCATCACGGCACCTTTACCGTAAGATTTTTCTAACTTATCGAGTGTAAGTTGTAATGCTTTTAATTTATCTGAGTTCGGAGTCATCTTTGTTAAATTGTATTCGTAAATATAGAATAATTATTCTTTATAAAAACTATATGTTGGTAAGTTGTGACTAAATATATTAGCAATATTAGGTATTATTTTTCAATAAATAGCAAAACAAATAAAAATACTGATTTTTAATTTATAGAATGGCTAATTTCTTTAGTTGGCCTGGCTGTTTTCGTCATTGTTGGCAAAACTATTTTCTCATAATACCTGCAGATAGAAGTAAGAGGGCAGATATCACATTTAGGAGATCTGGCTACACAAATGTATCTCCCGTGCAGGATCAACCAGTGGTGTGCAATATGGATATCTTCCTGCGGCAGGAACTTTACCAGGTCTTTTTCCACGGCCAGCGGTGTCTTTCCATTGGTAAGCCCAATCCTGTTCGCTACGCGGAATACATGTGTGTCTACCGCCATAGCAGGAGCGTTATAGATGACAGAAGCAATAACATTTGCGGTCTTGCGGCCGACACCCGGCATTTTCTGCAGCTGGTCAATGTCTGAAGGAACCTGGTTGTCAAATTCATTAACGAGCATATTGGCCATGCCTACCAGGTGTTTGGCTTTATTGTTTGGGTAACTCACGCTCCTGATATAGTCAAATACGATATCCGGTGTGGCTTCTGAAAGTGCTTTGGCATTTGGAAAGCGCTGAAATAACGCAGGGGTAATCTGATTAATCCTTTTATCAGTGCACTGTGCAGACAAGATCACTGCCACGAGCAGTTGAAAAGGGTTGTTGTAATGCAGTTCTGTTTCAGCATCGGGTTGCTTTGCAGAAAAATAGGCTACAAAGTGTTTATACCTTTCTTTTTTGAGCATGTGCAAAGATAAAATAAAAAAAGCTGCCATGGTTGGTGGCAGCTTAATATTCTGGTCCTTTTAAAGAGATCTGGAATAAGCCAGTATCCTGGATATTGTTTCATCCTCAGGATTCTTATTCAGTAAATCCATCTGTGGTTTAATGCTTTCGTAGAACATTAAATCAAGGTCATTAAGGGATTCCCCACTTAAATTTTCAGCCTGCTGATTTGAGTGGTTTAAATCGTTAATAGAAGTAGACGTTGTTATCATAAGCAATTAACTGTTTCTGTTTTAGTTATTAATAGAACGAAACAAGTTACTATTTATTTTGCAGGTGATAACAATATTTTTAATGGAATTTTAACGTCCCCTCTAGGTTACTTCTTTCACCTTCATCATCTTACGGAGATTACTGAGGGCATATCTCATTCTTCCCAAAGCAGTATTGATGCTCACATCGGTCAGGTCTGCAATTTCTTTAAAGCTCAGGTCTGCATAATGGCGCATGATCAGCACTTCTTTTTGTTCATCGGGCAGTAACTGGATTAATGTTCTGAGGTCGGTATGCGTCTGGTCGCGCAGAATTTTTTCTTCGGCACTTTCTTCATAAACCTGCAGCATATTGAGCACATCCGTGCCGTCAGCACTGGTAATTACCGGTGCGCGTTTCTCACGTCGGAAGTAATCGATTACCAGATTGTGGGCAATACGCATTACCCAGGGTAAAAATTTACCTTCCTCATTATATCTGCCTGAACGCAGGGTATTGATCACTTTTATAAAAGCATCCTGAAAGATATCTTCTGCCAGGTACTGATCTTTGACCAACAAATAAATTGAAGTGTATATTTTGGACTTGTGTCTGTTTAAAAGTTCTTCCAAAACCGACTCGTTGCCGCTTAGATATAACGTTACCAAGTCCTGGTCACTATAGGATTGTAAATTCATAGTATTATCTGTACTAAATTCCTTTGCTGTTTGCTAAAAAATACTTAGTAGATGTTCTTATCTATAGCGTTTCTCCTATGAGTTTGAATGAGATGAATTGGTTGATTGCTTAATTTATTCAAAAGAAGCATTTTTTTATCAGAATACAACAATAAAAATACTAAAAAAAATTAAAAGTAGTTGTAGTGCTTTATTTTTGCTGTACACCGAAAAACTAATTCTGTGTTTTTTAGGTTATATTTGCAAATCCTATAAGGAATTAAATGAGTAAGGAAACCGAGAAAGATCCACATAAAAACATTATTATAAAGGGTGCCAGGGTACATAACCTGAAAAATATTGATGTTGCCATTCCAAAAAACAAGCTGGTTGTCATCACAGGTATGTCTGGTTCCGGAAAGTCTTCACTGGCATTTGATACGTTATACGCTGAAGGGCAGAGACGTTATGTAGAAAGCCTTTCATCCTATGCGCGCCAGTTTATGGGAAGAATGAATAAGCCGGATGTTGATTATATTAAAGGTATAGCACCTGCGATTGCGATAGAGCAAAAGGTGATCACCTCCAATCCAAGGTCCACTGTTGGTACGTCCACAGAGATCTATGATTATCTGAAACTGCTTTTTTCAAGGATCGGTAAAACGATCTCTCCCGAAACAGGAGCTGTAGTAAAAAAAGATACTGTAAGTACAGTTGTTGATTTTGTATCCGGATTGGGTAACGACAGTACAGTAACGATATTTTGTCCGCTGCACCCGCATAACAACCGTTCTGTAAAAGAAGAATTGGCTGTGTTGCTGCAGAAAGGTTTTCTGAGAGTTTATCTTGATGATAAAGTCAGTAAAATTGAATCTATTCTCGAAGATGAGGACTTTAAGGATTACGAACTTACTGATGCTTCTACTATACGTATCCTGATCGACCGTATCGTTTTTCACGACGATGAAGAAACGATGAGCAGACTGGCAGACTCTGTACAAACGGCTTTTTTTGAAGGTAAAGGGGATTGTTATGTAGAGCATGAAGAAAAGGTTTCGCATTTCTGCGACCGCTTTGAGCTCGACGGCATCCGCTTTGAAGAACCTACACCTAACTTTTTCAGTTTCAATAATCCATATGGTGCCTGTAAACGCTGTGAAGGTTACGGAAACGTGATCGGTATAGATGAAGACCTGGTGATCCCGGATAAAAGCAAAAGTTTGTATGACAATGCTATTGCTCCATGGAGAGGCGAGAAAATGCGCGAATGGCTGAATAAGCTGATTAAGAATGCCGGTAAGTTTGACTTTCCGATTCACCGTTCCTTTAATGAACTGACGGAAGCGGAACAGCGACTGGTATGGACAGGAAATAAATGGTTTGAAGGTCTGGATGCTTTCTTCACTGACCTGGAAACACAAACTTATAAGATACAGTACCGTGTAATGTTATCGCGTTACCGTGGAAAAACAATCTGCCCGGATTGTAAGGGATCAAGATTGCGTAAAGACGCTTCGTATGTAAAGATTGGCGGGAAATCTATTGTTGACGTGGTACTGATGCCATTGTCTTCTATTCAGCAATTCTTTGACCATCTTGAACTGTCAGAAACTGACGTAAAAATCTCCAAACGTTTACTGGCGGAAGTAACCAGCCGCGTGCTGTACCTGAACAATGTAGGTTTGGGTTATTTAACGCTGAACAGGTTGTCCAATACGCTTTCTGGCGGAGAATCACAGCGGATTAACCTGGCTACCTCTTTAGGAAGTAGTTTGGTGGGATCAATTTATGTGCTGGATGAACCGAGTATAGGTCTGCACCCAAGGGATACCAATAAACTGATTGAAGTACTGGTCTCTTTAAGGAATGTAGGTAACACCGTACTGGTAGTGGAGCATGAGGAAGAGATGATGAAAGCGGCCGACCATATCATTGACATTGGCCCGGAAGCCGGTACCTTGGGTGGTAACCTGGTATTCAGCGGTACGTATGATCAGATTATAAAAGATAAAAAGAGCCTTACCGGAATGTATTTATCCGGCAGGGAAAGCATTGCAATCCCGGCTACCCGCAGAAAATGGGCCGACCATATCCTGATCAAAGGGGCAAGGGAGAACAACCTTAAAAATATAGAAGTGAAATTCCCGCTGGGAGTTTTCACCGTAGTAAGCGGTGTTTCAGGTTCCGGTAAAACGAGCCTGATCAAAAAGATCCTGTATCCTGCTTTGCAGAAAGCTATTGGTAATTATGCAGGTGAGCAAACAGGTCTGTATGACGGGATATCCGGGAACTACGATCTGATCAGCCAGGTTGAGATGGTAGATCAGAACCCTATCGGGCGCTCTTCACGTTCAAACCCGGTAACTTATGTCAAAGCATGGGATGATGTACGGGCTTTATTTTCGGCACTGCCTGCGTCGAAAGCATCGGGCTTAAAACCGGCAGCATTTTCTTTCAACGTTGAAGGCGGGCGTTGTGATGTGTGCCAGGGAGAAGGGGAAGTAAAAATAGAGATGCAGTTTATGGCAGATATATACCTGCCTTGTGAAGCCTGCAGCGGACGCCGGTTTAAACAGCAGATCCTGGATATTACTTATCAGGACAAAAATGTGTCTGACATCCTTGATCTTACTATTGATGAAGCAGTAGAGTTCTTTAAGAACGAACCTAGAATATTAAATAAACTGCAGCCGCTGGTAGATGTAGGACTTGGATATGTTCATCTGGGACAGTCTTCAAATACATTATCCGGAGGTGAGGCACAGCGGATCAAACTGGCTTCGTTTCTGATCAAGGGAAATAATGCCAGTAAAACGATGTTCATCTTTGATGAGCCTACTACAGGACTGCATTTCCATGATATCAAAAAACTGCTGATCGCATTGAACACGCTTATTGAACAGGGAAATACGATCCTTGTGATTGAGCACAATATGGACATGATCAAGTCGGCCGACTGGGTGATTGATATTGGTCCGGAAGGAGGAGACAAAGGCGGGCACATAGTTTTTGAGGGCACGCCTGAAAACCTGATCAATGAAAAAACTTCTTACACAGGAAAATATCTGAAAGACCATCTGTCACCGGCATTAACAGAAAAATAAATATCTATATTCGCACATGCTTTTTTTAACCTTTTTCCTGGGGATACTGCTTAACTCTATAGGTTATATCCCGCCGGGAAATATCAATCTGACTGTTGTTCAGATCACCATTACAAGGGGAATAAAGCAGGCTATTTATTTTATCCTCGCATTTTCGTCTATTGAAGTGCTGTTTACCCTGGGCGTAATGCGCTTTGTACAGTGGCTGTCCAGCGAGATCAAAGTAGGGGAATATATTGATGGCGTGATGATCGTTATGTTTCTTGTACTTGGGATCACCACATGGCGGTCGCGCAAGGAGATGCCTAAAGCAGACTATTCAAAAAAGGACAGTATCCGCTACGGTATGCTGCTGGGTGTTCTAAACCCGATGCAGATTCCTTACTGGTTATTTGTGGGTACTTACCTGATTGCTCATGAGTGGATAGACAAGGGATATATTTCCCTGTGTATCTTTAGTATAGGCTCAGGTATTGGTGCTGCTGTGGCATTGTATGGTTTTGCCCGGTTTGCGCAGTATATCCAAACTAAGTTTACACTGAATAACTATGTTGTGAACAAAGCTATTGCGGGTTTATTTTTCGGGCTCTCCGCCTATCATGTTTTTAAGCTGATCTACATCCATTTTATCAGGCACTAATTGCATACAAACCGTTTTCTTTGCTGCAGGTAAATAGATTGCTTTCTGAGTGAGCCTATTTCTTCAGGAACTCGATGTTCCATATTTTTTCTGCCCTGCGGCCGATGAACCAGAAAGATGCGGCCAGGACACAGAAGAACAATGCTTTGTGCCAGGTGTCCCAGAAATATTCAAAATAACGTGTGTACAGGTTGATGAAGAGGAAGGTAATGCCAAATTCCCGGGCCACTTCATCCCTGAATTTTAGTCCTGCAATGATACTGATCACACAGGCGGCAGCAGATATCAGTGCCCAGTAGAACAGGCTGATCTGCTTGATGCCATACCACTGGTCAAGTGTGCCGAAATTCCCGAATACAGAGATCAGCCAGAGGGAGACAAACAGGTACATCATTCCGCTGATATAAGTGGTAAAGTAGAAAAACTGAAAGGCCTTGATTTTTCTCAATAATAATGATATTCCGGTAAGCGCCAATCCGAAGAGAACGAAACGCAAGGGATAGTTCATTCCCAGGAAATACAGGTTGCCGCGCGACAAGTAGCCTGTCTCTGTACCAAACCAGGCGCCAAGCGAGATGAGTACAAATACCCAGATCAGGCGTGACTGAAATACAAAGGCCAGAATGCCATATACCAATACAGAAAACAAAATGAGCAGTGAAAAGTGGCTCCCGCCGTGGCCTATAGATTTACCCAGGTAGGCTATCGCATTCGCAGTTAGCATCACCGCGGTAAAGATGATTGCATCATTACTGAATACCTGCTGGGGCAGTGTTTTTTTTCTTTTGAAGCTGAGCCAGTAAAGTACTCCGGCTGCCACTGCAGATAACAGGCTGATAATGCCGTCAGGTGTATCGTAGAGTTTTTTAAGGTAGTCAAGAATCTGATTGTCAATCAGCAGTGCTCCAAGCGAAATTACACCGCAGGCCATAGCAATCCAGAAGGAATACTGTGCGAGCCGGCGCCAGTCGAAAGATTTGGCCTCGTAACTTGCTTTTAATTTCCGGACCTGATCTCTGGTCAGCAGGTGTTCTTCCTGCCAGTGTTCCAGCATTTCGTCCAAAAATTCGCTTTTCTCCTGGTCTATCTTCATTTTACTGCAATGTGTTTACTTTAGTACTTACCTGAAGTAAGATCTTAACGAAGCTATTCTTTAAATGCGTAACAAAAAAATGTTTCTTAAGTTTTCTTGAGCAGCTCCGGTATCTTTTTGTTGTTTCCTACTATCCATACAATATCCTCATTTTCAAATACAAGGTTTGAATCGGGATTCAATATCCTTACCCCTCTGCGTTCAATCCCAACCACCAGTCCCTGCGTCTGTTCCCTGATCCCTGAATCGCGGATGGTCTGGGCAAAAACTGGAGAAGAACTGCTGATCACAATCTTTTGCAGTGTCATGTCCTTTTTGGGGAAGTACGTTTCGTCATTTTCCTTTACTGCTCCACTGAAGAGTTCCTTGACGGCGGCCAGCTGATCATCCGTACCAATCAGCATCACCTTATCATTGGGATATAACCTTTCGTCACGGTGGGGCGTAGGGATCATCTTGTGCCCGCGTTCAATCAGGGCGATATTTACACCATACTTTTCCCTCACGGCCAGCTCTATGAGCGATTTTCCAACCAGGTCTGATTCCGGAGAAACAATGAGTTCTGTTAAGTGCGTGTCCCAGGGTAAAATTTCTGGTTGTTTGTTCTGTTCTTCGCGGGCATTCAGGTTATAGAGGAACCGGTGTTCCATCCGGTCGTAAAAGGCCTGCAGTTTCCTGGAAAAGATGGTCATACCAAGGATAATCAGTACCAGTGCCACGAGGATAGATGCCCATGTACTGTAAAACTGGAAGATCAGAAAACCTACAGCAAAGAGTGCAAGGCCGATCCTTAATACTTCCAGAGAGATCAGCGGACCGCGTGTATATTTTTTATTGAGCCAAAGATGGGCATGTGCTTTTCGTTCTATTCTGCGGATTGCCAGTGCCCAGAGAAAAGGTGTCATCACAATTAGTGAAACAATCAGGCTGATGATGATCCCCTGGTTTCCGCCGATCAGATGTTCCGTAACGAAGGGCTGAAGGTAACGCGAACCCGCAAAGATAATCGCTATCAGAATCACCGAGTGGATGATCGTGTTGAAGGTATAAGCCTTTAGTAACACTTTCCAGTCGCTCATCGTTGTAATCCCCGCAGTACTTGTACTGTACCGGTTAATGCCGGCTACCCATTTCTGCGGCATCTTCCTTTCCAGGAATAAAAAAAAGGGTTCTGAAGTTCGGATCAGATAGGGCGTAGTGAAAGTAGTGATAGCTGAGACAGCCACTGCGATAGGATAGAGGAAGTCGCTTGTAACTTTGAGCGTTGTACCCAGCGTAGCAATAATGAAAGAGAACTCACCGATCTGGGCCAGGCTCATTCCTGTCTGTACGGCTGTTTTTAAGGGCTGCCCGGATACCAGGGCGCCCATGCCTGAGCTAAGGAATTTACCAGTGATGGTTGCCAGTGTAATAATCAGAATAGGCACAGCGTAGGTAACCAGAATTCCCGGATCGATCAGCATCCCTACAGAAACAAAAAATACTGCTGCAAACAGGTCTTTTACGGATTTGGTAAGGTGCTCTATTTTTTCTGCCTGTGTGGTTTCTGCCAGCACGGAGCCCATGATAAAAGCGCCAAGGGCGGGGGAGAAGCCCACTTTAACGGCCAGCATGACCATCAACAGGCATAGTGCTAAAGAAACAATGAGCATGGTTTCATCATTCATCAGTTTCTTTGTAGCTTTCAGAAAACTGGGAACGAGAAATATCCCCCCGATAAACCAGAGGATCAGGAAGAAGCAGAGTTTCAGGATAGAGAATACCATTTCTGTTCCTGCAAATTGCCTGCTCACAGCAAGGGTGGAAAGCAATACCAATAACAGGATGGCTACCAGGTCTTCAACGATCAGTACGCCAAAAACAAGACCTGCGAATTTTTTATGTTTTACCCCCAGTTCCTCAAAGGCCCTGATGATGATGGTAGTTGAAGAAACGGATAAGATCCCGCCCAGGAAAATACAGTCCATTGTTGCCCAGCCCATCAGTTTACCGGCTACGAAGCCGATCAGCAGCATAAAGAAAACTTCTACAATAGCAGTGATTGAGGCCGAGCCCCCAACTTTGACCAGCTTTTTGAAACTGAATTCAAGACCGAGGCTGAACAACAGGAAGATAACTCCGATTTCCGCCCAGATATGGACGCTTTCATGATCGGTAACCGTAGGGAAGAAATGGATATGCGGGCCAACAAGCAGTCCGGCTAAAATATAGCCCAGCACTAAAGGCTGGTTGATCTTTTTAAAAAGGAGGGTGGTTACCCCCGCTGCCGCAAGTATTAAACCTAAATCGGTTATTAAAACGGGTAAATGTAGCATATTAAATAATCACTGGTAAATTAACTGATTATCGTAATATACTAAAATAAGGCGTTTTTCAATAAGTAAATGCTGTTTTCTCTGTTTATGGCTGTTTAGCGAAATAGCTTATCGTATCATCTTTGTCCTGCTTCAACTGTACTTTTAAAGCTTCCAGTCCGGTGAACTTTACATCGTGTCTGAGGAACTCGTGGAAGTTCATTTTGATATACTGACCGTAAATTTCGCGATCGAAATCAAAGATATTGACCTCGATATTCCGGGTCATTCCATTGATGGTGGGGCGCTGCCCGATATAGGCCATGGCCTGGTAGGATTTATTTTCCATATCTACCGTTACAGCATAGATCCCATCCGAAGGTATAAGCTTATAGGGCTGTTCTATGAAAATATTGGCTGTAGGATAGCCAATGGTACGGCCAATTTTATCGCCCTTGATCACCGGTCCATAAAGAGAAAAGGGATAACCGAGGTACTCAGCTGCGAGGCCAACTTGTCCGCTCAGCAGGGATTCCCTGATCTTGGTAGAGCTCACTGCCACATCGTTGATATCCTGCTCGCCAATTTCTTCAACTTCATAACCGTAAGGGCCTGAGAAAGCAATCAGGTCATTCATGCCACCGGTACGGTCTTTTCCAAAACGGTGATCGTAACCTACGATGATTTGTTTGATACCAATGGTGTCCACCAGGATATTCTTGATATACTCTGAAGGACTCAGGTTGGAGAAATCCCTCGTAAAAGGAGTGATGATCAGGTGGTCTACACCAAGTGAGGCCAGGATCGCTGCTTTTTCTTCAATTGTATTGATCATCTTAAGGTCCTGGTTCTCGGGATCGATGATCATTCTCGGATGCGGGAAAAACGTAAGGATCACACTTTCCCCGCCCGTACTGCGGGCCAGTTCACAAAGCCTGTTGATGATCTTCTGATGGCCAAAATGTACGCCGTCAAATGTACCTATGGTTGCAACTGCATTGTTCAACCTTTTAAATTCGGACAGGTGGTTATATATTTTCAAAATCTTTAGAATTAATGCAGGGCATGGCGTTTAACCACCCCTCCTTTGATATCGGAAATCTGCTGCTGCACCACAAAGGCATCCGGATCGATCTGCCGGATCTCGTTTTGCAGTTTGCCCATTTCCAGTTTGGTCACTACAGTATATAAAATGTCAATCTCTTTTTTCTCTGCATATCCGCCTTCACCTTTGTATATGGTTACGCCGCGTTTCATGTCGTTGATCAGGAACTGCTTGATTTCATCTTTCTTCTCCGATATCACGGTTACACCTATGTACTGCTCCAGGCCGTTGACTACAAAGTCGATTGTCTTTGAGGCCGACAGGTAAGTCAGTATTGCGTACATTGCGGTTTCTGTGCCCAGAAAAATGGCCGCAATGCCAAAGATGATCACATTGAGGATCAGGATAATGTTACCTACTGTAAGCTGGCTGTTTTTGCTGATATACAGTGCCAGGACTTCTGTTCCGTCAATCACACATCCGCCACGCATGGCCAGTCCTATACCTCCCCCAAGAAAGAGCCCGCCAAAAAATGCGATCAACAGTTTATCATGTGTAACAGGCTGGAAAGGAATAATGATCAGGAATGCCGCCAGAACAGCAATTGCACAGGCTGTTTTAATTGCAAAGGCTTTCCCGATCTGGGTAAACCCAAGAATAACAAAAGGAATATTGATGATCATGATCAGGTAGGAAAGCTTTAGCCCTGTCAATGTGCTGATCAATAACGAAATACCGGTTACTCCCCCGTCGATGAAACCACTGGGCATCAGGAAGCTCTTCAGTCCGAAACAGGCCGAAAAGATTCCGCAGGTGATCAGCAGAAGATCTCTGAAGAAGCGGAAGTATTTGTTTTTTGAATGATTGTGCATGTCATCAGGTATTTTCTGAAGGCGCTGCTATTGCCGCGGCCTTCAGTTCTGCTTCTGTTTTTACAGCTGCCGCGTCTGCAGTTCTTTTGTTGCGAAGATAATCAACGAGATCTGTTACTTCAAATGCATCTTCGAGCAGGAAATTACCGCTGCGGGTACGGGTAAGTTTTGACAGGTAGGCACCGTTGTTCAGCTGTTTACCAAAATCGGAAACCAGTGACCTGATGTAGGTGCCTTTGCTGCAGACAATACGAAAGTCTACTTCAGGCAAGGCAATACGGGTAATTTCAAACACGGGTACATTTACAAAACGCAGCCTGAGTTCCTGCTCTTCACCTCTGCGGGCCTTTACATATAAACGTTCTCCGTTGACTTTTACTGCCGAATGTGCGGGCGGATACTGCTGGATTTCTCCGGTAAATGGAACTGTAGCAGCATAAATAGCTTCTTCAGTAATGTTTTCCAGCGGATATTCTGCGTCTACTGTAGTTTCGAGATCAAATGAAGGGGTTGAAGCCCCTAGGATCATCGTACCTGTATATTCTTTATCTTCTGCCTGGAAAGTATCAATTTGTTTGGTGAGCTTTCCTGTACACAGGATCAGCAGACCAGTAGCCAGCGGATCTAATGTACCAGCATGGCCTACTTTTAGTTTAAGCGGTTTGAGGGAGTTTCTAATTTTCCCTACTACATCAAAACTTGTCCACTCATAAGGTTTATTGATGAGTAACAATTCACCTTCAGCAAAATTGAAGGACCTTTCCATTAACTTTTCTACGCTCAAAACTATAATTTAATTAAGCGGCAAATTTACAAAATTATATGATCTGGAGGTCATGTCCGCTGTAGATAAGCAGGATGATGATGATTCCCGCGATGATCCTGTACCAGCCGAAAAGTTTAAAACCATTTTTATTCAGGAAACCTATAAAGGTTTTGATGGCCAGCAGGGCTACCACAAAAGCAATTACGTTGGCTATTAACAGGATCTGTACTTCATCGTGTGTTACGGTATTTCCTGCTCTGTAAAAGTCGAGCAGCTTTTTGGCCGTCGCAGCAAACATTGTAGGCACCGCTAAAAAGAATGAAAATTCAGCAGCAGCTTTTCTGCTCAGTTTCTGTGTCATCCCGCCAACAATAGTGGCTGCGGACCTTGATGTTCCGGGGATCATTGCCAGACACTGGAAAAAACCTATCTTTAAGGCTGTCGCATAGGAAATCTCTTCTTCATTATGGACAGTGGGTTCGCTGAACCATTTATCGACAAATAAAAGGATAAATCCACCGATCACCAGTGATATGGCCACTGTAATGGGACTTTCGAGCAGTTCATCGATTTTATCACTTAACAGGAAACCAAATACTGCTGCCGGGATAAATGCGACAAGGAGCTTGTAATAGAAATCGAGGCTTCTGAAAAAACGTTTAAAGTATAAAACTACTACGGAAAGAATAGCGCCCAATTGAATCACTATTGTAAACAGTTTAACAAATGGATCGGAGGCGATTCCCATATAGGATGACGCCAGGATCATATGGCCGGTAGAAGACACGGGTAAAAACTCCGTTAATCCCTCTATAACAGCGAGAATAATTGCTTGAATAAGATTCATGAAGGGTTACTTTTTCAGAACTGCGTAGATACCAAAGCCAAATCCGAAAAGCACAACCATAGGGGCGATCAGCGTTTTTCTTACATCGTAGATGTCAGTTGTACCCATCATCAGTATAAAACCAAGGGCTACAATTGCAATGCTGATCAGCAGCAGCTGATAATTCTTTTTGGTGAAAACCAATTCGTTTTTCGGGTCCTGATTTGCAGGTGTTGCTTTTTTCTCCATGATTATCTGTAAAGGTCGTAAATTTTTAAACGTAAATAACGGTTAACTGCAAAGGTTGTACTCAGGGCTGTGATAAAGATACCAACACCCACTAAAAATAGCAGCACGATACCAAATTCTGTATAATTCCTCAGAATAACAATCTCTGGGATTTCTTTTTGTGCGTAAAATAATAGTCCTAATAAAATGATCACGGCAATGAATGAAGCGATCAGGCCGTGTAACATGGCAACTAAAATATAGGGTTTACGGATAAAGTTCTTGGTAGCTCCAACCAGCTGCATACTTTTGATAATAAAGCGCTGTGAGAAAATGGCCAGCCTGATTGTGTTGTTGATCAGTGCAATAGAAATCACCAATAATATAGCTGCAAAACCAAGGACTATCAAACCGATGGTATTGATGTTCTGGTTAACCATATCGATCAGCGAGCTCTGGTAAATCACCTCTTTAACAACAGGGTTTTTGCTGATATTGGCTTTCAGGGCATCGATGCTTTTGTTGTTCGCATAATCAGCCTTCAGGTAAACGTCTACAGTAGACAATAAGGGATTATACCCGAGGAAGTTCACGAAATCCTCTCCCAGATCCTGCGTAAGGTTTCTCGCTGCCAGTTCTTTATTCACATACTGGGTCTGTTTCACCGCGGGATTGGCATTCAGCTCTTTCTGAAATTGTAATACGTCTGCTTCTTTCGCACCTTCATCTACAATAATGTTCAGTACAATATTCTCTTTCACATAGTTGGAAAGATTTTTTGCATGTACCAGTATTAAACCCAGTACACCAAGCATTAACAGGACAAGTGTAATGCTGAATATAGTAGAGATATAGATTGTTTTCGTTTTCTTAGAAGCATCGCTAACTTCAAATTCTTCCATGTTGTTGATTTATGTTCTGCGAAAATAAAAAAATATAAGCAATAAAATT
Source organism: Pedobacter sp. (assembly GCF_040513095.1). Lineage (GTDB taxonomy): Bacteria > Bacteroidota > Bacteroidia > Sphingobacteriales > Sphingobacteriaceae > Pedobacter. The sequence goes on along the minus strand of NZ_JBEVDX010000046.1, from coordinate 88,404 downwards.
AATTATATGCCTTTTAAACGGTTAAACTGTACTGTATCGTATCTAAATGGTTATCAATCCAAATTCTTTTGATAACCTTTCTGAAACACCCTTTATTTAGTTATTTTCGCGCTGTATTAAGGAATAGCTGTAAATGGATTACCAATTTAAAGAAATAGAGCAGAAGTGGCAACAGTTTTGGGCAGAGAACCAAACGTTTAAGGCAGAAAATAACTCTGCAAAACCCAAATTTTATGTGATGGATATGTTTCCTTACCCTTCAGGGGCAGGTTTACATGTGGGCCATCCGCTGGGTTATATCGCTTCTGATATCTTTTCAAGATATAAAAGAATAAAAGGTTTTAATGTGCTGCACCCAATGGGATATGATTCTTTCGGACTGCCGGCTGAGCAATATGCTATACAGACTGGTCAGCACCCGGCATTAACAACCGAAACTAATATCAGTACTTACCGCCGCCAACTGGATCAGATCGGGTTTTCGTTTGACTGGAGCCGTGAGATCCGCACAAGTGAGGCTGATTACTATAAATGGACACAGTGGATCTTTATGCAGCTATTCAATTCATGGTATAACCTGGATACGGACAAAGCTGAAGATATTACTACTCTGATTGAAAAGTTCAATGCATCCGGCAGCGCCGATGTAAGAGCGGTGTGTGATGAAGAGGTGAAAAACTTTATGCCGGGCGACTGGGCTGCGATGACTGCTGAAGAGAAACAGGAAGAGCTGCTGAAATACCGTCTGACTTATCTTCGTGAGAGTACAGTAAACTGGTGTGCTGCACTGGGAACGGTACTTGCAAATGATGAAGTGAAGGAAGGTTATTCTGAACGCGGCGGCCATCCTGTGGAGCAGAAGAAAATGATGCAGTGGAGTATGCGTATTTCGGCTTATGCCGAGCGTTTGCTGCAGGGGCTGAATACGATCGACTGGCCGGAACCAGTTAAAGAAATGCAGCGGAACTGGATTGGCAAAAGTGTTGGTGCCAGTGTACGTTTCAGGATTGAGGAGAGAGAAGGAGCAGCAGTTCCTGCTGATTATATCGAAGTATTTACCACCCGTGTAGATACTATTTTTGGCGTATCCTATCTTGTGCTTGCACCTGAACATGAGCTGGTACCGTTTGTAACTACTGAAGCTCAGGCCGAGGATATTAAAAACTATATCTCACAGACAAAGAAAAAGTCTGAGCTTGACCGTATGGCCGATACAAAAACTGTTTCCGGAGCTTTCACGGGAAGTTATGTGATTAACCCGGTAAGTGGTGAACGTGTGCAGCTTTGGATTGCAGATTATGTGCTTGCTGGTTATGGTACCGGTGCTGTAATGGGTGTGCCAAGTGGTGATCAGCGCGACTGGTTATTTGCAAAACATTTTGGCTTGCCTGTAGTGCAAATCCTGGATGGGCAGAAAGATATTGATGTTCAGGCAGATTCTACCAAAGAGGGTCTGTACATCAATTCTGGTTTTATCAATGGAATGACCTATGCCGAAGCTGTAAAAACGCTGAACAGCTGGCTGGAAGAAATGAAAGTGGGCAAAGCTAAAATCAACTACCGCATGCGCGATGCTATTTTTGGCCGTCAGCGTTACTGGGGTGAGCCAATTCCTGTTTATTTTAAGGAGGGTATCCCTTACCTGATCAAAGAAGAAGAGCTTCCGCTGTTATTGCCGGAAATCGATAAGTACCTGCCTACAGAAACAGGTGAACCTCCGCTGGGAAGGGCCGAAAACTGGAGTTATGAAGACCAGTACACTTATGAACTGAGCACAATGCCGGGTTGGGCTGGCTCCAGCTGGTACTGGTACCGTTATATGGATGCGCAGAATAAGACTGCTTTTGCATCAAAAGAAGCGATCGAATACTGGAAGGATGTGGATTTGTATATAGGAGGATCTGAGCATGCTACAGGCCACTTGTTGTACAGCCGCTTCTGGAACAAATTTTTGAAAGACCTTGGTTATGTAAATGAAGAAGAACCTTTCAAAAAACTGATCAACCAGGGCATGATCCAGGGACGCAGTAATTTTGTGTACCGTGTGATTGAGGCGGATGGCAGGGCTACCAATACTCTGGTTTCTCATGGACTGAAGGATCAGTACAAGACTTCTGCGCTGCATGTGGATGTGAACATTGTTGACAATGAGATCCTGAATATCGAGAAGTTCAAACTTTTCAGACCTGAGTTTACTGAAGCAGAATTTATCCTTGAAAACGGAAAGTATATCTGTGGGGTAGAAGTGGAGAAAATGTCTAAGTCCAAGTTCAATGTAGTGAACCCTGATGTGCTGATTGGCAGTTATGGTGCTGATACGCTGAGGATGTACGAGATGTTTTTAGGGCCGCTTGAACAAAGTAAACCATGGAATACAAATGGGATTGAAGGAGTGTTTAAGTTCCTTCGCAAGTTCTGGCGTTTGTTCCATAACGATGCATGGGAATTTAATGTCAGTGATGCTGAACCAAGCAAAGCTGAATTGAAAGCATTGCATAAGATCATTAAAAAGGTACAGGAAGATATCGAACGTTTTTCATTCAATACTTCGGTTTCCAGCTTTATGATCGCCGTAAATGAACTGACTGATCTGAAATGTAATAAACGTGCGATCCTGCAGGATCTTGTGATTGTACTTTCGCCATACGCACCGCATATCACTGAAGAACTTTGGTCGTTGCTGGGCAACAGCGAAAGTTTATCTTTTGCAGATTACCCGGTGTTTAATCCATCTTACCTGGTAGAGGATGAGTTTAGTTATCCTGTTTCGGTGAATGGTAAAACCAGGATGAACCTGAATTTAAGTCTTACGCTTGAAGCAGCAGCAGTCGAAGAGATTGTCCTTGCTGATGAGCAGGTGCAGAAGTATCTTGATGGTAAGACACCTAAGAAGGTAATCGTCGTGAAGGGAAGGATTATCAATCTGGTTGTTTAAGCCTGATAACTTATAGCTTTATATTATAAGAAGAGCCACAAAAATGTGGCTCTTCTTATTTATTATCGAATTATGGCTAAAATCTTAGCCGGATGACCCCGGATGATCTTTCAATAAACTGCAAGGTATTACCCTAGATAAAAGAGCGTAGTAGTATATCGGGGCCTTCTGGCGCCCTTCAGCGGCAGGCAGCCCCGATATACTACTACGTTCTTTTACTTAAGCAAAATTCCTAAAGGAAATCTATTGCAGAATCCACATGATACCATTGATATCATCATTACCACCAAACTGGCTTTGCAGCGCCTTATTATAGTTAGCAGCATTTGAAGTTCTTTCAGCTTCAGGATAGAGGAACCTCGTTGCGATACGCGTTCCGTTACCTGTACCCGGACCTGTTGTAAAGGTAGGAATACCCGTTCTGCGGTAAGTGAAATATGACTCTAAGCCCGAATGACGGAACAGCGCAATATATTTTTGTTGCAGGATCCTGGTTAAACCGGCAGTACCAGCTGCATAAGCAACTGATGGCTGCGCATAGTAAGCATCAAAGTTAGCTGTAATACTGTAGTTATCATAGTTCGATGCTTTGGTAACATCTGTTGAACCCGGACGGTAGAAATAAGCAATGAAGATACCGTTGTCTGGAATACCGTAGCCATTCATAGAAGCCTTAATACCGGCTTTGTAATAAGTTGAAGCATCTCCAGCTGCCCATCCACGGTTGATGCCTTCGGCGATGTTAAATTGCTGCTCAGCATAGCCAATCTGTATAGTAGGCTCACCGGTATAGGTAGAATAGTAGTGCTTTCTGTTGATGAAGGAATATTTCTGATCTCCGGCATTTTTGTACATGGTACTTAAATCCTCTCCAGCATCAGCTCCGATAAAAGAACCGAAGTCCGTAGGGCTTTGTTTCAGATTATCTACCGCATAGCGTGCTGGTTCAGCAGTGACAAAAACCCTTGGGTCTTTCAGCTGGGTCAACAGGCTGATGTAAGTAGCAGATGTATTTTTACGTGAACCACTCTGACCAAAGTTATTGGGATTGGAAGGATAAAAATTACTTGGAGTTACATAGGTGTATTGTAGGTTGTCATCCACACCTGACATCAAAGGATACTTAGCAGGATTGTTTACAATGGATGCAAATTGTGCAGCAACATTCATGTCCGCATCAGCAGTTTTCTTGCTGAGCTGAACTAAAAGGCGTAACCTTAATGCGTTAACGGCTTTTTGCCATTTGCTCAGGTCGTTGCCATAAAAGATATCATTGCTCAGCGTACCGCCGTCTCCGCTGCCACCCAGAGATGGATTGGCAACCAGCTGTGCCATATCTGTATTTGCACTTTCCAGCCAGGCTAGCGACTGTAGCATTACGGCTTTTTGTGTGTCATACGCTGGTTCAAGCGTATTCAGGCCATTTAAGGCCTGCGACATAGGAATATCGCCCATCTCCAAACTCATTTTACTGAAAAAATAGGCTTTAAAAAATTTACCAACAGCTTCGTAAGGATTCACTGCGGCACCACCATTGTTTGTAGCTGCAGTTTCCATTGCAACCACATTTTTTAAGGTTTTATAATAATCATCGCCGTAGCTTAAATCATATCTGTTGTTACCATAGTAGTCATAGTTATACAGGTAATACTGGTTGTAAACCTCCGGCATTTCTTCAGGAAGGTCTGCCATACTGTTCAGTACTCCGTTAAACAGCAGTGATGCCGGTACAGAAGACGGCTTATTGTTGTTAATTGTCAAGTCCTCAAAACTCTTTTTACAACTTGTTGCCGCCAGTAAAATGACCAGGGGCAGTACATATATTTTGATAATGTTTTTCATGAGTTCATTTTTGAATTTATCCGTAATGAAGCTTGCATCATGCTGATGCAGGGTTCATATATTTAGAATGAAAGGTTTAAATTGAAACCATAGCTGCGTACTGTGGGCGACTGCAATCCGGTAGTTCCGACAGCAGAGTTGTACTGGTCAAGATCCACATCCTTGAATCTTTTGTCTTTGTAGAAGTAAAGCAGGTTACGTCCGTAGATTGAAGCCGATGCTTTTTTGATAAACGACTTCTCCAGGAATTTCTTTGGAAGATCATAACCCAGGGTTAATTCGCGCAGTTTAGCATAAGTTTTGCTCATAAGGTTGGCCTCGTCAGCATTGTAATATGTGCTCACATAACCTTGTACGAAGGATGCTTTTGTATTTGGAGCATATTGCAGTTCGCCATAGTTTAATACTGCACCTGTAGCAGAGTTATAGTTAATTGATTTGCCATTAGAAATCACCACACCTTCACCTACATATGAGCCTGTATAAGCAGTATTGGTATTGTTTAGCCAATCCTGGTATCGTGCTGCGCCCAAGGCACCTTCAGCCGTTTCGATGTTGCTGCCACCACGCATAGTTTTGTTGTGCATGTAATCAACAATCTTTCCGCCCACTGATCCGTCGAACTGGAAGCCCAGGCTCAGGCTTTTATATTTAAATGTATTGGAGATGCTCCACGCAAAATTGGCGTTCATATTGCCCAGGAACTGGCGCACAGGGTTGATCAGTGGTTTTCCTGAAGCGTCATTGATGATTTGTCCGTCTGGCGTCCTCACAAAGGCAGTTCCATACAATTTGTCAGTACGGTCGCCTTCCTTAAAAAAGGTATTGTATATATCTTGTCCAGGAGGCAATTCCTTATAAACTTGTTTATAAGTGGAAATATTAACCATCACATCCCAGTTAAATCCGGTAGAAGTTCTGATCGGTGTTCCGGTTAGTGAGCCTTCGTAACCTGTTTTTTTGGTTTTTAAAGCATTGATGTATTCAATCGAATAACCTGTACTTGTAGAGATAGTATTGGCCAGAATCTGAGGTCCGTCAATGTACTGGAAAGCGGTAGCGCTGAAACCTAAACGGTTTTTCAAAAACTTGATGTCAAAACCTTCTTCGTAGTTTAAGCGGGTAGAAGTTCTAATTCCATTCTGGAACAGGTAGTCAGATGCATATCCTGCGGCCTGACTGTTGTAAGGCTTGGTAGAAGAATATGAGCTTACCAATGAATAATCCGGGCCATTGTATGGAGAAGCATAAGTTGTTCCATATCCAAGCGGGTTGTAGAATAAAGGATTATCACCTGAAGTTGTTCCTCCATATACCGAAATAGAGTTGTATGGAGCAGGGCCGATGGTGGTAGAAGTTGCATCAGATTTGATACTTGAATAAGACACACGGCCTTTCAGGTAAGAAATAGCTGCTGGCAGTTTGATATAATCAGAAACAACTGTCGCAAGTGATAAACTTGGGTAATAATAAGTTGTTGGCATCTGAAAAGCAGATGATTTATCAATACGGCCTGTACTGGATAAAGTAGCATACTTGCCGAAACTTGCATCCAATGAATAGTAAGCACTCATTACACGCATCTGCGAATTAAAACTTGTTGACTGTACAGCATTTTTAGAGTTGCTGAAAGTATATACTTCCGGTACGCTCAGGTAATCTGTTGAAGTCCAGCTTGAGTTGTATTTAAAGTTTCTCATGTTTCCACCCACAACACCTGACAGGTTCAGGAACTTTTTGATGGTGTAATCATAGTTTAACATCACCTCAGTGTTATTGTCGAACAGGTCCCTGCGGTCTTCGCGGTAATCTCCCTGGTTTCCTTCACGTCCGTAAGGGTGGGCAGAATAAGGCAGTTTCTCCGTGCGCAGAATGTTATAGGTATCGATCTGTGAACGTAATGTAGCATTCAGGTGATCGTCAATTTTGTAGTTGCCAGAGAAGTAGCCGTAAAGGTCATTTTTGTAATGTCCGCGCGTCCATTCTTTCACCAGTAACCATGGGTTATGGTAACGTGTGTATTCTGCGAACTGCGACTGCACACCTACTTTACCCGGCTGCCATATTGCTTTGATATCCGGTGCATTTACATCCCAGTCGGCACCAGTCCATACAGCAAGGTTATAGATGATACTGTTAGGGCCATATTGTACGTCAGGGAAGTTATCCGTTGTCTGTCTGTTAAAATCTACGTTTGCCTCAAACTTCCAGCGTTTGCCTGGTGTAAAAGCTGCATACATGTTCAGGTTGGCAATATCCAGGTACTGTTCAGGGATATAACTCGACTGATGTTGCTGCGAAGCAGAAAAACGTGTAGTATAAGTATCTCCGGTAGAAGAGAGGGAGATATTGTTGTTTGTCTGATATCCTGTTTGAAGGAAGTTGTTTAAGTTATTGGCGCCTCTTGCTGTATAAGGAGTAGCTGTTCTTACACCGTTTACAACAGGACTGTCATACTGAGGGATCAGCTGACCAGCGAAATAAGGACCCCAGATATCATAATCGGCATCCACACCACCCGGTGCACCGCCTTTACCATCCACAAACTGGTACATGGTGTTTTCTCCGGCACCATAAGAATGCTGTACCCTTGGAAAAGCCAGGAATCCTTTATTGATTACCGTACTGCTGTTGAAATCAACTGCAAGACCTTTACCTTCTTTGTTTGATTTTTTTGTAGTAATCAGGATTGCTCCGAATGAGGCGCGGTTACCATAAAGTGCTGCGGCTGCCGGGCCTTTTAAGACAGTATAACTTTCAATGTCATCCGGACTGATGTTATAAGTATCAGTATTGATCGGAAAACCATCCACTACATATAAGGAGATGGTATTTCCCCTCAGACTTACATTTGGTGCACCCAGTAACTCTGCAGAGGGGCCGACTGATAAGCCTGCTACTTTACCGATCAGTCCCGTAATAGGATTGGCATCGCGTGCAGTAGTCAGGTCGCTGCCCTTCACAGTTTGAGTTGCATAACCTATACGCCTGGTTTCTTTCTTTATACCCAGTGCGGTAACAACCACTTCGCTTAGCTGACTGCTGTTGCTGATAAGGTTAACGGTCATTGTGCTGTTGCCTGTAACAATTAATTCTTTGGCGTCATATCCAACAGAGCGGAAGACAAGAACCTGTCCCGGCGCTGCCGAAATTGTAAAACGACCATTTCCATCGGTGGTAGTACCTTTGGATGTACCTTTTAGCACAACGCTAATGCCTGGTAGGGGCTGATTTGTTTCATCATTAACTGTTCCTGTAATTGGAGATTGCCCGAATGCTATCATCGGCGCAATACAAATTAACAGCACAGTCAACAAAGTTTTTAACGGCTTGTAAATGTGTCCCATCTGCTTGTATTTATTTGAGGAAATAAAATGTTTTTTGATACAGCAATACTAAACTTTGTTTATTATTTGTAAACTAAGATTAGGTTAAGTGTATCTTAAGATTTCATGTCCTCACCGTTAAGCAGAAGGGTTGTGGTAATAAATTTCGGATAAATATTTTACAAAGGCTTAATGTTGGGCAGGTGTATTAAAGTTTGGTATTGGATAAATGTTTTAATGACAGTTGTTTCAGAAAGGCAATGTTATTAACCGCCATATGGGTTTCTTTGGCTTTATCGTCGAAGTACCGTAACTGGATCATAAGTTCTGCATCCGGATGAGCTTCAAATTCTTCCGCCTCTGTTTTGCTCATTCTTCCACCCTGGAAATTTAGCGTAGTCTTGCTGGCTTCACTAAGTTTTTCATAATACTCAGGAAATTTATAGGTGAGGTAACGCTTGGCGATTACGTGACTCTGAACCAGCTGGGTAAGGCGATCGGAGAATCCTTTTTCGGAAAGATATTCTGCACCTAATTTTTCATGGTCTACAGCGCCCATGCCATCCATGCTTGCTGCATCATCACTCGCACAAAGGTGTCCGATATCATGGAAAAAGGCAGCGAGTATAACCTCGTCGTCGTGTCCGTCTTCAGCGGCGAGTGCTGCGGCCTGCGACATATGTTCCAGCTGGGAAACCGGCTCCCCGATATAATCTTCATCCCCGTGTTTTTCATAGAGAGCAAAAATTTCGTTTACGATGATTTGGGCCTGGCGTGCGGATACTGACATATTATTTTTGTTTTTAGCAAAGGAAAATCCCGTATGTTATCTAATTGTTATCACAGTGATATAAAATAGGTTGTATTGTGCTGCCCCGGATTATTTTATATTTTTGCGGCATAACACACAAAGCTAATGAGAAGTGATGTACTAATACAGATTAGTAACCGGATAAAAGAACGCAGGCGTGAAATGAATATTACAGTTCAGGAGCTGTCACTGAGGGCGAACGTAAGCAAGGGATTGATTTCACAAATAGAGAACAGCCGGACGATCCCCTCATTAATAGTGCTGATCGATATTATCAAAGCACTCGAAATAGACCTGAACTCTTTTTTCAAGGACATCAGATCAAAAGATAGCCAGTCGCCCGTGATCATTAAACGCAGGGCAGAGTATGACCATTTCGAAAAAGAACACGCCGAAGGGTTTTTGTACCAGCGTGTTTTTACACAATCATTTACAGCCTCGACAGTAGATATTGTGATCCTGGAACTAGAGCCCAATGCCCAGCGCCCCCTGGTACAAACCGAGGCTTTCGAGTACAAGTTTATCTTGCAGGGTAAGATAGAATATCAGTTCAACGAAGAAAAATATGTACTTAACCAGGGCGATTCCATGCTCTTTGATGGCAGAATACCGCATACGCCCAGGAATTTGGGCCGGCAAACAGCAAGGATGCTGGTGGTTTACTTTTTTGAAGAGAAGAATTAAGCTGATTCTTAATCAAATCTTAATATTTAGTTAGTTTAACCTTAATAAACAAAGTTTAGTATTGCTTAACATTTTAATAAGCAATATATGTCTGTCAAACTAGTGGTTTTTGATCTTGCCGGTACTACGGTTAAAGATAACAATGATGTAAGCAAAGCCTTTCAGTCGGCCTTAAAAAAATATGGCTACAGTGTACCTCTTGACCTGATTAACCCGATTATGGGTTATGAAAAAACGGAGGCCATTACCAAAATGCTGCATACGCATGAGCCTGATGCTTCAAAAATAACCGACAGCCTGGTTCGTGATATCCACACAACATTTGTACGGGAAATGATTGATCATTACAGTTTTGCAGGAACGATTGAATCTCTGCCGGATGTTGAAGAAACATTTGCTGCGCTGCGCGAAATGGGGATCCAGGTGGGTATCAATACGGGTTTTTCCCGTGACATCGCCGATGCGATAATTAACCGCCTGCAGTGGCGCGAAAAGGACCTGATCGATCACCTTGTTGGTTCTGATGAGGTTCCACAGGGCCGTCCTTTCCCTTTCATGATCGAGAAGATGATGAAAGAAGGTAATATCGCTGATGCCAATGACGTAGTTAAAGTAGGGGACACCGAAGTAGATGTGAGGGAAGGCCAGAATACAGGATGCCGTTTTGTGATTGGTGTAACCACCGGTGCATTCAGCAGGGAAGGCCTGGAGACATATCATCCCACACATATCATTGATAATATAGCAGAGGTGCTGGAGATTATCAAAAGCAAGGCAGATGCAACAGATGAGCCATCTTAAAGCCTGGGTTGCGAAATGGCCATACGGTTTGCTATCTGTGATGGCTGCGCTGGCGGCTTTCGGAACGTATACCTGTATGTATGCCTTCCGCAAAGCTTTTGCCGCAGGTGTTTACAGCGGGCAGCAGTATTACCATATTGATTATAAGGTTTGGCTGGTTATCGCACAGGTATTAGGTTATACCCTCAGTAAATTTTACGGGATCCGTTTCATTGCAGAGGTTAAACCAGAAAACAGGGCAAAAAGCATCCTTGTACTCATTGGCATCTCCTGGCTCGCCCTGCTTGGCTTTGCACTGATCCCTGCTCCCTACAATATTTCCATGCTGTTTGTCAATGGCTTTCCGCTTGGGATGATCTGGGGACTGGTCTTTGGGTATCTTGAAGGCAGAAGATCCACAGAATTTATGGCATCAGTAATGTCTATCAGCCTGATTTTCGCCTCTGGATTTGTGAAAACAACAGGCAGGACACTGATGGATGTCTTTCATATCAATGAATATTTTATGCCTTTTTGTACAGGCGCCCTATTTGTTATTCCCCTGTTATTTTTTGTGTTTTGCATGGAACTGATGCCCCCGCCAACAGATAAGGATAAGGAACTGAGGGCAGAACGTGTACCAATGTCTGCTGCAGAAAGGAAAACCTTTTTAATCCGTTTCCTGCCCGGAATTTCCCTTACAGTAATTATTTATGTGATGCTTACCATGATGCGGGATATCAGGGATAACTTTGAAGTGGAGATCTGGACTGGCATAGGTATTAAAAGCAATACGATCTATACCCATATCGATACCATTATCTCAGTGATCGTTCTTACCGCAATGAGTTTGCTGATCCTGATCAGAAAGAACCTGCTTGCTTTTAGCCTGATCCATATTATGATTATTGGCGGTTGTATCCTTGCAGGTGTGTCAACAGTCTTGTTCGATCTTAAACTGATTGGTCCCGTAAGCTGGATGACCATGGCCGGATTAGGATTGTATTTGGGGTATGTGCCCTATAATGCCATCTTTTTTGAAAGGATGATCGCTTCCTTCAATTACAAAAGCAATGTGGGTTTTGTGATGTACATAGCTGATGCTATGGGATACCTGGGCAGTATCAGCATTTTAATGGTCAAAGAACTGGTGAAACCGGGGATCAGCTGGGACCTGTTTTTTAAACATGGCCTGCTGGTATTGTCAGTCACCGGAGGGATCGGGGGAATTTTGTCGCTCTTCTACTTTTTACAAACGGCAAACAGAGAACATAAAGATAAGCGTAAACTTAATTTATATACCGCATGAGTAAACGATCTGCCATAGTAATTGGAGCAGGCATAGTAGGCCTGGCTACTGCAAGGGCACTGGCCAAAAGGGGTTACCGGGTAACGGTATTTGAGCGTAATGAAAGAGCAGTAGGTGCCTCTATACGCAACTTTGGGATGGTTTGGCCTATTGGGCAACCTACAGGCCCCTTGTTTGAGCGGGCCATGCTTTCCAGGAGTATCTGGAAAGAGATCTGTACAGAAGCGGGAATCTGGCATGATGAAGTCGGTTCATTGCACATTGCCTATCACGATGATGAATTGCAGGTCATGACTGAATATGCAGAGGCAAACCGTTCTGTCCGAGATTGCAGCCTGCTAGGTATCGAAGAGACGCTGCAGAAATCACCAGCGGTAAAGCCCAGCGGTTTAAAGGGAGCTTTATGGAGCGGCACGGAAATGATTGTGGAAGCCCGGGTAGCTATACAAAAGGTAGCCGATTATCTCAGTGATAAATACGATGTTACTTTCTACTGGAACACGGCGATCAGCCAGGTGCAGCATCCTGCTGTTATCTCAGGTCAGCAGCGCTGGGAAGCCGATGAAATATATATCTGCAGCGGTGCTGAGTTTGAAACACTCTACCCGGAATTGTTCAGCGCAGCAGGGATCACCAAATGCAAACTGCAGATGATGCGCCTGCAGGCACAGCCCGACGGATGGCGTATTGGCCCTTCGCTTTGCGGTGGCTTGTCCATGATCCATTATCCCGGATTTCAATCCGCACCATCTTTACCGGCTTTACGCAGACGCTATGAAGAACAATATGCGGAATACTTAAAATGGGGCGTGCACGTAATGGTTTCACAAAACCATACCGGCGAGCTTACAGTGGGTGATTCTCACGAGTATGGGCTGGTGCATGATCCGTTCGACAAAGATTTTATCAACCGGATGATCCTGGATTACCTGCAGACTTTTACCACCCTGAAGAACAACAGGCTGATCCAGACCTGGAATGGCATCTATCCTAAAATGCCAGACGGGCAAACAGAGTTTATCCTCGAAGCTGAAGCTGGCGTAACCATCATCAACGGACTTGGCGGAAATGGCATGACCCTGTCTTTTGGTTTATGTGAGCAGATAATTGCAGCACGAACAAATATTTTATCATAAATTCATATCCGGATTATACCAGATACTTATTTTTCCCAAATGGACAACCGCAGAGAATTTATAAAAAAGGCAGCGCTATTATCAGGTGCTGCAGGTCTGTACAGCGTATTGCCTTCCTCTATCCTCAAAGCGATGGCGATTGATCCCAAAGCGGGCAGTACATATCTGGATGCCGAACATGTAGTAATCCTGATGCAGGAGAACCGCTCATTTGACCATTGTTTTGGTACGCTCAAAGGTGTGCGTGGTTTTAATGATCCCCGTGCTATTGATCTTCCTAATAAAAATAAGGTGTGGATGCAGAGCAATGCTGCGGGAGAAACCTACGCACCATTCCGTCTGAATATTAAAGATACCAAATCTACCTGGATGAGTTCCCTGCCTCATAGCTGGTCTAACCAGGTCAATGCAAGAAATGACGGTAAATTTGACCAGTGGCTCAATGTGAAAAAATCGGGTCATCCCGATTACGCAAAAATGCCATTAACGCTTGGTTACCACACCAGGGAAGATATCCCTTTTTATTATGCGATGGCTGATGCCTTTACTGTGTGTGACCAGAACTTCTGTTCTGCACTGACCGGCACTAATCCCAACCGCCTCTACTTCTGGTCGGGCACCATCCGTGAAGAACAGAAAGAGAATTCCAAAGCTCATGTTTGGAACGAAGATATGGACTATGGTACGCTGACCTGGAAAACTTTTCCGGAGAGGCTCGAAGAGAACGATATCAGCTGGAAGTGTTACCAGAATGAGGTAGCAATTGACGTAGGTTTCAAAGGTGAAGAAGATTCATGGTTATCAAATTTTCAGGATAATCCGCTGGAATTCTTTTCGCAATATCATGTGAACCTGCACCCTAAACATCTGGAACAGCTGAAAAAACGCCTGCCGGTACTGGCAGCAGAAATTGAAACGCTTAAAACTGAACTGGCGGCCCTCACAGCAGGAGACGCACATATCGATCATCTGCAGAAACAGCTGAACCAAAAACAACTGGATTATAAAAACAAGGAGCAACTGCTGGAACCCGGACAGTTTGACCGCCTGCCTGAGCACCAGCAGAATATCCACATCAAGGCTTTTGATACCAATAAAAATGATCCTGATTATCATTTGGTAACAGAGCTGGCCTACAATGATAATGGGATACCGCGTACGATGAAAGTGCCGAAAGGCGATGTACTTTACCAGTTCAGGGAAGATGTAAAAAAAGGTAAACTCCCAACAGTATCCTGGATCACGGCTCCCGAGAATTTCTCTGATCATCCAAGTGCCCCATGGTATGGTGCCTGGTATATCTCTGAAGTAATGGATATCCTGACCAGGGATCCTGAGGTATGGAAAAAGACCATATTTATTGTTACTTATGATGAGAACGATGGATACTTTGATCATATCCCACCGTTTGTAGCACCTCATTCCCACAAAAAAGGGACAGGTAAAGTATCTGAAGGGATTGATACAAGGGTAGAATACGTGACGCTTGAACAGGAACTGGAGAGAAAAGAATTTCCTGTAAAATATGACCGTGAATGTGCGATCGGATTAGGATACCGCGTGCCTATGCTGATTGCTTCGCCGTGGAGCCGCGGCGGATATGTCAATTCAGAAGTATTTGATCATACCTCTACGCTGCAGTTCCTGGAGCACTTCCTGTCAAAAAAGACCGGGAAGAAAATAGAAGAACCGAATATCAGCGATTGGCGCCGTACAGTTTGCGGAGACCTGAGTTCGGTTTTCAGGCCTGATACCAATGAAAAGACTGCTAACCCTCAATCCATTGTTAAAAACGGTTTTCTTGAGGATATACATAAAGCGAAATTTAAAAAACTTCCGGACGGTTTCAAGCTGCTGACGGCGCAGGAAATTGCACAGATCAACCGGCATCCGCAGGCTTCAGCCTACATGCCAAAACAGGAAAGCGGTATCAGACCTTCCTGCGCACTGCCTTATGAGTTATATGCAGATGGTAAACTGAGCGGAGATAAAAAATCCTTTGAAATCTCATTTGACAATAGGAATGATGTGTTCGGTCAACAGACTGCCGGGGCACCTTTCAATGTGTATGCGCCGGGAAAATATATGCACATTGATCATCCGGGTGTTTTAGACGAGGTAAGAACATGGGCTTACGGACTAAAAGCGGGCGATCAGATCAGTGATGCATGGCCTCTTGCAGAGTTTGAAAATGCGCTGTACCATCTGCGCGTTTATGGGCCTAATGGTTTTTACAGAGAGTTCATGGGGGATGAAAAAGATCCTTCGGTTGATGTATCTGTGGCTTATCAGCATGATCAGACAAAAAAAGGAGGGCTTACCGGCAACCTTGAACTTAAGATTATTAATGCTTCATCTGAAGTTTATACAGTGGAAATAACCGATCATAGCTACAAAATCAATAACCATCATAAAATTGCAAGGGCCTCTCAGGCAACAACTCTGGTTTTAGACCTGAAGAACAGTCATGGCTGGTACGATTTCAGTGTAAAAATAGAAGGACATCAAAATTTTACAAAGCGATATGCCGGGCGTGTAGAAACAGGTAAAAGCAGTTTCAGCGATCCATATATGGGTAGAGTGATAGTATAGGAGTTTTTTTTACCGGTAGTTTTCCTTGTTTCGCCGGCAGTTTACTTCTGCCGGCAAAAAAAGAATTTTTGATTAGCGTAACAAATTTAAATTTGCAGAGACTAATCAGACAAAAAAACTATTAACGCTACCTAAATGAAACGACTATTACTTATACTGGCTGTTCTGGGATTCATGCAAAACGCACAGGCACAATTCGGTCTTGGCGGCTCCGGACAAAAAATCACGATCACCGGGAGGATCACTGCTATCATTGCCGATTCAGCTACAAAAACCCCGATCGACTATGCCACAATATCATTGATCCGTGTAAAAGACAATAAATCTGTAAATGGCGCGGTAACAGATGCAAAAGGCAAGGTTACACTACAAAATGTTTCTCCGGATCAATACAAGTTGTCCATTGGTTTTATGGGCTATAAAAGTAAAACGGTTTTGTTAAAAACAAGTCCGGAAAAACCTGATCTGAATGCCGGTACAATCTATATCTCTGGTACGCAAAGCAATCTTAAAGAGGTATCGATAACTGGTAAAACGCCTATGATCGAGAATAAGATCGATAAAGTAGTTTACAACGCAGAGCAGGACGTAACTACTGCCGGTGGAAATGCCAGTGATGTGATGCGTAAAGTTCCCATGGTCTCTGTAGATATCGATGGAAATCCTACACTGCGCGGAAGTGCTGTAAGGGTACTGATCAACGGAAAGCCTTCGGGAACGATGTCTAACAGTGTCTCTGATGCCTTAAAGATGATACCTGCAGAAGAAATCAAAAGTGTAGAGGTGATTACCAGTCCTTCGGCAAAATATGATGCTGAAGGTGCCGGTGGTATCATCAACATCATCACTAAAAAGAAAACTGCCCAGGGAATCAACGGAAATGCGAGTGTATCTGCCGGTACCCGTCAGAATAACGGTAATTTCAGTCTGAATGGCAAGAAAGGCCGCCTGGGTATCACAAGTAATTTTGGAGTACAGTATGCCATCCCTCAGGATACAAGGGTCATTTTGCTCAATGACAATTATACAGCAAATACTTCACTGCTGCAGGATGGATTTACAAAAGCTAAACGATATGGTTATAATGGAAGTGTAGGACTTGATTATGATATCAATGGCTACAACAGCCTTTCTACCAATATCAAATACAATGACTTCACTACAGGTTCTGACGGAAGTGTCAACGCAATCAGAAGGGTTGTAGATACTATCTCAAACTACCAGCGTTTTTCTGAGAACAACGTAAGTTTTAAAAACTTAGACTGGAGTGCAGATTACAGAAGGACAACTAAGAAGGAAGGCGAAGAATTTACTGTTTCGGGACAGGCGAGCTTTGGCAGAAATACCACGGACTTCAATACATACAATGTTTTTCCGAATGGGCAGAGCACTGCGCGTATCCTGGGAGACAATACAGGGAAGAATAATGAATACACCGTGCAGACGGATTATACTTATCCCTTCAGTAAGGATGTAATTCTTGAAACCGGACTAAAAGGGATTTTCAGAACGATCCAAAGTAAATATGCCAGCAGTGACCAGGATTTTGATTATAACCAGGATGTAGGTGCAGCCTATGGTGTGCTGAGTTTTAAGCTGGCGAAAGCTCTTGATGTGAAAGCTGGTTTGAGAGCTGAGTATACGGATATTAGTGGTGTATCAGGCTCGTCCCTGAATTTCAATAATGATTATTTTAACCTTTTCCCAAGTGCTATCATCTCTAAAAAGATGAAAGGCAACAGTACTTTAAAGCTGAGTTACAACAGGCGGATGCAGCGTCCAAGTCTGAACTACCTGAACCCTTTCCTTAACAGTACAGATCCGCAGAATCAGTCGCAGGGAAATCCATCCCTGAGCCCTGAGCTGACCGACCTGGTTGAACTGGGCTATTCTACCTTTATCAAAGGATCAGTCATCAATGCATCGGTATTCTACCGTTCTACAATGGATGTGATTGAAAGTATTTATATTCCTAGTCAATTGCTGACTACCTATTCAAATGTGGGTAACAACAGGTCATTCGGTGCCAATGTGTTCGGTTCCTATAATCCCCTGCCAAAATGGACATTGATGAGTAACTTCAGTGTAAACACCTACAACGTAAGGAATACCCAAACTAATGTAAGCACGGGTACTTATGCAAACTACACAGTCTTTGCCCGCTCTGCAATTTCTTTTAAAGGCGGATGGAATACTGAGATCTTTGGTGTTTATAACGGAACGAGGAGAACTTTCCAGGGAACTGCCGGCGCAATGGCGTTTTATGGCGGGGCCTTTAAGAAAGATATAATGAAGAAACAGGCTACCGTGGGCGTAAATGTATTAAATCCTTTCAACAGGGACCTGCATATCCGTACAGAAAATGGTAGTCCGACCTTCCTGCAAAGCACTAACATCTATTACCCGCTGCGGTCATTTGGTGTGAACTTTAGCTACAAATTCGGCAAGGTGACTTTCACGCAGCCTAAAAAGAAAAAGGGCGTAAACAATGACGATCTGAAACAGGATGAAGGTGCCGGAGGCATAGGTGGCGGTGTGCAGCCTAAGCAATAGCTAATCCTTCTTTACACGCTTCAATATCATCCAGCTCAGCGGGTTAATTGAATACCCGCTGATGTTGTTTTGCAGCATAGTGACCGACTGATCATAGAGTATCGGTACCACAGATGCATTCTCAATCACCATATTGTCCATACGCTGGTTGAGGATGTATCTCTTTTTTGCATCCCTTTCATAATAGCTCTCTACAAATAACCTGTCAAATTCCTTATTGAAGTAACCGGTGTAATTAGGCCCGAAGGGAACTTTATTTTTGGAGTAAAAAACGGAAAGATAATTTTCTGCATCCGGGTAATCTGCAATCCAGGATCCCCTGAAAAAGTTGACTTCGTTTTTAGCCATCAGCTCGCGCAGGCTCGCACTCGGTCTTACATCTACTTTTACCTTTATTCCCAGCGCTGTAAGCTCTCCCTGGATAAATTCTATCAGGTCTTTGTACGAAGTGGAGGTTACAAGTGTAACTTCAGGCATTCCCTTTCCGTTAGGATAGCCCGCTTCAGCAAGTAGCCTTGCTGCTTTAGCTGGCTCATAATGATAACCCTTCACTAGAGTGCTGTCAAAGCCCGGCATCCCTTTGGGTACAAATCCCGAAGTTGCAGGAACGCCGATATTGTTTCTCAGGTATTTCACCAGCTTCGGCTTATCTATACCGTAGTTAATCGCCTGTCTCACTTTTTTAAATCTTAGAGGAGAATTCCTGACCATAGATTTCGATGTATCTACGAGTATACCAACGTATTCGGTACTCAGATAAGGTGCTTTGATCAGCTGAAACTTACCTTTGTATTTGCTGGTCATGCTACCGCTTTTAGTGAGGATATCATCCCTGTAACTGCCATCAACGCTGTTGAAATAATCCAGGTCTTTTTTAATGAAATTCATAAACGCACTTTGTTTGTCGCTGATGAAAGTAACCTTTACAGCATCCAGATAGGGGAGCTGTACCCCGTTTTCTTTTTCCCAGTAATGCTCATTTTTCAGCAGTACCAGGATCTCATCCTCTTTCCAGTATTTAAATTTGAATGGCCCTGTGCCTACCGGGTGACTCCTGAAATCTTTTCCGTAATGTTCTACCACTTCGCGGGGTACAACCATGCAATACTGTGTACAAAGCAGGTTAAGAAATGCAGGGAAAGGCTTGGTCAGGTTAATCCTGAACGTAGTATCGTTGAGGGCGATAAAATTATGAATGTCTTTTACCTTATCGCTGAAAATCCATCCGCCGGAAGAGCCCACCTTCGGATCAATCAGCCGGTTAAAACTGTAGACAAAATCTGATGCATTTACTTTTCTCCCTTTTCCGTTTTTAAACAGCGGATCATCCTGGAAGAAGATATCGTTGCGGAGGTGAAAGGTATAACTGAGCCCGTCTGCTGAGACCTCCCATGATTTTGCTATGGAAGGTACCGTATTCAGCGCGCTGTCGATCTGCACCAGGCCGTCAAAGATCTGGTTGATCATCCATATCGCATACTGATTGCGGGCAAAAGCAGGATCCATAGAGGTGAGGTTCTGATCGAGGTTGAGGTTGAACACCTTTTTACCATGGTCGTCTGCCGATTGGCTGCAGCTGCACAGCGCAATCACACTCAATGTGTAAAAAATCTCTTTTATAATTCGGGGCATCGGCAAGGAATAGTATTTTTGCACAAAGTAATAATTAATCCTATGTCTTTTTTAAATGCAGTTATAAATAATGTTGAGGACGAAAGCTTACGCGAAGACCTTCAGGAACGCGTAGATATTGTAGAGCATAAGATTAAATTTATGGATAAAGTACCTGTCTGCGTTCTGGACAGGGAGAATGCAGTTAACCCGGTGCTGAATATCCTTATTGAGTCTGCCGGGGGTGAAATACAGTTTGATCCGCTGCAGGCTAAAGTTTTAATTTACCACGAAACACAGGTGAGTATGCTTGATTTTATGGGTGCCGTTCCCTCATTGCTCGAAAACGAATGGCCCGCTGTAGAATACAACAGGGTTTATCTAATGGAAGATACCTCTGCTTTTTTCAGTGATCCTGAATCTTTTGTTTCTGCGCTCGAAGACGTGGCAGAGATGCTTTACCCGGGGTATTTTGTATTTGGTAATGAAGGTAAAACCTGGACCAGCTTCGGGCTTTAAAAATCAATAAACTTATCTATCTGTTCTCCCGTGAACTTTAAGGTGTCTTCCCTGAAGAAGGCATTGTTCTCGTCCAGCTCCGTTTTGATGGCAGGAATATGCAGGCGCAGTGGTAAAACATTCATGTGCAGATATCCGCAGACGCCAACAAAATGGTCTATGCCCCTGATATTGCCGTATTTGCCACCTGATATGCCCACCAGACAGGCCTTTTTATTGTAGAAGCTTCCCGGAAAATCACAGGCATCAATAAATGCTTTCAGGACACCAGGGAAACTGCCATTGTACTCGGGAATGATAAAAACGAATTTATCCGAACCGTCCATTGAATGGATGATTTTACTGAAGGCTTCTGTGCGCTTCCCGAACATATCGGTGTTGATAAAGTTCTCCGGCAAGTCCATCAGATCCAGGATGCTGGCCTCCTGACCTTTTTTTGCGAGTGCTTCCTGATAATATTTTGCGACTTTCAGCGTATTGCTTCCAGGTCTGTTTGTGCCGGAAATGATGGTAACCATGTGATATTGTTAATAAGATGTTTAAAACACTTAGGTGTTTAACACTAATATTGTCATTTAGTTTGTATCTTAGCTATTTGTTAAAAAGCCCCTAAATATAGGAAAAAATAGCGTTTTTACAGACAAAGAATCTAATTCACGAGTTCTCAGGGAAATAATTGGTAATTATTAAAAAGATAAATGAGTAAAATTATTGCATTGGCAAATCAAAAAGGTGGTGTAGGTAAAACAACTTCATCTATAAATTTAGCCGCCAGCCTGGCTGTATTAGAATACAAAACCCTATTGGTAGACGCAGATCCTCAGGCCAATTCTACTTCCGGTATTGGATTTGATCCAAGAAGTATCAAAAACAGTATTTACGAATGCATTATCAATGATGTTGAGCCTTCAGAAGCCATCCAAAAGACGGAAACGCCTAACCTGGACCTTTTGCCGGCACATATCGATCTTGTTGGTGCAGAGATTGAGATGATCAACCTGACCAACAGGGAATATAAAATGAAAGCTGTACTGGAGAAAATTAAAGACCAGTACGATTTTATCATTATCGATTGCTCCCCCTCTCTCGGACTCATCACTATCAATGCGCTAACAGCAGCAGATTCTGTCATTATTCCTGTACAGTGCGAATATTTCGCCCTTGAAGGTCTGGGCAAATTGCTGAACACCATAAAAATTGTACAGAACAGGTTAAACCCTGAACTGGAAATCGAAGGGATTTTACTGACTATGTATGATGTGCGTTTACGTTTATCCAATCAGGTAGTAGAGGAAGTGAGAACGCATTTCCAGGACCTTGTTTTTGACACCATCATCCAGCGTAACACCCGTTTGAGCGAAGCGCCAAGTTATGGGGTTTCTGTGATCATGCATGATGCCAATTGTAAGGGTGCGATTAATTATCTGAATCTTGCCAGGGAGATCGTCCGTAAAAACGGATTGGTTAAGGAAAGCCCGGGTGTGACTTCAGTAACTACTATTTAAATATAATTGAATGACATCTTTTCAGCGAAAAACAGGTTTAGGAAGAGGATTAAGTGCGCTTTTGGATGATTCTGATTCGATCCATCCGCCAAAAAATGCGATGAACCCGATCAGTGAAACTGAACAGAAGGCTCAGCCGAACAACATAGGTACCATCAAAATCAGTGACATTGCTACCAATCCCTTTCAGCCAAGAACAGAATTTGACCAGGTCGCCCTGAACGAACTGGCAGAATCCATCAGGATACAGGGACTGATCCAGCCGATCACTGTAAGGTCTGCCGATAATGGTAAATACGAGCTGATTTCGGGTGAGCGCCGTTTGAGGGCTTCCAAATTAGCCGGTCTCACTGAAATTCCAGCGTATGTACGCCAGGCCAACGATCAGCAGATGCTGGAAATGGCCCTGATTGAAAACATCCAGCGCGAAAACCTGAATGCAATTGAGGTGGCACTGAGCTTTCAGCGTATGCTGGATGAATGCAGCCTCAAACAGGAGCAACTGGGCGAACGTGTAGGTAAAAACAGGAGTACTGTAACCAACTACCTGCGGTTGCTGAAACTGCCGCCCGCAATACAGATCTCTATCCGTGACCAGAAAATCAGTATGGGCCATGCCCGTGCACTAATCAATGTTGAAGAGCCTGAAAAACAATTGTGGATCCACCAGGAAATTATTGACAAAGGTTTATCCGTACGTAAGGTTGAAGAACTGGTAAGAAGTATCAACAGCCTGCAGATTAAACCCAAAGCGGTTAAACAAGCGGGAGGTACCTCATTTGAATACCAGAAACTGCAGAGGGACCTGGCCTCAAGATTTGCAACCAAGGTAAAGCTGAAGGTAGGTGAAAATGGTAAAGGCGCTATCGAAATCCCATTTGTTTCCAATGATGACCTGAGCAGAATCCTAGAATTATTAGACTGGTAATGTCAAAAATCCTATTGTTATCGGTCTTCCTGTGCTGCACTGCAATGGTGGTCAGGGGACAGGAAGAGTTTACAGTTAAAGGCGACAGCCTTAAACGTACTCCTGCCAAAACGGATACTGCAAAGTATGTGAATCTTGGTAAAGTTGCTGCCAGAAAAGCCGCGATACGGTCTGCAATGATCCCCGGATGGGGACAGATTGGTAATGGGCTGACGGTTTACCGCGGGATTAAAGTTTCTGCGATCTATATCGGCGGTACATTATTAGCCATGTCATATATTCAGAACAACAATAATTATCATGAATTCCTCTCCGAAATTCAGTACCGGGAGGCCAATAACGGGCAGTCCCCCAGAGGAAGCAGGTTTGCAGTCTACACAGATATTAATGGCTTAATAACGGCCAAGGACGTTTACCGCAGAAACAGAGAGGTCGTTATGTTTTCGTTTGTAGCGCTCTACGCGGTAAATATTATCGAAGCTTATGTGGATGCCCGCCTCAAATATTTTGATGTAGGTGATAACATGGCCATCAAAATATCTCCTTCCATGATCAACTCAAATGTGAAATATGGATTTAATTCTTTTGCTCCGGCCTTAAAAATTGGCTTCAGATTATAAATACTCCATCTAAATTATAATATAAAAATATGAATATAGCTTTAATCGGTTACGGTAAAATGGGTCAGATTATTGAGCGTTTTGCCATAGAGAGAGGGCACGATATTGTGCTTAAAATCGGGAGTAAGAACCTGGAAGAACTGACAGTTTCGAACTTAAAAAAAGCAGATGTAGCCATCGATTTTAGTCTTCCCGATTCTGCGATTAAGAATATTTACACCTGCTTCGAAGCGAATGTTCCATTAGTGGTAGGTACTACCGGCTGGTACGGACAGCTGCAGGAAATAAAAAATGAATGCCTGACTGGTAACAATTCCCTGTTATACGGATCGAACTTCAGTATCGGTGTCAACCTGTTTTTCCATATCAATGAGGTACTGGCGAAAATCATGAATGATTATCCGGCATATGATGTTCAGGTGGAGGAAATTCACCATACCCAGAAACTGGATGCACCAAGTGGTACAGCAATGACCATTGCAGAAGGTATTATTGATCAACTGGACCGAAAAACAGAATGGGTAAATGAGCTCGAAGGCCAGACTGAACTCGAAGTAGTTAAACAGGACCAGATATTGATCGCTTCACAAAGAATTGAGAATATCCCGGGTACGCATACAGTGATTTACAGCTCTGAAGTAGACGAGATAGAGATCAAACATACAGCACATAACCGTGCAGGTTTTGCACTGGGTGCCGTAGTGGCTGCCGAGTGGTTAAAAAACAAACAGGGATTTTATAATATATCTGATATATTTAATTTTAAATAGCAAAAAATATGAATCTGAAGTTCTGGCAAAAGAAGAATGATACTGCGCCAAAAAAGAAAAAAACTAAAAGTAAAGAATGGTTTGATGCAATCATCTTCGCTGTCATTGCCGCGACTGTCATCCGCGTATTTTTTATAGAAGCATATACCATCCCTACGGGTTCAATGGAAAAATCACTTTTAATTGGTGATTTCCTGTTTGTAAGTAAGGTGAATTATGGTGCAAGGATCCCGATGACTCCTGTAGCTTTTCCTTTTGCACACCATACTATGCCTGTAACAGGTACAAAAGCATATTGGGATGGCGTACAATGGAAATACAGAAGACTTCCGGGAATCCAGGAAATCAAAAGAAATGATGTTGTGGTTTTCAACTTCCCGGATGGGGATACGGTAGCCTTAGAAGCACAGGACCGGGATTACTACGAAATGGTGCGCTCTGTGGGCCGCGAGGCTGTTCACAGCCAGTATACGGTTACGAGCAGACCAGTTGATAAGAGAGAGAATTATATCAAACGCTGTATTGGTATCAGCGGAGATATTCTGAGTATGTCTAACGGACTGGTATCAGTTAACGGTAAGGCAGAGCCGATGAAGAGAACAGGTCAGATTGATTATACAGTGAAGTTTAAATCAAGCGATGTCAATTTCCAGCTGTTTGAAGATATGGGTTTTGTGATCGAAAGAGACATCATGGCGATTTCGCAGGATAGCTATAACTTCATTGGCACGCCTGATCAGATGGAAGAGGTGAAGAAACTTGATTTTGTTGCGTCTGTTACACAGCGTACCGCTGCGCCGGATGTTGCTGAACCAAGTATATTTCCTCAGGATCCAAACAGGAAATGGAATGCTGATAACTGGGGCCCGATTCAGATCCCTAAGAAAGGCTGGACAGTGAAACTGGATTCGAACACTATGCCTTTGTACAAACGTGCGATTGAGATTTATGAAGGTAATAAACTGGAGAAATCAGGTACAGGCTGGATAATTAACGGTGTGAAAACTGATAGTTACACCTTCAAAATGAATTACTTCTGGATGATGGGAGATAACAGGCACAATTCACTGGATTCACGGTACTGGGGCTTTGTTCCTGAAGACCACGTTGTAGGGAAAGCTTTGTTTATCTGGATGAGTTATGATACCAACGGATCTTTCTTCAGCAAGATCAGGTGGAGCAGGATATTCAGAGGGATACACTAATATAAGTATTACTGGGAAGATAGGGATCCTCCTGGCTTCGCTAAAAAATGGGTGTTGCTTTTTCGATACTGCCTGCTGCTGAAGGGCACCAGAAGGTATCGAAAAAGTAACACTCATTTTTTTAGGGGTATCCAATGCGGGGCGCTTTAACCCAGAGCATAATTTTTGTTGTTCAATAGTATTTGAATGTATTCGCGATCTGTGCTGTATAAAGACTATTGGAAATTCTTTTGATTAAACTAATCAGATAACCTTTCAATACCCAGTTTATCTGCAAGTTCATTCAGATCAATCACGACAGGTTCAACAAGTGGGATTCCGGATATCCTGCGCTCTTGTTCAAAAGCGTATTCCGGTTCGCCTGGGATAATTACTTTTTTAGAGGGATCTACAGTTTTGGCACTTTTAAAACGCTCGATCCAGTTATCCAGGTGCTGTTTGAAATCGGCCGTTGGTCTGAAGCCGTCAACGCGCATCGCACCAAAGAAATGTCCAATACCTTCTCCAACAGGATCTGTAGGGGGGTCAAGGAAAGCTACAAATGGGGGTACCCAAGGGCCGTAGTTGGCACCTGATAGAACTGCGGTAAGTATATCAACAGTTGCACTCAATCCATAGCCTTTGTGGCTGCCATGGTCTTTATCGCTGCCCAGTGGAAGTAATGATCCACCGGCTTTCAATTCATTTGGATCAGTAGAAGTTTTACCGTTTTTATCCTGTGCCCAACCTTCGGGGATGGGCAGGTTCGCACGCTGTGCAATTTCCAGTTTCCCATTTGCTGCGGCTGCTGTTGCCATATCAACAACTACCGGAGGATATTTCCCCGCAGGGAAAGCGTAACACATCGGGTTTGTGCCCAATAGTCTTTCATTCGCATAAGTAGGGGCAACCAAAGGGCTGGCATTGGTCATACTGATACCAATCATATCTTTCTCTACCGCCATTAAAGCATGGTAGCCCGCAATACCAAAATGATTGGAGTTTTTTACCGCTACCCAGCCTGTACCATATATAGCAGCCTTTTCTATTGCTACTTTCATTGCGAAAGGGGCAACTACGAGTCCAAGTCCGCCGTCACCATCTACTGTCGCAGTAGTTGGCGTTTCATGCACTACACGAACGTTTGGAGTTGCATTGATGCGCTGTTTTTCCCATAAACGGATATAACCGCTTAAACGGGCTACACCGTGAGAATCTATCCCGCGTAAATCTGAACATAACAATACATCGGTAGCCAGATCTGCATCTGCCGGAGGGCATCCCATTTTCAAAAATACATTCCTGGTGAAATTCCTGAGTTTTTCTTCTGTGAAAGTATATGAGGTCATGGGATAGAGTTAAGCGAACAAAATAGTAAATTTATACTCGAGCGGCTGAAAAGCACTGAGAAGACTTTCAATAAAATCATCTCCATAGAGCACATACATTGGAGCAATATTCAATACTCTTTCCTGTAATACGCCGTTAGGAAACAGTTTGTCTTTGAGGTTTTCAATTTGTGTAAGGGCTGTAATATGTTTGCGTTTCTCTGCACGCATCAGTTTCTTTTCAAGGTTGGTTACCAGCCTCAATGTTCTAACCTTAGCGGCTTCGGCAGAAAGAGAAAGTCCTTTGTCTACCTTATAAGAATTGACTTTGATTTGTTCAAAGATCGCAATGATCGCCTTTTGTTCAGCTTCAAGCGTGAGCAGATCATCCACAACATTTGCCCTGATCCACTGGTTTTTCAGCTGTTCATCGGTGTCAAATAAACTCAGAGAATCGATTCCCAGGCTTTCCATCTTCTTGGAACTTCTTTCATCAACGATCTGGGCAGAGTTTCTTAACATCAAGATCGGATAGGGAACACTATAGAAATCAAAGTTAGCTTTTAACTGCAGCCAGTAAGTTACTTCTGCCCCACCGCCAATATAAGCGAGGTTTGGAAGGATTACTTCCTGGTATACCGGGCGCATCACTACATTGGGACTGAAACGTTCAGGATGCTGATCGATTTCAGCCTTTAACGTTTCTTTAGTAAAACTTATGGAAGTGTTGAGTACTTTGTATTCGTTATTTTCTTCTACGATACGTTCTCGCAGCTGATCATCCATGTAAAAGAAATTGATCTCTCTTGGATTTACCTGTGGTTTGTAGCCTGCTTTTTCCAAAGCTTCGCTGCTTTTATTGATCAGCTCAAAGCTGTTCTGTTCGGTGATGTCACGGTAAACGACAGGCGAAAACTGTGCTTTCAATGCTGCATCATCAGCGTCGGTACAGACCAGCCCTTTAGAACCGAACAAAGCATCTACAAGCTCGCGTGTTGCATCTGCAAGTGTATGGTTAGTAGTATAAGCTTTCTCTACCAGCTCCGCTAATTTGTGCCCGTTTTCAGAAATCCCCAGGTAACCCTTATATGCTACCAGTGTTTCAGTAATAGATTTTGTATTGATCCTGCCTGTAGCACCTGCGGCTTTCATTTGCCAGGTGATCCTTTTGTCCTCTACCTTCACATTATTGATTTCTTCGAAATCATGGTCCTCGGTAGCCATCCAGTAAACAGGTACGAAATTATAGTCAGGATATTCTTTTTTCAGATCTGCTGCAAGTTTGATTGCCGTAACGATCTTATAGATAAAATAAAGGGGTCCTGTGAATATATTCAGCTGATGACCGGTTGTAATCGTAAACGTCCGGTCATCAGCTAATAAGTTGATATTTTGAGTAACCAAAGCCGATGGCTTCAGTTGGGCATACTGCCTTTTAAGCGTATCCACCAGCAAATTGCGGTCGCCCGAAAATTTGCGTTCTTCTATTGCTTTTTGAAAGCCCTGAAGCGTAGGGGAGTATTGATAAAAAGACTCCAGTTTGTCCTTTCCAGCGATGTAATCTAATACAACAGAAGAAAAAGAATTTGTTTGTTGATAGGTGATGTACTTGGCCTGCATTGCCACGAAATTACGCTAATAAACTACATTTTATTATATGCCAAAATTATTTTACAATCTGTCCATATAGATCGAAGTCCTCCGCACGTTCTATATGAACGTTCACAAAACTTCCGTTTGCAGCATATCCTGTACTGGCGTCAATCAAAACCTCATTATCAACCTCCGGAGAGTCATATTCTGTACGCCCGATAAAGAAATCACCTTCTTTTCTGTCTACCAGAACCTTGTAGGTTTTGCCTACTTTTTCCTGGTTGATGTCAAAGGAAATTCCCTGCTGTAATTCCATAATAGCATCCACACGTTCCTGTTTCACTTCATCAGGTACATCATCCACTAAATTATGTGCATGTGTTTTCTCCTCATGCGAATATGTAAAGCAGCCCAGTCTGTCAAAACGCGTATCTTCAACCCAGCGCAACATCTCTTCGAAGTCCCTTTCAGTTTCACCCGGGTAACCACAGATAAGCGTGGTACGCATAGCGATATTTGGAACTTTATCCCTGATTTGGTTAACGATGTCGATAGTTTTCTGTTTGGTGATACCACGGCGCATCGATTTCAGCATATTATCTGTGATGTGCTGTAAAGGCATATCCAGGTATTTACAGATATTCTCGCGTTCGTTCATGGCATCCAGAATTTCCATAGGGAAACCTGAAGGGTACGCATATTGTAAACGGATCCATTCGATACCATTGATATCTGATAAACGTCTCAGCAATTCATCCAGGTTACGTTTACCATAAATGTCCAGACCATAATAAGTAAGGTCCTGCGCAATCAGGATCAGTTCTTTGGTACCATTGGCGGCCAGTATTTTTGCTTCATGAACCAGGGCTTCCATTTCGGTAGATACATGTTTACCACGCATCAGCGGGATGGCACAGAAAGAGCATGGGCGGTTACAGCCTTCAGCAATTTTAAAATACGCAAAATGCGATGGGGTAGTCAGCAACCTTTCGCCGATGAGTTCATGTTTGTAGTTTGCACCCAGGGAATGTAAGATATTCTGCAGATCGTTGGTGCCGAAGAAAGCATCCACATTAGTGATCTCGGATTCCAGTTCAGGTTTGTAGCGTTCGGAAAGACAACCTGTAACAATCACTTTGCTTACTTTACCTTCGTCTTTCAGCTGACTGTACTGCAGAATAGTATCAATGGACTCCTGTTTTGCATTGTCGATAAAACCACAGGTATTGATTACGATGATATCGTCTTTGTTGATATCGTTTGCCTCATGAACCACATTCAGGCTATTTCCTCTCAATTGCCCCATTAACACCTCCGAATCATATAAATTCTTCGAACAGCCCAATGTAATTACATTGATTTTTGGTGGTTTAACGGGGATAATTTTAGAAATCGTTTTTGTGTTCATTGTATGTATGTATTGTTGCGTTTTGTACCGGGATACTATTTAAAGAGCCCGTCTACAAAAGCTTTTTTATCAAATAACTGAAGGTCATTCATACCTTCACCAACTCCGATATATTTCACCGGGATTTTAAACTGGTCGGAGATGCCGATCACCACACCACCTTTGGCGGTTCCATCGAGTTTCGTAATTGCAAGCGCATTTACATCTGTTGCCTCGGTAAACTGTTTGCATTGCTCAAAAGCATTTTGTCCGGTAGAACCGTCCAGTACCAGCAGGATTTCATGAGGGGCACCCGGAATAACTTTTTCCATTACCTTCTTGATCTTGCCAAGTTCGTTCATCAGTCCGATCTTGTTGTGCAAACGTCCGGCAGTATCAATGATCACTACATCTTCGCCGTTGGCTACGGCTGATTGTATCGTATCGAATGCTACAGAAGCAGGGTCTGAGCCCATTGCCTGTGCTACAACTCTAACATCAACCCTCTCGCCCCATAACTTGATCTGTTCTACCGCAGCAGCCCTAAAAGTATCTGCTGCACCCAGCACCACTTTTAGCCCTTCAGCTTTCAGTTTATGCGCCAGTTTACCAATGGTGGTAGTTTTACCAACACCATTGACCCCAACCACCATGATGACATAGGGCTTGTGCTCTCCGTATTCAAAACTGCGGAAATCGTTGCTGTTGTTTTCTGCTAGCAGGAGCTGGATCTCATCGCGGAGCAACAGGTTTAATTCGGAAGTCGAAAGGTACTTGTCTTTCAACACCCGGTCCTGGATGCGCTCAATGATTTTCAGTGTAGTGGTAACGCCAACGTCAGAAGTTACCAGAACTTCTTCCAGGTTATCCAGTACGTCGTCATCTACAGTTGATTTTCCGGCGACAGCCTTGGTGATCTTGCTAAGGAACCCTTCTTTAGTTTTCTCTAAACCTTTATTTAGTGCCTCCTGAGCTTCAGGGGCAGTTTCCTTTTTCTTGAAGAAATCAAATAATCCCATAGAAATATAGATGAAAACAAAAAAAGCCCTCCCATCAGAATGAAGGGACGGCTTTAATATGATTAAATATTAAAATTACTTGCTTGTTCCAGCAATAGCATCTTTAACGTGATCGTTGTGAACGATAACTTCTTTGAAAGAATAAGCACCACTTTTTGGTGATTTAGTCATCGTAACAACTTTTGAATATTCTTTACCTTTACCTGTTTTCAGGGTTGCAACTACTTTTTTTGCCATGATCTAAAAGATTGGAAATGGTTATTACTTAATTTCTTTGTGAACCGTTACTTTCTTCAACACTGGATTGAATTTTTTCAATTCTAATCTCTCTGTAGTGTTTTTACGGTTTTTTGTAGAGATATATCTAGACATACCAGGCATGCCGCTAGTTTTATGCTCTGTACACTCTAGAATAACTTGTACTCTGTTACCTTTTTTTGCCATTTTTTTATTGTTTTAGTTGATTTCGCATCAACAATGTTTTTTACAAAAATCCTTTTTTAACGAAACGGTTGATCGCTTCAGTTATACCAATTTTATTGATGGTTTTGATAGCTGAAGTAGAAACTTTCAGTGTTATCCAACGGTCTTCATCAGGAATATAAAATTTCTGAAGTTGTAAGTTGGGATAAAACTTACGTTTAGTTTTAACGTTTGAGTGAGAAACATTAAAACCACTCATTGCCTTTTTTCCGGTTAAATCACAAACTCTAGACATGCCTTTAATATATATATTTAAATTGTTCTTCGCTTAATTTTTTAAGAGTGTGCAAATATCACAATAATTATTGTAACAACCAATACTACACAAGATTATTTTTGAAAAATAATGCAGAATCAGTACGGTCTCCCGGTATAAAGGTATACAAAATCCTTTAAATATACGTTGCAGGTAATTCCAGGCAGGTCAGACAGCCGGTTAACGGAAGTGCCGGGCTAATAATTCGATTAATAATTATTTATATACCTTTCGAATAATTTATATTTGAGTAATATAGCACAGGAATTAAAGCACAACCAAATTATAATATAGCACAACCAAATAATCATTTTATGCAAATCAAATCTTTTGCCGAATACGAAGAAACGTATAGGTTTAGCGTGGAATGGCCTGAAAAATTCTGGGCCGGAATAGCTGAAAACTTCCTCTGGAGAAAGAAATGGGATAAAGTTTTATCCTGGAATTTCACCGAACCAAATATCAAATGGTTTGAGGGCGCAAAGTTGAATATTACAGAGAACTGCCTTGACCGCCACCTGGCCAAAAACGGCGATAAACCTGCCATCATATGGGAATCCAATGATCCTGATAAATCCAGTATAACGCTTACTTATAAGGTCTTACATGAGCAGGTTTGCCGTTTTGCCAACGTACTGAAAAAGAACGGTGTAGTAAAAGGTGACCGTATATGTATTTACATGCCGATGGTGCCCGAGCTGGCCGTTGCCGTACTGGCCTGCGCCCGCATAGGTGCAGTGCACTCTGTGATCTTTGGCGGGTTTTCCGCTAAATCTATCGCAGACAGAATCAATGATTCAGCATGTAAACTCGTGATTACGGCCGACGGATCTTTCCGTGGCAACAAGCAGATTCAGCTGAAGGAAGTCATTGATGATGCCCTGATCGGATGCCCTACAGTTGAAAAAGTGATCGTACTGACACATACACGTACTCCGGTTTCTATGCTTAAGGGACGTGATCTCTGGTTTGAAGATGAGATCAAACAGGTAGATACAGACTGCCCGGCAGAAGAAATGGACGCTGAAGATCTGCTGTTTATCCTGTATACATCAGGATCTACCGGCAAACCCAAAGGAGTTGTACACACCGTTGGCGGATACATGGTATATGCTGGTTATACTTTCAGCAATGCTTTTAATTATCAGCCTGATGAGGTATTTTTCTGTACTGCTGATATCGGCTGGATCACCGGTCATTCTTATATTGTATATGGCCCGCTTTCTCAGGGTGCTACTACGCTGATGTTTGAAGGTGTGCCCACACATCCTACGCCATCCAGATTATGGGAAATTATAGAAAAGCACAAGGTTAATATCTTATATACAGCACCTACTGCGATCCGCTCACTGATGAGTTATGGCACTGAACCTTTAAACGGAATTGACCTGAGCAGCCTGAGGGTTCTGGGCTCGGTAGGGGAGCCGATAAATGAAGAGGCGTGGCACTGGTTCGATGAAGAGGTAGGACACAAGAACTGCCCGATTGTAGATACCTGGTGGCAAACGGAAACAGGTGGATTAATGATTTCGCCGATCGCCTTTGTAACACCATTAAAGCCTGCCTGCGCTACCTTACCTTTGCCTGGTATTCAGCCGATCCTGGTGGATGAGCAGGGAAATGAAATTGAAGGAAATGGTGTAAACGGTAACCTCTGCATCAAGTTCCCCTGGCCGGGAATGCTCCGCACTACTTATGGAGACCATGAACGCTGTAAACAAACTTACTTCTCTACTTATCCGGATCTGTATTTCACTGGTGACGGCTGTATGAGGGATGAAGACGGATATTATAAAATCACCGGCAGGGTGGACGATGTAATCAACGTATCAGGACACAGAATTGGTACCGCTGAGGTTGAGAATGCGATCAATATGCACGCAGGTGTAGTTGAAAGTGCAGTTGTGGGTTATCCGCATGAGATTAAAGGCCAGGGTATCTTTGCCTTTGTCATTTATCCGAAACTGCACAATGAAGCCGACCTGACCAAAAAGGATATTCTGCAAACGGTAACCCGTGTGATCGGGGCAATCGCGAAGCCGGACAAGATACTTTTCGTTTCAGGCTTGCCTAAAACGCGTTCGGGCAAAATTATGCGCCGGATACTCAGGAAGATTGCTGAAGGGGAAACATCTAACCTCGGCGATACGAGTACTTTGCTTGATCCTGCAGTAGTGGAGGAAATTATTGCGGCAGCGCAGAAGTTGTAAGCTCTGCTTATAGCCGAAAAAACAAATTCTTATCCGTGGTTGTTGTTTAAGCAGTATTTAACGAAAAAACATATTACCATGGATAAGTTAGAATTAAAAGGAAAATGGAACGAGTTGAAAGGTAAAGTTAAACAGGCTTATGGCGATCTTACTGATGATGATCTGAAACATGAAGAAGGGAAAGATGATGAGCTTTATGGAAGGATTCAGCAAAAAACTGGTAAGACCCGGGATGAGGTTATTGATTGGCTGAAGTCTTTGTAGTTTCTATTAAATAATTAGACCTCTTATTTCAATGCTGTATGCTGCTGAAGGGCAACATAGGTATTGAAATAAGAGGTCTAATTATTTAAAGATCATCCCGGTAGCATGATGGCCGTGCATGGCGGACAAGCAGGGCGGCCATGCATGGTGGATAAGCATGATGGACAAGCCATCATGCTTAATTCATTTTAATAACCGAAAATCTGCTCCAAGGTCAGCGTGTTCAGTTTGCCGAATTTCTGCATGTCATCAGCTTTTACCTTTTTATCCGAAGCTACGATACAGTAGTTATAAGACTTGTTCGCTACTTTATCGTTATGGAAAGTTTTGATGTCAGCAAAGGTCAGGGGTTTCAATCCACTGTATTCATCGATCCTTGAATCGTGATCGAGTCCCAGTCTTTTGTCAGCATAATAATGGCTGATGATATCGTCGTTTGTCACCCTTGAGGTTTCGAGGGCATTCAGGGCACTGTATTTGGAAGATTCAAAGTTCTTATCAGACTCCGGTAGCACATTCAGCAGTTCATTCATTGCAGCAACGGCATCCGTCATTTTATCTGCCTGGCTGCCTACGTAGGCTACCATTGTGAAATCCTTCGTGTTTTTATCCGGTGTGGCATAAAATGCGAAGGTAGAATAAGCCAGAGCTTTTGATTCACGAATGGTCTGGAATACGATGGATCCCATACCACCACCAAAATAGCTGTTAAAGAGGGATATTTTCGCCGCTTCTGAAGGGTCGTACTTTGAGCTGTTCCTTACCCAGCGGATTTCCGATTGTACCATATCATAGTTAGCAAAATATACCTGATTGTCAGTATTGCTGGTGTAGCTGAATGTTTTTGCTGCAGGTGCTTCAGTAAATGCTGCAGGCAATATGTGTACCTTTTCTATGTTTTTGGTAAATGCATCCAGTGTTTCAGGGCCATAGTAATTGATGCTGTGCTTGTAGTCTTTCAGGTGGTGTATGATGTCCAGCAGCTGGGCAGAGGTCATTTGTTTAACCTCATCGTTGCTCAGCGCGAAATTTGTCGGGTTCTGTGGGCCGTATTGTGCGTAGCTCATCAGGCCTGAAAGGATTGCCGCTTTGTTGAGCTTGTTGTTTTCCCTTGATTTAAGGATGCTGCTTTTCAGTTCTGTTAAGGCAGCTTCATTGGGCTTGCAGTTAGCAAAAATGTGCTCTACCAGGTTTACTGCCTGATCAAAGTTTTCCTGCAGGCCACTGATGGTTACGGTGGTCACATCATTGGAAACATTGAAGGTGTAGTTGCAGGCGATGTTATAAAATTGCTTGCTGATTTCCTCTGCTGTGTATTTGTCGGTGCTCAGGTATGTGAGGTATCTGGCAGCGAATGGAGCCATTTTATTATTCCAGGTACCCATGTCAAAACGGTAGCTTAGGCTGAAGATACTGTTTTCCTTATTTTGTACAGTTACCACATCGGCGATGCCTGCCTTGCCAAAATTCAGGTCTTTGGTGTAATCCAGGAAGCGGGCTTCAATAGGTTTAGAACTTGCTGCGAGTAAATCTTTAGTGAAGACAGAGGTTTCATTCGTGTTGGTTTTTACAGCAGTGATTGCTGGTTTTTCCACTTTCTGGATTGTCTTATCCTCGCCTTTGTGTTTCAGGATCACAACATAGTTATCTTTGAAGAACTGGTTTGCAAAGTCTACTACCTCTTTCTTGGTCACCTTTGCCATTGCATCCGGATTACCCAATGATTTATCCCATTTGGTACCGCGGTTCATAATGAATTCATTGGTGATCGCCTCTGCACGGAAATCGTTTTTATCAAACGATTTTAGCAGGGTAAGTTTGCTGTTGGCGACAGTAGCTTTGATCAGGCTTTCATCGAACTGGCCTTTTTTCAGCAGCGCAATCTGTTCCAGAAGTAATTGTTTGGCTTGTTCAAGCGTCTGTCCCTGTTTGGGCTGTGCCAGTAAGATGAACGTACCATAGTCTTTCATTTGCTGATAACCGGCTCCGGAGCTCAGTACACGCTGTTTTTTGTTCAGGTTTATATCCAGCAGACCAGCTTTCTCATTGGAAAGGATACTGCCGATCAGGTCCAGCAGCATACTTTGCCGGCTGCTCTCGGGATATCCCCTGTAGCCGATCCTGATCACTTCGGCACTTGGGCCATAAATATCGGCGGTCTGGATTTTAGTCAGGGGTTTTTCAGGTGCAGGCTCATAGGCCACTACAGGCTTGTTCTGCATGAAGGAGAAATGCTCATCCACTTTTTTGATCATTTCATCCGATTTGAAATCACCTGACAATACCAGCGCCATGTTGTTAGGTACATAATACTTGTCATAGAATTTGCGGATTTCTACAAGTGAAGGGTTTTTCAGATGTTCTACTGTACCTATAGTAGTCTGCTGTCCGTAATTATGTGTAGGGTACAGCAATGCGTTGAGCTTTTCATTGATTTTCCAGCCGTCATTGTCCAGTCCGCGGTTTTTTTCTTCATAAACAGCTTCCAGCTCAGTATGGAAAATCCTGAAAACCGGAGCACGGAAACGCTCAGCCTGCAGGGCCAGGAATTTATCCGTTGCATTGGAAGGGAAGTCTTCTTCGTATACGGTTTCTTCGTACCAGGTGTGTGCATTGGTGATCTGACCGCCAATAGATTTCATCATTTTATCATATTCATTGGCAATAGAATAATTTGATGCTTCGCCGGAAGTTTTATCTATTTCAGCATAGATCGCTTTACGTTTTGCCGGATCAGTTGTAGCATGATACTTTTCATAGAGGGCTGATATTTTATCCAGCAGGGGTTTCTCTTTGGCGTAGTCCATTGTACCAAAACGATCGGTTCCTTTAAATAAAAGGTGCTCCAGGTAATGTGCCAGTCCTGTCGCGGTGCGGGGATCGGTATTACTACCGGCTCTCACAGCCATCCTGTACTGGATACTTGGTTCTTTGGTATTTTCAGAGAGGATGACCGTTAATCCGTTTTTGAGCATGTAAAACCGGGATTTTGTTGGATCATTGGTTACATACCTGTAGGTATATCCGGCAGAGGAGGCAGTTTTCCACTGGTATACAGGTTGTGCCATCACACCTGTTCCGGTAAGCAGCAGGCATAAGAACGTTAATAAATTTTTTTTCATCAGTTTTTTTGTTTTTTATGGATGAGACTATGACGTTATTTTGTTCATTAAGTTACGAATGAGCAGGATTACGTTATTTTCACCTTTAATAAGTTTACTCAAATATACTTTTGAAAACTGAATTTATCATAGTTTTAACCTATAATCTTGTACTTTTACCCTTATGAAGAAAGAGCAATCGAGACCCAATATTTTAGTGGTAAATGATGATGGTATCACTGCGCCGGGTATCAGAAATCTGATTGAAGCAGTAAAAGAACTTGGAAATGTAGTTGTAGTGGCGCCTGATGGCCCTCAGTCGGGCATGGGACATGCGATTACAATAGGTAAACCATTGCGTTTCAATAAAGTAGAATTGTATGAAGGTGTGGATATGTACAAATGTTCCGGCACACCGGTAGATTGTGTAAAACTTGCCGTCAATAAAATATTTAAGGGTAAAAAGCCTGATCTGTGTGTTTCCGGTATTAATCACGGACTAAACAATTCGATCAATGTGATTTATTCAGGCACGATGTCTGCCGCCGTAGAAGGTGCGATAGAAGGAATCCCCTCGATAGGTTTCTCCCTTGATGATTTCTCTGAGGAAGCTGATTTCAGCCACTGCCTCAAATATGTGAAAACTATTGCACAGCAGGTGCTGGATAACGGTTTGCCGCAGGCTACGTTACTCAATGTGAACTTTCCAAAGGGAAACGGTATCAAAGGGATTAAAATCTGCCGTCAGGCCAATGCAAAATGGGCCGAAGAGTTTGATGAACGCCAGGATCCGCATGGCCGCCCGTATTACTGGCTGACTGGTGTGTTCCAGAACAATGATAAAGGCGAAGACACTGATGTATGGGCACTCGATAACGGATATGTATCAGTTGTTCCTGTACAGTTTGACCTTACCGCACATCATGCAATTCCATTGTTAAACAGCTGGACATTTAATGACTAACCGTATTCAAAATAGTGTTTGGGCAGGTTTCGGTATCGGGCTTCTCGTACCGGGTGTATTGATTTCCATTGTATGGTTCGTTATGCACCGCGTTGCCATGCTGGCGAAAGCAGACCTGCTGCTGATTGGCTGCATCGCTGTAAATGCGCTCTTACTGAAATATTTTTTTAAGATCAATAAGGAAAACACGGGAAGGGGGATCCTAAGTGCCACATTTGTCTGGGGCTTTCTCTTCTTTTTCTATAAAATATCGCAGCCATGAAGTATTACCTTGTAGCCGGTGAGGCTTCCGGCGACCTGCACGGGGCAAACCTGATGAAGGCCCTCAAGGAAGAGGATGCAAATGCCGAATTCCGTTATTTCGGAGGTGATAAAATGAAAGCCGAAGGCGGAACATTGGTGAAACACTATGCTGATATGGCTTTTATGGGTTTTACGGAAGTTCTCTTCAATCTGCAGACCATTCTCAGGAATATGAAAACCTGCAAGAAAGACATTATGGCCTATCAGCCGGATGTACTGGTGCTGATTGATTTCCCTGGTTTTAATCTCAAGATCGCTGCATTTGCAAAGGAAAACAACCTTAGGGTATGCTACTATATCTCCCCGAAAGTATGGGCCTGGAACCAGAAGAGGGTATTGAAAATCAAGAAGGTGGTCGACAAAATGTTCTGCATCCTTCCCTTTGAAGTAGATTTTTATAAGGAATGGGGCATGCAGGTCGACTACGTAGGTAATCCTTTGCTGGATGAGAAGGCCTTATTTGTACCGGATAAAGATTTCTTAAGCAAAAACGGACTGATTGGCGATGATATCATTGCTTTATTGCCCGGCAGCCGTAAACAGGAGATAGAAAGACTGCTCCCGGTAATGCTGAGTGTCATTGAAAGTTTCCCCGATCAGCAGTTTGTTGTTGCTGCAGCACCGAGTTTCCAGCCTGCTTATTACCAGGGCTTCATTGGTGCTAAAAACGTGAAACTTGTATTTGGGCAGACTTACGATCTGCTGCATATAGCCAAAGCAGCTGTTGTTGCTTCAGGCACAGCCACATTGGAGACTGCACTGTTTAAAGTTCCGCAGGTAGTGGTTTACAAGGGCGGGGCAATTTCAATCGCAATTGCCAGGATGCTGGTAAAAATCAGGTTTATCTCGCTGGTCAACCTGATCATGGATAAAGGTATCGTTACCGAACTGATCCAGAATGACTGTAATACAGTAAATGTTACAGCATGTTTAAAAGAGCTGACAGATGGTCCCAAAAGGGAAAATATGATGGAAAGCTACATGGATTTAGCTAAAATTATGGGAGAGCCCGGTGCCTCAGGCAGGACAGCCAAACTGATCAGGGCGTATCTGAAAGAAAGCTGATCACTCAGATCAGCAATTCATCAGGCAGTTTTTTTCAGCAGCAGATTGTTAATCCGGTTTACCACATCATCCAGGTCAAAAGGTTTGCTGATATAATCATCTGCACATGCCTGAGAACTCATCTGTTTACTTCTGGGATTAGCGGACATTACAATCACTGGGATATGGCGGGTAAACATATCGCTTTTAAGATCATCACAGATTTCAATACCATTTCCGTCCGGTAGCATCACGTCGATAATAAACAGATCAGGAAGAGAGTCGCGGAGTTTACTTTTTAGTTCACTCACTGAAGAGGAAAGCTGAAGTTCGTATCCTTCGTCTTTGAGCAAATATTCAATGATATACCTGATATCGCTATCATCTTCAAGCACGTGTATTCTCTTAGTCATATTTGATCCCATTTTTATTTTTCAATTCTAATTCCTATCAAACATTGTTCCAATACCAAGGCAGTGGGACTAACATTTACTGACCTTGGAAGTGTTCATCAAACACAAAGGCTGGTCAGATTTCTCCGCCAGCCCTTGATATATTGTCTTTTTAAAAGATTAAACCGCATCAATTGCTTCACGCAATGCTTTTGCAGCAGCAGCAGGATCTTCTGCTCCATAAATTGCAGCACCTGCAACAGCAACGATTGCTCCTGCTTTAATTACATCAGTAATGTTACCAATGTTTACTCCACCAGCAATCGAAACGGGAACACCTGCACGCGCAGCTTCGTCAATCAATACCTGGATAGAATATCCGGCAGTCCATTGCTCATCTAAACCTGCGTGCAGTTCTACGAACTCAGCTCCTAATTCAATTACTTCCTGAGCACGCTTAACACGGTCAGCTACGCCAATGGTATCAACAACAACACCTTTTCCATGTGCTTTACCAGCTTTAATAGCACCTGCGATAGTTGCATCGCCTGCAGCTCCAAGTACAGTTACCAGATCCGCACCAGCTTTAAAAGCGATGTCAGCTTCCAGTTCACCTGCATCCATAGTTTTTAAATCCGCAAATACCAGTTTATCAGGGTGCGCAGCTTTCATTGCAGTAACTACTGCTATTCCTTCATTTTTGATTAGTGGAGTTCCCAGTTCAATAATATCGATATAAGGAGCAATTTTAGCAGCCAGTTCTAATGCGTCTTTTGTAGTTAATAAGTCTATTGCGACTTGTAATTTTGCCATGATGTTTGTTTATATATGTATACTTAATTATTCGAGATTAGCATGTCTTTTCCATAGTTCTTCTGCAGGCGTTCCGTCTGCCGCCCAGAGGGTCTGAAAGATGGCATCAGTAAGCAGTAACACTGCCTGTTCAAAAAGGCTTCCTGCATACTGGTCAGAGATGGTTTTTCCATGGTCCTGTTTCTGTGCCGCAGGAAGGATCAGTACCAGTGAAGATAATTTTGCCAGGGGCGATTCGGTAGTGGTAGATATAGCTGCTACAACAGCACCTGTAGCGGCGGCTTTTTCTGCAGCTTTTACAATGGTACTTGTGGTACCTGAGCCGGATGCAGCAATCAGCAAATCACCCTCCCTGATCGCAGGTGTGGTTGTTTCACCAGCAACAAAAACCGTCAGTCCAAAATGCATCAGGCGCATAGCTGCTGAGCGCAATGCCAGGCCTGAGCGGCCGGCACCAATCAGAAATATGCGATCGGCATTCTGAATATAAGGGATTAATAAAGCGATCTGATCAAAATCCAGCTGTTCTGCAAGTTTGAGGTTTTCTTCAAGGATCATCATTAGATTTTCTCTGATGCCTGTTGCGGTGTCCTGTTCAATTGGTGTACTCATATCGGTTTTTATCTGCGCCAAAGGTAGTCCGGCCAGGAGGGCTTAACGTTAGACTATATGCGCATTATGTGGGACTATCAGGAAACATCCGGCGTTTCAGATCACAGAATTGCCATAATCATAGTGCAAATAAAAAACCTTGTGATTAGCAATACCTGCCAATTTTTTTTAGATTTATTATACAAATTTGAAAATAATGAAGAAAATTGCTCTCATCCTTCTCGCTGCCGCTGCCTTATCGGCCTGTAAGCAAAAACCAAAAAATGACACTGCCGCAGCTAGCCAGCAATTTGGTAAACTGCTGGACCAATACTATGAAGAATCCCTGCAGTTATATCCGCTGAGTGCTACCTATATTGGTGATAACCGGTATAATGACCTGCTACCTAATGATGGTTCTGCAGCTTATCTCGAGACGGTAAAACAGTTTAACAAGCAATATTCAGATAGTTTAAAAAAATACGACAGGTCGCAGCTTGATGAAAATGATGCCCTTTCATACGATGTTCTAAAAGACCAGCTCGAAATTAATCTCGAAGGTTCGAAATATCATTTTGAATACCTTCCTTTCAACCAGATGTTCGCCCTGCCGCTTACAATTGGTCAGCTCGGCTCTGGCACAGGAGCACAACCCTTTAAAACCGTCAAGGATTATGACAACTGGCTGAAACGTGTGACTGCATTTTCAGTATGGGCAGATACTGCTGCAGGTAATTTCAGAAAGGGAATGGCTGCTGGTGTGGTTTTACCAAAAGCACTGGTACTCAAGATGTATCCCCAAATGTTAAGTATGGTGGTGACTGATCCTAAAAAGAGCCTGTTTTATGGTCCTGTGAACCTGCTTCCGAAAAAATTCTCTGCGGCTGATAAAAAAAGAATTACGGGGGAGTATGAAAAAGCTATTCTGACGGTCATTGTTCCTGCGTATAAAAAACTTGGTGAGTTTCTGAAGAATGAATACCTGCCAAAAGCAAGGACAACTTCAGGTTTCTCGTCTATGCCAGGGGGGAAGGAAATGTATACCTACCTGGTAAAACAGCAAACCACAACAACCAAAACTCCTGAAGAAATCTATCAGACGGGTTTAAAAGAGGTGGCGAGGATTCGGTCACTGATGGATAGCATCAAAAATCAGACGGGTTTTAAAGGAGACCTGATGGCCTTCTTCGAATATATGAAAACGGATCCTGAATTTATGCCCTACAAAACTCCTGCAGAGGTATTGGCCGCGTTCGAAGATATCCATAAAAGGATGGAGCCGAATTTGAAGAAGTTATTTAATGTAACGCCTAGAACACCGTTTGAGATCCGCCAGACGGAGGCATTTCGTGCAGCATCCGCCAGTGCGGAATATAATCAGGGTTCTGCAGACGGTAAACGCCCTGGTATATTTTATGTGCCTATCCTGGATGCTAAGACCTTTAATACCACCTCGGGTATGGAATCATTGTTCCTGCACGAAGCCATTCCGGGGCACCATTACCAGATCTCACTTACCCAGGAAAATACGGCTTTGCCTAAGTTCCGTCGTTTTGGGATGCATAATGCTTATGTAGAAGGCTGGGCACTTTACTGTGAATCGCTCGGAAAAGAACTGGGACTATATACTGATCCTTACCAATACATGGGTGGTCTTGGTGATGAAATGCACCGGGCTATTCGTCTGGTCGTTGATGTAGCTATCCACACCAGGAACATGAGCCGGGAGCAGGCAATAAAA
Source organism: Pedobacter sp. (assembly GCF_040513095.1). Lineage (GTDB taxonomy): Bacteria > Bacteroidota > Bacteroidia > Sphingobacteriales > Sphingobacteriaceae > Pedobacter. Next base: position 45,810 of record NZ_JBEVDX010000046.1, on the reverse strand, counting down.
TATATGATGGCCAATGAGCCGGCCAATGAGCAGTATGCTACCGCAGAAATAGAACGGTATATGGGCATCCCTGCGCAGGCACTGGGTTATAAAACAGGAGCAATGAAGATCAGGGAATTACGCAGCAGATACGAAAATAAACTGGGTGCCAGGTTCAATGTTGCAGAGTTCCATACACAGGTACTGAAGGACGGTTCACTGCCCCTGAGTGTATTTGAATCCAAGATGGAAGCCTGGGCAGCAAAACAATAGAGGAATTAAGGGGGCATATCAAATGCCCCTTTTTTATTTATGCCAGGTGTTTCTCACACAGCAGCAGCAGATCGTCCAGGTCAAAAGGCTTGGCAATAAAATCATCCGCAAGAGCATCTTTACTGCTCTCCTTCGCTGTGGCGTGTGCAGACATAATGATTACAGGGATATGCCTTGTATCAATACTCTGTTTCAGTTTTCTGCATAACTGCAGGCCATTGCCGTCAGGTAACCTTACGTCCATAAGGATGAGGTCTGGCAATAGGTTAAGCAGATTTATTTTGAATTCTTTAGCATTGGCAGCCACATGGACGTCATAGTCCGACTGCTGTAATATGTACTCTATCACATCCCGGATAGCTTCATCATCTTCGATGATCTGTATCAATTTTGACATGTCTCAAATGTAAGTATTATTGAATTAAAATTAATCATCTATTACTGCAGGCAATAACCTGCTTCTTATTTGTGGCTTTTTGCCTGCAATTGTTTTTCAATAGCTGCAACCAGATCGTTGAGATCGAAGGGCTTACTTATAAAATCATCTGCTAGGGATTCCCTTCTGACCTCATTCTCGTTAGAATGTGCCGACATAATGATCACCGGGATATGTTTAGTGGCTTCGTTGCTTTTAATGTGATTGCAGATCTCCAGACCGTTACCATCAGGAAGCATGACATCAACGAGGTACAGATCCGGGAGCGGGCCTTTCAGACTGGCGATGAATTCTTTAACATTAGAAGATAACTGTACTTCGTAATCAAAATCCATCAGAAAAAATTCTACGATATACCTGATATCTTCGTTGTCCTCTACTACATGTATATATTTCTTCATCTCATTATGTTGCCAGTTCAGGAAAGACAACGGTAAGAAGAAAAAATAGTTTTGAATTTAATAGATTATCTGGGAGTGAATACTGATCACCTGTAAAAAACAAGGCAACTTACACCTGTTCTGATTGATTGTAAAATATTTGAGATAGACCAAAATTTTTATAAAATCTTCAGTTTATTATTTAAGTTTATTCTGTAAATCACTCTCGTTCTCATGAATGTATCTGTTAAAAAGGTAATGTTGTTTAGGATTTCGTTAATAAAACTATGTGTTTGCACAACTAAACTTTCGTTTAAGGCTGTTTGTGATTTTTCAAAAATGCCCTTTGGCTTTTTAGCTAAAACGATAAACTGCTTCAAGTTTGAAGCATGCCGGTTCCTTACCGTTCAAGCCTAATTTGCCAAACAAATTTAATTTCCTTCATTTTTCCTGGTTATTCAGGCCCGATTACCTGCTACTAGCGCTTAGTTATTGAACAAAATCAATTCTACTATAAAATCATTTAACCAAAAAAACGTAACCAGACATGAAAAAAATCTACGAAAGGTGTTTTTATGCTCTTCTGTTAAGTTTCTTAACATTGAGTACTTATGCACAAAAGACAGTAACGGGAATAGTGAAAGATGCCACAGGCTCGCCTATTCCTGCAGTTAGCGTACAAATCAAGGGAACAGGCCAGGGCACAAGTACGGACGGTGCCGGTAAATTTGCCATTTCTGCCCAGCCGGGTGCAGTGTTGGTATTCAGATACGTTGGCTATAAATCTCAGGAAATTGCAGTAGGTTCCTCAGCTACAGTAAATGCTGTAATGGAAGATGATAACAATGCCTTGTCTGAGGTTGTTGTAACAGCCCTTGGAATTAAAAGAGAAAAGAAATCTCTGGGTTATGCAGTACAGGAAGTAAAAGGTGAAACCCTTGTTGAGGCCAGGGAACCCAACCTTGTAAATGCTCTGTCAGGTAAGGTGGCGGGTTTACAGGTAACACGTTCAAGTAATGGTCCTGCCGGATCATCCAAGATCACCTTGAGGGGAAATAACTCACTGACAGGTGACAACCAGCCACTGATTGTAATAGATGGTGTGCCTGTGAACAATTTTACAGGAAATGTAAATGCTGCAAGCGGTACGCTAAATAATGATTTTTACAATCCTGCAATAGATATGGGTAACGGTCTCTCGGATATCAACGCCGAGGATATCGAAAGTATTTCTGTACTGAAAGGCCCTTCAGCAGCAGCTTTGTATGGTTCCAGAGCAGGTAACGGAGTAATTATGATTACTACCAAAAGCGGAAGGGCACAGAAGGGAGTGGGGATTACCGTTTCGTCTACTTTGGGTATCGAAAGCGTTTTTACCAATCCTAAATTGCAGAATGATTTTGGGCAGGGAACAAATAATGTATTTGACAATCAGTCTGGCTTAAGCTGGGGACCTAAAATTGCCGGACAAAGTGTAACTGCCTGGAATGACCAACCGACACCACTGCGCAGCTTTGATAACATCAGCAGTTATATCGACCAGGGTATCAGCTCTAACCAAAGCGTTTCCCTGCAGCAGCAGGTGAGTAATGGTACTTCAATTTATACATCATTTAATAAACTGGATGATAAAAGTATCATTCCCGGAACAGAGCTGCACAGAACCAATTTAACAGCCAGAGCAGTTAGTAAATTTGGAAAAGACAACAGATGGGAGACCGATACTAAAATTCAGTACACCAATAATAATGCTGAAAACAGGCCAAACAGCGGTAATAATGTAAACAACGTATTTGGTACTTTATACAACTTGCCGAGATCACTGGATATTACCCAGTTTATTCAATCCAGAGATCAGAATGGAAAAATGACCTGGTACAATCCAACCAGCACACAGCTTAATCCATACTGGGCCAAAGATTATAATTTAAACCAGGATGTTCGGGACAGGTATGTGATGAATGGCAACTTAAAATATAATTTTAACAGCTGGCTGACAGCCCAGGTACAGGGTGGTGCTGATAAATACACTACAACTACTGAAGGAAAATTGTATGGAGGAAGCCCGTCTTCAACTACCGGACAGTATAGCCTGAGCAAGGAAACCTTTACTGAAACCAATTTCAGTGCACTCCTATCAGGCCACAAAGACAACATTTTCGATCGTTTGGGCGGCGCATTTACTGTTGGTGGTAATTTAATGTCTCAGGAAAGAAATATCCTTGGTGCAAGCTCAGGACAGTTGGTAGTTCCCGATTTATTCTCGCTTAATAATGGTGTAAACAGCCCAGGTGTTTCACAGGTTTACACCAAGAAAAAGATCAACTCCGTGTACGGTACTGCACAAGTGAACTGGGACGGATATTTATTTCTGGACGGTACGTTCAGAAATGACTGGAGTTCTACATTGAGTCCATCCAACCGCTCATTTTTTTATCCGTCTGTAAGTTTATCCTACGTGATTACAGATATGTTAACAAAACTGGGTAAAACGTTGCCATCGTGGTTAAGCTATGCTAAACTGAGAGCTTCATACGCATCTGTTGGAAATGATCTGGGCGCTTATCAGTTGTATAATACCTATAATATTGGCAAAGACCCCAACGGGAATACAACCGCCAGCAGAAACGGTACATTGTATGATGAAAACGTAGTTAACGAGTTGATTAAATCATATGAAGCAGGTGCCGAAATGCGATTCTTCAAAGGCCGCTTTGGTTTTGATTTTTCATATTACAAATCAAATGCTACCAATCAGCTGATTGACCTTCCCCTGGATCCATTGAGTGGCTATTCATCTAAAAAAATCAATGCCGGAAACATTCAGAATAAAGGTTATGAGTTGATGGTAGATGCGAATATTCTCAGCAATCCAAATTCAGTAAACTGGAATCTTGCTGCAAACTATTCACACAATGATAACACAGTAAAATACTTGAGTGGGGACGTTACCCAATACAGGTTGGGTGGATATGATGACATCAGTGTCCTCGCTGTTGCGGGAGGTAAGTACGGAGAGATTTACGGAAGTAAATTTCTGAGGGTGAACAGTCCGGGCAGTCCTATGGACGGTCAGATTCTGTTAGATGCCAATGGGCTTCCTCAAAGGGGAGAGCAGGGTGTAAAATTGGGTAACCAGCAGGCAGATGCGCTGGTGGGTATTACCAATACATTTGGTTACAAAGGTTTCAACCTGTCATTCCTGGTAGACGGACGTTTTGGCGGAAAGATCTTCTCAGGAACACTCGCGGGAATGCAGGAAAATGGGACAGCCTCAAATACAGTTGTCAATGGATTGAGGGATGACATGGTGGCTGCCGGTGCAGTGTTAAATACCACAACCAACACCTATGAAGCAAATACCAAATCAGTATCTGTTCAGCAATACTGGACGGCAGTTGCAGGAGTGGGTAACCTTGGAATCACGGAAGCTAATTTATATGATGCAACCAATATCCGTTTGAGAAACGTGAACCTGAGCTATAATATTTCTCCAAAAATTTTAGCTAAAACGTTTGTTCAACGGGCTAAAATTGGTGTATCCTGTAATAACGTTTGGCTGATTACCAGTCATTTAAATGGAATAGATCCTGAGTCTGTTTTTGCTACCGGCGGAAATGCCGTTGGATTTGAAAATTCCAGTCCTCCAACTACACGTACGTTCTCATTCAACTTAACCTTAGGCTTTTAATCATAATATAAAATATCATGAACTCAATATTTAAAAAATCATGTGTTGTGTTTACAGCAACACTGATAATGGTATCCTGTAAAAAATTTGATGAAGTAAATGTAAATCCTACTGCTGCCAATGACCAGCAGGTGCAGGTGGAGTACTTTATCAATAACTCTATTGTTGAAGCACAAATGAATCCGGATGTTGCAGAGAGGTCTTTCGTACTTTACTGGAAACCAGCAGGCCGTCAGGCTGCAGATGTGGATGGCGGAGCGATCTCCGTTGCCAGTTACGATGATGGGTGGTCGGGTGCTTATTACAACCAGGTATCAGGCTGGCTGAACTCTGCTAATACAGCGATACAAATCGGAAACGCACAAATTACTGCGGGCACATCCAAAACTTACACTAACAACCTGATCCAGGTGGCAAGAATCTGGAGAGCATACCTGATGAGCGAGATGTCTGATAACTTTGGCCCAATACCGGTTAAAGGTTTTGAAGGGCTTAATCCCGATTTTTCAGATGTAAAAACTGTCTATTATTATTTGCTTGATGAACTTAAAGATGCAAGTGCCAAGCTGGATCTGGCTATTGTAAATCCATCAGAATTAGCTAAACAAGATCCTGCTTATGGTTATAAATATGCATCATGGAGAAAGTACGCAAACTCAATGCGGTTACGTTTGGCCATGCGCTTATCAGAAGTAGATGCCGCTAAAGCCAAAACTGAATTTGAAGCCGCAGCAGCAACCAACGATTTCATTACCCTTCAGGCAGATAATTTCCAGGTACAGGAAGTGGATGGATGGAATGCGCTTACCGGAGTGATGACCAGAACATGGGATACACAACCGCTTTCTGCCACACTCAATAACTTATTCGTAGGTCTGGGCGGTATACAAACCTCAGCACAACTAGGAAGCAGCTTTCAGGCTTCTATCAAGCCTGCAAACTGGTTAGGACAATACTATCCGGCACAATTTGCCCTTAAAACAAATGACCCTCAGGCCGGATATTGGTTTAACGGCTTACCGTTCACTATCGATCCCCGTGCCTATGTTTTATTCAGTATTCCTGGTGATCTGACCAATACAAACTATCCAAAACAAAACAGTGGTTACGATACGATCACCAAAAGATTGCTGAAAGATGCCAGTGGCGCAACCGTAAAAGAAGTTGACGCTACAAATACATGGAATGCGAAAACTGATGGTAACTGGGGTGCAAAAGATCCGATGAACCAGCTTGTAAATTATGGCGGTACGATGCCTCGTATAAACAACCAGTTCAGGAACAGTACCCAGAAAAGATTGTTCTTTGGGCCATGGGAAACATATTTCCTGCTGGCTGAAGGTGCTGAAAGGGGATGGGCTTCACCGGTAGCAGCACAGACGGCTTATGAAACTGGTATAGCTAAAAGCTTTGAGTATTGGGGTATCGCCCTGGGCTCTTATTTAAGTTCTACCGACTATAACAGGGTGGGAACTTCTGTAAGCTGGACTCATACTACAGAGCCAACTGCACGTGTTATGAACTTTGAAGATGGTATTACTGGTGCTGCAGGCAGTAAAACTGTTGCCTATCCAACCAATACACTTTACAAAAATGGTACTGTAAAAAATGATCATTTGACAAAAATCATTACCCAGAAGTTTATCGCCCAAACTCCATGGTTACCATTGGAAACATGGAATGACCACAGGAGATTAGGTCTTCCATTCTTTGAAAATCCTGCAATTGAGATTCCTATCACGACTTTGCCGGCCCTAACTGACGGAACTTATATGACCAGCAGTGTGAAATTCCTGCCGCAGCGATTGAAATATCCTTCGAGCCTGCTGAATGCCAACTCAACCGGGTATGGCCAGGCGGTTAGTGCATTGGGGGGAGGGGACGCTATACTCACTCCACTTTGGTGGGCTCAGAAATAGCTGACACCCTTCATACCTTAAAATAGTAGATATAAGCAAAAGGCCTGATCACATTGAAGTGGTCAGGCCTTTTGTCAGTTACATCACTTAATATGGATGTTTAATATAAGCGTCTCGTTATTCTTACTTAACGTCCCAGAAGATTTTTGTTAATCTGGTGTCTTTTGGTCTTACTTTAGAGTAATTACTGTTGTTCAGAATTTCTGAAGTTGGATATAATAACCTTGTTGGAGGCGTTTCAAATCCATTTAACTTACCTGCAGTTGGGAAGGTAAGTGCAGGGATTTTGGTCCTTCTTACTTCGGCCCAGGCTTGTTTACTTTGCAGGAAGCTGAAACTAGCCCATTTCTGCGTGTAAATTTTAGTCAGCTTATCTGCACTTGAACCTGTATACGCTACGTTAGCTGCAGTCAGGAAAGTGTTTACATCAGTTGGAGTAACTGTTGTTCCACGTCCCAATCCATTAAGGTAATAGTAGAAATAGACAGATTGCTTGATTGCAGTTTCATACGCAGTCTGAGCTGCACCACCACCCCATCTTTCAAAAGCCTCAGCTTTCAGGAAGTTGGTTTCAGAAGCTGTGAAAACGATACCCGGCAGATTTTTATTCTGAAGGAATGTTGCTGAATCCAGGATTGAATAAGAAGCAAATGCTGTATCTGTTTGTCCTGTAGTATAAGTAATTGGCATAGCCCTGAAAGTTTTGTTTGGTACAAATGTTCCATTCACAGTCCTACCATATTTATCATACATTACCGGAATTCTTGGGTCATTTGCAGGAAGCATTACCTTGTTTAGAAGGTAGTCAGTCGCAAAGTAACTTCCAATCTCAGTCAAAGCACTGTTCAGATTGTCATTATTTGTAGTAAGTGGTGTTAATAATACATCGCTTGTTGCAGGGCTGTATGCAGCTACATTACCACCATCTAATAACGGATATTGTGTACTGTTAGACAACATTGCAGTTACTGCAGTTTTAGCAGTAGCCTCATCGACATTGGATATACGCATCAATAAACGTAAACGCAAAGAATTCGCATATCTTCTCCATTTGTCAGTACTTCCGGCCAGCATAATATCCTGTTTTGTAAAAGCGGCATTTGTAGTGGCTGTAGCAAAAAATGTTGCTGATGCATCTAAATCACTGATGAATGAAGTATACAAAGCTTTCTGATCGTCAAAGTTTGGATTAACAATAGTACTTGAGGTTTCAAGGCTACCAGTTTCACTGTAAGGAATATCACCCCACAGATCTACCATCTGAGCAGCCTGATCAATCAAGGAAATCCTTGCAGCTTCCAAGAAAACTTTCTGACTTGCCTGATCAGCCGCAGAAAGGCTTTTGAATGTAGCTTCCATCTGGCGGAATAATGCCATTGGGCCACTGCCATTTCCTGCTGGATAATAGAAGTCATTCCAATATTGGTTGATATAACTGTCCTGTTGTTTGTAACTGTCGTTACCATTTGAATAGGATGCGGTTTGAGAGTAGACAGCAGGTTGCATCAAGAGGAAAGTACGAACATTCCAGTAAGCAGGTCTGATACGGTCATTGTTTTGAAAAGCTGTGAAGAAAGTCGGGATACTTTGTATCGATGATTTCTCAGGGTTGTTATATTGCTCTTCCAGGGTTTTCTTGCAGGCACTGAACGTAGCTGCGACGAAAAGCAGAAGGAATATGTTTAAGAATATTTTTTTCATTTTGATATATATAAGATCGTGAATTAAAACTTAGCGTTGATAGAGAATCCATAACTGCGTGTTGCCGGTAATGATCCCTCATCAACACCTTGTCTGTACCATTGGTTACCCACTACAGTTTCCGGATCCAGGTTTTTAAGAGTTTTCCAGAAATACATCAGGTTTCTTCCGATTAGGGATATTCTCAGGTTGGTCATACCCAATTTTTTAGAAATGGTGTTAGGTAAAGTATAGCCTAAGGTTACTTCTCTTAACTTGATAAAGCTGTTATCATAGATAGCACCTTCCTGATTGTTTGAATCTCCTGAAGCAGCAAACTCATTCTCATAATAGTTGGCAGCATCAATGATTGTAGTATTTGGTTGTCCGTTTGCATAAACACCTGGAAGTATCAGACCGTCGTGGTAAACTTTTTCTCCATTAGGACCAGCCGTTTGAGTAACCGGTATCTGAACATAAGTACCAGCTGGATTTACATAATACGTTAAACCACCATTTTCTGTATCACGGTATTTCAAGGTGCTTTTATACATGCCAGCTCCCAAAGCATATTTTTGTGGAGATGATACTAGCTGACCACCAAAACGGTAATCTACCATCACGTTCAGTGAGAAAGCTTTGTAGCTGAAAGTATTCGCAACACCACCAGTTACACCTGGTTGAACATTTCCTGCTTTTACGTAACGGGTTTGGTCAATCACATGGAAACCATCAGAACTGATTACGTTTCTTCCACTTGCATCAGTTTGCAGAGGGTTCACGAAAATTGTACCCAGTTTTTCACCAGGGGCGATAACCACTTTAATGGCATTACTTTCTGCAGAATAAACACCGATTTCGGTAATTCCGTTACCTAATGAATAAGCTTTAGTAGTATTTAATGCAACATTTGCTCTCACATCCCATTTGAAGGCACCGGTTAAAGGTGTGCCATTCATGGCAAGTTCCCAACCCTTGTTGCCAATTTCTCCAACGTTCACAATTTGTGAAGCAGCACCTACACTCGGTGCAACAGGAAGATTAAGGATGATATTTTTGATCTTGTTATCATAATAAGTCAGATCAAATCCAAACCTGTTATTGAACATTCTTGTTTCGATACCAATCTCTTTCTCGTATTTTTTCTCAGGTTTTAAAGTACTGTTTCCGTAAGCACTGGCAATCTGTGACTGAGGAACTGATCCATTTACTGTCTGCAGTGATTGCAGTGTGTATAGGATGTTCGACTGGTACATTGGTGCAGGGTTACCTACGACACCGTAAGATCCTCTTAATTTACCAAAGCTAAGGAAGGATGGCATACTTGATTTAAAAGCATCAGACCATACAAAACCTGCGTTAACTGAAGGATAGAAATAAGTATTATTCTCAGATGGAAGGGTAGAAGATGCTTCCTGACGAGCTGTTCCCTCTAAGAATAAGTAGTCTTTGTAGTTAAAGTTCAGAATACCGAAATAACCGTATTTGGTCAGTTCCTGTCTTGTAGAGCTAGTCGACAGAATTCCAGTAGAGTTACTTAGTGAGAAGAAGTTCTCGATTACCAAACCATTGCTGGTTCCTGAAGACTGATCATTGTAACGCTCTCTCCTTGTTGTAATACCACCACTAGCCGTGAAATTCAGGTCTTTTGCAATTTTGTTTCCATAGGTTAACAATGCATCCGCATAGACGATCGAATATATACCTTTAGAAACGCTGTACGCTCCTGTACTTGTACCTGCGTTAAATGCTACTGGATATTCATTGTACTGTCTGTCTTCGATATTTTTCCCTGTATAATCATTACCGATACGTCCTCTGAATTTTAGGTTTTTAACCACATCCCAGTTCAGTGATGCACTGGTATAAAGACGGTTTTCATTTTCGTCATATGTGTTTTTCTGAGTACTCCAGAAATAGTCGTACAAGTTTGGTCTTACGTTGAATACGAAAGCTTCAGCAGGATTTCTGTTAGTCTGGTTAAAAGGTACCCATTTGTAACCCTGGGAAGTCTGAAATTTCTCAAGAATCAGATTAGTATCTTCTTCTCTTCCAAAGAAACCATCATAAGAGGCAGCAAGTCTGTTTGTAAGATATGGCCTGTTGTGCGTAATAGTGTTCACATAATTTGCAATCAGGTCAATACTCACTTTAGGAGATATTTTAACCGTACTATTGAATGCAAAAGTGTTTTTCTTCTGATTAGACTCACGCTGAATACCATTGTAATCTAAACGTGAAGCTGATAAACGGTAATCAACTTTGTCCGATTGGCTGGAAATGGAAACGTTTGCCAACCCACTGTATCCCTGTCTGAAAATGTTTTTGTAGTTATCAGGCTGTGGAGAATAAGCACGGATAGAGCCGTCCCACCATCTTACCATCTGACCCTCCATTTTTGGTCCAAAGTTATTGTAAGCTCTGAAATTCGGACGGAATCCTGCAGGTGAAGCAGCATCAGCAAAAGAACCATCTTCCTGTGCACCTACCGAAAGGTTAGTTGCCCTGTCATATCCCTGGCCATAAACGTTTTGGTAATCAGGCAAGAAGGCAGCGTTCTCTATTGTTCCATAATAGTTGAAATCAATTCCTAGACCTTTACCTTTAATCCCTTTTTTAGTGGTGATTACAATTACTCCGGATGTTGCATCAGATCCATATAAAGCAGTTGCACTTGCACCTTTCAGTACTGTCAGACTTTCAATGTCCTCCGGATTAACATCCAGGATACCATTACCACGGATTCTTTGGTCATCATAAAAACCACCGTTGTTTGCACCACCAGCCCCATTTTGTCCGTTGTTTCTCAAAATAACACCATCTACAACATATAAAGGTTGTGAGTTGTAGTTGATGGAGTTAATACCACGGATCTGAACGTTTACCGCACTACTCGCACCACCTGGTGAAGTATTGATCTTTACACCCGCAGCTTTACCATAAAGAGCCGAGGCAAGGTTAGTATTACCAGCTTCAGTCAATTCTTTAGCACTAACAGTACTCGAAGCATAACCCAAAGCTTTAGCTTCTCTTTTGATACCAAAAGCTGTAACAACAACTTCGTTTAACTGGCTGTTGTCTTCAGTTAATTTGACATTGATAGTAGTTTCACTTCCTACTGTTACCTGTCTTGCAGCAAAGCCAACAGCACTGAATCTCAGTACGTCGCCCTGTGCAGCACCGATGGTGAATTTTCCACTGGCATTGGTTTGTGTGCCTGCAGACTTTCCTACGATACGAACGCTTACATTGGGTAGGGGACCAACGTCATCAGTTACCGTACCGGTAACCGTGATTTGTGCAAAAGCAGCATTTGCCAGGAAAACCAGCATCAGCACTAATGAACACTTAAAAAACATGTAAAATTTTTGCATACTTCTTGATTGTTTGATAAATTGATTTAGTTAATTGATTTAGTAATTGGTATTATTTATTGTAAGGGTATTATAGGCTTGCTTTATGAAATCCTGATAGCTGGTACGGGAAAGGCTTTATACAAAAAACTCTTTACTGATGTGCTCTACAGCCAATGCTGCGGAGCCAATGAGCTGGGCATCAAAGCCCATATTAGATATTATAATTTCAGTACCTTCTGTAATGGTTGGAATACTATAGTCGTTGATAGCCTGCTGCACAGGCGGAAGCAGAAATTTTCCGGCTTTGCTGGCGCGTCCGCTCAAAACAATTTTCTCCGGATTTAAAATATGGATCAGAATGGCGATAGCTCTGCCGATCTGGTAGCCAGCGTAGGATAAAAGTTTGATCGACAATGAATCGCCCTTCATTGCTTCTGTAATTACGGCTGTGATGTCCACTTTGCCTTCTTCGATCTTCAGACTGGTAAATGCACCATTGTTGATTTCCTCCAAGGCGCTGTCTTCAATAGTGATTAAAGATGCTTGTGTTTCCAGACAGCCCCTTTTACCGCAACTGCAGATCTTATCGTTATCAAAGATCGGAATGTGACTGAACTCGCCTGCGTATCCTTTAAAGCCTCTGTATATCTTACTGTTAATGATAATTCCCAGTCCGATACCCCAGCTCAGATTGATCACCATGGCCTCGCTGTTTGTCTTGCCAATGCCAAATTTCAGTTCTGCCAGGGCAATTACGCTGGAGTCATTGTCAATAAATACCGGCAAATCCAGGTCATGTGTTAACTGTTCACGGAGTGTTGTGCCTTTGGTATGGAGAAAGCTGCGGTTATTGCCGTCTTTTACATCCACAAATCCCGGCATAGATATACCCGCCGCAAATATTTTACTCCGATCGATGCCTGACGCGGTGATAAAAGCGTTGATTTCTGCAATTAACTTATCTAAAGCTGAAGAATCCTCGTTGAGATTGATTTCGGTTTCAGTGATCTCTGTTACAAAGGTTCCGCTGAGGTCGGCTATTACCATACGGGTATAGAACTGGTCCATTGCAACCGAAAGAATATAGTTTCTGTCGGCAACCAGTGAGTATACTACTGGCCTTCTGCCGCTGGTAGATTGTGCGAAACCTTTCTCAACAATGTATCCTCCTGAAATCAGTTCTTCAATATGTTTGGTGATCGTAGGAATACTCGCTCCGGTGACCTTACTGATCTCCAGAGAACTGACTATTTTATTAAAGTATATAGCTTTAATAATAGACAGATGAGCGTCGGATAATGTGAGAGAGAGCATCGACATTGTTAATATTTTGTTAAAACTATAAAAGAAAAATGACACTTTAAAATTTTTAGGTTAGTTTTTAAATATTTTTTTTTAGAAATCGTTACGAATACAACTGGCTGTATATTAGATGTTACTACATTCATTTTTTGAGTGACTTTATAAAATTTTGAGATCCTTATCAATTTTTGATTGATGCCTTCTGTATTTTGATGTTAATTTAAAATGAACAGCCAGCAATTTTTATTGATAACCGTCGCCCGGGGCAATAAATTCTTAATCTTACGTTGCTGAAAAATTAATATCATTTGATAGGATCATATCTTATTTTTGAGAATGAAATACAGCACGCTAACCCTCATCTTTATTTTCTCTGCTATTTCCTGCTTTGCTCAGAAATCATTTCCTGATCCTGCTTATAAATTAATCAGCGGTACTAACTATGTGGCTTCCAAAAATTATTACCTGTTAACTTTATTCGGACAGATTCCTGAACTAAAAAAAATGCTGGCGGCTGATCCTGTGCTTTCGGAAATAGGCAGAATGAAAGATGAACGTATTGCCGAAGCCATAAGGAGCTGTGGCAAAGATGTGGCATGTTATATCCAGGCTGTAAAATTTAGTGCAGCGGAAATCATGCAGGTGAGCAGCCGTTTGGGAGAACTGTATAAGCCGGAAAATGAACTTGGCAGGCTGGTAAACAAACACCTGCTGCCATCCGGATGTTATATTTTGTACGCCGGACTAACCGGCCGCGACATGCTGATGAAAACATGGGAACAGGATGCAGCAGCAATAAATCACACCATCGGCGTTTATGGAGGCGGACAAAAACCAAATTATCCATTGATAGATTCTATCAGTTTCAATATCAGAGATAGGGGTTACCCAGAGCTGCTTGCTTTAAATACCACCCTGTCTGTAAGCGAGTCTAAAAAAGAAGGTCTGTTTTTTACCCCCACAATGCTGTTTGCCATACACAGCCTGGAAATGAATGGGCGCAATCAGGTAGCAGATGAAGAGCCGATGGCCGAAACAGTTAACAAAGCTGCGCTGGACTACGCAAAAAAAATAAAGTGGTCTCAGTATAAATATACTCTTATCCTTGTTCCTGGAGAAGGCCCTGAGGATAAAGATACAGAGCTCAGCGCAGGAGGGATGCTCAGATGCCGGCTGGCCGCATTACAGTACCAAAACGGATTGGCGCCTTTCATCATGGTTTCGGGCGGATGTGTGCACCCCTATAAAACCAAATACAATGAAGCCCTGGAAATGAAAAAGTTTTTGATCAGTACATTGCATATCCCGGAATATGCGATACTGGCGGAACCACATGCCAGACATACAACAACCAATATGCGCAACTGCGCGAGATTGATCTTCAGGTATGGCTTTCCTATGGATAAACCTTTTATCACATCCACGGCAAAATCCCAGAGTTATAACATTACTGATTTATTACCGGCAAGGACACAAAAAGAACTTGGATATGTACCGTATAAAGTTGGGAAACGGTTCTCAGCTACCGAAGCTGAAATATATCCGCTTGCGGTTTCACTCCAGATCGATTTTGATGAACCCATGGACCCCTGAGCTGCAATATATTCCATATGTTGTTTAACATATTCTTAACAATGGGTTAATGCCATGCATATACGATAAGCCTACTTTTGAGCGCAAAGGTGCGGTTGAATAATTATCATGATGGATAAAGACTTATTTCAGGAATTCTATCAGGAACATAAGAAAAGTGTTTTTGCGATTGTAAACCTTCGTCTTCCTGATCTGGAAGACGCTAAAGATGTTGTTCAGGAAATATTTATGGAGCTGTGGCTCAAAAAAGATACTTTGCATACCATCCGAGACATGCAGCCCTATCTGTACATTGTTGCCAGAAACCAGGTCATATCCGCTTTCAGGAAAAAAAACATCCAGCTGAAAAACGAAGGTATTCTGCTCCAAGGCTTAAATACGCTTGACCATTCTGCTGAAGAGAATACAATGGCCCATGAGCTGCACCAACAAATCAATGTCATCGTGGACCTTTTGCCCGAAACCACCCGCCAGTGTTACCAGCTGAGCAAAAATGAAGGGAAGAAAAACCGAGAGATCGCAGACCTCCTGAATATTTCAGAGAAAACAGTCCGGAATAATATTTCTGAAGCGCTAAAACGATTAAGGATCATATTAAAGGAGAATCATCCAGAAATTTTTGCCTTGTTTTTGTTTTTACTGTTTAGCCTTTACAACTGATCAAAGAATTTCTGCATCAGCGTAAAATAATGATCAAATGCAGTCAGCGGCAGTGTTTTCGCCCGGTCGTATATATCATGGTAAGCCCTGATCCCTCCCTGCGTATAGATAAAGAAGCTGGGAACACCCCGCTCGTAGAATCTGCAATGGTCACTGTTACAGGATTCTCCCCGGATATCTACCTTTGGTAATAAATCGTATTTCGTATTCAGCGCCACCAGCTGGTCAAACCTCTTCCTGTAAATACTGCCGTTAACTACCCTGATGCCTTCTTCCCCGGTACCTGCCATATCAAAATTCGTCAGGAATTTGATCTTTTTCAGATCGATCAGCGGCTGATCCACAAAAGCCTGGGAACCCAGCATGCCAATCTCCTCTCCTGAGAAGGCAATAAACACCATGGTGTATTTACCCGGATGGCTTCCGTAATATCTGGCCATGCTCATCATCAGTGCAGTGCCGCTGGCATTGTCATTTGCTCCCGGGAAATAAACTTTTTTGCCCATCATGCCCAGATGATCATAATGTGCGGTAACGACCAGCATTGTATCCGGTACTTCGGTTCCCCTTACAACCCCTCCTACATTCCGCGGCTGGTAATCTGAAATAAAATTAGCATCTATCTGAATGTTCAGCTGATCGATACTTTTCAGATCAAGGTTTTTTTTATTAATGGTGATCACCGGTCTTATTGTTTGATAAGTCTCGGTCGTCCAGGTGAGCTTTTTTGTTGTATAAATCAGTAATCCTTTAAACCGAAGCTTTTCATCATATTGCAGCCGCTCTACATTTGTTTCAATCTGTTTTGCGTCTGCCGCAGTTTCGTTTTTTTCCGGCCTGTTATCCAGTAAGATAAAAGCATCTTCTGCATTTGCTGCTACCTTAACTGCGGAAGCTGCGCCGCTAAGCTGCGAGCGGCTGATATGGATAACGTTAAATTTACCTTTTACAGCAGGACTGGATGCACTAACGAGGTAGTCAACTGCAGTTGTTAAAGTTTTATGGTCCAGCTGAACAAATACAACGCCAGGGAACGTATTCACAGAAAGATGATAGTCCTGGAACCAGGAACCGGAATTAAAAGGAGTTAATCCATCTTTGGCAAATTCTTCAGCAATAAAAGCAGATGCTTTTTTTGCACCCTCTTCTACATAACCCCGCCCTTTAAATTGAGCAGAGGCCAGTTTACTTACGATGCGGTGCCCATAACGCGCAACTTGTGCATCAGCGTTGGTAAAACCCAGCTGAAATAAAAATACCACTGTTGTAATTCGGATAAAGACGGTTTTCTGATGAGCTGATGTGTACTGCTTAAAAAATAATTTGAACATGGTTATTCCGTTGTGATTGCTGCCTGTCTTTTTCCTCTGCGGCTATAACAGACATTAAAGAAGTAACAAGGTATTAAAATTAAATAAGCGTATTGATTGTTTGTGTATTTAGCCAGGGCGCCATACACCAGCGGCATAATGGCGCCGCCTGCAATGCCCATGATCAGGATGGCAGATCCCCGGTTCAGCATTTTGCCCGTTAATCCCCTGAGCGCCTGCGGCCAGATTGCAGGCCATAACAAGGCGTTAGCCAGACCCAGCAAGGCCACAAATACGATCGAACTTACACCGGGAGCAAAGATCACCAGTACTGAAATCAGAACGCCCAGCCAGGCAGAATAGAGGTAAGCTTTCTCCTGGGCAATCAGCCGGGGAATGGCATATACGCCAAAGATGTATCCGGCCATTGTACTGGCCAGGGTATAGGAGGTAAGGCTTTTTGCAACATTTAACGATAAACCATGATAAATTCCATAGTTCCCGATGGTATCACCAGCGATAACCTCAAGTCCTACGGTAGAAAATGTAGCAATAAAACCCAGTAAAAAGTTCAAACGCTGTTTGCTGTTCAGTCCTGTATCTGCACTTTCATCAAAAGCCACGGCTGAAGGACCGATTTCGGGCAAATGCGCAAACTTGATCAGGAAAGCAATCAGCATGAGGATCAGCGCCATTCCGATATAGGGCAGGATTACTGCATGGGCAAGGTTGTCCAGCCGGATAGTTCTTTGTGCCAGCGTCATCTGTTCCAGTTCCCGGATCAGCCCGTCAGAGTTATTCAGGATGATTGCCCCCAGTATCAGCGGGGCAATTACTCCGGCAAACTTGTTGCAGATGCCCATCATACTGATACGCTGCGCAGCTTTATCCGGCGGGCCAAGCAGCGTAATGTATGGGTTAACGGCAGTTTGCAGTAAGGTGGTGCCGGTTCCAACTACAAACAGGCCGAGTAAAAACAAGGGGTAATAGCGCATCAGTGCTGCCGGAATGAATAGTCCACAGCCCATGGCCATGATTATCAGCCCAACGCGCATTCCCTTAATCATACCCGTATATTCCAGTAATTTACTAGAAGGGATAGCCATTGCCGTATAGGAGATATAAAAAGCAAATGTTACCAGGTATGCCTGCCATTCTTCAAGCTCGCAGGCTATCCTGAGGTAGGGGATAAGAGTTCCGTTTACCCAGGTGATAAAGCCGAATATGAAAAAGAAAGCACCAATGGTGACAATCTGTTTGTTCAGCCTTTCACTTGCGGATACTTCAATAGCAGTAGTTTCAGCCAGCATAATCTTTGGTTAAAATGTTTGTATACCTGCCTTTGAGCAGGTCTTTCATATAAGTATTGAGGTCCCACTGGCATCCGGATACCGCATTCGCTGAAATGGAGGATGCCATATACGGATAGGGGCCAAACTCCGATGTAAATGTAAATCTTTGTGAACCTTCATTTTTCTGAATACCGACTACTTTATCCCAGCAGATCAGATGGTGCTGCAGGGCTTCCTGCCATTCATGGTAACGGGGATCGGTAATCTGTGGCCCCTGTGTAAAGCCTACCCTCGAATGGATATGGGAAGTATGGATCAGCGCCAGTTCCAGCGACTCATGCTGGTCCTGCAAGTAACTCTCTGCCACTGTGTACCAATGTGAAATATCCAGCGTAAGCTTTAACCAGGGCAGCCGCTCCAGGAACGCCCGGGTGATATGGGCTGCAAAACTGAACTTCCCCCTGTGGGTTTCATGTAGCACCGGTACTCCTGTTAATAAACTGATCTCTTCTGCCCGGGTCAGTAACTCAACATTCTGCTCAAAGCTGAAATGGTCTTTTCCAGTATGGGAGGTGATAAATAAAGGGTTTGCTGCGGCCAGCGCAAATAACCGCTTTTCCATCTCACTTTTGTGGTTGCTGAAGTTTGGCGTAAGGGTATCCCAGTGAACACCGATAAACTTCAGCCCGTGTTTTGACAGTCCTTCCATCATCTGCTCCTGCTCAGTGGGATGACCTGGCAGACTGCTCTCAATGCCGTCAAACCCTGCATCCCTCACTTTCCGGGAGAAACTGTCCCAGCTCAGCTGCTCACTTCCCCAGCGCGTACAAAAAAACAGGATCTCCATTGGCTTATACTGCTAGTTCGGTTTCCGGATCTATCAGCAGCGGAAAAAACTGCCCGCTGATGCTTTCGCCTTTTGGTATTGCCGGCGTTCCAGGCATCAGCGTCTGTTCCGTATCCGAAACTGTACCATCGGCAAACATATTCAGTACGAAAGCTCTTCTGGACCTGTCAGACCGGTTTTCATAAGATCCATGCACCAGAAGGGGATGGTGAAAAGTGCCATATCCCTTCTTGAGCTCAATTGGTACGGGATGAAAGGCGGCATTTTGTTCTTCCGTTAAAAACTCCATCAGGCCTTCCATTTCTCCGGCCAGTTCAGGTTTTTGCAGGAGGCCCCAGTTGTGGCTCTTGGGAACATAATACATGCAGCCATTTTCTGTAGTGGCATCATCAAGGGCCACCCAGCAGGTCAGATGCTGCATCGGGATCGTCCTGGTCCAGTAAGAATAGTCCTGGTGCCATGCGACAACGCCACCATGTTTTGCCGGTTTACAAAACAGCTGATCGTGCCAGAAGCGTACGGCCCTGTTACCCAGGAGCTGGCTCGCTGCCATCACAAATGCTGGGTTCCATAAAATGTCATGAAAGCCGGGAGTGATTCTCCATGCGCCTAAAGCATGAAATAATACAGAGTCAGGATCAGTGGAGGCATTGGAGAAAAACTGGTGGAACAGGGTATGGTCAGGCAGGTTGGGGTCCATCATCCTGATCAGGTCGTGGTTCAGCTGGTCTACCTGCCACTCTTCTAAAAATTTTATCCCGGCCAGATAGCCGTGTTCCTGAAAGAAATTCACCTGATCATCAGTCAGGCGGTACTGTTCCCATTCTTCTTTACTGGCAGGCCATTTGAAAAAATCCGATACCAGCTGATGGTATGCAGAAAGGTCTTGGAGTTGGTTCGTTTCCATTTGCTTAGGTTTTAATGATTACCAGGGTTGATTTATCTGTTTGGATGTACTTGTTAAACAGTCCCCTTTTGTACAATTGCTTGATAAAAAGGAATGGCCTGTCTTCGAAAAGGATCTCGTAAGGCATTGCCGTTTTTACGGGTGGTTCCAGCAATGATAGTTGTTCTATATCTTCTGTATTCCCCTGCAGGCAGGCCATTGACCATTTTAAGGCCAGTTCATCAGAAGCCTGTTTTGCCCAGTTCTCCGCAACAACGGCAGCGGCCTTATGTTCTCCTGTAGCCCTCAAAAGAACCATGCTGATAAAATCTGCAGAGCCATAGGGACTTTCGGGGTTTTTATTTCTGTAGGTTGCCATACGCAGGATCAGTTCCTTCGTTTTTGCTTTATCTGAGTCGTCCAGGCTGATAAGCTGCATGAAATCCTCCAGCCGCTCATCTACATGGTAAGGTTTTCCTATACCCATATTTTCCGGCCATTTTCGGGCTTCCTCAATATGAAATACCGATTTTTTCCAGTCCTGTTTGTCTATCGCTGATAAAGCGGTCAGCAAATGGGTTTCCCGCCAGCTGTTCCTGCCTTCAGATGCGCCTTCATTTGGCAGTACACGGATGTTTTTCATCAGGGCAATCGCTTTTTCAAAGTGCTGTGTCTGCATATAACATTTGGCAAGCTGAAGGCCCAGGTAGTAATTGTCTGGATGTGAATTTACGGCTTTTTCGGCAACAGGTAATGCTTTTGCCCAATCCTGGTGCTCAGCGTAATATTTCGTCAGGTCGTATGCCGTTCTCCATTCCCCGGGGGCATGTTCAGCCGCCTTTTTTAAATCGTGCAGGCGTCCATTTTCATCTTTTCCTTTTTGCAGATCAGCCCGCACTTTGTAAAAGGGATAGGACTCCGGTTCATCAGCACAGCTTTGCAATAGCTTCAGTGCTGTTGCTGTGTCCAGATTTTGAATGCAGGCCAGCGCCAGGTAATACCTGAACTTCCAGTCGCCATGATTTTCTACCACCCAGCGCAATACTTTTACATCTTCTTCGCGGTGCGGGAATACAAAGTGTGGCGACAATAACGCGGCCCTTACCATTGCCCTGTGGCTCTCTTCTTTTTGCCCCGTAAGTGCGGATATGTAAGCTTTCCATAAATGGACCATTGCGTAATCCGGTGCAATGGACAGGCAATCGAGTGCTTCTGTGTATAAGTTCAGCCTGAAATAAAAGATCGCCAGTTCAATATAAGTTTCATAGGGCAGTTCACTGGCAGTCAGTTTCCGGGGAACACCATTATTGTCCAGACTCATTTCAAATCTTGCAAGATAATTGATAGGGTCATCTGCTAATACCTTTTTGCAGAGGCCCAGTGCAATTTCGCTGTTTCCTTTTAGTCTGTGGATAATCATGTTTAAATAAGCCACCTGCAGGTTGTCATGGTGATATTGTGCAGCTTTGCTCACATAACTTAACGATTTGTCCAGTTGTCCTTCACGTAAGAACAGCTTTGCCATTTCTATAAAGGAAGGGACACGGTACTCGGACGACTGGCTCGCAATGGAGAATCCGTCTTTAGCATCCACGTACTGTCCCAGCCGGTCATTGACCAGTGCATATAAATAATTCGCTTCACCATGATAGGTATCAATGGTTAGCGCGGTCATCAGTAATTGTAAGGCTTCATCAAACTTTAAATGTTTAAAATGCAGTTCCGCAAGCCCTGTGAGTGCTTCCAGAAAAAACGGGTCCTGCTCAAGGCAGAGCTGGTAATACTGGATAGCCTTTTCATGAAAACGCTGTCTTTCCCATTCCCTGGCCTGTATACATAAAGCCTGGGCCGAGTTAAAATCATAAGCTTCATCAGTTTCTGCCGGACGTTTAAGTGGCTGGTTCAGCTCCGGGCCGTTGTAAATTATAGTGTCATCCAGCCATACAACCGCCTGATCCAGACTTACAAAATGCTGCAGTACGAAACTCAGGTTCTGCATGGGTTGCAGCAGGATTTGCTCAGATAGTATTTCCTGCCCTATATGAAATACTTTCAGAGTATGGTTCAGTAGTGCATTTGCGCAGATATTCAGCTGCTGTATGCCTTCAGTTTCTTCCAGGTAAAACGAAAGTTGCTGATCACCGTATGTTAAACCTTTGGTGTCTTTGACGGGGAACCATTTTTCTTCCCAGCAATCGAGTGTGTAAGGCAGAAAGGATCTGTGTTTAAAAGGGGTTTTGGAACTTGATGCGATGCTCTGATTGAAAAGCCTGCCCGACTGCAGTTCACTGTATTGCCCGTCGGTATCCGTCAGCAGATCTTCCCAGATCATCCCGTAACGCGATAATCCCCAGATCCAGATTTTCTTGCCTGGTTTATCATCGTACGAAGAGGAGTGCCCAAGGCCAAACTGGTCGTCATGCCAGTAGCATCCCCAGAAATCACTGAAAGAACCCACAACATGGTATGATTTATATTCACCATGGTCATTCTGGTCGTAAAAAGATATTCTCCTGCCTTCTTCATCCAGCGGCCAACTCTGTGCATTGCCGTAATGTCCGATCCGTTTGTTGCCTGGGAAGATATATTCGAGATTTCCGGAAACCTTGATGCCCGCGTTGTTCCACTGGTAATAGGATTGGCTGAGGCAGTTATGGTTATACCACCAGCTGCGTGTGCTAAAGCTGGCTGCATCTTTATCCAGGCGGATTTCAACCCTCCATTCCGTACGCGAGGGCCAGTCTGTTGCCCCTATAAAACAGCTTACGCTGCCGTCACTGTTTTCAGAAAGGTGGTAGTCTACCGGTGATGAACAGGAGGGGCTATGGCCAATAATCCCCATATTGATTTCCATGCCGCCAGATGTCCATGGGCCACGCATGGCAACATCCCTGAATTTGGCCGAATTGTTAAAATATATAAACTCTTTACCGGTAGATTTTTCCATGGCTCCCCAGATCTTGCCTCCAACAGAAGGGTTGACCCAAAGTTTGATGTATTTGTTCTCCATCACGACCATCTCCCAGGACTGAGAACTGGAGGCATAGGCGTAACCATCAAAACGGTTGTAGGGGTAGAGCCTGCCAAACTCAGGTACAGGGCTGGGATCAGAAAAAGGATATGTATCGAGCATTACCAGTTCTTTCCTGATAAAAGCCCTTTCAATATTCTTTTGCTCATTTGCCATTTTTATGCCTGTTATTAAGTGATCAGATAGAATGCGGTAGTTTGGATAACTCAAACATAATTAACAAAATATATAAAAGCAAGGAATAGCACAAATAAATGTGCACGCACACAACTACTTAAATTGTATTTAAACCATCAAAATTTATTTTTTTTGTAATACGTATACATTTTTTGTGATATCTTACCAACATTTGATAATGAACCGCTTTTTACCAGCATTTCAGCCGGATAAGGACAGCAGACAAAGTGATGTGCCAAGTATATCTTTTTGTTTGTCGGCTAATTAAATACATTTGTGCAACATTTATGATATAATTGAATATGAAGAACATCCGTATTAAGGATATTGCGCTCAAGGCGAAAGTGTCGACGGGTACTGTTGACCGCGTCCTGCACGATCGGGGGAATGTTTCAGAAAAGGTCAGGGAGAAGATCCTGAAGATAATTGAAGAGATGAATTACGAGCCAAATTTTATGGCCCGTGCATTAGGAACGAAAAAGGTATATCATTTTGCAGCACTGATAGGAGATCCCGGAATAGACGGGTACTGGAATGATCCGAAAACAGGTATTGAAAAGGCCGCAAGGGAAGCCCGGCAATATGGCGTTGAAGTGAGCCTGTTTATATTTAATCCCTATGATGCAGAATCATTTATAAAAAAGGCCGAAGAGGCTACGGAGGCTAATCCTGACGGGATATTGCTGGCCCCTATGTTTTACCGCGAAGTCGTTCCTTTTTTCGAATTGTGGAAAGAGAAAGAAATCCCTTTTGTGCTGTTTAATACCCAGATCCCTGAGTTTGATCCGCTAAGTTATATCGGTCAGGATTCTTATCAGAGCGGAATGGTAGCCGGTAAGCTAATCCATTACGGACAACCACAACCCCCATCCGTACTGGTGGCGCACATTGATGAAGAGACCAGTAATTCTGCCCACCTCACCAAGAAAGAACAGGGACTTAGAAATTATTTCGTGCAGAATAACCTGCACCACCATTATGAGATCATTAAGGCAGAACTCAACAGAAGCAATTACGCAAAGTTTGTAGCACAGCTGGATGCGATATTTGAAGGAAATCCGCAGATACAGTTTTGTTTTGTAACTACCTCAAAGGCGCATGAAATTGCAAAGTATTTTGAACAGAAATTTATCACCCACATCAAAATCATTGGATATGACCTGATTCCGCAAAATCTGTATTATCTCAATAAAGGGCTGATCAGCTTTCTGATCAACCAGAATCCCTTAGGGCAGGGGTATTGGGGGATCAACCAGCTGGTAGATCATCTGGTATTTAAAAAAGAGATTTCGGCGGTGAAATTTCTGCCGCTTGACATTGTGACAAAAGAGAACCTGAATTATTATATTGACGAATCGATGTTGTACAACCGTTTATAAATATTTTATTGCCGCAGCAGCGGGAACGTTGCCAGCACCTTTACAGGTATGGGTTTGCAGGAACTCTTACTGTATGAAATCCTGCGGCTTCCAGCTGCAGGATTTCTGCTGCTGTGGGCATTTCCTTATAAATAATAGTGCCTACAGCCTGACTGCAGATGATGCCCAGCTTAACCATTGTATCAACTATTTTTTTCTTGAATTTCAATTTCCTAAACTGTGCATTGTCCTCCGTTGCCTTCTCAGTTTCTGCACCTTTGAAATAAAAATTAGGATTTATTCTTTTGAAAGCCACAAAAGGTAAATTGATACCGGCAGCCAGTTTTTCAAATTCCCGTTCCGAAACCTTGTACACGAAATTCCCCACAGGTTCATAGGAAAACCTGTTTTTCCAGACTTTGCCTACCATCTTATCGCCTATGGCAGCGAGAATGTTGGTGATGAACAACAATACGGGCATTTTGGAGATCGGGTCCTGAGGTTCAATAATTACCACGCCTTTTTTAGCAACGCGCAGCATCTCATATACGGCCATGTATGGCCTGGGAAAGTGATGGTAAGATTCTTTGCAAAGCACATAATCAAAGGTGTTGTTCTCAAACGAAAGCTTCTCTGCATTTTCAGCTGAAAAGCTGGAAACAAAGCCTTCTTTACTGGCTACCTCGAGGAAGTCGCTGTTCAGATCACTCGCATGTGCAGTATGACTGGGATTATTTGTATGGATATAATGTGCGTCAAGCCCATAGGCATCACCCACTGTCAGCCAGCTTATACCCGCAGTGCCCAGCAATGGATCAATACAGGAAAATAATATTTTTTGGAGCCAGTTGTTGATTGTATTCTGATCAGCATCCCTGAATTTCTGAAAAAAGGCTTTTTTTGACTCCTCGGTTGGGAAATGTGTATTGTACCACTCCCCGTGTTTATTGTAGCTTTCTTCTTGAAACATCTGATTTCTTCAATTATGATTTTGTGGTCCGGATTTAGCGTCAAATGTGCATTCCCGTAAGATGTAAATTTTGCAGGGCACAGTAAACAAGATTAGAAAAAAAAATGCAAATTGACAAGCAATATAATTTCGCCTTCGGTTAGTTAATTTTGGGTATTGTGTAAAACCAGTCATCTGTTCAATAAAATCAGGATAGAAAATCCATTGCTGCAAAAAACTCTTTCTGGTGAAAATCCGGGCAGGGCGATACAATATTGTTCCAGGTCAGGTAATGGGGTTCAGGAAGCGCATCGCCACATTTAAAAAAATTGCCCCTGCTGCTGATGTTTCTGAAGGTACTCAAGTCGTGATATATAAAAACGTCTGCAGGAATGACCACAGTAAGTTCCCATTGGACCGGATGCTGTTTGCTTACTGGTAAAGGCTGGCTTTGCTGATGTTCCGGTCTCACTTTCAAATTTAGTAAACGGGAGTGATGCCTGATCTTCAAAATGTCCTTTGCCGGCAGGAGTAGCCTTTCCCTCCCGCTACCAAATCCCGCAAGACAGGTACCTGCACAGTTAAACTCGAAATTATAATAGTTTTCCTCCCCTGCAAAAGCTATGAAAAATTCTACACAGCTATCATTGTATACCGGATCATTTGGCTGAAGATAGGTAGACCGTAAAGTTTCTTCTTCCACAAAATACTTCAGAAAGATTGCGCCTTCGCCATGGGCGATGACAAAAGATACGGCCGGTCTGTGCATTAGCTGCTGCCAGGGAGTATACAAAAGCCAATGGCTGGGCAGATCGTTCAGATACACGGCCAGTTCTTCAGCTGAGGAATGCTGGTTAAAATCCGTTAAATAGGGTATTTCTAATACAGTCTTCATTATCTGGCAAAGTTTCTTTTGTACCGGTATCCAATCTTCTTTAATGGAAGAGCTTTAAAGTCTGTGATCCATCGCCATACCTCGGATTTGTGTTTCAATCTAAAATCTCCGTTCACATAATCTTTAAAGCCGGGATCTTTTTTAGTTACATAGTTATCCTTCAGGAAAGGCAGCCATGCCGCTTTACCTTCAGTAGTATCAGCAATATTTACAAGTACATTTTTCGAAAAGGTGTTGCGTTTGGGAATTGCAGGATCGTCATCCCAGTATTTCGCCAGACGGGGGTATCGTATGGCATAGGGTGCTTTATTAAAGTTTACTGCTTCCAGGCGTTGCTGGTATAAACCATCCTTAACCAGCATGGCCTTTGCCCAATCCTTTAACCGTTCATCAATATGTGTGGCAAATCGAGTATAGATAAAGATGTTATTGGTGTATACGTTGTCCCTGCCGCCGCCTATAAATCCTGCTACGGTGCCAGCCTGGTAAAAAAGATTACCATAGACCTGCATTCCACAAGCCCCGTCATCATGGTAAATGGCCATTGTTTTGTGCTTGCCCCCAATGTGATGAAAGTAGTTGTAGCGGGTTACGTTGCCCAGTTCTGAAGGGTTGCGGCCAAAGTATAAAGCACCCATATCATCTGCATCCGTACCCAGGTCGTGCAGGTTATTGTATTCAATCAGGTGGTTGTTGCCATGGAGGAATATTCCTACCGATGGAGAGTTATAAACATCACAATGTGTAATACTATTGCCCACTCCGGTGATCCAAATGCCTGGCCTGTAGGTTTTTTCTATCCTCGTGAAATCATGTATGCTACAGTTGTTAACATAGTTATCCCCAGCCTCAAGGCTAAGGCGGTTACCGCCGCTCATGTAAATTCCGCCGCTGCCGGTATTGTAGATCTCACAATTGACAATGCCATTTTTTGTACCGGCTTCCCTGTCGAAGGTACTGTGTTCATACACATACTGTACAATGTTTCCTGCGGTTCTTGAAGCGGGTGTCCCGCCGATATTTGATGCGGGATCCTCAGGCTGAATGCCTTTGCCCATATAAATGCCCATCATCCCCAGATTCGAAAATGTACAACCGTCTATAAGTACAGCTGTTGTGCGCTCCATTGAAATTCCCATGCCCCTGCTGCAAGTGAAGTACAGATTTCTCAGCGTTACATGGCTTACTCCCTCAATGGCCATCATCGGTGTTTCAAGGACAGATATCTCTACTTTTTTCAGGGAATCCGCTGGCATAAAATAGAGCATTTTGCTTTCTTCATCCACATAATATTCGCCTGCAAGGTCAATTTCTTCCGGCAGGTTATAAGCATACCAGGCGCGCCAGGGTTTACCGCTGCCAAATCCGTAATACGAGGGACTTTGTGTAGTGATCACAGATTTCAGTGTGTCAATGTTATTTAGCTGCACGGCATCATCCGCATAGCCCCACTTAAAGTATCCTGCAATCCAGGCTTTGCCCGGATCCTTCCATCTTGAAGGCCGCTTTGTGTCCGCATAGGTAAATTTACCGCCTCGGTTACTTTTATCTCCCCAGCGGGGCATTGAGCCACTGTCTAAGACAGCCTTGATCAGCACTGTGCTGTCGTTTGGCCAGCGGGCAAGTTTTCCCGGCTGGTCGTTGATAAAGATCTCCAGCCAGGAAGGAGACATTGGCCGCGAAAATCCAAAAGCATGCAGTTTACCGGTATTGCTGATGCCTGCCTCTTTCAGGTTGATCTGCCGGATACGCTTAGCTGCCTCCGGACTAAAGCGGGCAGCGAAACTTTTATCGGACACCTCTTTTATCAAGTCCGGACGCACAACGCTGCCCCCATGTAAAACTGCTTTTTCCTTACCATAGGCGGCAATAGTTAAGGGGACAGCAGAGTCCCAGGTTTTGCCCTGTACCAGCTCAAGTGTATGGTCCAGAAAATATGTTCCTTCGCGCAGCAATATGCTAATTGCCCGGGGATTTGCGGCAGTTGCTTCTTTTGCAATTTCCAGTGCGGAGGAAATACTCCCCGCTGGATCTTTTTTACTGCCTGAAGCATTAGGCTTGCCATGTGCCGAAACGAAAATCTTAATGATGCCCTGGGCATGTGCCGTTGAAAAACCTGAGTTTAACAACAGCATGCTCAACAAAACAAAACTAAAAAAACAGGCTCTTTTCATCTTATTTCCTTCTCATCACGATCAAAAATCCTTTCTCTGATTCCAGGCTGAGCTCGTTTTTTAAACTGACAGATTTTTTCTCCTGAAACTCTGTAATTTCAGGGATCTCCGCAGTCACTTCCTCCGGCGAAAAGCCCAGGGCCTGCCAGTCGATCTTTAACCTGCATTTCTGCTCCTTGCTGGTCCAGTTCGCTACAGCGATAATCACTTCATCCTTTCCTTTATAAATGCTCACTTCCGTATCCGTGTTATCGGTTTTTACCGGACTGGAGGGGTTCCAGAAGCCGATCATTTCTTTTTTGTCGATATGGTACTCATCCCAGAATTTCCACAGGTATTCGGGAGAGGTAGACCTGTACCAGCCCAGCCTGTTGGTAATGCCGAAAGTCATGCCACGCCATTTATTCCCCCCCTTGTTTAGCATTTGGGAGGTCAGGCCAAAAGGGATCCCGCTTACTTCAATCAGCCAGTAGTCTGAAGAACGGTTGTAATCCCGGGCTTCACCTACCCAGAGCTGATCGATAAAGGGCAGCATGTCCATATACAGGTTCAGGGATGAAGCCCATTTTGCATATTTATTGTAATGGTTCCAGGTATGCATATCAATTTTTGCCCCCGGCCGCTCACGGTCGAGCACTTTACGGGTCCTTTTCATCGTTTCCCTGTCCAGCGCCAGGTCGTCCATGTAAATACCGTCGATCTTCAGATTTTTACCCATCCAGTCGAGCCCCTCCAGGAAAAAGTTATTCAACCTTGAATCCGGAGTGGTCAGAATTGCAAGATCCTGTCTTCCCTTATACTTTCCATGCGTAAACGTGGCCACCCATCCCGGGATAAAGTTTTCTTTCAGATTTTCGCCCAGCCAGGGATGTACCCCTTTGGGATTAACCAGTGTACGTGTTGCCATACCCTGGCCGGGGTATATGATCTCATTGTCCAGTGCCCGCATGGCCCATAGTTCCGGTGCGTTCACTGTAAGCTCGCGGGTGGTATAATAGAGTTGTGTTTGTAGTCCGTTCACATGAGCACTGTCAATAAATGCCTTCAGATCGGGCACGTTTTCTTCATGGAATGGATAATCGATAAAAGGATAGATGTCTTTTTTATGATGGACCACCACGATGTCCGCGCCTTTTTCTTTGGCTACCTTAATGAAATTCAGGCTCGTATCAATGTCAGAATGATAATAGCGGTCATTGAACAGGATGTTCTTATTGATTGTTTTAAAGGGCGTGATCAGCAATTCAAAGTCGAACTCATAAGTTTCCCCTTTCAGCAGGTTACGCTGTCCGGAATAAGCTTTGATTTGCACTGCATTGTCTGCTTTAGTTATATCTACTCCCCCTTTATGGTTGTTGCCCCACGATTCAGGTTCTTTCAGTGGTCCGTAAGGGTAATATATGTTTACCAGCTGGCGGCGGTAGTTTTTTCCTTTCAGTTTCACTTTCAGCCCGCCATTGACTGCGCCCATCCATACTTCGTCCTGGTGTTTCTCCAGTACGTCCCATTTCCAGTGCCAGTCTTCCCTAGGCGAAAATCCGCCTTCTTTGTCCAGTCCCATCATGTAAACCGCTTTCTCCGGACGCATCGGGATTTCCAGCCTGATGTCATCAACTGAAGTGTTTTTCAAAGGGGTAACCAGCGCAGTGTAGCCGATAAAGCCATCATATTCTGCCCTGCCTTTCAGGGTGATCACCATATCGGCATTGATGAGTTTTGTTTCCCAGCTGCTGGCTCCCGGCAGATGGTCTTTAAATTGTGTAAGACCCACCTTAAATTTCATCGGTTTACCGCCCTGTGCAACAATAAATTCCAGGGGTTTAGCCAGTATAGGCTGGCCTTCAGGCAGGATCTTTTCATTGTTCAGATCAAAGTATGTGTCAATTGTTGCCGGCAGGCCGGTTGCTGTGAGGATGATATTTCTGCCAAGGATTGAGATATTGTTCCGGTTGCGTACCAGCTGTTGATATCCGGTAGTGATATCATCATCCAAACCAATTTTAGAATTGAGCCAGGCTAAACGGGACAGTGAATTCTGATCATTATACCCGCGGTTTTCTACCACGGTGCCACTTACATGAAGGTTAACGGTGATTGTGGTAACAGGGAGCCCTTCCGGTTTGATCTCAACGTTTCCCCTAAATAAGCCTTTGGCGTTCTCTGGTATTTGTATACCAAACCAAAGCGGCAGCACTTTTTTTGCACCGAGGTGTAGTGCTTTATGAAATTCATCGCCTTTAAAGGAGATGCCGCCGGTATTAAAGCAGGTCACATCTTTTATCTGTAGCCCGCTGCCTTGCAATGTTGAAATTTTAACCTTTATATCTTTTAGCGGGACGCCGGATGCGTATACACCCACCTGGAAAACAAAGTACTCACCGGGTTTTGCCTGATCAGTAAAGGAGCCGGATGCTGCGGCACTATATGAAAGCCATTTTTCAGGCAGGCCGTCCAGCAGCCTGATTGAATTTTCCCTGCGCTCCGGAAAGGTGAAATACTTTTTTGCCGGAAATTTCTTCAGGTAAGCATCTACACTGGCTGGTCTGGCCATCAAAGACATGACAGTAGGACGCAGTCCGATATCGCCTGTTAATTCCGTTTGCCTGATAGCATCCACGTCAATGGCATGGGTAAGTTTGTCCTTATTTTGTGCGTAACTAAATGAACTGGTCAGGATCAAACTTATGGTAAGGAGTTTTTTCATATAAACGGTTATTGTCAGCGTGGTTCTTATGGGGTTATTCCTGATCGCTAAAGCCCGGGAATGTTCAAATACTATCTATATATGGTTTTTTTATACCTCACTGAAGATTATTGAGTTAGGGTATAGCCAAACATAAAAAAAAATTAGGATTTATTAAAAATTAATTTTAAAATTGTGTTCGCACACAGCGCTTTTAAAATGCTTTGTGCGCGGAACCAAATATTAATTTTGTATGCGAGCACTAACCCTTTGGCATTATCGAATCAAAAACGCGGTCTGACCAAAACACAACCAGAACCAACCCACAACCTAAACAAATTATGTATGATGAAAAATCGACTCATTTATTCCTGCTCTTCCACGCTAAGGACTGGAAAAATTGTGCTGACTGTATTCGTGCTGATGCTGCTTTGTGCAGTTAGTCAGGTGTCGCTTGCAGCAGTAAACCACGCGCCCATTACCATCACTGGTAAGGTGACCGACAATACGGGGCAAAACCTGATTGGTGTGAGCGTCCGCAGCTCTGACGGTCCCGCTGCCATCACTGATGCAAAGGGGATTTATACCCTTAGAACGGAGGACAATGCAACACTGACCTTCAGTTATATCGGGTATACTTCTCAGGTAGTGAAAGTAAACGGACGTACTACAATCAATGTTCAGCTCGCAGAAAATTCGAGCCAGCTCAATGATGTCGTTGTAGTGGGTTACGGTACGCAAAAAAGGAAAGATGTTACAGGTGCAGTAACAACGATCAGACTGGAAGACAGTCCAAAATCATCCGTGCCATACATCAATGCACTGGAAGCATTACAGGGAACATCCGGTATCAACGTTGGGCCATCTACCAGCGCTGGTGCAAACCCTAATATTGTTGTCAGGGGACAGAACTCCGTAAACGCAAACACTTCTCCGCTGATTGTACTGGATGGAGTAATCTATAACGGAAACCTGAATGAGATCAATATGAATGATATTGCAACGTACGACATCCTGAAAGATGCAAGTTCAGCAGCTATTTACGGATCGAAATCCGCAAATGGTGTAATCCTGATCACTACCAAACGTGGCAGGACGGATGCGCCGACAATCAACTTCAGTACCTATTATGGGATACAAAATGCTACCCGTGTACCCAAAATGCGTAATGGTGAAGAGTTCCTGCAGTGGAGAAAAGATAACCTCTCTATCCGCGGTCAGGATATCACCGATCTTACCAAGGTGCTTTCACCACTGGAGCTGAAAGCTTACAATGAGGGGCACACGATGGACTGGATCGATGAAGTGCAGCAATATGCGCCAATTCAAAACTACCAGGTAAGTATCTCCGGTAAAACCGATAAAATGAATTATTATTTCTCAGGCGGTTACCTGCACCAGAAGGGGATTATGTACAACGACGAATTTAAGAAACCAAACTTTACGCTGAAACTTGAAAATAATATCACTGACTGGCTCTCTTACGGTGCTACAGGATATTATTCATCCACAGATTATTCCGGCGTTTCACCAGGTTTGTATATGGCTACTTATATGTCTCCCTTCAGCTATAAATATGTTGATGGAACAAACGACCAGTTGCTGCAAAGATATCCGGCAGGTAATACTTCATTATTTAATCCTTTCGTGGGCAATGGTACGATTACCACGCAAGGGTATTACGATGATAATCTGGAACGCGCTAACAGCATCAGGGGTACAGGTTTTTTGAATGCGAAAATCCCTTTCATCCAGGGATTAAATTTCAGGTTTGATGTGACTGCTAACAGGGCAAACGCAAAACTTGCCTCTTTCCACCATGAAGGTGCAGAAGTGAATACGCTCGTACCTGCAGAAATTGCGAATCCACTGCAGTTCCTATCCAAGGCAAACGGATCAATGTCTACTACGTCCAGTTCAAACTGGCTGATAAACAATTTGCTAAGCTATACGCGTTCTTTTGGTAAACATAATATCGACGCTCTGGCCGGTTACACCCGTGATTATACGCGCATTGAAAGTCTCGCTGTAAACGGTTCTGATTTTGCTGCCTTCGGAACCACTTCTCTGGGATATTATGGTTTATACAAAGCAACTACGCAGACTATTCTCAATGGGGCTTCGACGGGTCTGGTCAATGGTGCCAGTAATGGCGGAGGCTACTCTAAATACCAGAACGTAGGTTATATCGGCAGATTGAATTATAACTATAATCAGAAATACTATGCCACTTTAAACGTCCGCAGAGACGGCTATTCAGCTTTCTCAGAAGGTAATAAGTTTGGCTGGTTTCCGGGCGGATCTGTAGCCTGGGCCTTGAGTGAAGAAAAATTCATGAAGAGCTTAACTTTTATTAACTATCTGAAGGTAAGGGCTTCGTATGGTAAAACCGGAAACCAGGGAATAAGCCCTTACGCAACACAGGCATTGATTGGTTCAGGATATACAGTATTTGGAAGTACCAGTACTGCCTATAGTATCCCATCTTCCATTGCCAACAATTCACTTACCTGGGAAAAAACGGCAGCACTTAACCTTGGCTTAGACTTTAGTTTGTTCGATAACCGCCTGTCAGGTAACATCGATGTCTACAAAAGCAAAACTACCGATCAGCTGCTCACCCGGTACATCCCAATCTTTACGGGCTTCCAGACTGTGAACGCAAATATCGGTGAAGTTCAGAATAAAGGTATTGAGATCACCTTTAACTCCGTCAACCTGAAAACGGACGGCGGTTTCAGATGGGAATCCGGCTACAGCTTCTGGCTGAACAGGAACAAACTTGTGCATTTATACGGACTGGATGTGAATAAGGATGGAAAAGAGGATGATGATATTGATAACTCACTCTTTATCGGAAAGTCTTTGGGCGCTATCTATGATTACACTGTAGACGGAATTGTACAGAGCGGAGATACCGAATATATGAACAGGTATAAAACTGCAGCAGGTGCAAACATCTTTGTTCCGGGTGATCTGAAAATACGCGACCTGAACAATGACGGTGTGATTGATGTAAAAGACAAGTCGGTTATCGGTTATGGCAAGGAAAACTATAACATGAACTTATCAAACACATTCAGCTATAAAAACTTCCAGCTGTTTTTTAGCATCAACGCAATCATAGGTGGAGGCAAGAACAACTATTTCATGTCGACAAACCTCAGGGGACTGGATCCGGGAGCTGTATTGCCAACTGTGGCCAACTGGCTGAATGAAGAATACTGGATGCCGGGGCGCGAAAGTTCTACTACAGTGCGGCCAAATTATGGCAATACTTTCTCCTATGGTTTCTACCAGTCGAGAACCTTTGCAAGGCTTCAGAATGCATCGCTGAGCTATACTTTTCCAAAAAGTGTAACCGAAAAACTAAAAATCAATAACCTCAAGGTTTTTGTAAGTGGTACCAACCTCTTTACATTAACCGGCTGGACAGGTTTGGATCCTGCCAACGGCGCGCAGATTGGAGGTAACGGCGGTTCATCAAACACCACTGTGAACACCTCATTGCCGCTGATGCGTACCGTTTCGTTTGGTTTAAACTTAGGCTTCTAAATAAATTATTACAGCTATGAAAGCATATAAACATATATTAATCGCCATCGCAGCAGGATCTCTCTTATTTTCCGCCTGCAAGGATGACAAGTTTTTAAAGGAAGACCTGAAAGATAGACTTGTTGTGGAAGGCGGGTTCACCAGTAAAGCACAGTTTGATGCATTAAGCGCATCAATGTACCATGATATACAGCTGCTTTTTACTGCGGTGGATGGCACACATGACGCCTGGGTACTTGGACTGGGAACTGATGTGATGTTTGATCCTCTGGATAACACCACAAAATACAATAACTGGGGGCTGGTCAATTCGCAGGAAACCTTTTCTGCAGATTTCTTTAACCTGCAGTATGATATGATTAAAGTGGCAAATACTTTGATCAGCGCAGCAGCAAACCCCGAAGTATTGTGGACAAGTGAAGCTGAAAAAAATGCTACTATTGCCGAAGCACGGTTCTTCAGGGGATTTGCTTACCGGAACCTGGCCAATGCTTACGGCGGGGTGCCTATCGTTTCTGAGCCTGTGTCTACACCCAAAGTAGATTTCCAGAGAAGTACCCGTGAAGAAACATGGACTTTTGCTAAAGCCGACCTGGAATTTGCAAGAACATACCTGCCACTGACTACCACTGCCCCGGGCCGCGTGGTACGGGCTGCAGCAGATCATTTCCTGTCTGAAGTGAATATTTCGCTGAAGGACTACGATGGAGCCATTGCAGCGGCCAGCCGTGTGATAGACGGTACTGATGGTTCCTATGCCCTGGTAAACGCACGTTTCGGAAGCCGCAATACCACGGCGGCACTGGATATCAACAAAGATTATTATTATGACCTTTTTGCTATGGGTAACCAGAACAGGCAGACAGGCAACACTGAAGGTATTTTTGTTGCCCAGTTTGAAGTAACCGCTACCGGCGCTGTTGTACCCGGTGGTGTAGCAGCGGCACCAGGTGTTAGTACTCCTTTTACAAGGCCTTTGATCGAAAGGATGATGTGGTCTAAGCCATGGTCCCTGATAAAAGCCGGCAATTCGGGAGTGGCGACAGATACATCCGGTCGCGGAGTGGCTTTTGTAAGGCAGACCAATTATGTGAATTATACCATCTGGAGGAACTCCGGAACAGACATGAGAAACAACGAAACAAATATCAAACGTAAGTTCTATTTTGGGCCAACCGTCGCTGCGAGCACGGGATTTAAACCCAAAGATCTGATTCCTAAGTCTTTCCTGACCAGTCGTGATGACACCATGTTATACATCTATCCCAACTGGGCGAAATTCGGAACCGACAAACACATCAACGGAACACCTGACAATGGTTATGTAAGGGATTTTTATCTGGTCCGGCTACCTGAAACGTATTTCCTGAGAGCCGAAGCTTACCTGAACAAGGGAAATACTGCCAGCGCCGCGGCAGATCTGAATGTGGTCAGGACACGTGCGAAAGCCACACCTGTTGCAGCAGCAAATGTGAATATGGATTATATCCTTGATGAACGCGCCCGTGAACTGTATGGCGAAGAATTCAGGATGTTAACCCTGGCGCGGCTCGGGTTAATCTATGACAGAACAAAACGTTTCGGATACGAAGCAGCCGCAGCTTCTGTTTCACCTAACAATAACTTACTGCCGATACCGCAGACGGCAATTGACCGGAATGTTGGTTTTCAAATCATCAACAACCCCGGTTATTAAAAATATTAACGCTCTCAAGGTTAGTTAATAATAGTTAATAGTAGCAAGAGGGGTATGCCGGATAGCCCCCCTCTTGCTTTTTAATTTTGGTCAATATAATTATGCGATTCATCCGATTTGTCTTATCAATCCCCGTTTGTCTGTTCTTTGTTTACGCAAAGGCACAGCAGCAGACTGGCTATATTCCTCTAACGCGGCAGCAGCATTCAAAAATTGAAGCGTTGCTGAAGGAAATGACGCTGGATGAAAAGGCGCATCAGCTGGCTTCGTTTTATCCCAATGCCAACAGGAGATTAAACATTCCCCATATGCAGGCGGGAGAATGTTTGCATGGGGTAGTTGCTGCAGGTGCAACGTCTTTCCCGCAGGCTATTGCACTCGCCAGTGCCTGGGACATGGACCTGGTTGAACGTGTTTCAACCGTTATTGCTGCCGAAGCCCGTGCCCTGGGAATCCAGCATGTGTATACCCCAATGCTGGGTGTAGTCAGGGATGCCCGCTGGGGGCGTTTTGAAGAAGCCTATGCTGAAGACCCTTTTCTGGTAAGCCGTACAGGTGTAGCTTTTATCAATGGTTTGCAGGGCAGAGGTAAAGAGCGTTACGATAGTCATCATGTAATAGCCACAGCCAAGCATTTTGTTGCTGACGGAGAACCAGCTCTGGGTGCCAACGGTGCTGCAGTAGAAATTTCCCTGCGCAGTTTGCATGAGATCTTCCTGGCGCCCTTCAGGGCAGCTGTAGAAGAAGCACAGGTAGGTTCAATCATGCCTGCGCACCACAGCCTCAATGGCGTACCCTGCCATATCAATACCTATGTATTAAATGATATTTTAAGGAATGAGTACAATTTCGATGGATTGGTGGTCTCTGACAACAATGATATCCGCTGGGTTCAGGACCGCCTGAAAGCGACAGGCAGCAGGGTTGAAACAATAAAAAAAGCGCTGGAAGCCGGTGTGCATACCGAACTGGCTTTTAAGCAAACCTGGGGAGCAAACAGAATGTATGGCCCTCCACTGGCCGAAGCAGTTAAAAACGGACAGATTTCTCCGGCGTTACTTGATGAGGCTGTGAGAAAGGTGCTCGGATTTAAGTTTGCTTTACAGCTCGAAAATGAAGAAAATCCAATGGGCAGGGAGATGGCCCAGCTGAAAACTGAAACGAAAAATGCAGATGTAGCAGCGGACGTCTTTTTCTCACAGATTGACGGCTCCTTGTCTTACCCGCGTAAAAACTATAAAAGTATACTGAATAATCCCGCTCATGATCTGCTGGCTTTAGAGGCTGCGAGAAAAAGCCTGATCCTGCTGAAAAATGAAGCTCAGCTGCTGCCGATCCGGAAAAACCAGTTTAAAACCATCGCTGTTATTGGCCCCAATGCGGATACAGTGCGGCTGGGAACCTACTCTACGCAGCAGCCCAAACATTTTGTGACGGTAAGGCAGGGAATAGAAAAGGCCGCGGGCAGCTCTGCCATGATTCATTATGCCAAAGGTACAAATATCCAGCATCCCGATGACAGGCAGATCGCAGAAGCAGTGCGCATAGCCAGTCAGTCTGATATCTGCATACTGGTACTGGGAGATGATGATAAAACCGTCATGGAGAATGTCGACCGTGATGATATCGCCCTTCCCGGTGATCAGGACAAACTGATGAAAGCAGTCGCAGCAACAGGAAAGCCGGTGGTGCTGGTGCTGTTACACGGTCGCCCGCCAGGAATTCAATGGGCAAAGGAACATGTTCCGGCAATCCTTGATGGCTGGTTTGCAGGTCAGGATACAGGAACAGCCATTGCTGAAGCTATTTTCGGTGAACTGAACCCCTCAGGGAAACTTACCGTGACCTATCCCCGAAATGTGGGCCAGGTGCCGGCGTTTTACAACTCCCTTGCCCCGGGGCGTCCGCGTGAGATCTGGGGATCATCTTTTGAGCCAAGCTATCCCTTTGGATTTGGGCTGAGCTATACGAACTTTGTTTATACAGATGCCCGCCTTTCCAGTAACACTATGACTACCAGGGATACAGTTTATGCCGAGGTCACTGTAAAGAACACGGGAAAGATGAAGGGCGATGAGATCGTACAGTTGTATATCCGTGATGAGGTCTCTTCACTGACAAGGCCTTTAAAGGAGTTGAAGGGCTTTCAGCGGATTACACTGGAAGCAGGAGCTTCTCAGCTGGTGAGAATTCCGCTGAGCAGCAAATCACTGGAGTTCTGGAAGGACGGAAAGTGGATCACTGAGCCCGGTGAGTTCACTGTAATGCTGGGGCCAAATTCCACGGCACTCAGTACTGTTAAATTAAACCTGACGAATTGATGCTTTCATGATAATCAAGATATGAACCCGAAATTAAACGCAATCGTAAAAAGATCTATTGGCACCCGCTGCTCAATGTTTACGCCCCAGCCCTTTGAACAGGTGAATGCAGCAGCAAAATCTGCTGATCATGATTTTTTTGAAACCGCTGCTGTCGATGTGGAGTCTCTGGTATTTAGAGCTTTTCTCCTGGTGGCGATAGCAATGCTGTGCTCAGTACCCCTGCTGGCGCAGAAACTGTCATTTTCTTCGCTAACAACCGAATATCAGCAAAACCCAATGGGAATAGGTATTGCACAACCCCGTTTAAGCTGGAAATTCACAAGCACGGGAACCAATGTCATGCAGGAAGCCTATGAACTGCGGGTGGGAACTGATGCTGCTGCGCTAAGCAGCGGCAAAAAAATATTCTGGCAGCAGGCAAGGGTTAAATCTGATCAGTCGGTACATGTGACATACAAAGGCCCGGCACTGCAGTCTTCACAACGTTATTACTGGCAGGTAAGGATCTGGGACAATAAAGGCAATTCGTCGGGATGGAGTAAGCCTGCTTTTTGGGAAATGGGCTTGTTACAGCCTTCTGACTGGTCGGCCAAATGGATTAAAAGTAACCTGAAAGCAGATACAGCCGATGGCGCAAGTCCGATGTTCCGCAGGGCTTTCAGTTTAGGTAAACCAGTAAAATCGGCACGTTTATATATCACTTCACATGGCATCTTTGAAGCCTATCTCAACGGACACAGAATCGGCAACGATTACTTTGCGCCGGGATGGACGAGCTATAAAAAACGTTTGCAGTACCAGACCTATGATGTGACCGCATTGCTGAATAAAGGAAAAAATGTAGCGGGTGTACTGGTTGGGGACGGATGGTTCCGCGGGCACCTGGATAAATGGAAAAACATCTGGGGCAAAGACCTCGCACTGCTGTTCCAGCTCAAAGTCAGCTATGCCGACGGGACTGAAGAAACGATCATTTCAGACGGCCAGTGGAAATCTGCCACAGGGCCTATACTGACTTCCTCTTTTTACAACGGGGAAACCTATGACAGCCGCCTGGAGAAAAAAGACTGGGACCTCAGCAGTTATAACGATGACAGCTGGCAGAGCGTTGCTGTTGCAGACGAGGCAAAAACAAACCTGATTGCCCCGGAAGTAAAGGGCGTAAGGAAACATGAGGTCTTCCATGCGCAGAAACTGATCACCACACCAAAAGGGGAAACGGTAATCGATTTCGGGCAGAACCTGGTGGGCTGGGTGGTACTTAATATCAAAGGTAAACCCGGTGATGAGATCCGTATCTACCATGCAGAAGTGCTGGATAAGACAGGCAACTTTTACACAACCAATCTCCGCCATGCGAAAAGTGAAATCAAGTATATCCTGGGCAGCAATACGATGGAACATCATGAACCACATTTTACCTATCAGGGATTTCGCTACATCAAAATCGAAGGGTTACAGGGTAAACCGGATACAGCAGGCATAACGGCTGTAGCTATGTATTCTGATATGGAGCCAACAGGCAGCCTTGTTACTTCCAACACTATGCTCAACCAATTGCAGCACAATATCCAGTGGGGACAAAAAGGGAACTTCCTCGACGTGCCAACCGACTGCCCGCAAAGGGACGAGAGACTTGGCTGGACGGGAGATGCACAGGCTTTTAGCCGAACTGCAGCATACAATATGAACGTTGCCGGTTTTTTTACCAAATGGCTGAAAGACCTGGCGGCAGACCAGCATGAAGATGGTGCGGTAACCTGGGTTGTACCGGATATGATGTCTAAAACCGCTTCGGGAGTAGCAGGCTGGGGCGATGCTTCAACGATTATTCCATGGAGTGTTTACCAGTCCTATGGAGATCAGCGGATCCTTGAGCAGCAATACAGCAGTATGAAGGGCTGGGTTGAGTTTATGAAAGGCAAAAGTACAGATGACCTTTGGAATACCGGAACGCACTTTGGCGACTGGTGTTTTTACAGTCCGAGCCCGACGGATGACGGGGGCAAGGCAGCAGTAACAGATAAATACCTGATCGCACAAACGTTCTATGCACATTCAACACAGCTGCTGATCAATGCTGCTACAGTTTTAGGTAAAACAGAAGATGTGAAAACCTACAGCGCATTGCTGCTCAGGATTAAAAATGCTTTTGTAAAAGAATACATGACGGCTAACGGAAGGCTTGTCTCCGGTACACAAACTGCAGCTGCTTTAGCATTATCATTTGATATGCTGCCGGTTGAAATGCGGGACCAGCTGGCAAAACGCCTGGTACAGAATATCAAAGATTACGGTAATCACCTCACTACAGGTTTTTTGGGCACGCCCTACCTCTGTCATGTGCTCAGCCGTTTCGGCTATGATGATATCGCCTATACCTTATTGCTTCAGGATACTTATCCTTCATGGTTATACCCTGTTACCAAGGGTGCTACAACTATCTGGGAGCGCTGGGATGGTATCAAGGCCAATGGTGACCTGCAGGATCCAAGCATGAACTCGTTTAACCACTATTCTTACGGGGCAATTGGCGATTGGATGTACAGGGTGATGGCAGGACTAAACACAGATGAGAAAGCAGCAGGCTACAAAAAAATCCATATCGCACCACATCCCGGAGGTAATTTAAGCCTTGTGAATGCAGAACTTGAAACGCTGTATGGCAAGGCCAGCTCAAAATGGCAGCTCAACAACGGGGTTTTCCAGCTGGATGTGATCATTCCTCCTAATACGACAGCTGAGGTCAGCCTCCCGGGATCTGCTGCTGCGCTTATTACCCAGAATAACAAACCACTCGCAAAGCAAACAGGCAGTACAGATGTTAAAGTTTCCCTTGGATCCGGGACTTACCATTATCAATATCACTATCAATAATTGTTTAATGCTAATATAAATGAGAAAATTTACAACAACTTTAACTGTACTGCTATCCATTCTGGCTTTTACTACCCATGCACAGAAAGCGAATATTAAAGATTTTGGTGCTATTGGAGATGGGCTTAAAATGAATACTGAATTTATTCAGAAAGCTGTAGATTCCATGAACAGCAAAGGGGGCGGCAAAGTTATTGTACCCGAAGGCATTTTCCTTACAGGCACCATACACCTGAAAACAGGGGTAGAACTCGTATTGCAGAAAAACGCAGTTCTTCTGGGCAGTACCAACCTGGCCGATTACGAAAGAAACGACCGCTGGTATGCACTGCTGATTGCTGATGATCAGAAAAATATCTCCCTTACCGGTGAGGGAACAATAGATGGGCAGGGCAGGACTTTGGCAATGAATGTCCTCAAAATGGTGAAAAACGGTTCAGTGATAGATCCGCTGGTGCTCAAACGTCCAAATGAAAGGTTACGTCCTCAACTGATAGAAATCCAGCGTAGTGATGAGGTCTTAATCAAAGGAGTGACACTGCTCAATGCTGCCTGCTGGGTACAAACCTATAACCACTGCACGCGGCTGACCATTGACAGTATAACGGTTAAAAGTACGGCTTACTGGAACAATGACGGTATCGATATTCAGGATTGCCAGCATGTAGTGGTAAAAAACTCAAGTATTGACGCTGCAGATGACGGAATCTGTCTCAAATCAAGTGATCCCAAAAGTGCCTGTGAAGAAGTATTGGTTACAGATTGTAAAATACGGTCAAGCGCCAGCGCAGTGAAATTCGGAACAGCTTCGTTAGGTGGTTTTAGAAATATCAAAGTAAAAAATATTTATGCTTTTGATACTTACAGAACAGCCATAGCACTTGAAATAGTAGACGGCGGAACAATGGAAGATATTGATGTTTCCCACATCACTGCAAAAAACACCGGCGGAGCCATCTTCATCCGTTTGGGACAGCGAAAAAAAACCTCGCCTCCGGGCATCATCAGGAGAATACATATCAGTGATGTCAGTGTGGAAGTGCCAAATGCAAAAACTGATGCAGGATATACCATGGAGGGTCCGCCGGAGGAAGATATTTACCCGCACAACCTGCTGCCCGCACAAATTGTTGGTTTGCCCGGGCATCCCATTGAAGATGTAACTATGGAAAATATAGTAGTTACCTATGGCGGAGGGGCGGATCGAAGTAAAGCATATGTATCGCTGGATTCACTCAGCAAAATCCCTGAAATGGCTGATGAATATCCTGAGTTCAGTATGTTTGGAGAGTTGCCGGCCTGGGCTTTGTATGTACGCCATGCAGCAGGAATTACCATTAAAAATTCTAAGTTCAGATTCCTGGCAGATGATTTCAGATCGCCTCTTGTATTTGATGATGTAAAAAAAGTATATATTAACAAGCTGAACCTGGCTTCCGGCAATAGGGCACCTGCTGTTATTTTACACAAGGTGACACAGCATTACTTCAAAAAGCTGATTACAGCGGCTGGGACTAATGCTGAGATCCGGATTCTTAACTGATGTACCTTAAGTTTTAATGTGATGAACAGACGTTTTTTTGTTTCTTTATTTCCCGCGGCTGCCTCATTGAGTATTCTTTCACCGGAATCGGCTCTTGCTGCAGATCCTGGCAAAAATGCTCTTGCTGCCGCCGCAGAAAATACAAGCAGTGCTGATGCCGCGGCTCAGCTGCGCAGCTACTGGGTAAAGACCCTTACAAGAATCGCTGATCCTGTATTAAAAAACCTGAGTGAAGGCCGCCTCAAAGCAACGATGCCTGTAGAAGTAAACCCGTCCGGCAAACTTGACCGCACCAGGGTTACCTATCTCGAAGCTCTTGGGAGGTTAATGGCAGGTATGGCTCCATGGCTGGAGCTTGGTCCTGATCAAACTGAAGAAGGAAAACTCAGGGCAAAGTATATTCTTCTGGCACAGCAAAGCATTGCACAGGCAGTAGATCCTTCTTCCGCGGATTTTATGCAGTTTACCGGTCAGGAATATGAACAGGCATTGGTAGACGGTGCTTTTTTAGCCCATGCAC
Organism: Pedobacter sp.; assembly: GCF_040513095.1. Lineage (GTDB taxonomy): Bacteria > Bacteroidota > Bacteroidia > Sphingobacteriales > Sphingobacteriaceae > Pedobacter. The sequence goes on along the minus strand of NZ_JBEVDX010000046.1, from coordinate 2,424 downwards.
TGATCAGGTCTCCCAAACATTTATGGGAACCATTACCCGCAGCGGTAAAGACAAATGTGATCAAAGCTTTAAAATCTACACGCGTGATTAAACCGGGATACAACAACTGGCTGCTGTTCATGGGGATGATCGAAGCTTTTTTCATAAAGTTTGGCGAAGAGTATGATCCGGTGAGACTGGACTATGCGCTGAAAAAACATGCCGAATGGTATAAAGGGGATGGTATCTATGGTGACGGGCCAACTTTCCACTACGATTATTATAACAGTTATGTGATCCATCCGATGCTGGTTGATATCACTACGGTAATGGCGGACACAGGCAAAGAAACAAAAGAGAATCTACGCACAGTGCTGGACAGGGCAATAAGGTATGCTGTCATCCAGGAACGACTGATCTCACCAGAAGGTACTTTCCCGGTCGTGGGCAGATCGCTGGCCTACCGCTTCGGTGCCATGCAGGCATTGAACCAGATCGCACTGATGAAAAAGTTACCGGATGCAGTGAAACCCGCACAGGTAAGAGAAGCACTTTCTCTGGTCATCAAAAGAATGATTGAAGCCCCCGGCACTTTTGATAAAAACGGCTGGCTCACTATAGGCTTCTGCGGGCACCAGGTGGATATTGCTGAAAACTACATTTCTACAGGTAGTCTTTATCTCTGCACAACGGGCATGTTAGTGCTGGGCTTACCTGCCAGTGATTCTTTCTGGACAGCTCCCGCCGCCAGCTGGACTTCCAAAAAGGTCTGGGGCGGAGAGAACTTCCCTGCAGATCATGCAGTATCTTACTAGCGACGTTAGTTGTTCTATGTGATGACCACCCTGCACAAAAACCTAATCTAAACTTAACAATTTCTTAAAGGACATTCTGTGTTTGAGCGCGAGCTCTAATAAAGCACAGTTTTGGACGATAACATCAAATCTTTATTTCAACGGTACCAGGAAGGAACAGCCACCGCAGAGGAACGCGCGCTGGTAGAAACCTGGTTCGAAAGCCACTATGGGCAAAAAAGCAGGATGCTGAGCCGCAACGAAGAAGCATCGGTATTTGAAGACCTTGATGCAAGGATCGCCGCAATGCTGACTGAAAATCAAACAGCTGAATCTGCAAGCAACGCAAATGAAGAACCCGCTGCAATACGCAAACTGAACTTCCGCTGGATGCAGGTGGCGGCAATGTTTCTCGCCTTATTGGGATCGGGCCTCCTGATCAGGAACAAGTTCAGCAAAAAAGCTGTACTGCCTGAAACCTTTACGGAAATCAGATCGCTGAAAGGCGAAAAAAAGGAGGTTACCCTTGAAGACGGAACTACTGTATTCCTCAACTCAGGTTCCAGTGTATTTGTTTCTTCCCGCTTTGATGCGCAGAAAAGAGAAGTTAAACTCATCGGCGAAGCCTTCTTTCAGGTACACCATAATGCCCGCAAACCTTTTATCATTCAGTCAGGCAAACTGCAGACAACCGTGCTCGGAACATCATTTGATATCAAGGCTTATCCCGAAGATGAACATGTGAAAGTAAGCGTAGCTACCGGGAAGGTCAAAGTGGAAAAGCCTGATGCCAAAACGCAATTATTTGCAAAAGCACTGACGCATAATCAGGCGCTGGTTTATGACAAAGTTAAAGACAGTCACCACTTGACAAAAGTCAATGTAGATTCTATCAGTGCCTGGCGTACCAATCACCTGAATTTTGACAATGCCTCTTATGAAGAAATTGCCAGAATGTTGAGCCGCTGGTACAATCTGGAGGTTACGCTCAATGCAAATCATCATGATACCAAACGATACACGCTCAGTTTTTATAATGAAGGTCCTGACAAAGTCCTCAATGTGCTGTCCGCACTTACAGGTATGACTTATACCATGAACGGAAGAAAAGTAATCATCAATCCAAAAAATAAATTTTAAAAATCCTTGTAATCTCAAATTAAAAAAATGCGAAAATTTTATCTGATCCCTTTTTCCAGATGTGCCAAACTACTCTTAGCGGCCATCTTTTTTATCCAGTTCAGCCTGCCGGGATTTGCCGCAGAAGCACAGACGATGAACAATACCAACGTTTCTTTCAGGGCGAAGAACCTTACACTAAAAGAGGTTTTTAAACTGATTGAACAAAAAACTAATTTTCTTATCGGTTACGACAATGTGATCGATGCTCAAAAAAGAGTTTCTTTAACTGTTAAAGACCAGTCGGTTTATTCTGTACTGAGATCTCTATTAAAAAACTATAAAGGAAGTGTAACGCAAGTGGATAATAACCATGTACTGATCAATGTAGAGAAGCAAATCCAGTCCCCTGTTGCAGCTCCAGTAAAAAGCACCAAAGCAGTAGACGTTCCTGTAACAGGTGCAGTGACAGATATGAGCGGCGTACCGCTTCCGGGTGTTACGGTAATTGATGTCGCCTCCGGTAGAAAAG
>NZ_JBEVDX010000045.1:0-13014 GCF_040513095.1 Pedobacter sp. | reverse complement strand
TGATTACCCCGTTTGCACCTCTTGTACATTAGATAGCTGTTGTTGATGCATCCTTAAGGATTTCCATTGAGGAGATATCATTGGAACTGATGTCCTGCAGGCTTGAATACTGAACTCCATCTACGATGATCAGCGGGCCATTACCTGCAGAAATAGAACGTGTACCCCGGATGTTGATTGATACGCCTGATGAGGCCGCACCGCTGTTCCGCGTAACGTCTACTCCAGGCACTTTACCCTGGATCGATTCGAGCGGATTTGCTGATGGAACTTTAGCGATATCCTCTCCTTTTACCGAAACCACTGATCCTGTAAGATCTCTTTTTTTTACTGTTCCATAACCAATTACCACCACTTCGGTTAAGGCGGTTTCGTTAGAAGTTAACTCCACATTTAAAGTAGTTTGGGTTCCCAGAGTGATTTCGCGGGAAACGTATCCTACGTAGTTCACTATCAGCACTACATTAGTATTGCTGGCCGGAATACTCAAGCTGAAGTTTCCTTTTGAATCAGTACTTGTTCCCTGGGTGCTGCCCTTGATCTTGACGCTTACGCCGATCAGTGTTTCTTTGTTCTTCCCATCGGCCACCCGGCCTGAAATGGTGCGGTTTTGGGCTGTTGCAATAGTGCTGACGAGCAGGCATAATGCAGCCACTAAAAGATAAAATTTGTTCATACTTATTTGGTTAGAATTCTTCAAAGGCTACTTATATCCGGTATTTCCTGCGAAATAAAGCATCATTCATAACCTGTGTAAAGCAAGTCTACAAAGTTTTGAAGCTTAATTTCTTTATCTGGACAGAAATAAATGTGCAAACGTTCCCGGTAACGCTTGCGTAGTACCGAAACCATGCTTTAATCAGCATGCCGACGGAATTTGAGCAGGTAATTACAGACCGTTTTGGACCAGGGGTTCAATCCTGAACCAATCGACATCAGCATATCCACTGTCATTGATCTGGCTGGTCCGTGTAGCAAACAGACCCATTTTTGCACCAATCCATAATCCGGCTTCTGCCTGGAATGCTGCGCCGGCATCGGTATACGATTTGCCATCAAGACTGTAGCTGAACTGGCAAACCGCTCCTTTCTGTACTTTCAGCCTAAAGTAAACTTCCTTCTGTTTCAGCGTGATCAGTTCCTTTTCCGTCTCAGGTTTTCCTTTAATGGCGTTTTTACATACCATGTAGATGAGCGACAAGCCGTTATTGCTGCTTTTAAAAGCAATACCAGCATAACTCTGACCCATCATGATCAGGCCTGCTTTCTCATTTTCAAGTTTGGGATTGCTGCTGAACTTCATTTTGGTAGTGGCCATAAATTCATCGGCAGGGGTTTTCTGCAGCAGGATATTGGGGACATCCCAGTAATTCCTGGCCGAATCCGGAACCTTCATTGTGTACAATCTCAACGTCCCCGCTGCAGCGTTCATGAACGACCAGGTGCCTTCGGGATTGGCCTGCCACTGCCATTGCAATCCGGGACGTATACTGTTAAACTCGTCACTTTCGGCAGGGCTTGCAATTGGATAAACTTTTCCCACATCAGGTTTTTTATACACAGTAACAGGTTCTCCGGTACCATCGCCATCAGTATCTGTTCCAATAACCGGCCAGTCATTTACCCATTTCATAGGCTCAAGGTGGACTACCCTGCCGTAAGCAAACTTATCCTGGAAATGCAGGAACCAGTCCTCTCCGGTTTTGGTATCTACCCAGGCACCCTGATGTGGCCCATTGGTAGCTGTTTTACCCTGATCCATTACTATTTTGCGATCATAAGGGCCATAAAGGTTTTTAGACCGCAGAACGATCTGCCATCCTGTTGCCACACCTCCGGCGGGCGCAAAAAGGTAATAATATCCGTTTCTTTTATAGAATTTTGGCCCTTCAAGCGTTGGATCAGTCTCATGTCCGTCATAAACGATTACTCCCTGATCCAGTACCTTGTTGCCAGCTTTATTAAGTTCTTTGATAGTGATGATGCTTTTGATTCCTGCTCTGCTGCCGGCAAATGCATGTGCCAGATAAACCCTGCCATCTGTATCCCAGAGCGGACAGGGATCGATCAGACCTTTTCCGGGGCATACTAAAACAGGTTCAGACCATTTTCCAGCCGGATCTGCAGCTTTAATCAGGTAGATGCCAAAATCCGGATCGGGATAATAGATATAATATTCGCCATCGTGGTAACGGATAGCAGGCGCCCATACGCCATTTCCATGCTGTGTGCGTGAAAAATGTTCGAAGGGCGGTTGTCTCGTCAATGCATGTGAAATAAGGGTCCAGTTCACCAAATCTTTGGAATGCAGGATTGGCAAACCGGGAACACCGTCAAAGCTGGAAGAGATCATGTAATAATTGTCACCTACACGTACGGCATCCGGATCAGAGTAATCTGCATTGATGACAGGATTTTTATATTTTCCGTTGCCCAGGTCAGCAACCCAAACTTTGGATATTGTTGTTGGAAATACCTTTTCCTGCACTGTTCTTTGCTGGGCAACGCCAGTATTTATAAAAACACCGAACAGGGAAATGGAAAACAGAATTTGAGAGCCTGAGATGCTCAGGGAGCCGGGTTTCTTCATACAAATTATTTGGTCTGGGAGTCGTGGCTGCAATTCTAATCAGTTTTTCCATAGAAAAAATCCAGAGACTTGTTTTAATTTACGCAAACGTTGCCGAAAACTATTCATGTTTCATGAAAATTCAAATTATTTCATTAAACTTGTAAAGTCCAACCCCATTACCGACCAAAAATCTACTCACTTAACCAAATGTTTGAGAGCTCTACCATTAAAGATATAGCCCGGGCCCTGAACCTATCCACTTCTACCGTTTCCAGGGCCTTGAGAGACAGTTACGAAATCAGCGCAGGAACCAAGAAACTCGTGATGGAATATGCACAAAAAGTAAATTACCGTCCCAATCCGAATGCCTTGAGTTTAAAAGAGCGCCGGAGTAAATCTATCGGGATTGTGGTCAGTGAAGTAGCCAATCATTATTTTTCACAAGCCATCAATGGCATAGAATCTATTGCAAACAGTCGCGGATATACCGTCATCATCACCCAGACTCATGAATCTGTTGAGAGGGAAAAGACCAATGTACAGCACCTGGCTTCCCGGTCGGTAGACGGACTGCTGATTTCACTTTCAGCAGAAACCAATGATGTCAGCCATCTGGAGCAATTACATGAACGGGGTTTGCCGATTGTGTTTTTCGACCGCGTTCCGGAGCGTATCAATACCTATAAGATCATTGCAGATAATGCAAAGGGTGCATATGAAGCTACCAGTCACCTGATCCGTTCAGGACACCGTAAGATCGCCCATATATCCAGTTCAGCACATTTATCCATCAGTATTGAACGGCTTACGGGATATACGGATGCTTTACATCATAATGGTTTAAACGTTAGACCAGAGTACATTAAGAATTGTCCTCATGGCGGAATGATCCAGGAAGAGGTAGAAACAGCAGTTAAAGAATTGCTTAGCCTGAACGATAAACCGGACGCGATTTTTGTGGCGGGCGACAGGCTAACAATGGGTTGCATGCATGTTTTGAAGAAACTGAATATGCTCAACCCTACAATGATTGCCATTGCAGGATTCAGCAATTCAGATGTACTTGATTTGTTTAATCCTCCTATAACTTCTGTTTTTCAACCTGCTTTTGACATGGGACAGCTTGCCACAGAGAAACTGCTTGAACTGATCGAGGCAAAGTTTCCTGTCACAGAATTTGAAAGGGATATTTTACATACCAGACTGTTTATCAGGTAAAACTTGTTATTTAATTACAATCGGGCTGGTGTAGTTTCTTGCTTCTTTAGCCAGGTACTTTTTGAATCCTCCTTCGGTAGCAAATCCAGAGTCAGAATGTTCCCAGCAGGAATAAAACCGAAAAGCAGTACTTTGTCCGGCGGCCGGTAATTTCATCTGTACTGTATAAGTGTTTAAGACATCGCTCCCTTGATTTGGCGTTTGCCCGAAAGCGAGCAGATCTGTTTTGCGGAGCATCACCGCCATTCCCAGGTTGTCCTTGTTTTCGCTCTGCTGGTCAAACGTATACAACAGCGCCGGATTACTTTCAGTATCACTAACTGCCTTTTTGCTTTTCAGGTTTACGATGCCGGTAACCAGCTTCGCTCCTGCAGGTGCATTTTTGAGAGATACTTTACTTTCATAAAAGTACTGTCCGCCCCAGATGCTGATCTGCTCCGTCAGGCTTGTCAGTTTCCCGTCGCCCATAACATTCCAGTTTGGATATTCCATCTGAAATACTGCGCGCACTGGGCCGTCGGCAATTTTCCTGTAAATGATCTTGCCCATATGCAGGCCTCCCAATCTGACCAGGGTATCTTTTTTACCGCTCAAAGGGACATTTAGCGCAAGTGATCCTGCTCCCAGTGACTTGCCCACAGCCAGAATATCCATTCCCCATGCTGCAAGGTGGTGATAGATTACACTGGGGTCTGCTCCTACAGTATCCATCATCATGGCCGATGTGGTTTTACCCCAGATATCCTTGATATTTCTGACATCCATATAGATCCTGAAGCCAACTTTATCATTTTCCCAGGCCGGCCCTTCGGTGAGAAAAGGCGGCAGTTTAACTTTTGTAAAATCTGTATTGGCTTGCCCGGCAGGAACTGTGTCTGACTGCAAATCATTTCCGAAAGAGTCGTTACTCAGTTTCCGCCGCTGCCTGACGTGTGCTACAACCCCGCCTGAAACTACCACATCACCAGTTAGCGCGAGTTTCAGTTTTAGGGTTTCCCGGGCTTTAAAGTCACATAAAAAAACTGCTTTTTCCCATTTACCATCTCCATCCAGATCATCAAACTGGAGGGCAGCAGCTTCTTTCCTGCCAACAATCTCGAGCGGCAGCGTTTCAGAGAGCCTGCCCAGTTTTTTCTCCAGAAACGAGCGGTCAAGTGTAATCAGTTCGTTCCTGCGAACCACCGGCAATAGATTCTTCAGCTGGATTACAGTCTGCTGAGCATAGAGGTTCATACTGCTGCATCCCAGCAACAGTATGAATAATCCCTTTTTAATTCCCTTCATCACCAATATAATTTTACCGGCCCATCCAGCCACCATCAACGGTGAGCAATGTACCATGAATATAATCCGATGCTTTTGAACTCAGGAAAAGGATTGGTCCTTTGAAATCCTCAGGTTCCCCCCATCTGCCTGCAGGAATACGCTCAAGAATAGAGCGGCTGCGATTTTCATCGGCTCTCAATGCTGTAGTATTATCGGTTGAGATATATCCGGGAACAATCGCGTTCACATTTATTCCTTTGGATGCCCATTCGTTGGCAAAGGCCTTTGTTAAGGACGCTATAGCTCCCTTACTGGCCGCATAACCCGGTACATTAATTCCTCCCTGGAAAGACAGCAGAGATGCTGTAAATATGATTTTTCCGCTTCCGGCGGCTATCATTCCCTTACCAATTTCCCGGGTCAGGATGAAGGGGGCGGTCTGGTTAACATTTATCACTTCGTCCCAGTAGGCATCAGTATGTTCTGCTGCAGGCTGACGCAGGATCGTGCCGGCATTGTTAACCAGGATGTCTATGACATCATGTGCTGCTTTTACTTTTTCAATGAACAAGTATAGTGCTTCCCTGTTGCCAAGGTCACATTGATAAGCGCTGAATTTCCTGCCTAAAGCGGTAACTTCTTTTTCTACTTCACTGTTTTCAAGCTCCAGGTTAGCTGAAACCCCGATAATATCGGCTCCGGCTTCTGCAAGGGCAATTGCCATTGCTTTACCCATTCCTCTTTTGCAGCCTGTAACTAAAGCTGTTTTTCCTTTCAGGTCAAATGTATCTAATACTGACATAGTTTTATATTGGTTAATCCTTGCTGTATGGTTGATTATTTCAGGTCGTTAATTGCACAGTGGTCCATATCTCCATAGTCCAGATTTTCACCTGCCATTCCCCAGATAAACGTATAGTTACTTGTTCCCGCTCCGGAGTGTATCGACCAGTTTGGGGAGATTACTGCTTCTTCATTTTGCATCCAGATGTGTCTGCTTTCCTGTGGCTGTCCCATGAAATGGCAAACACTTTGTTTTTCGGGTACTTCAAAATAAAAATATGCTTCCATCCTTCTGTCATGGGTATGTGCGGGCATTGTATTCCAGATACTTCCTGTTTTCAGTTCCGTCATTCCCATCTGCAGCTGACAGGTTTCAATGACACTGTTGACGATCAGTTTATTGATAACACGGTGGTTAGCTGTTTCCAGTGAACCCAGTTCCACGATGTCAGCTTCTGCTTTAGTCACTTTTTTTGTAGGGAATTTATGGTGCGCCGGTGCTGAATTTATATACAGTTTTGCAGGTTTTGCCGGGTCGGCCGATTCAAACTGAACATCTGCTGTTTCTTTTCCAATATACAGGGCTTCTTTGTAAGCCAGTTTAAATTCTACTCCATCCGCGGTAACAATTGCGTCTCCACCAACATTGATAATCCCGATTTCCCGGCGATGCAGGAAATACGGTGCTTTCAGGTCATCAGGGTTGGGCAGTCCCAGCTTGCCATTTACAGGCATAGCACCGCCAACAATATAACGGTCGAAATGAGACAGGGTGAGGTTTACTTTATCTGCCTCAAATATTGAGCTGATTAAGAAATTATTGCGCAGTGTTGCGGTATCCATTCCTTTGGCTTCAACAGGACTCACTGCATAACGACTTTCAAAACGATTTTCCATAATAATATTTGTATTTGCTATTTAATTTGATTCTTAAAATTTATCTGGTTGATTCTCTGCTGATCAATGTGACAGGTGTGACCACCGCAGGAACAAATTCATTGGTTTGAGGAGATCTGATCATTTCTAAAAGTGTTTCCACGAGTTTATCTCCAAACAATGCAGGAAACTGGTCTATAGTAGTGATCGAAGGACTGACGACTGCTGTTACCGGATCATTGGAATAACCCACGAGACACAGGTCATCCGGGATCCTGATACCATTTTCCTTTGCGTATTGCAGTACAGTTACCGCATTCCTGTCACTCGTTACAAACAATCCATCTGGTTTAACCTTGTCTGAAAACAGCTTTTTCAATGCCTTTAATGTCTGTTCAGTATTTAATTGCTGATGATAGAACAGTGCATTACGTACCGGAACATCAAAGAACTGCAGTCCGCCAATAAAACCCGCGGCACGTGCTTCATATATATTTGAAGTCAAAGGCCCATTGATTATTCCAATTTTATTGCATCCGGCTTCAGCAAGATGCTGAGCGGCAAGAAAACCGCCATTAAAATCATCACCTTTAATTACTCTGGCTCTGTAGTTTCCCGGCGGGACACGATCATAAAACAAAATCGGGATCTGATGGTCAGCGAATATATCGAAGTGACTGAAATCTTCTGTCTGCAGCGTGCAGGATACGATCATCGCATCTACCCTCGAGGAAAAGAATGTCTCTGCCAGCTCTTTTTCCATTGCCGGGTCATCATTGGACTGTCCGATAATCAGGTTATATCCTTGTGCGTGTAAAAGGTTCTGCACCACTGTAACTACTTCAGCATGGAAATACATGGATATTTTCGGAAGGATAAGGCCAATTGTATTGGTTTTGTTGTTCCTGAGGCCAGCGGCCATTGTGTTTTTACGGTAACCGAGTTTCAGGGCCATTTCCATTACGCGCTGCTGGGTTTCCTTTTTTACGTATGAAGTATTATTAAGCGCTCTGGATACTGTAGCTGGCGATAGTTTCAATGCCGCTGCAAGATCCAGAATGGTATGGTGCTGCTGATTTTCCTTCATAATTTGCCGAATGACGAACTCTACGAATTTATGAAAACGTTTTCATAAATTGTCAACTATAATTTGCAACGTGTTTTTTACATTGGATTTCTTTTTGTATCGACGAACTTAAGTCCATTATCCGGAATCAGATTTTTGCGAAGAATCAATCAATGTTGTTTAAACTACTTTTCTCTACATTTGTTATAAAAACAGGTGGTAAATTCCTGATCCAGGAATTTCAGCTCCGCCCGATAAGAGTTTCAAAGACAATAATATAGAAATCAAACATTATGAATGTAGCATTAATCGGAGCCTCCGGATTTGTTGGCTCAGCAATCTTAAGCGAGGCATTAGACAGAGGACACAAGGTGAAAGCAATCGTTAGAAATCCTGAAAATATCACCTTACAGCATGAGAATCTGAGTATTATCAAAGCCGACGTTCTGGATGCCGATCAAATCAAATCTGCTGTTCAGGGAACGGATGCAGTAATCAGTGCCTATAATTCAGGCTGGAGCAATCCGGATATTTACGAAGAGTTTTTAAGAGGATCACAGTCTATTCAGGCCGCTGTTAAAGCAGCTGGTATCAAAAGATATATTGTGATCGGAGGTGCAGGAGCCCTGGAAATAGCACCAGGGATCCAGGCTGTAGATACACCAGAATTCCCGGCAGCGATTTATCCCGGGGCTTCAGCAGCGAGAGATTACCTGAATATTCTTAAAAAAGAAGAGGAACTGGACTGGACATTTTTCAGTCCCGCTTTTGAAATGCACCAGGGTACGTCAGGAGTACGTACAGGAAAATACCGCCTTGGTTCAAATCAGCCAGTGTTTGGCGATGATGACAGATCAGTTTTATCCGTAGAAGATCTTGCTTTAGTGATCATTGATGAACTGGAAACATCAAAACATAATAAACAACAGTTTACTGCTGCTTATTAAATGACCATTATAAAGGGAGAGCTGTTTAAGTTCTCTCTTTATAACTATTTGATTAGTCTACAATCGTGATTCCGAGGCTGTCAAGAAATGAAATAGCTGCTGGCAACTGAAAAATCGCTCCCTTGATTTTATTCCCGGCCGGATCAATCTGGTAATTCTGGGCTCCTGTAAAATTTGCCAGTCTCAGGTCTGTGTCCGAAAAGGTAGAGCCCATAAAATCGGTGCCACTTAAATCCGCAGCAGTCATATTACAGGCTGTAAAATCAACCTCGCGGGCTATGCAGTTTATTAGCTTTACTTTTTTGAGGTTTTTTCCAAAAAAACTGGAATAACTGAGAATCGATCCTTTAGCCTGTAAAGAGAATGGGTTCTGGGTATCATACCACAAAATGCCAATCGCTTTACAGTTGATGAGCGTACAATCACTGATATAGGTCTCTTGCAGTTTGATCAGTGAAAGATCCGTCTCCTCGAAGGTACACTTGTTAAAAGTGCAATCCTCAAACAGGCAACCTTTTATTGTCGATTTGTAGAAGACACAATTGTCAAAATACCGGCCTGCAAGGTGCTTGTCCTCATAGTTTATATTTTCAAATCGTTTATTGTAATGTGCTATCGGTTCGTCTGCTGTACTCAAAATGTATTGTATCTGAATTATCCCTATCGGGGGGGCTGTAAATCTAATACATTTTAAAATGCAATGAAATGTAATAGCCAATTAAATTGTCTCTTATGGAAAGCAATAATCTCAACATTTTCTATCCTCCTTTTATAACTACGAGTGAGCGCCATCAGCAAAAAACAGCTGATTGGCTATATCAATCTCTTCATTTGTAATGGTGTGTTGTTTAGCCGGGTAAACAACAACATGCATTCTGCCGTTCATTTTTTCCATGACTGCGGCACTTTCTTTAACCCTTTTTAAGGGCACGTGAGCATCGGGATCACCTGTTGAAATCAGGATGGTAGTTTGTCCGAAGTCGCCCTTATAATTTTCCAATTCAAGCACCTGCCCAATCAGCCCGCCGGTAAAAGCGATTACCCCGCCGTACTTCATTGCATTTCTTGTGACATATTCCAGCGTAAGACATGCCCCTTGCGAGAAGCCCATGAAATAGATCTGCTCTGCCGGGATGCCCGCCTTAACGATATCCTTTACCAGTTCATCGATAATTTCCAGTGCAGAATCCAGTGCCGGCTGATTTTCTTCAACCGGTTCAATAAAACTCGTCGGGTACCAGCTGTGGCGACTTGCCTGTGGCGCAAAAATGGCCATATCCGTAGTATCAAGATAATTTGCCAAAGGCACCATACTCTGGGCCGATGCTCCCCTGCCATGAATCATAACAAGGGCGCTTTTGGCATTTTCCACTGGTATTCCTGCAGTTACTATATTTTTTGAGTGCTGGTACATATCAGATAAGGTTAGGTAAAATACGTTCTATCTCTGACCGCTGACTTTCATATTGTGAAGGCAATTTCAGATTGCTGCCCAGCTCGTTCAGTGGTTCGTCAACTGTAAACCCGGGATTATCTGTAGCCAGTTCGAACAACACACCTCCTGGTTCACGGAAGTACATAGAATAGAAATAGTTACGGTCAATCTGCTCAGTGATATTCAGCCCCATAGCCGCAATTTTATCTCTGAAGTATTTCAGTGCTTCCTCGTTTTTTACCCGAAATGCTACGTGATGTACTGAACCACCAGCAACGTGCCCTGCAGATTCTCCAGGTACTTCAACAAGGTCCACGATAGCAGCCTCTTCAACTGCATCTGTCACAAAGCGGTAACGGTTAACATGCTGTTCCATCAGTTTGTACCCAAAGATTGCAGTAAGTACTTCAGCAGTCCTGTCAATTTTATTTGTAGTGATAGTCACCTGGTGAAAACCACGTATTGCCTGATCTGCGTTGATTTCCGGTGTTAAAAAAGGTATCCTGTTGTCTTTGTTTTTTGCAACAGTAAGCTCAAATTTAAGTCCGTCAGGATCTAGTAATGTCAGGTATTTTTCGCCGAACTTCTCAGAAGCTTTGTTATAGGTAATGTTATTTTTTTCAAGGCGTTCCTGCCAGAAGTCAAGACTTCCCTCCGGAACACTGTATCCAATTTCAGTTGCCTGTCTGGTACCCCTTCTGCCTGCGCCTATGTTTCCCCATGGGAAAAAGGTCAGGATGGTACCCGGCGATCCGGCTTCGTCGCCATAGTATAAATGATATGTTTGCGGATCGTCGAAATTGACTGTTTTCTTTATCAAACGCAGTCCCAATACCCTTGTGTAGAAATCGTAATTCACTTTTGCATTTCCTGCAATCGCTGTGATGTGGTGCAGACCTAAAATTGTGTTTTCCATAATGATCTTTCTGAATTACATCCAGGGTTATTGCCCCTGTCTGCTTTTCCTTTAGTGTTTAAACAAATCTACCACCTGGATTTTTTATAAATCTTATCCTATCGTAAGAAATTACATTGATGGTATTATTGAGAAATTTGGGTTCTACGTAAAAGCGTATGCTCAGAAGTATCTTATATAGTTGCTTAATCGGCATATAATGAAAGATAGAAACAGCGGGAAATGCCGGTAAGAGCTTTTAAATAAAATATTCAAATAGATTTGCATTTGAATATATGTTTTCTATCTTTGCAGCCCCGCAAGGGAGAACGGACCGGTAGTTCAGCTGGTTAGAATGCCGCCCTGTCACGGCGGAGGTCGCGGGTTCGAGTCCCGTCCGGTCCGCATAATATGTAGTAAAACATTCAGAAAGCCTTTAATCGTATGATTAGAGGCTTTTTTGATTTAGAGGATTTCAGAATTATTCAATAATTCTGGTACTTATAGTGAGTAATTCATGAGTCAATAGTTGAACAGGTCTGACTCACTGAAAGTCTTATATCGTATTAATTGTCAACTAGTTCAAAAATTGAACATCTTGATTACTCCTATCTGCAATGCTAATTTTGTTTAACTCTAATCTTAAGAAGATGAAAAACACTTTTAGCCTGCTCTTCTATCTGAAGAAGCCAAAAAATTATGTTTCCGGTGCAATGCCTATTTACATGCGTATCACGGTAGATGGAGTACCCAAAGAGCTATCTACAGGCAAACTATCTAATCCAGAGTACTGGAATACTAAGACTTGCCGCATAGACAGCAGAAACGAAAATGCGCGAATAACCAATATATATTTGAAAGCAGTTGAGGACAAGGTCGATCAGGCGCATATTGACCTGATTAAAGCCGGTGAGTCGATCACGACGGAATCTCTTAAAAACAAGTATTTAGGATTTGTAGAGAAGCCTCATACTATAACTGTGGTATTTCAAGATCACAATGCTAAAATAGAGGCGCTAATCGGCAATGGATTTGAAAAAGGTACGCTAACCAAATATAACAGCACATTGAAGCATGTCAAATCTTTTATTATATCGAAATATGGACAAATAGATATTCCTGTAGACAAGATTGATCACTTCTTTATCTCAGAATTTGATTTTTACCTACGCAGCAATTGTAAATGCGCCAATAACTCTGCTGTCAAACATCTAAAGAACCTTGGAAAGATCACCCGCATTTGCCTGGGGAACCGCTGGATAAAATATGATCCATTCCTAAACCACAAGAATAAAATTGACAAGGTGGTAAGAGTTACCCTTACCCCTGACGAACTGCAAGACATCTCTCATAAAGAATTTGCAATAGAGCGTCTACGTATTGTGAGAGATACTTTCATCTTCTGCTGCTATACGGGCTTAAGTTTTATTGATGTTCAGGAATTAACTAAATCAGAGATCAGGAAAGGATTAGATGGTGCATCATGGATTATGAAGAAGCGCCATAAAACTGCTGTAGCCTCTCATATCCCATTATTGCCAATTGCTGAAGAGATTGTGAATCGATATGCTGATCATCCTATATGCGTGAACAGTGACAGAGTTTTGCCTGTGAGCAGCAATCAGAAGATGAATGCTTACCTGAAGGAGATTGCCGATATCTGTGGTATCACCAAACATCTAACGTTTCATATAGCAAGACACACCTTCGCCACTACAATCACCTTGTCTAACGGCGTACCGATTGAGAGTGTTTCTAAAATGCTCGGGCATACCAATATTAAAACCACTCAGCACTATGCAAAAATTCTTGATACCAAGGTTGGCGCTGATATGTCAATGTTGAAAAATAAATTAACATCGGTAGGATAAATAGAAATAAGTTAGAACCAGTTTACCCAAATGTATTGGGTTCAGCATAAACATTATGGAACAACATAACAACAATGCACTTATC
>NZ_JBEVDX010000044.1:0-33642 GCF_040513095.1 Pedobacter sp. | reverse complement strand
TCTGCCTGTTCCATCAGCTCTTTCCTGTGCGAATAAGGGTCATCACTGAAAAGTAACACCTCCATGACCTGGAAACCCGAAGGCTCCTGATATTCCATGTACGGCTCATCCACCTCAACTTTTGCCGGCCGGTTGTAAATCAGCGAAGAACTTTCAAAAAAATAATCCATAAAGAACTCAATGCTTTTATAGGCCAAACGGCTTTTTTTCAATGCAAGCCGGGCCTGTAAAACAGCAGCGGTATCCTTATCTGCCAACAAGGATACCGCTGTTTGTAAATCTTCTGAGGAGCTGGCAAACGCAGCATTATTAATTTTAAAAGCTATGATGGCATTTGCCAGCCCTATACTGCTGTTCTCTGTTTTTAAACCCAGAACAATGCAGAGGCAGGTTAGCCATAAAATGCCAGCAATAAATATTTTAGTCCGGTTTCGAAACATTTTTATTCAGCTCCTTCATCATGGTAAACTGGTCGCGGATCACACCATCTGCACAGATCCATTTCAGCTCAAGCTTATTATCCTGTACATCCAGCACGCATGAACCGCCATGGTCTGCATCCGAGAAATACATCGCATCATGCGGATAAGAAGCCTGCTTACCTCCCAGTTTGCCAGCAGAGCCGCTCAATACATAAACTGTTCCTTTGTCTTTCTTCAGGCTCTTGGTATATGGCTTAGAGTCTTTACTGCCATCGTTTTTTCCTGAAGAAGAACTCAGGTTATATTTTTTCGCATCAAAGGTCTTTTCCATACCATAATGTCCCATCATCAATCTGCTGCGTTCATAACCATGACTGTGGCCGTTTAAGACCACATCCACCCCGGCACGCTCAATGATCTGAATAAAGTTCTCCCTGATCTTCACCAGTTCTTCTTCCTCATCTGAATTGTGTGATCCCATCGTATAGGGAGGATGATGCCAGAAAGCTATCACCCAACCTTTGTTTTTGTTCGCTGCCAGATCTCTCTTAATCCATTGCACCTGAGGGCCAATGGTATCATACAGACGGTAAGCATTTTGTTCCTTACCATAAGAATCCAGTGAAAGAAAATGGATATTTCCAATATCAAAAGAATAAAAGGCCTGCGTATGTGAAGGTACCCCGCCCGATTCTCCTTCTGTCGGCATCGAGAAATTCTGATAATAAGCTGTTTCATGAGTTTCCTGTGCATGTTTGGCACTGAGGTCAGTATCATGGTAATCGTGATTCCCCGGAGAAGGAAATACAGGGTATTTCTTTAGCAGATCGTTTTTGTAAATATTAAAGAACTTGCTCTGGAATTCTGAGTCTGTACCGTCCTGATAGGCGTTATCTCCTAGAAGAATCCAGGCATTCAGTTCATTCGGGCCCAGATATTTCAGGAGTTGTTCTTTAACGTGACGCTGGTTGATAGAGTTATCACCACAGTCGCCCAGGGCTGCAATACGGTAGTGTCCGGCTTCTCCCGGCTGAGGCAGTGTTGTAAAGGAGTTGTTCTCATCTCCCTGTAGTGTATCCTTTAAACCGCCGATACTGTAATAATATTTTGTTAAAGGCTTTAAGCCGGCCAGGTTTACTTTATGCTCGGTGAGGAGTTTGATATCTTCAACCGATTGATCCAGTTTGCCTGGAGCAGTTCCATAACGCACCTTGCTCCGCGAGGACACATCAGTTCTCCAGCGAATCTGTATACCGGTGCTGCTTGCAACCTGTAAATACGGTCCGCGAATTAACCTTACAGGCTCAGTAGCTGCACCAGGCTCTTTTTTGTCCTGTGAAAAGGCTGCCTGCGAAAAGAGCAATGCAACAGAAAAAAACAGGTGTAAAGATTTCTTGATCATTATATCTTATTTTACTTTTAAATCAGTTCCGGCAATATCTTCCCAGCGGTAAAAGTGAAATGTTCTGTCATCACTCATCACCACAAAGAGGCCATGTTTGAAAGTTGCATTCAGGGGCACATTCACCACATCAGATCCATCACTATGCCCTGCACTCAGCTTAACAATTTTCAGCAGCTGGTGGTTAAACGGGTTTTTACCGCTTCCTTCCCTGCTAAAGATCTGAAATCGGTTGGCTCCCTGATCAGATACTAAGATATAACCTTTACGCGAAGATGTTTTATAAATTGATATTCCTTCATGATCTTCCTGGAATCCGGTTGTACCGAATTCAGCAAGCTGCTCATTGCCTTTTTCCGGATCAGCGTAGTATTGGCGCACACCGTACTGTTCGTCAGAATAGTAAATATACCCCAGTTCATTGTCTACCGCAATAGATTCAATTTCCTTTTTACCACTATACCTGCCAAATTTGCGCACCAGTTCTGCTTTAACCTGTCCCGCCCCATTGTCCGACAGCAGGTACTGCCAAAGGTAAGAACCATCTGCAGGACCTGTTTTACGGCCTGCAATCACGTACATTTTACCGGACCTGGAAGTATAAATTGATACCCCCATCAGATCCCGGTATTCTGCACCTGTTTCTCCTTCGAATACAGGAATCCCACCCCCGTCTATTGCTTGCATATCAGGTAATGAATAGATACGGAGTTTATGGGTGAAACGTTCTGTGGTTATGGCGATGTCTGTTGATTTCCCGTTGATTTTAAGGCCATAGGCGATATCAACGTTGTTTGGTCTTTTCAGTCCCTTCACTACCAGGTCCTGCCGGATCTTTCCCTGCAGGTCAAATACATATAATGCACCAGTTACAGACTTATCTGTACCGATCACAAGGCTTTTCGAGGCATCCTGCGGATTTACCCATATGGCAGGATCGTCTGAGTCAAAGCCAACTTTTTCAGTAATCACAGCGGGCTTGATGGCTACTGCATTTTCTGTTACCGCGGTTGAAACTGCCGGAGATATATGCTGACTGCAGGAAGACAACAGTACTGGGATGGAAAGATATAAAATTGATTTATGCTTAAACATGTGATGGTTTTAGTTGGTTCCGAAAGCTCCTATATAAGAGGAAGGCTCCGGGGAAGCGTAAACAATATTGTTGATGGTGATACCATCAGGGAAATTGCGTGTGAAGGTCCTGGTTCCTTTACCAAGGGCAGCAGATCCGCTTGCCAGGTGGAAATCCCAGCTGTCGCTGAACGTGTAGGTTGCTGTAGAAGTGCTTAAGGGATAATTTACAAATTTAGGGTCATTAGCGCCAACTACAGTGCTGATCACATCGTTTGTTCCTCCA
The DNA here is from genome assembly GCF_040513095.1 of Pedobacter sp. Taxonomy (GTDB): domain Bacteria; phylum Bacteroidota; class Bacteroidia; order Sphingobacteriales; family Sphingobacteriaceae; genus Pedobacter. The sequence goes on along the minus strand of NZ_JBEVDX010000044.1, from coordinate 30,458 downwards.
ACGATATCAGTTGCAGGTTGAAACTGTGTTACAGTAGCCTGTGCATATCCATAATACAGATTGTTGCTAAATTTTGATCTTGCATCCTGTGGCGCTTTGGTATCTTTTTTAATTCCAAAACGGGTATTTGCAAACAGGTTATTATATAACTCTGCGTAAACAGTTGCTTCCAGCCAAACGGAACCACCTTTGGCAGTTGGCCTTCTCCATCCGGTGTTCAGCATGGTATTGTTATACACTACAACATGCGCCTGTGGAGTACGGTCGCCTGTGTTAGACAATTTAAATGCATTTGTATTATTTGAATAGAATAAGTTATAAGAAAGATCTGCCAGACATCCTGATTTGATATTGATCCCTTCGCCACCTACCAGACCGGTGTTATAAAACCTGTTTCCTGTAAAAATGATATGACCGCCTTCGATGTAGGTACAGTCATCCTGGAAATGCCTGAATGTACTGTTTGCAACTACCAGCTTACCATTTACATTAGAGAACCAGATTGCTGGTGTATTCTCACCACTCACAGCTTTATACAAACCTAATTTTACTGAAGTAGAAGCCTCTGTAGTAGTAGCACCGCCGTATTCCAGGATAGTATTATCCAGTAACAATTCTGTACATGTTTTTGAGGCAAGGATACCTCCCCACATTTTTCCGAAGGTGTGCTTTTCGTTCCTGTAATTCTCTTCGATGGTAATTTTAACAGGGCTGGCAGCAGTTCCCATTGAATATAAGTTACCATTCACAATGATCTCCGGCCTTGCCAGCGTATCCATGATTACCAGTACGCCTTCTTCTATAGTGAGAGACTTATTTACCGGAATAATGATGTCACCCGTTACGCGGATCACACTTCCTTTAGACCAGATTCCGGAAACTTCCCCTGATACCCCGCTGGTATTGGTTTGTGTAGGCGATGTATCTACATCAACATTTGCTTTTTCACAGCTTGTGAATACTGCCGCAGTCATGGCTGCAAGAAGTAATAATGCTTTAATTTTCATAGCGTTGTATTTTTGCTTAAATTATAATTTGTAGCGTAGGCCTAATAAATAGGTCTGTTCGTAAAAATCTTTTCTGATCAGTGTTTCATTGCTGCCCAGGTCCTGCTGAGGCAATCCTGTATTTTCTGTATTTGTACCTTTGATAAATAATGTTGTAGGCGTATTCAGCAAGTTTCCTGCTTTAATAAAAATGCTCAGGTTATTTTTAAATTTCTTCTCTACTGAGGCATCCATCTGCACAAATCCTTTTTGCCAAACGTCGTTATCTACAAACTGAGATACAGTATTGATCCTGTCACCTGTGTAGGAACCCGCCAGTTGTGCATCCCATCCGTTTTTGCTGTCTTTATATAACAGTGATAAGTTTCCGATATGAGCAGCCTGACCATACAATGGTCTTGTCTGATCTGCATTGATGGTTTCTACATCACCAGAAACCGCATTTCTGATCCTTTTGGATTTGGATGTTGTGATTCTTGAGTGCGTATAAGTATAATTTGCTTTGAAGCCGAACTTGTTGAAAAACTTGATGTAATCCATCTCCAGACCATAGTTTTTTGCATTACCAAAGTTACCGGGCGTATAATAAACATCTTGTCCCCTTGTTGCATCTGCCTGGAGGGTATACTCAATCGGATCTTTAATATTTTTGAAGAACGCGCCTACCAGCAGCTGATCTGAGCTATTTGGAAAAAGCTCGTAACGAACATCGTAGTTGTCGGCAATTGCACGTTTCAGATCAGGATTACCACGTTCGCGGTATTCTTCTGTGACCACATTTCCGGGAACAATTTCATAAAAACCAGGTCTGTTTAACGAGCGGAAATAACTTGCACGCAGGTTCATTTTGTCATTAAGTCCGTATTTCAGGTTTAAACTTGGCAGAAAGTCTGTATAAACCTGGCTACCTACCGGTCTTGATTCACCCTGGCTAAACAAAAGGTTGTAGCCCTGGTCAGTATGCTCTACCCTGGCGCCACCAATTACTTCAAGTTTGTTTACTTTGAAATTAAACATTCCATAACCGGCGGTAGTTTTTTCGGATGCATTATAGGTCAGCGGGTTAGCAACCGCACCCTGCGGATTCTGCACATCCCATACGATATCAGTATAGTTATTAAAAGCAACACCATATAATGAAGCAGGAACGGTTGGCTTAAATGTATAGTTGTTATAGAAACTGCTTCTTTGTTTGTCACGGTACAATCCTCCACCTGTGAAATCAACTTTAGTACCGGCAATATCAGCTGTATAGGTAAGGTTCAGATAACCCGCTTTATCTTCATCTGTATTGCGCGACCAGCGGTGGGTCAGTGACGACGCTGTAGTCCTGGTTTCGGCGAAATTGGTACGTAAACCATTCAGGCTTACTGAGCTTTCGTCAGGAACATCGTTTTTTGCAGAGGAGAAAACTGCAGACCAGTCTACTTTCAATTTACCCGGAATGATCTTGTGTTCACCCTGCAGCGTACTGTTATAGATCTGCTGCTCAGTTAATCTTGAGCGTGTATTATATGTAATCTGAGCGTTTCCGGCCGCTGCATTGTAGTCAGCATTGGAGAAGTTTGTAGTCAGGACATCACGTGTTTGTATATTCTGCAGATTTACATAAGAGTTTACCCAGGAGAATTTATTGTTTTTATCCAGAACAAAATCCACCTTTCCATGTACACCGTAACGTTTTTGCTGCTCGCTGTACTGTCTGTAGTCCATAGATGTAATTCTCGATATTTTATCGTCGTCCACAACTGATGAGTTAAAGAAAGTACTATTTGTACCCCTGTAGGTATTCTGATAACTTCCAGCTACGAGTATACCCAGCTTGTTTTTCAAAAAGCGCTGACCTATAGATAGTCCGCCAACAAGATTTGGCGCAGGTTGTTTCGCTTTGTAATCCAGCACTCCCGTAGAAAAATCAGAAGTTTTAGCATTGTAACTTCTGCCATTGCTTTCATAAGGGGATTTGGAATTCATGGAACTGGCATCGAAACCAAGGAATTTGCGGTCGAAAAACATCTGGCTGTAACCAGAAGCTAAATTTGCATTGATCTGCATTTTTGATGGTGCATCTTTCATGACCATATTAACCACACCACCAACAGCATCACCTTCCATATTTGGCGTAAGTGATTTGTAGATTTCCAGTCTTTCCAGCAATTCTACCGGGAAGATATCCAGAGGTACATACCTGAACTTATTATCAGGACTCGGGATCTTAATACCGTTAACCAGTGTATAGTTGTACCGTTTATCCATACCCCGAAGGATAGCATACTGTCCGTCTCCATTGTTGCTTCTTTCTACAGAAACGCCTGACACACGCTGAATAGCATTTGCAACCGTCAGGTCGGGAGAGATCTCCATCGCACGGCCCGAAACAACGTTCATTACCTGCATGGATTTTTGCTCCAGCCTTCTGGCGGTAATTTCTGTAGCACCATCGTGTTTCGCAGAAATGGAGATTTCATTTAAATCATTTCCGCCCTGTTCTGTCAAATAAATGTTGATCTGCGGGTTGTCTTCATTCAGGATCGTGATCTGTTTGGAAAATGTTTTGTAGCTGATGTATGACACCTTTAAGGTGGCAGGACCGGCAGTAACTTTCTTGAACTCAAATGATCCGTCCAGACCAGTCAGTATTGCTCTGTCGGTATTTTCCAGTTTTACGGAAGCGCCTATCATTGGCTCTCCTGTTTTCTGATCATACACATGTCCTTTGATATTACTGGCTTTTGCAACAGTAATACTGAAGAACAGGCAAAAAATAGTTTTTAGAATTGGCTTCATTTTTTAATTAATTTTTTGGCGCAGCTTGTTTTTAATTACGCTGCTGCAAATGTGCATGACCAGCTATATACTGTCAATTTTCTGGCGTATACAAAACGTAAACACCGTTACCGGGACTGTATACAAAGCGCGTACAGCGTATACATTCGTTTTATAATAATTTGTTTAACAAGGCTTTACGTATAACAGTTCCGCCATTATCATTCAGTTAGCGTAACATTAACAAATTGTTAAGCCCTGCAAAAGCATCAGATGGTCTGGATAAATGAACTGAGGTTATCCCCTTCCGGCACATTAAGTTTCTTCCGGAGTCTGTATCTGGATACCCTGAGACTGTCCTGCGAAATACCAAATATTGCTGCCATATCTTTAGAGCTCATGTTCATCTTCAATAAAGCGATCAAACGTCTGTCATTTACCGTAAGGTCATCGCAATACGACTTGAGTCTATCAAAAAACGACTGATGCAGCTGCTCAAAAACCATTGTAAAATCTTTCCATTGCTGATCGTGGTTAATGTTCTGGCTGATCTGTCTGACCAGCTGCTGAAGCTGTTTTTTCTGGTCACGCTTTTCATCACTGATCATTTCGTCAAGTTTACTGCGCATGCTTTCGAGAAACTGGTTGTGCTGGATCACCTGTAGGGTATGCGTAGTAAGTTCCCTGCTTTTCAGTTCCAGCTGTTCCTGCTGTGCGAGATTGATTTGTTTATTCTTGTCTGCAATTGCAGTATTTTCCCTCAGTTTCAGCCGCTGCCTGGAGATAGTCAGTAAGCCCATCAGTACAAGTAATAACACGACTACAACAACAGCAATACTGATTATCACGTTGAGCTTATGCGCGTTTTCCAGTCTTGCGATCTCATCATTCTTCTTATCCGTGTCATAGATAATCTGGAGGAATGACATTTGCCGGTTATTCTGGTCTGAGTAGATATTCAGCAGATACTTCCTGCTGAGCTCCATGTAATGATAAGCACTGTCATTTTTCCCGAGCAGGTTCATTGACTTGGCAATATCCCGGTAGGCAGAGGCCTGCTGGTATTCATTTTTGGTCTCGACTGACATTTGCAGGGCTTGTCTGGAATAGACCAGTCCTGCGGTATAGTCGCCGGTTTTGCGGAGTATATCTCCTATATTATTGATTACTTCTATACTGGAGACCTGGTTATTCACCGTTTTATACAATACAAGCGACTTGTCAAAATATACCCTGGCAGAATCATACTGTGCCAGATCTTCGAAAATACTGCCCAGGTTTTCATAGATTTTAGCCATTCCGCCTTTGTGATCTGCAGTACTGTAGGCTGTTAACGCCTTGCGCTGGTAATAAAAAGCACTGTCATAACGCTGCTGCTTCTCATATAGGTGGCCGATATTTCCATATGTTTCGCCCAATCCTATTTTGTTGTTCAGCGTCTGATACAAACGCATGGCCTGGTCATACTGTTTTCTGGACGCCTTCCTGTCCATATTCTGATAGTAAATTATACCCAGGTCATTATAATTATCAGCGAGCAGCGTCTTTTCATTGAGCTGGCTGAAGATCCTGTTGGCCTGCTGGTGGTATTCCAGTGCCTGGGAGTAATGCCCCTGAGAATAACAAATTTCCCCCATTTGTTTCAGGCAGATGCCAATGGTACGTTTATTATTACTGAGCAGGGCGTCATGATATAATCTTTTGAGGATCAGAAAAGCTGAGTCAGGATAGCTTTTGCTCAATTCCAGTGTGTGCTGAAGTTCAGCAGACGGATCCCCGGCTGCGTACGCTCCGCCTTGCGTACAGAGCAGTAATAAAACTGCGAGACTAAATATGCCGTAAATCTTTTGGTAAACCAATATCATTGTCAAGTACCGGCAGAAAATTGATGAGTTCTGCCTGCTGCAAAAGACGACTTCGAATGTTAAAACAATGTTAAGTTAGTGTTGTTAAGAAGGTCAAAGTGATTTTTTATATTAACAAAAAAATAATATATTAGGCATAGTAAAACGGATTAGGATCCGGTACATTTAGGCATAAGTATTGTTATCAAATATTCAAGAAACCAAATTAATATTTATTGATTATGCTCAGAAACACCTATTACGAGAGAGATGAAATGAGATTGACTGAAAGAAGATGGATCAATCTGCAGGAATACTATGATGTAGAATACTGGTCTAGGAAATTTGGTGTTACACCGGAGCTTTTACAGGCAGCCGTGAAAAACTCAGGTACTACTTCGGCTGAAGAAGTGGAACAATACCTAAGAAACAAATATCCTTTTAAATAACGAATTCATTATCAGCGGCATCCTGATTTGTGATGCTGCTGATTATAATAAAGGCGAGAGCAGACGGCCCAGTTTTTCAGGTAACTGCTTATACAGGGGTCTTTTCTCCCATTCTGCTGCATTTATCTTTTTTGATTCCTTCAGATCCTGGTAAAATATCCTTGTCATCTCTTCTGCAGTATGATTATCATAGATTACTGCATTTACTTCGAAATTCAGTTCAAAACTCCGGTTGTCCATGTTCGCTGTACCAATAACGGAAAGCTGCTGGTCTGAAACCATCGTTTTTGAATGGATGAAGCCTTTTTGATACTGGTAAATTTCTACACCTGCATTCAATAATTCAGCATAATAAGAACGGGCGGCAGCAGCTACCATCCTGGAATCTGATTTTTCAGGAATAAGCAGGATTACTTTTACACCGCTGAGTGCTGCTACAACCATTGCATCAAGCAGGCTTTCACCAGGAATAAAATAGGGCGTAGTAATCAGGATCTCCTCTTCAGCCATGCCTATAGCCTGTATAAGTGAAAACAAGATTGTTGGATTATCTGAATCCGGCCCGCTTGCGGCAATCTGAACTACAGCATCCCCGGCATTTTCTTTCAGTTCATGAAAAAAGCTTGTTTGAGGAGCCAGGGTCTCATCAGCACAAAAGTTCCAGTCGCAGATAAAAAGGTACTGCAGATAAAATGCCCCGGTCCCGGTAATCTTCACATGGGTATCCCGCCAGAACACCTGATCCGTATTGCTTCTGTTGTTTATATACCTGTCGCTCACATTTATGCCTCCGGTAAAACCAATGCACCCGTCAATCACAATGATCTTTCGGTGATTGCGGTAATTGAGCCGGTTAGCCAGGGCGATAAACAAAACCCTGTAGAAAGGATAAGCCTCTACTCCTGCTTCCTTCAATTCAGGAATCACTTTTTTACGGATACTGCGGCTACCGAAATCATCATAAATCAGACGCACTTTTACACCTGCCCTTGCTTTTTCTATCAGCACATCTTTGATAGCATTCCCGATCTCATCATCTTCAAAAATATAGTATTCAATATGGATATGATGTTCTGCCTGCTGCAGACAGCGCAATACTTCAGGGAATTTCTGTTCGCCATTCAGCAGTATTTCCACCTTATTGTTACCGGTAAGATAGCTCATTCCATCATTGAGCAGCAGTTGGGCAAGTTTCTGATATTTAAGTATTTCTTCGGGTACTGAATCCCAGATCTTTTTAGACTCCAGGAAAATCTGTTCGCGTACCCTCAGCTGCATCTGCTCATCTTTGATGATCTTTTTACTGTAAAGCTTCCGTTTGCGGTAGTTGGTACCAACGCTGAAGTAGATAATAATTCCCAGTACAGGCAAAAAAACAGTCAGCATTAAATAAGCCAGCGTTTTGGTGGTAGAACGTGTATCATATATAATGCGCAGGCAGGTTAGGACAATTGCTATAGTATAACTGATTTCGAGTAAAAGTATCCAACGGATTTCCTGCATTTATGATTTTGTTGAGCCTGATGATTATTGGCTAAAGATAGCAAAAATCAAAGGCCTCCGGATTACATTGAGGAAAAGCGCAGATTATTCCTGTATTGGCATAGTATTAGTAATAAAAACCGCAAATAAAAAAACAGGAAATAATGAATAAGAAAATTGTAATCTTTGATGACGATCAGGAAATTTTAACAGCGCTGGAATCAGTACTTGATTTTGTAGACTGGGACTTAATGACGTTTTCAAGCGGCCAGGACGCTATCAGCGTGATCAGCAGGGAAAAACCGGATCTGATTCTGATGGATGTTCTACTCGATGGTTTTGACGGCAGGGAGATCTGCAGGTCGATCAAAGAAAACAGTGATCTGAAACATATTCCTATTATCCTGATTTCAGGTCAGCATGGCGCAGAAAATGCACAGCAACAGGATTTTGGGCCAAATGACTTCCTGCCTAAACCTTTTAACATTGGCGACCTGATTGATAAGGTGTATTTTCAGCTTGCGTCTTAAACGTATGAGATGGAATCAAGAGCCTGAAGTATCGTTTGACAGGCTTTTTTGATTTCCTCTTCGCTGATGATCAGTGGCGGAGCTATGCGTAGGGCGGTTTCACAGTGCAGGAACCAGTCGATTACTACACCATCAGCAGCACACAGTTTACTGACCTTTTCGACCTGTTCAAAGCTGTCCAGCTGTATACACATCATCAGACCAATGCCCCGTACTTCCCTTATCAGTGGATGAACAAGTAGAGATTTGAATAGTTCACCTTTGGCTTTAACGTCTTTTACGAGGTCTTCCTCAAGTATAACATTCAAACTGGCTAAACCTGAAACACTCGAAACGGGATGACCGCCAAAAGTGGTGATATGGCCGAGGATAGGATTTTCCTTCAATACACCCATCACATCCCGGTTGGCAATAAAAGCTCCGATAGGCATACCTCCACCTAAAGCTTTGGCCAGCAACAGGATATCAGGAACGATATTGTAATGCTCAAAGGCGAATAATTTGCCGGTCCGTCCAAAAGCCGCCTGGATTTCATCAAGGATCAGCAAGGTGCCGGTTTCCGTACATCTTGCGCGCAGTTTGGTCATGTAATCAACAGAGGCAATTCTTATCCCTGCTTCGCCCTGGACGGTTTCCATAATTACACAAGCCGTTTCGGTGGTAATGAGTGCAAGGTCCTCTTCCTTTCCAAAGGTGATGAAACTTACATCGGGCAGCAGCGGACGGTATTTCTGTTTAAATTCCTCATTGCCCATCACACTCAATGCACCATGGGTGCTGCCGTGATAGGCATGGTGGCAGGCAATAATACCCGATCTGCCGGTATACCGTTTGGCAAGTTTCAGTGCGCCTTCTGTTGCTTCGGCACCTGAGTTCACAAAGTAGACATTATTGAGTTTTTCAGGAAGTACACTGATCAGTTTTTGCGCAAACAGCACCATAGGTGACTGTACAAATTCCCCATACACAGTAAGATGTAAATATTTGTCCAGCTGTGCCCTGATTGCATCCAGCACCCTAGGATGCCTGTGTCCGATATTGCTGACCGCAAATCCGGATACCAGATCCATATAACCTTTTCCGCTCTGATCATAGAGGTATAATCCCTCAGCCCGCTCCACCTCCAGCATATTCGGACTGGTAGAAGTTTGGGCATTATTGAGCAGAAAAAGTTCTTTATGGCTGATCATAGTTGTTGATTTTGGCCACAAAACTAAGCATTAGTTACCAATCCGTCGTCATGGGTTTTAATATCAGCTACAGGTTCTGCATCCACACTGGGCATATCCACAGGCCTGATAATCATCCTGAGGCTCTGATCCCTTGAGAAATAAGCTACAGTCCAGTGGTAAAAAGTATTGATCCTGTTCCTGTAAGAGATCAGTGACAAAAGGTGGATAAACAGCCAGGCACACCAGGCGATAAAGCCCTTGAGGTGAATCTTTGGTTTAGGCAGATCAACCACAGCCTGGTTTCTTCCGATAATGGCCATACTCCCTCTGTCACCGTAGATGAACGCTTGCTGCTCTTTGTTTTCTGCAAGGCGTTTAAAGTTTGCAGCGAGGTTCTTTCCCTGCTGGATAGCTACCTGTGCCACTTGCGGATGGCCTTCAGGATAAGCCGCATCACCACTTTGGATACAGGTATCTCCGATCGCGTATACATCAGTAAGGCCTTCTATCTGATGATAAGGATTGACCATCAGTCTTTTTCCGCGGCCGTAACTTGTTAAAGGTATTCCTTCAAAACGCATAGCGCTTACGCCGGCTGCCCATATCAGGTTTTTGGTTTCAATTTTTGTACCATCAGAAAATATTACTTCGTCATTTACAAAATCACTCACATGGCTGTTCAGTATCACTTTAACGCCCAGCGCTGTAAGTTCCTCCAGGGTATGCTGCTGCGACTTCTTGCTCATGGGTTTCAGCAATGCAGCACCACCATCCACAAGGTAAATCTGGGCACCGGTATTTTTTAATTCAGGATAATCTTTATGCATAATGCGGTGGCGCATCTCTGCGAACATCCCGGAGATCTCCACCCCTGTTGGTCCGCCACCAGCTATCACTATAGTCAGCATCTTCCTGACTTCATCTCTGTCTTTAGAGATAGTAGCTTCTTCAAAATGTGTAAGGAGCCTGTTTCGCATCTGTATGGCATCACTCAGCGTTTTCATTGGTATGGCATGTTTCCTCACGTTTTCCATTCCAAAGTAATTGGTTTCTGCCCCGGTGGCAAAAACAAGCATATCATAATTCAGGGAGCCGTTGCTAAGCATTACCTGCTTTGATTCCGGCAATACCTGCAGCAATTCCCCGAGCCTGAAATGCAGATTATCCTTGCTTCTGAACAGCTTTCGTATAGGATAACTGATACTGGACGGCTCAAGGTAAGCAGTAGCTACCTGATAGATCAGAGGTGGGAAAAAGTTATAATTGTTTTTATCTACAAGCGTCACCTCGTAATATTTATTCTTTCCAAGTTCGAGGGCAAGGTTGATCCCGGCGAAGCCTCCGCCTATGATCACTATTCTTTTTTGCATAATTCAATATTTATTCGCATCTTCTAAACTCATCTGCCTTTGCGCAATTATAAGGACAGTTAAATGTAAAGAATGTTTTAAAACCTGAATGTAAAAATATCAGAAGGCAGCAGGCTGATCTGGTTTTTGATATATTTGAATCTATAATTTTACAGCTGAATGTTAAAAGACGAAAGACAAGCCTATATCATCAAACAGATAAACATTCATAACAAAGTACTTTCGGCTGATCTGAGCAGACAACTGGATGTGTCTGAGGACACTATCAGGCGTGACCTGAATGAAATGGCCGAAGCCGGAAAAATCCTCAAAGTATATGGGGGTGCCATCTCCAAATCATTTCACTACCCTTTTCAGCAGAACGATGTATACGCCCGGGACGCGAAGAAAGAGATTGCCAGGAAAGCCTTAAAACTGATCCAGAACGGAATGGTTATCCTCACAGGCGGCGGGACAACGATGATCGAAATGGCCAGAATGGTTCCTGAAAATCTCAGCTGTACCTTATTTACCGTTAGTCCCTTGCTGGCACTGGAACTCACAGAACATTCCAACCTGGATGTACACCTGATTGGTGGCCAGCTGGCAAAAAACTCGCAGATCTGCGTAGGCGCACAGGTAATCAACCAGTTATCTGATATCAAAGCAGATCTTTGTTTTATGGGAACCAACGGGATTTCATTACAGGACGGTATCACAGATTCCGACTGGGAAGTGATCCAGATCAAAAAGGCAATGATCAATTGTGCCGAAAAAACAGCAGTCATGAGCATTGCCGAAAAAATCAATTCTATACACAAGATGAAGGTCTGCAATTTGAATGCAATCAATTATGTGATCACAGACCTCGAACCTAAACATCCGCATTTAAGTCAGTACGCCAAAGCAGTAACACTGCTGTAAGAGGGATAATATTTTACCTGGTACCCTTCTGTATAGCACGGTAAATAATATCCTGAATCCTGCCTCTGATATTCAGCGTGAGCAAAGCATTCCTTTTTGCATCAGGATAAACACGGTTAGATAAAAAGATATACACCAGGTTGCAGGACGGGTCAACCCAGACACAGGTGCCGGTATAACCAGTATGTCCAAAAACCTTTGATGAAGCCAGGTACGAAGGATATCCTTTGCTCTGGTCAGGATCTTTACGGTCGAACCCGTACCCCCTGCGGCTCACTTTCGATTGGCCTGAGGTAAATTCAGTCACCGTTTCCGATTTGTAATACTGCTGACCGCCATAAACCCCTTTATTTAACAGCATCTGGTAAAGTATCGCCATATCATTAGCTGAAGCAAAGAAACCCGCATGCCCGCTTACCCCGCCTGCCATAGCAGCTCCCGGATCATCTACAAAACCCTGTACAAGCATATCCCTGAACCAGCTGTCGTTTTCAGTAGTGGGTACAATCCTGTCTTTGGGGAAATGGTCACGTGGCAGAAAACCTGCTGTCTGCATGCCCAGTGGTTTGTAGAAATGCTGGTCTGTATAAACATTGAGTGGACTTGCAGAAACTTTCTCCACTATTTCCTTCATGTAATACATGCTCAGGTCACTGTAGATAAACTTTCCGCGCGTTAAAGCCTTATCTGCCAGCATCTGCGGCCACATTACATCCTGGTAATAATTTGCCCGGATATAATAGTTGTCGGCAACCTCAGTGGGGTATTTATCAGATTTAACCGTACTCATATCCCCAGGTTTCAATTGCGTATAAAAAGGGATAAAAGGAGTAAATCCGGCCTGGTGCAGCATAACTTCCTTTACCATAATATCTTTCTTATCGGTCATGTCCCGCGTTCTCGCAATGTATTTACTAATGGTGCTGTCCAGCCCTAGTTTCCCTTGTTCCACCAGCCGCATCACTTCAAGTGTAGTGGCAGAAGTTTTGGTGAGTGATGCCATATCAAAAATATCTGTGGTCAGGGTTTCACGGTTCCCTGTGTAGGTGTGCTTACCAAAAGCCTTGTTGTAGATGACTTTTCCATCCTTAAGTACCATGACCACTCCTCCTGGCGCAGCGGTCGCAGCGATCGCTTCTTTCATTACCAGGGCAATGCTATCCAGGTTAGCCCGGTTGATTCCCACGTCTTCAGGTACGGTATATTTTAGACGGATCGGAGTTTTATCCAGACTGATCCCCCCAAATATTAGCTGCGCAAGTACCGCGGCTCCTTCAGGGCTTGCCTTTTTACACCATAAAACCGAAGCTTTAAGCCCTTTAAAAAAATCCGTATGATCTGTTTTGCCTGCAACTGTAACGATCACTGTTTTGGTTTTTTCCATTTCCTGCAAAAAACCATAAAGCTGCTGGTCATAGACGCTGGCATCAGAGAACTGGAATATTGCTGTGCGGCACAGCTTGAGGTCATCGTTCAAATGCAGGTAGCCCTTCCGATCCGTAGGCGGGTATCCCTGCAGGGTATCCACTTTTACATATTTATTGAGCAGTGAATTGAAAACCGCGCTGTTTGCAGCGCCCATGTTGACGCTTACCGCGGCCAGGTCTTCCAGTCCGATAATGGGAATTGATCCTTTATTAGCGATGACTGTGTTTTTTTCTGCGTCCCGCTCGTTTTGCAGCCAAAGCAGGTTACCCTGATGGCTGTCTTGTGCCATCAGGGTAACGTTGCCGCCAAAAATTGCAAATAATATAAAGCTGGCTATTCTTTTATTGATCATAGGATAAATATATTAAATCGCCGGATCTGCCGGTGTATTGGGATTATTTAATCTTTCCTGATCAGGATAAGGATAAAAGTTCCTGTTGCGCTCTGTAAAATTGCTTACCGAGAACGGACGGCCGAAACGGCGTGAATCTTCCCATCGTTGTCCGGTAAGGAATAACTCTGCACAGCGCTGCCGGTAAACCTCTGTCAACAAATCTGCCTGGGTAACTGCGCCTGAATAAGCAGGTAATCCAGCATAAACACCAAACGGATCACCTGTAGTTTGTGTTCTTACCAGATTGATCTGCGTTAATGCATCAGCCAGTGGGCCACCGCTTCTCAGGATTGCTTCTGCCTTGATCAGTTTTACGTCGTCCGGCAGAAAAACAGGAACAATGGATGTTTGCGAAAGTCCGAATCCCGTCAGCGTCCGCGTGGTAGTAACTACACCAGTTGCAGATGTGCTGGTAGCAGTTGTTACGTAAAAATTAAGACGCTGATCTCCAGCCTCAAACAAGCCTTCAGGCAAGCCAAAGGCAGCTCTCGGGGTATAATACTTCAGCGTATTGATATTGTTCCAGATCGGGTTTACACTTTGTGCATTGTACTGGTAAGCATTGGCTTTAGTCTGATCAACGAAATTGGCGCTTACGAGGGCCGCGGCATAATTGCCGGCCATCAGGTTATACCTGGCACTATAATAATACAAAACACTCTTTAAATCAAAAGAAGTTCCTGATACTAGCGTAGTGAATTCTGTTGTAGCAGGCGTAGTATTGATCCTGGCGACTGCATCATCCAGCAGGCGTATTGCCTCGGCAAGTACCTGCAGCCTTGGTAAAAATTTAACCTTTTCCGTCTGACTGGTGGTGATGTTTGCCTGTTCGAAAGAGGCTGCAAGCGTCCCCAGGGAAATTGCTTTAAACAGCTCTGCATTAGCTATTATTCCTGAGAGCAGGCCACCGGTTATCGTAGTTACTTTCGGTGCATTGTCAATAACGTTCTGGCTCATGGTCATCAGTCGCTGAGAATTTGACCATAAGGTAAGGATATTACCATTTGCTGTTGGTAAAGCCGTTCCACCTGCTTCAAGCTCCAGTACATTGGTAAAAGTTGCTACTCCTGATAATTCCCTCGAAGTTACTGCAGGATAAAAATACGCTGCATTGATACCGCTGGTAGATTGAAATTGTCTCAGGCCTACACTTAAACCAATAATTCCTTCTCTGGTGCTGAGTACATCTTCTTCTTCGGGTGCATTAAGGTTCACCGTTTCCATTTTACAGCTTCCTGCAAAAAGCAGCAACCCGGCGAGCAGTGTAATTTTGATAGGACTATATATCTTGTTCATGTTGTCTTATTTGAATACTACTTAAAAAGTTATGTTAAAACCTGCTACGATCATTCTCGGTATAGGCACCTCTACAAAATCGAACCCGCGAACGGCAGAGCTTTGTCCCGCAGCATTCACCTCAGGATCATATCCGCTGTATTTGTCGAACGACAATAGGTTACGTCCCGAGAGGTTAAACCTCATATTACCGGTTTTCAGAAAACCTGGTTTAAACGTGTAGCTTACTGAAGCTTCTCTAAGTTTTACATAAGAGCCATCTTCAATCCAGTTTTCAAAGATGGAGAAGAGCGCAGCCGAAGTTCCTTTTGGCACTTCACCCCTCAGTTCTGGCTCATAACCTTTGAGTCCGCCATATAAGTCGCGGTCGCCCACACGTTTTGTAAAGTTAAATACATCACCACCGATGGAAGCATCAAATTGTGTACGGAACGACCAGTGTTTGCCGATGCTGATCTCATTGATCAGGGAACCGATCCAGTCAGGATTGGGATCGCCTATCACCTTTTTAAGGGTTGCACCAGATGGCTGTCCGTTAGCATCCCTGCCCACCTTTTCCGTTTGCGGTAAGCCACCTGCAGTCAGCAGCAGTGAACCATCTGCGTTGCGGGCAAAATAAGTAGAATAAAAGGTGCCCAGAGGTGCTCCGTTTATAGCGGCAACCTGACTGAAACCACCTGCAAACAACAGCACGCCACCCGGGATATCATTTACCTGGTTACGGTTTCTTGAGTAGGTGGCAGAAATATTCCATCTGAAATTGTCCTTCAGAATTGGCACCGCCCTTACCATCAGTTCGATACCTTTATTGGTCATGGTACCGATGTTGAGATACTGACTTAAATACCCCTCAGTAGGTGCAAGACTAGCCAGTAGAATCAGATCTTTTACATCCTTTTTATAATAACTGAATTCGAAGCTCAGCCTGTCTTTAAAAAAGCTCATGTCAGTACCAATCTCAAACTCCGTCTGGCGTTCCGGCTTGATATCAGGATTTCCAAGCAATGCCGGCGAGGTCACCGAAGCCTGGCCTGATAGATTCAAAGGAACGTAAGATGTGGTTCTGTCATATGCTCCGATGGCGGTTAGGTTTCCGGCCTGACCATAGGAAGAACGGATCTTAAAGCTGGAGATCACGCTGGAGATTTTAGAATCTGTCCAGAATTTCTCATTCGAGACTACATAACTGCCGCTTACTTTTGGATAGAACTGTCCTCTGAATTTTTCACCGAAAACTGAAGACTCGTCATAACGGGCAGCTCCAGTGATGTAGAACTTATTCAATATCCCAAAAGTCTGCTGTACAAAAGCTCCCATAATGTTTACATCACTTCGGTATTCAGTAGCTATTGAGACACCATTATTGATTGTCTGCCCTATCGGGCCCAGCAATGTAGCAGTAAGGCCAGTCTGGTATGTTTTCTGGCTTTGTGCGGTACCTCCGATACCTGAGGTAGATTCTAACCAGTCATTTATTTTGGTTTGATATGAGATGTTCAAATCGTTGTTTACCAGAAAAGTCGTCTGATCTGCCCTCCTTGAATAACCTGTATTGTAACTGGGCGTGGTATTGCCTACCGGGATATAACCTGTACCGATCTGGGTAGCATTATCATATCCCAGTACATAATTGATGTTTAATCCTTTTATGGGGTTGGCCATCAATTGAAAATCTCCGATAAATCGCGATGTACGCTGCTGAAAATCAAACCTGTTGATCGCTTCGAGCGGATTGGTCCGGGCTACGGCGGTAGCTAAAGCCGGGTATACCCCGTTGACAGGATTTGGATTAATGTAATTATTTGCGAATATGAATCCCGTTAAGGCACCGTATGCCTCATTGATACCGCCGTTAGGCACTTCATGACTTGTGCTTAAAATATAATTTGTACCGATAGACATCTTCAGCCAGTTATTCAGTTTCTGATCTATTTTAGCACGTACACCAGCCCTTCTGAAATTTGTCGCATCGATAATACCCTGGTTACTCAGGAAGTTGCCGCTTACATAATACTGCGTATTTTCAGTACCGCCGGAAACAGACATATTGTTTTCCGTTCCTATTGCAGTTCTGAAAATATCATCCTGGTAATCGTAACGTGTTACTGCAGTTTGCGATAAGTCTGTCAGTGTAGTGTTATTGAAGCGGAATGGATATTCATTGATTTCCAGCTTCTTTCTCAGTTCGCTGATCTTCAGTTGTGAAGAGAAATCAAACTGTGTTTTCCCTGCTTTCCCTTTCTTGGTAAAAATCTGTACTACCCCATTGCTGGCCCGTGACCCGTAGATTGCAGCAGCAGCAGCACCTTTGATGATCTCCATATGGTCGATGTCATTTGGGTTGATGTCTACCATCCGGTTCTGGGAATACCCACCAAGATCCAGTAGTTCTGTCGAGTTATTGTTTACAATTACCCCATCCACAATGTAGAGCGGATCACCTGAACCGGCCACAGTACTGGTACCACGCAGTCTTACACTGATACCGCCGGCAGGATTACCGGAGTTCTGCGTGATCTGCGCGCCAGAGATCTTACCGGCCAGTGCCTGGTCTACTGAAGTGGCCGAACTGTTGGCAATATCCCCAGCGTTTACGGTAGAAATTGCATTACCAAGGGTCTTGCGGCTTGTGGCAACAGCCGTTCCGGTTACTACAACTTCGTTCAGGCGGAGATAATCCTCACTGATCTTTGCATCGAGGCTGATCGCCGCACTGCTGCCAAGTACAACATCTTTCAGAACCGGGGTGTAGCCGATGAAACTAAAAGTAAGCTGGTATTTGCCGGGTTTAACCGTAGTACTCAGCTGATAGGCTCCGCTGCTGCCGGCAACAGCGCCGCCCGCAGCATTGCTGATTCTGACTGTGGCACCCGGGATTGGTTCATTGGTTCTGGCATCAGTAATCACACCTTTGATAGTGTAATTCTGTGTCTGTGCCATACCCAGACCTGCATAACACAGGAGTAAGAGTACCAGCGCAAAGGATAGCTGGTAGGGTCGGTTGAGTAAAGTTTTTCTCATAATCAGGATTGGATAGGTTGGTTGTTTGGTTCATTCTTATTGGTAGGCCTTATCTCAGTAAGGCAGACTAATTTTACCCATGGTAACGCTTGGTATTCCCTGCCGGGAGCCAAAATTGATATCCCCTCCTGCTACACATTCATTGGCAAGCAGGGCAAAGAGAACTGCTTCCTTGGCATCCGGATCTATGCCCAGTTCTGCTGTGTTTCTTAGGCCAAAGCCCAAACCCTCTGACAGTTTCTCCACAAGCAGCGGGTTATGCATTCCGCCGCCGCTGAGGTAAACTTGAAACGACTGGTCATTGATAGAATTTCTGATGGCAGCAATAATGCTTCTGGCAGTAAACTCGCAGAGCGATGCAAGAATATCTTCGGGAGGTAAACCCTGTTGTGAAGATGCATTTTGTGCAGCCTGCAGATAAGCCATATTGAATAACTCCGGCCCTGTGGTTCTCGGGAAGGGATCATCAAAAAACTCATTTTTCATCAACGCGCTCAGCAATTCTTCATTCGCTGTTCCGCTTTTTGCTATAGCAGCATCCTGGTCATAATATTTTCCCGGGTAATTTAACTGGACAAACTGGTCCATCATGGTATTCCCCGGACCTACATCTGTGGAAAAAACCAGGCTGGCATCCCGACCGGCAGGTAAATAGGTGAAGTTTGAAATCCCGCCGATATTTAACAATATCCGGTTTTCATCAGCACTTGAAAACAGGAGATGATCGCCATATACGGCAAGCGGTGCGCCCTCGCCTCCTGCGGCGATATGTTTCTGCCTGAAATCGCTGAGGGTGATGATGCCTGTCTTCACCGCAATATGGTCACCGTCGCCTATCTGCAGAGTAGCATCCGGATAAGAGATCTTCTGATGAAGAGAGAACGGCGCGTGGAAGATTGTCTGCCCGTGACTCGCGATCAGGTCGACGGCATCCACCGGGTAATCCCATAACTTCAGGGCATCCAGAATCAGTTCGGCGGAGTAGGTACCGATAACAGCATTTAGTAAAGTAACCTCCTGCAGGCTCACCTCTGCTTTAAACGAAATGGATTTCAACTGTTCCTTGAATGACTCTGCGTAAGGGAAAGTGATAAAATGAAGCACTTTAAAACGGGTTTCAAAGCCAGAACCGCTGAATTCGCACAGTGCTATATCCAGACCGTCCAGGGAGGTCCCCGACATTAAACCAGCAATAATCCGTGTTGACGCAGCTGAGATATCCGCTAATTTCGAAATTTGGTTGTTCATTGTATAAAAATCCTTTGGTTTAAATCTTTAACCCTGCACATGAACGATAAAAAGTACCGCACAGAACAGCAATAAAACTTCTTAATCGTTGATATTTTAAAGATATGGATTTATAAATGACAATTCTTGCCTACTTCATATAAAAAAATGCAAAAACACGCAGATATAATTTATCATCGGAGAATTTAGCGAATACTTATGGCCTGATAACTTTTGAGAGCACCGCAGGAACCTGGATCAGGTCATAATCCTGGTCGTACACCAGATATTTGTTATGCCATACGGGCGAAAACTTATCTTTAGCATCCCTTAATCCTTTATAATGAGAAAAAGACCTGATCTTCTCATAGGCAAATTTCATCGAGCGCTCGGTTAAATTCTTGGGGTCGTCCAATCCGGATAAGGGCGCAAAGCCAATATTCACTGATGTACAGCCAATTTCCTTCAGGTGTTTGAACAATTCCACCAGTATAAAATCAATCACCCCGTTCGGAGCATCCTTAGTCTTTCTGATCAGATCATAAGTACCTTCGCCTTTGGCATAGTCAGGTATCACATTTAGAAAAGCTACAATCTTTTCTTCGGCGTTTTCTACCGTAATGATGGTTTGATGTTTCAGTTCTTCCCAGTCGAACATGCCCTGTGAAAATACAATTTCTTCCCTTTCCGTGTCTTCGAGCCATTCATCCGAAACAGATTTGATCTTTTGGAGCAGGCCATCTTTTACCGGAGCAGTATAGATCTTGCTCTGGAAGCCTTTCTCAACTACTTTTTTGAGTGCATTGCGGATAGATTTTCTGTTGCCGCCCTCCAGGGTAAATGCAGTCAGATCTACGACCCCTTCCTGCCCAAGGTAAAGGCTCTTTTTGCCACAGGCCTTAAAATGCTCCAGCGTATCTTCTGCCACACGGTAGTAAAAGCTTTTTACACCACTTTCAAAACAATACTTGTCAAATGACCTGATAAAGGCTTTCAGGTTCTCCTCCGCGGTTACAGGAGATTCAAGCACCACCGCAAAATTGCCCGATATCCGGTACGAGATAAATCCTTCCATTTCTTCTGAACGGTAGATCAGTTTATCCTGGTAAGTTTTAAAGTAATCCATGGCAGAGTTACCATATTTATCCAGCTGCGCCTTTGCCCATTCCAATTCTTCCTCTTCAGTGGTATCTTTGAGAATATAAGGACGGATCAGCGTATAAACCAGGAATGCAAGCGACAGGAAACCACTAAAATTAATAGAATAGAGAAATCCCTGAGCAAATGAATCCTGCGCAATCAGGTCTTCACTTTCAACCAGCACAAAATTTTCCAGCGTATACCGCACTGACTGCAAAAAACTGAAATCTACATTGAAGTGCTTTGCATCCAGGAAGTAAAATCCGATGGTGCCATACAATACTACCGCAGCAATGCTGAGCAGTGTAGTTTGGATGCCCAGGTACCGCAGCCTCGAATTGTGTTTGACATAATATTCCCTGCGCGATGCAATCAGTCCGATGATGACGATCACAGAAAAACTCGCTTCTTCGTAGTCGATCGCTTTTGTAAGATTACCTACAAGAGAAAGCAAACAGAGTGCCAGCGCAAAATACCAGGCCATTCGCAATCCTTTCAGCATAAATGCAGCAGTCACCAGCAGAAATAAACCGGCCACCAGTACAAAGTAGTTAGATACTGCTATGGCAGATACCGGCAGGAAATTTTTCAGAAATACAAGTCGTTCATGGATCGCTGGCGTAAGTACAGATACAATATTTACGATTCCCAATGCGAGAATAAGTAATGCCGGGACAATACGCATAAGCAACTTATTGATCTTTATCAGGAAACTCAGGGCACCGAGCAAAAGCGGGATCCAGAACTCCATGAACCTGTATAGGAAAGTAACAGATACTGCCGCTGCTTCAGAATAACCCATCCTGACCAGCATAAAGGTCATGGATGCTTCTACAGCTCCGAGCCCGCGTAAAAAAGGAGAAATGATCAGAAATACCACCCCAACCACATAACTTACCGTTGCTATTAACAGGGAAGGCTGAATGTTGAGCGCCACCATTGCGATATAAATATGCACGATACCAAAGATCTCGATCAGCATGCTCCAGAGAAAGGTCCTGATAAAACTTTTTCGCTCTATCTGGTTGTTTTTGAACTCACCTAGAAAAATCTCTATGGCAGGAATATATTTAACAGCCAGCCTGTAAAAACTGTTGTGGCTGACAACCGATCTGTAAATGAGATATACTGCAGCGATCAGGCCAAATACAGCAAGGAGCCCAAACCATTCTCCAGCCCCAATACTGCCTTCAAAGATGGCATAGATGAACACTGGAATAGCTATCACTACCACGCTGAGGATACCTACAAAACCATAAATTGAAGAGGCAAAATTGACCTGGGATTTGCTTACCCCCTTCTTCTCAATATCACTGCTAAAGAATGCCAGCGATGAAACCCCGCCCGCAGGCAGGAATACGCTGACGAAATTTCTCTTCATGTACAGCAGCGTAGCATCGATCAGCCCGACTTTACTTCCAACCGCAGCGAAAGCTGCCCTGTACATTTCCCCATGTACAAATACATAGATCACACTCAATACCACACCAAACGTGATCCAGTTCCATTTAGAGGTAACTACAAGATGTCGTACCTGCTGCAGCTCTTCCCGTTCATGCTGAATGAACCAGATGCCCAGACCCACAAAAAACAGGGTAAAGACATAGCTGAACATGATCTTGTAGTTTTCCCTGATAAAGGGAACCGGATTGTATTTAGGTGATAATTTCATGGACTTGCTGAACGCTTCACATTAGATTGATATGCTATAAAAGTATAACAATTCTCCGGCTTCGGGAGGGTATAACAATTACCTTAATGCAGAAAGATATTCCATAAAGGGTTCATATTCCCAGATGCCGTCATACCTGCTTCCATTCACAAAGAAAGAGGGCGTTCCGTTTACGCCGCTTTCTACCCCACTCATAAAATCCTGCTGTACCTTTTCTGCAAACTCAGCGGATTGCAATCGCCCAGAAAAATCCTCCCGATCCAGCCCCAACTGTTGGGCATACTCTCCAAGGCTCTTATCATCCAGCGCATGCTGGTTTTCATACAGTTTATCGTGATACTCCCAGAACTTACCAGCCTGGTCCGCAATCTCAGACGCTTCAGCTGCGTGTTCTGCGTGGGGATGCGATTGGGCAAGCGGAAAGTTTCGGAATACAAAACAGATATCATCGCCAAGATGTCTTTGAATTTTCTTGATTACCGGATATGCCCTTCTGCAGTGCATACACTCATAATCACCGTATTCTACCAGTACGATTGCTGCATCAGGATTTCCCTGGACATGATCACTATCATTTACAGGTACTGTTAAGTCATTCCCGTTATCAGTCATGCTGCACTCCTTCCTTAATTTCTTTCAATGCTTCTAAAATATGATTTGCTCCTGGGTTTACATCCATCGGAGAAAGATAACTCCAGCGTATCAGGCCATCTGCATCGATCACAAATAATGCGCGCTCAGTAAAGCCGTCATGTTCGCGGTAAACACCATACTTCCTGGCTACTTCTCCTTTGGGCTCAAAATCAGCCAGCAGTTTAACCTTGTAATTTCTGTTTTCACGAAATGCCTGATGGCAGAAAGCACTGTCTACCGAGATCCCGATCAGTTCAGCATCCAGTTTATCAAACATCGGGATCAGCTCATTATAGAGGGCAAGCTGATCGCCACATACCGCGCTCCAATCTGCCGGATAAAAAGCAAGCACTACATTTTTACCTTTTAAATCACTGAGTTTAACCATTTCTCCGGCATCACCTGCTGATGTTCCTGCAGAACTTTGCAGGATAAAATCGGGTGCCGGTGTACCAGCTGTTAATATATTGCTCATCGGGATGTTGTTTTAATTTACCCTTTCAGAACAACACGGCTAAAGCAATTGTTTCGCGTAAAAAATCACTTTTTAGAAAAGAAGACGATAGCCAGTGCAATAAAGGACCAGGTAAGCATTTGCCATGTAGACAACTCCCAGCCGCCGTGTTTCCAGCACAAAAGGCCAAAAAAAGTTCCGATGCCCCCGCCTATAAAATAGGTGGTCATGTAGATGGTATTCAAACGGCTGTGTGAATTCTCATCCAGAGAATAGATTTTGGCAAAGTTGGTAATCTGAGTAGCCTGCACACCAATATCAAGTACGAAGATCGCAATGATCATTACAATTACCGAGAGCGGGAATACTTTGAGCAGCACCAGGCTGCAGATGATCATGCCTACTGTCATCAGCAATGAACTGCGTGTATTGCCTTTATCTGCCAGCTTCCCAAAATATGGTGCTACCAGCGCGCCGCCTATGGCTACAAGTCCGAATAATCCGATCGTATCAGCATGGAAGTTAAAGGCAGGTCCGCTCAGGTAAAACGTAACTGTAGTCCAGAACGAGCAGAATATACCAAAGGTAAAAGCACCCAGAATGGCTGATTCACGGAGAATCCTGTGTTCTTTGACAAGCTGTAGTGTTGATTTAAGCAATTCGACGTAATTTCCTGAAAACTTATGTTTTACGTCAGGTAAATATAATTTGAGGAGTACAGTAATTGAAAGCACCATAACTGCCGAAATGCCATAGACGGCACGCCAGCCAAACCAGTCGGTTATAAAACCACTGATGACCCTGGAGCCGAGAATACCTACAAGGATACCACTGAATACTATGCCCACGGTTTTACCGCGGTTAATTTTATCCAGGCTTGCAGCCATCGGCAAAATGATCTGGGCCGGGGCGGAGCAGATGCCGATCAGCAAACTGAGTATCCATACAAAAACTACACCTTTGGAAAGCACCATGAGTATCAGGACGATCGCCAGGGAAACCATCAGCAGAAGGATCAGCTTCTTGCGGTTGAGCATATCACCCAGAGGGATCAGGAAGAACATGCCCAGTCCATATCCCATTTGTGAAAACATAGAGACCCTGCCTATTTCAGCATCGCTGGCTTGCAGTGATAAGGCCATTTCTTTCAAAATTGGCTGGTTGTAATAAATATTGGCTACAGTTATTCCTGCGGCAATAGCCATCAATAAGATCGTACCTGATTTAAGAGCTTCACCATCCTGGTGAAAATTTGTGATTTCGGCTTTCATTGCTGCAAAAATAGCAAGAACAAAATGAATTGAAGCCAGAATAATTCCTATTCGTCGTAAGAAGCATTGAGATTTTTATTGGCTTTTTCTGCTTTTTCAATAGGGTCAAAATCTGTGAGTATCCATCCTTTCTCCGGCTTGATACAGACTATATGTTCAAAATGTACAGAAGCCAGGCCATCGGCAGTCCTGTATGAGCCATCCTTATCTTCAATGATTTCCTGGGTCCCCAGGTTCACCAGAGGTTCAATGGCCAGCACAAGATTCTGCCGCATTTCTATTCCTGTCCCCCTCCTGCCGTAATTGGGCACTTCAGGCAATTCGTGCATCGAACGGCCAATAGCATGGCCCCCTGATTCCCGGATCACTCCGTAACCCTTTTTTTCATTGTAGTGCTGTATGGCACTGCAGATCTCGCCCATGTGATTGCCGGCAAAAGCTTCCTCAAGTCCGGCAAACAGAGATTCTTTGGCAATCCTGCGTAATTTGAGTATCTCGGGAGTAGTTTCTCCTACTATAAAAGTATAGACATGTTCTCCATAAAATTCATTTTTGAGTACCCCTACATCAATGGATACAACATCCCCTTCCTGTATCGTTCTTTTGGAGGGAGGCCCCTGTACGATGACATCGTTTATTGAAGTACAGATGTGAAAAGGATAACCCTGGAAATTGTAGAAAGATGATACTGCGCCATGGTCACGGATAAATTCATCCGCAAGTTCATCCAGACTGAGCGTAGTAATGCCGGATTTCAGTACCTTAGCGATTTCTGTAATGGTATTGCTTGCCAGCATGGCATTGCTGTGCATTATCTCTAATTCTTCTTCTGTCTTAAAAAAAATCATGTTGTGCAAATTAATCTAATCAATCTTTAAACTGCGGTCGGCAAAGCCGAGAGTTTCCTGCGCATGATGGCTTACAATAATTGTAGTAGTTCCGAATTCTCTTAATATAATCTTCAGTTCAGTAATCAGCTCTTCCCGCAGTTCATCGTCCATTGCCGAAAAGGCTTCATCCATCAACAGCAACTTTGGACGGAGTGCAAGGGCACGAAGTATCGACAGGCGCTGCTGCTGCCCACCGGACAGCTGCTGCGGTTTGTGGCTTTCAAAACTTTCCATCTTTCCTATCTGTAACAGTCTTTGAATTAAAGCCTGATCATTACTGGCATATTGAAGATGCGCGCCGACAGTCATATTTGGGAAAAGGGCGTAATCCTGAAATACAAAACCAGCTTTCCTTTGCTGCGGAGAAAGGTTGATTTTCTCAGTAGTATCGAGCCAGATCTCTCCGTTCAGCTCTATCTTTCCCTGATCCGGCTCAACCAGACCGGCTATTATTCTGAGGAATGTAGTCTTCCCGGCTCCTGAAGGTCCATGGACTTTGGTAACAGAACCGGCTGGAATTGTATCCTTAACGATCAACCTGCTGATGCCCCTATAGGTCCTGATTTTTTTTTCTATTTCTATATGTATCATTCTAACGGCCCTCTCAAAGCATTTCTGTTCAATACAAAGACAAGTACCACGATGACAAATGTGATAGCGAACAAGACAAGTGAATATAAATTGGCTTCATGGTACTGGTTGTTATCTACGGCATCATAAATTGCAATAGAAGCAACTTTTGTTGTGCCTTCAAGCCTTCCGCCGATCATCAGCACTACGCCAAACTCTCCGAGGGTGTGCGCAAAAGTAAGTACAATGGCGGTCCACAGGGAAGACTTGATATTTGGCAGCTGTACCTGGAAAAAAGTTTCCAGCTTAGACTTACCCATGGTATAGGATGCTTCTGCAAGCGATGCCGGTAAATGCGCCAGTGCTGACTTAACCGGACTAACCATAAAGGGAAGACTGTAGATCACAGAAGCCACGACCAACCCTTCAAAAGAGAATACCAGACTCAGGTTAAAATAGTCAAGCAGCCAGTGACCCAAGAAACTGTTGGGACTAAAACTGAGCAGCAGGTAAAAGCCAAGAACTGAAGGTGGCAAAACCAGGGGCATTGTAAGCACAGCTTCTATTATTACCTTAAGCCATGAACTGCGCCTGGACAGCCAGTACGCCAGGGGAATGCCAAGGATTAAAAGGATAAAGGTTGTTACAGCAGCAAGCTTTAAGCTTAGCCATATAGGTGTCCATTCCATTAAGTTCTCTTTTATGCTGTAGTATAGCCAAATTGCCTGAAAATAGCTTTTGCAGCTGCAGAGAAAAGATAATCAAAAAATCTTTTATTATTCACATAATTTCTGTTCTTTGAATATTTCAGCAGTACGGCCCCCTGTTCAATCGGAGCATAAGCCGATGTTTCAACCTTCTGCCACTGAAAGCGCTGCGAGGAAGGAAGTTCATACACGAGGGATTGTGTAGTGAAGCCAATTGAAACTGCACCCTGCAATACATAGGTATTCACCTGGCTGATACTTTCAGCGAATACCAGCCTGGGTGCAGCCTGCTGATAGATTTTATAATAGTTCAGCGTCTCTTCCGCAGCCTTGCCATAAGGAGCAACCCTGGGATTGGCAATTGCGATTTTCCCTGCCGAATTACTGCTGACATAAGACTTCCACTTTTTCAGGTCGGTACCAGTAGAAGAACAGACGATCAGGCTTCCAAGGGCATAAATCTTTGGTTTGTTCAGCGTAAATCCTTCATTGTACAGGCCCTGTGCAAAGTTCATATCAGCTGACAGAAATATAGCGTAAGGTGCGCCGTTTTTGATCTGCACGGCCAGTTTACCCGAGGCTCCACTGATTACTTCTACAGTGATGCCAGTTTTTTTTTTGAAGTCAGCTGCAAGTTTTTTAAGGACGAACTGTGCATTTGCCGCAACAGCTACGCGGACGGGCTGTGCAAACGAAGATAACCCAGCCAGGGTGATAAGGGTACAGAGAATGAGTTTCTTTAACATGTAGCTTGTGGTTTACGTTCTAAATGTAAACCATTGAATTTAAAATAATGTTTTTATGAAGAATTTTAAGCGCAGCGTACAATATCTGCAAACAGCACATAATCAATTACACCATCTGGAAAAAAGGTTTCAGCTCAAAATTTGTTTAACATAAAAAGGCCGGATATTCCTCTTGAGTATCCGGCCTGCTGGCGGCTATGGTTTAAGGATAGCCTAATTAACTTTTCTGATCTCTACACGACGGTTCAACACTTTACCTTCCTCGGTATCGTTGGAAGTCATAGGCTGTGTTGCGCCAAAACCTTTAATGGTCATGTTGCCTGCAGGAATGCCTGCATTTACCAGGTAAGATTTTACTGAGTTTGCCCTGTCAACTGACAATGACATGTTGTGTTCTGGCGTACCCTCAGCTGATGAGTGTCCGTTTAAAATAAACTTAACTGACTCATCTTTTTTCATCTCTGTAGCTACCTGATCAAGTGTAGCAAATGAAGCAGTTTTCAATACTCCTGAATTGAATTCAAACTGGATATTGTCAAAGGTATAATTCGGTTTTTCAGGTACCGGTGCTTCTTCTTTCTTTTCAACCGGAGCAGGTGCCGGTGCTTTTGCCGGTTCTTCAACCGCTTTTGTTACGGGAGGAACAGGTTTAGCTGCTATCTTTTTTGTCTTACACGCCTGTAGCGAGATCGTCATTAAGCCGATGAAGGCTAATACTAAATGGGTTCTTGAAATCTTCATTAATAATTTGTTTTTGTAAACATATAAAATATCCACCATATCTATAAAAGGATAGATATATTGCATAATTAATAAATTAAACGGATTAGTTTACAGAATAGTGTTAAAAACTACATCCAAATATTGTAATTGACTAAAGCAATGACAGTTATTCATACTATTGAATTATCAGAGGAACAAAAAAATGGAATCCTGAACCTCTGGAATAACGAATATCCTGATCAGTTAAACTACAAAGATATTGCTGATCTGGACTGCTATCTTGCCAATTTGCCCGGTGCAAGGCACTTTATATGCATGCTTGACCAGGCAATCCTGGGCTGGGCATTTAAGTTTTCCCGGGAAGCTGAAACATGGTTCGCTATTATCCTGGATAGCAGTATTCAGAAACAAGGGGTTGGAACCCTATTGCTCAACAAACTGAAAACAGATGAATATACGCTTACAGGCTGGGTGGTAGACCATGACCGCTATCTGAAGACCAATGGCCAAACCTATTATTCACCTCTCAATTTTTACCTTAAAAATGGCTTTGGCGTAAACAGGCAGCTCCGACTGGAATCTCCTCAATTGTCTGCTGCAATGATCAAGTGGCAATCCCGGCAAGTGATGAACGACTGTTGATTATATAGGGTAAGCGGTATCACTTTTGGTTTCAGAGAGCACAAAGAAACTTTGTACGGTACTGATATTTGGTAGCGTCGCCAGTTTATTGCGCAGGAAAAGATGATAACTATCCATGTCACTGGTCGCAATCCTCAGGATAAAGTCTGACGAGCCCGTAAGCTGGAAACATTCCATCACTTCAGTAAATTTCGCCACCTCTTTTTCAAATTCTATCAGCGCTTCAGCGGTATGCTCCTTTAAAAGCACCTGCGGAAAAGCAATTAAACCTTTATCTATTTTCTTCCGGTCTAAAATGGCCACAATTCTTTTGATATACCCCTGCTCCTTTAGTTTTTTAATCCTTTCATGAACAGTGGCTATGGATTTATTCAGTTTGAAGGCAAGTTCCTTATTGGTTAGGGTGGCATCTTTCTGTAAAATACGCAAAATCTCTTTATCTGTAGGGTCTAATTCTGTACTCATGGCTTTTTATACAATACTGAGGATGAAAAAAAAATGATAAGCTAACCAGAATATGTATGTAGTCTGAAATAACAGGCAGTTATCCATTCATATTCCATAAAATTTCTGGTTTTAAAGGTAAGCATTGTTATTATAATTTGCATTATGGAGTTTTACCAAATATTTATACGGCCGGATCAGGCAGTATTTGTAGTTCACGTTTTAAAAAATTACGCCATAATGATAGCAATTGATACAATGCCTGAAACAGGGCTCACAGCGAATCTCGCCAGCAAGTTTGAACACTTGTGGCATCTGGTAGGCAACACCCCAATGTTGGCCCTGGAGTATAAATACAAAGGGAATGCTGGCAAGATTTATGTAAAATGCGAACATTATAACCTGACCGGAAGTATCAAGGACCGCATTGCACTCTTTACACTCTTCAATGCTTACAAAAACAATAAGATAAAACCAGGTGATGAAATTATTGAAGCAACCAGCGGTAATACCGGGATAGCTTTTGCAGCAATAGGGAAAGCGATGGGCCATCCCGTTAAGATCATCATGCCCAACTGGCTGAGTAAGGAACGAATCGATATCATCCGGAGCCTTGGTGCCGAGGTTGTACTGATCAGTAAAGAACAGGGGGGATTTCTGGGCAGTATCAAAATGGCTGAAACTATGGCGGCTGAAAATCAACATATATTCCTCCCCCAGCAATTCGAAAATGTAGACAATCCGCTGGCGCATCAGGAAACAACTGGTGTGGAAATCTGGGAGCAGTTAAGGCTTAATAATCTTATTCCGGATGCTTTCGTAGCAGGCGTAGGAACCGGCGGAACCATTATGGGGGTCGGCAGGCATCTCCGTTCAAAAAACCCCTCTATCAAAATCCACCCCCTCGAACCGGCAGAATCTCCAACGCTGACTACAGGTTATAAAGTAGGCAGCCACAGGATTCAGGGAATATCCGATGAATTTATTCCTGAGATCGTCAAACTTACCGAACTGGATCAGGTATTGCAGGCCAATGATGGCGATTCAATCCTGATGGCCCAGAAGCTGGCTTCTCAGCTTGGCCTCGCTGTGGGTATCTCCTCAGGAGCCAATGTAATCGGTGCAATTAAACTGCAACAGGAAATGGGCCTGGACAGCTGTGTAGTTACCATTTTCTCAGACAGCAACAAAAAATACCTGAGTACTGACCTGATGAAAGAAGAGCCTGTTAAAGAAGGTTACCTGAGTCCGGATACAGAATTTTTGAACTATCATCCTATCTGCAGGTTAAAATAAACAGCTATATGAAAACGTCCCCTATCTGGCTTAGCATTCTGCTGTTCAGTTTTTTTCTGATCATACTGCCACAACAATATATATTCGCACAAACAGCTGACACTGCAGGAATAGAATTTACAGAAATCTCAGAACCTGCAGCTGATACAGCGGTCCATGCATCGGCAACTTTACCAAAGCAACCTGCAGTGCAAGCTCAGCCAAAGGATACAAAAGTCCGTGCAGTCCTGAACACAGAGGAAACTGCTCAGCAATCATTATGGGCCATCTTTATAACTGGATTTGTTGGTGGACTTGCCGCTATTCTGATGCCCTGTATTTTCCCTATGCTTCCCCTAACCGTGAGTTTTTTCACCAAGGGAAGCGAGAAAGGAAAAGCCT
>NZ_JBEVDX010000043.1:0-77308 GCF_040513095.1 Pedobacter sp. | reverse complement strand
GTCGGATTCCAAACCCAGGAATTTGATGTAAAGGAAGCCGGTTCACAGCTAAATATAGAACTGGTTACCCAAACGATTATCGGGAACGAAGTAGTGATCACGGCATCACGCGTGCCCGAAAGCATTCTCAAATCTCCTGTGGCAATCGAGAAACTGGATATCCGAGCTCTTCGTGAATCACCGGCTCCCAGCTTTTACGACGCCCTGGAAAATGTAAAGGGTGTACAGATGACAACCGCAAGTCTTACCTTCAAAATCCCGAACACCAGGGGATTTAATATTCCAAGCAACTACAGATTTGTACAACTGGTTGATGGTATAGATATGCAGGCTGCAACTTTAGGTGTACCGCTTGGAAATGCAATCGGTCCAACAGAACTTGATATAGCCAGCGTGGAAATCACTCCCGGAGCAGCTTCGGCATTATATGGGATGAACGCCATCAATGGAATGTCCAACCTGATTACAAAAAGCCCCTTTTTATATCAGGGACTTAGCTTCTACCAGAAAGGTGGATTGAATCACCTGGGTGGAACAGGCCGCGATATGAGTAATCTTACTGAAACTGCAATCCGCTATGCAAAAGCGTTCAATGACAGGTTCGCTTTCAAAGTGAACTTAAGTTACCTCAGGGGAACCGACTGGCTTTCTGATACAAGAACAGACCAGAATCCGAATAACCTGAAAACTGCCAATCCTTCATTTCCGGCCTTAAATGGTGCGAATAACGTAGCATTTGACGGATGGAATAAATATGGTGACGATGTGCTCGCAGGTAGTAATACTGTGTCAGTTTCCGGACTGAATATCGACGGCAAAGCAAACCAGACATTAAATGTGGCAAGAACAGGTTACTGGGAAAAAGACCTGGTAAAACCCAATGTAGATAACCTTAAATTTGATGTGGGATTAAACTACCGCTTTGGCAAGTTCGCTGAACTGTCTTATACCTATAGGGTAGGAAAAATGGATGGTGTGTTTCAAAGGGGAAATAAAATCCAGCTCGACAATGTAGTGATTCAAAATCATAAGATTGAACTGAAGGGAAGTAATTTCCTGATCCGTGGAAACGTATCCCTCGAAAACTCCGGTGATTCCTACAACGTAAAACCTCTGGCAGATAATCTTGACCTGGCAAGCGGTGGAAGCGGAACAGTATGGGGTGCAAAATACAAAACGGCACTGAACGCCTATGCATCTTCCAATGGAGGGACATTAACAAGTTCAAACCTTGCAGCTGCAACAGCTTATGCAAGGCAACAGGCTGATGCAGGCAGGGTAGAGCCCGGAACACAGGCTTTTGAAACCTTAAAGAATACAATCATAGGAATCAATAACTGGGACATCAGATCATCAACAATTCCTGATGCTCCGGTAACGGGTGGTGCAGCGCTGATTCAAAAAAGCAGAACATACAATTTTGAAGGCCAGTGGGATTTGTCCAAAGCCGTTAAATTTGTAGACCTTTTGGTAGGTGCAGATACAAGAATTTACCAGATCATACCAGATGGCAACAGCTTCGTAGATTTTAGCCGCCCTATAGCAGACCGCAATAAGGAATTAGCAGACGGAACCTACGGAAAGAACATCTATTATAAAAAGTTCGGCGGTTTTGCCCAGATCACTAAAACATTCTTTGAAGAAAAACTGAAACTGTTTGCTTCCTCACGTCTGGATTACAATCCATATTTCGATCCGAAACTTACACCAAGGTTAGCCGCAGTATTCTCTCCTGATAAACATAATAATTTCAGGGTTACTTATCAGCAGGGATACCGTTTTCCGGGCTTGTTCGAAGCCTTGTCGTACGTAAATAACGGACGGGTAAAACGGGTGGGCAGCCTTTCTTTCATCAACGATGGCTTAGGTTATCTTGATAACAGTTATACCCGCGCATCCGGAGTAGTATTTAATTCGGCGGTAAATTCGGCTGTAGCAGCTGGTGCAGATAGAAATACGGCCGCGCTGGCAAACCGTGACCTGCTGGTAAAAGCCGATCTGCCAAAAGCAACGCCTGAGAAAATCAACTCTTTTGAGGTTGGTTACAAAAGTGTGCTGCTTGAAAATACACTATCAATTGATATCGATGCCTACACTAATACTTACACAGGATTTTTAGGTCAGGTGCAGGTAGATGTTCCTAAGGGCGCAACAGTTGGATCTGATGCTGCAGTACTCAATATGCTGGATGCAAACAGGGATGCAGGACAGGACCGTTACCGTGTTTATACCAATGCCAAAAACAAATACACCAACTATGGCTCGGCACTTGGGATAACCTATAATTTCTATCAGAAATACACTGTTGCAGGGAATGTAAGTTACAATAAGATCAAAGCAAGCAAAGCTGATGATATTTTCGTAACGGGTTTTAACACGCCCGATTTTGCCACCAACCTGACTTTCGGAAACAGGGAAATTGTAAAAAACCTGGGTTTCAGCGTAGTGTACAAATGGCAAAACTCATTTTTATGGGAAAGTCCGCTGGTAACAGGAAAGGTAAATGCAATCAATACTTTCGATGCACAGGTATCATACCGTATGCCTGCTTCCAATGCAACAATCAAATTGGGTGGAACAAATATCTTTAACAAGCCATTTATTCAGTATGCAGGCGGACCAACAATAGGTGCGCTGGTATATGCAGCAGTCACCTTTGAGGGACTGCTGGCCAAGTAAATATCAAAAGAGAAAGCCCCTGAATTTTCAGGGGCTTTCTCTTTAAGATCAGATCTTATTTAGTTCCAGCAGGAGCAGGATGTTTCAGCGAAAAGGAAAGTAAATCGAGAGCGATTTCATCCACATCTTCGGCAGAATTGCTCAGGATCACTACACCAATTTTTTTATCCCTGATGTATCCGCACCAGGTTCTGAAACCAGCAGTGCCGCCGTTATGCCACACATTGATAGTTCCCCTGAAAGGTGATAACATCCATGCCAGGCCCCTGCTGAAATCAGCCTGACGGTCGGTCTCCTTATGGCTCAGCACAAAATCAGGATTGGTATTGGCCATGTTTGCTTTAAGGTAGCTGAGCATATCCTGCGTATTGGATTTTAATCCTCCGCAGGCTTTGAAAGCAGCTAACTGCCAATAGGAAACGGCCTTGCCACTTTCATCGGAATATCCTGTAGTCATCATTGCCCGTTCGCTTTCCGGCACATCAAAATAGGTACTATTCATTTTTAAGGGGCCGGTGATGGTATTTTTGACAAGTTCTTCCAGTGGCTTGTGGTAAATGTTTTCGAGGATCGTGCCCAGTATGGCGAAGCCAAGGTTTGAGTATTCAGATCTTGCGCCGGCAATGGTATCCGGTTTGAAAGTTTTCAGGTACTGGTAGATCATTTCCTTTGAGTAATGCGCATACGGGTCTTCGGCATTATATCCCGGAGAACTTGATAAATCGAGGGGAAGACGTGGCAGTCCGGAGGTATGGTTAGCCAGGTTTACGATCCTGATTGGCGTCCCTTTGAACTGCAGCTCAGGATATTCTCCAGGCAAATATTTGCGGATATCATCAGTCAAAGCAATCTTTTTCTCATTGATGGCATGTGCAAGCAGGGCAGCTGTAAACGTTTTGCTGATGGATCCGATTTCGTACAAAGACTTTTCATCAGGAAGGGTATTGCTCTCTTTTTTAGTTTCGCCATAAAAGTAAGAGGAAACAGTATTGCCCTCTATTATTCCAATACTGAGGCTGCTGTTATTCGAATCTCTTAAATAAGCCCGTGCCAGTGAATCGAGATGTAACTGAAGTTGTGTTTGCTTCGGATTGCTGGTTTTAATCAGGGCTGTGTTTCTGGGCGCCGCAATTTCTTTCTCGGGTTTTACGGGCAGCCACTCATAGTAGGTGATCAAAAGATCTTTTCGCACCGCAATTTTTAACCTCATTTTACCGCGCTCAAAATTCACAATATAGTTCGCGTTGGTCCTCACCTCATCAACATAATTCCAGGTAGTTATCCTGCCAAGAGGAGGAAGCAGATTCTCCTTATACAGTTGGATAATGCTTTCTTCCGTCAGAATACCTTTGGCATCAGGACTGAACTGATTGTATATCTGAGCATATAAACCCAGGTTATAATTGTCGGCAAGTTTGGCAACAGCCTGATCCGTAAAGGGGCGCTGCTGGGCAAAACTGCCAAAGCTGATGAAGAATAGGATAATAAATATGAATTTGTTCATTTAACCGGGCTTGATCAATTACACTAAATAGTTAAAGGTACTGATACAGAATTATTATTTATTCATCTGATGAACTTTTTATCCCTCATCATTAACATAAATTAACATTTACTGTAACGCAGCAGAGGGATAAGAGTCTTATCTTCAATTCATCAAATACAAATAAATATGAAAGGGAAACTGGGCTTTGGCATCGCTTTAATATTGGTTTTAAATATATCTTCTTCAGTCGCCCAGCGGATCAGCAGGATTGATGGAAGTAAAATCAGCGCTGATGTCCTGGACCAGGAAATTCCGGAGTTGATGCGCAAGGCACAGGTAGCCGGAATGGCGATTGCCATTTTTAACCAGAATCATACAGTTTACAAGAGAACATTTGGATATAGCAATGCCCTGACTAAAAAACCGCTTAAGTCTACCACCAATATCTATGGAGCTTCGCTCAGTAAGTCTGTATTTGCTGTGCTGGTCATGAAGCTGGTTGAAGAAGGTAAGCTCGATCTGGACAAACCTCTGCAGGAATATTTGCCGGAACCTATCTATGATTACCTTCATCTGAAGAGATGGCATGACGATTACAGCACATTGAAAAATGATACATTGTATCAAAAAATTACCGCCAGGATGTGTTTGGATCATACCTCCGGTTTTCCAAACTGGCGATGGGACCTGCCCGATCAGAAGTTAAAGGTAATGCGTGTTCCCGGCAAGAGATACAGCTATTCCGGTGAAGGGATGGTCTATCTCCAGGTAGTCATGGAAAAAATGTTTGGCAAATCACTGGAACAAATGGCCGCTGAACTGGTTTTCGAACCGCTCGGAATGAACTCTACAGCTTATACTTTTTTACCGGCTTTCGAAAAAGATTATGCCTGGGGACACAATACCAAAGGAGCTCTCTACGAGAAGGATAAAGACAACGAAGCCCGTTCACCAAGCACAATGGAAACTACGCTGGATGATCTTACATTATTTGTGGAAGGCGTACTGCAGGATAAGATTATTGATAAAAAGACGACTGCACAATTATTTACTCCACAGATCCGCCTGCGTTCTGTGCAGCAAATGGGACCTATGTCGCTGAAGGACACGGATGCATATGATGGAATCCAGCTGAGTTACGGACTGGGTTTTGGTTTGCTGAAATCGCCTTTTGGCTGGGCTGCATTTAAAGAAGGACATGGTGATGGCTTCCAGCATTACATGATCCTCTTTCCCAAACAGAAAACAGCTGTTCTGATTATGACCAACAGCGATAATGGCGAAAGCATTTTTAAAAAATTACTGGAACTGACAATCGCGGATAAATACACACCATGGAAATGGGAGAATTATACGCCGTATCCAGGAATGTAATCCCGGGTTAAAGTATTGGCTGAAGAACTTCCCAAACATTTTGCGCAAGAATCAGATGGCCCTGCGGGGTAGGGTGAAGGCCATCCTGCTGGATCAGTTTCGGTACGCCACCCACGCCTTTTAATAAAAATGGTATAAAAGCCATCTGGTTCTTTTTTGCCAGGGCAGGAAAAAGCTCCCTGAAGGGAACAGTATATTTTTCGCCCATGCTGGGCGGCATCTGCATGCCGGCAAGTACGAGTTTTGCATCCGGATATTTTTTATTCACCTTATCGATGATCGCCTGCAGATTAACTTCTGTTTCTTTCACAGGAATGCCCCTGAGCCCGTCATTTGCACCCAATTCAAGAACAAAAACAGCCACAGGCTGCCGCAATAACCAGTCGATCCGGCTCTTGCCATCTGCCGAAGTTTCTCCGCTTAATCCTGCGTTGATGATTTTATAGGGCAATTTTAAGGAGTCAATCCTATGCTGGATCAATGCTGGAAAAGCCTCCTCAGGATCTACACCCAGTCCTGCAGTAAGGCTGGTTCCAAAAAAAAGAATGTTTTTAGTATTGCTTTTTACAAGAGGTTTCGCAACAGCGGCAGCAGTGTCTGATGGTGTTTCACCTGATGCAGTTTTTTTATCATTGCTGCAGCCTGATAAGACGGCTATGAAAAGGCTGAAAAGAATAGAATAGAAGTAGCTGAACCGGGTTGATCTCATCTGGTAGAATAATAGAATGACTAATGGTATAAAAACAGAAAAACAGGGAGATAGTTTCAGTATCACGCTGTTTTCTAATATAACAGCAAAGTAACATAATTATGCCCTCCCAAACAATTAAAGGCTTTTAGCATTATATTTAAGTAACATTAGCGCCTTATTCACGTCAGACATCTATACAAACCGCTTTATCTTGGAAACTATCTTAAATATCAGAGCAGTCAGCAAGCATTATCAAAGTGCTGATTCATCACTAACTATACTGGACAATATCTCCTTCACTATCCAAAAGGGATCCACAGTAGCAATAACTGGTCCTTCAGGAAGCGGAAAAACTACTTTGCTGGGCTTATGTGCAGGTTTGGACCGCGCCACCGAAGGTTCTGTGGAACTTAATAATGTTGTTCTCGATAAATTGTCAGAAGACCAGAGAGCCGCAGTAAGGAACCAGCATGTCGGATTCATCTTTCAGAACTTCCAGTTGCTGCCCACACTTACCGCGTTAGAAAATATCATGGTTCCCCTGGAGCTAAGGGGGGAAAAGAATATCCGCCCGAGAGCCCTGGACTTACTTGAAAAAGTCGGACTTTCCGCCCGTGGAGACCATTATCCGGTACAGCTTTCCGGTGGTGAACAACAGAGGATATCCCTGGCAAGGGCTTTTTCAAATACACCGGCTATTTTATTCGCAGACGAACCAACAGGAAACCTGGATGGAGAAACCAGTGAAAAAGTAATCAAACTGCTG
Organism: Pedobacter sp.; assembly: GCF_040513095.1. Taxonomy (GTDB): domain Bacteria; phylum Bacteroidota; class Bacteroidia; order Sphingobacteriales; family Sphingobacteriaceae; genus Pedobacter. The sequence goes on along the minus strand of NZ_JBEVDX010000043.1, from coordinate 70,312 downwards.
TTTGATTTAAATAAAGAAGCCGGAACCACACTGGTTATTGTAACACATGATATGGACCTGGCCGCGCGCGCAGACAGGATCATCCGTTTAAAAAGTGGGGTAATTATTGCCGATGAACAGAAAACATATGCCTGAGCAAAATAATCCCGGGCAGATCAGCCCTTCATTCCAGAGTTCTGCACCAGTTTCATGGCTGTTTAAAATGGCCTGGAGAGACAGCCGTAAAAACCGGTCGAGATTATTCCTTTTCACTTCATCCATCATCCTGGGCATAGCCGCCCTGGTAGCAGTTTATTCTTTCCGCGACAACCTGCAGAGGGATATAGACAACCAGGCGAAAGAACTGAGCGGTGCCGACTTAACTATTGACAGCCGGAAAGCAATCAGCAAACCGGTAATGGCCATGCTGGATACTTTAGGTAACCAGCGTGCAAAACAACTGGATTTTGCTTCCATGTTGTACTTTATAAAAAACCAGGGAAGCAGGCTTGTACAAATCAAGGCACTGGAAGGGAATTATCCATTCTATGGAAAACTTGAAACTACACCGGCTGCAGCAGCAGGGGCAATCAAAAATGGCCGGAATGCATTAGTCGACAGAACAGTGATGCTCCAGTTTAAAGCCAAACCCGGAGACTCCATCAGAGTGGGTAAAGTAAGTTTTGCCATTGCCGGATACCTGGATAACGCACCCGGACAGACAGGCTTCTCGACAACGATATCACCCGTAGTATATATACCACTTCAATACCTTGCAGAAACCGGTCTGGCAACATTCGGCAGCCGTATTCATTACTCTTATTTTTATCAGTTTAACAATCCCGCACAGCTCGGCCCATTGCTGAAAAAGATCCGGCCGGTGCTTGATAAAGAAGGTCTGGATCACGAAACCGTAGAGTCCAAAAAACGTGATACCGGTCGCTCATTTCAGGATCTCAGCCGATTCCTTGCCCTTGCAGGTTTTGTAGCATTGTTACTGGGCTGCATCGGCGTAGGTAGTGCCATACATGTATATGTAAATGAAAAGATTGCCTCCATCTCTACTTTACGCTGTCTGGGTGTCAAGGCATGGGAAGCATTTTTCATTTACCTCATCCAGATTACCTTTATAGGCCTTGCAGGAGCAATTGTGGGCGCCGCCCTGGGTACGGGAATCCAGTTTTTATTACCAGTGGTTTTAAAGGATTTCCTTCCGGTAGAATTTACCATGCAGGTATCCTGGACGGCTATTTTGCAGGGCATCTTAACCGGCTTGGTGATTTCCGTGCTGTTTGCTTTGCCATCGCTGCTTGCTGTTAGGCTGGTATCCCCACTAAACGCGATCAGATTGTCTTTTGAGCCTTCCCAGGCTAGGAAAGAACCCTTGAAATGGCTGGTTTATCTGGTTATATTTATGTTTATCACCGGATTCAGTTACCTGCAAATGGACAGCTGGATGCAGGCGCTGATTTTTAGCGGCAGTATCATAGTGGCTATCGCCATATTTTACGGACTTTCGGTTTTGCTCCTTACACTGGTCCGGAAAACCCTTCCTGCAAGTTTGAGTTACTCCTGGAGACAAGGCTTTTCTAACCTTTACCGGCCAAATAACCAGACCCTGATGCTGATCGTTTCCATCGGATTATCCACTGCCCTGATCGCCACTCTATACTTTGTACAAGGCATCCTGATCAGTAAAGTAACCCTTTCAACCGGAAAGTCACAGCCCAATATGGTGCTTTTTGATATACAAAGCAGTCAGAACAAAGCCGTAGCTACCTTAACTAAAAAATATCATTTGCCACTGATGAGCCAGGTGCCGGTAATTACGATGCGCCTGGAAGAGATTAACGGAAAAAATGCGGCTGAGCTTGCTAAGGCCGACAGCTTAAAGGGTAAGCCCAAAGCAGGAGACAATGAACGCAGAGAGTCATCCGGCAGGGCCTTCAAAGGTGAAATGAGAGCAACCTATGAGGAAAAACTAACTCCGGCAGAAACCTTAACCAGCGGAAAATGGAGGGCTAAGGTGAACTCTCCTTCAGACAGCATCTATATCTCCCTTGATGAACGATACGCAGAACGTATCAATGTAAAAGTAGGTGATAAAATACTGTTTAACGTACAGGGAATGATGATTCCAACAGTGGTAGGCAGTTTGCGCAAGGTAGACTGGGGCAGGGTACAAACCAATTTCAGGGTAGTGTTTCCTGCAGGCGTGCTGGAAGAGGCGCCGCAGTTCCATGTCATCATGACCAGGGTGCCCAACAATAAGGTCTCGGCAGAGTTTCAATCACAGGTGGTACGCAATTATCCCAACATATCGGTCATTGACCTTGGGCTCGTGCTGCAGGTACTGGATGAACTGCTCGGGAAGATCAGTTTCGTCATTCGCTTTATGGCTTCATTCAGCATGATCACCGGCTGGATCGTATTGGTTTCGGCTGTACGCAGCAGCAAAAATCAGCGCTTGCGGGAAATCGTATTGCTCAGGACAATAGGGGCAAAAGGAAGGCAGATCCTCTCTATTACAGCTATAGAATATTTATTCCTCGGCCTGTTCTCTGCCGCTGCAGGAATGATTATTGCCATCACCGGCAGCTGGGCATTGGCTACCTTTAGTTTCGGTTCAGATTTTCATCTTCCTGCCATACCAGCACTGGTATTATTTGCTTCAGTTATACTTATTGTAGTAATTACAGGAATGTTAAGCAGTACGAGTGTGCTTCGCCGATCGCCCTTAGAGGTCTTAAGAAAAGAGAGTTAGCAATTTAAGTCACATCTATAATGGTAAAATGTCCCAAAATTTGAAAATTCGGAACAACTTTTGCACATAGATTAAGATTTTAATATTAACCATTGAATTATGAAGAAAAGAATACATGTTCTTGAAGACGATCAGGATATCAGATACATCATTGAGTTCTTATTAAAGGATGAAGGTTACGAATTACAGCTTTCCTCCACTTTCACAGAACTGAAAAGTAAACTGAACGATGCATTACCTGATTTGTTCATTATCGACGTTATGCTGCCTGATGGCAATGGCATTGAGATCTGTGAAGATCTGAAAACAGACATGTTCACCAAACATATTCCTGTAATCGTGATGTCTGCTAATCCTGGAAGTAAAGAGAAAAGCATTACAGCATTCGCAGATGATTACATCAGTAAACCGTTTGATCTTGATTATGTTGTAAAAAGGATCGACAGATTGCTGGCTGGTAAAGTAGCTTAAGTTTTTATTTGCTAAATTTAGCACATGATCTTACTTGAAAACGAAAACATCAGGGTAACCTTTGCTGCCAAAGGTGCTGAATTGAGAAGTATCACTGGTAAAACCACTGGTCTGGAGTATCTTTGGAAAGGCGACCCGGAATACTGGGGCAAGTTCAGCCCCATTCTCTTTCCCGTTATCGGAGCGTTGAAAGACGAAACTTACTTTGTGGAAGGAAAGGAATATCACCTTCCCCGTCACGGATTTGCACGTGATCATGAATTTGAAGTAGAGCAGATCAGTGCTTCTGAAATTCTCTTTACACTGTCAAGCAGCCCGGATACCTTTGCAGTTTATCCTTTTGATTTTGTGCTGGGATTAAGATATGTGATCTCCGGATCATCCGTATCCTGCACTTATGAAGTATACAATCCGGCTGATAAAGACCTCTTGTTTTCAATTGGCGGACATCCTGCATTCGCTGCTCCCATCACAGGCGACGCTTCATACGAAGACTGTTACCTGGAATTTGCAGTAGATGAATCCCTGACGTATCATAAAATCGAAAATAACCTGATCAGTGACCAGACAGATGACCTGCACCTGGATAAGGGCAAGATGTTTCTGAAGCATTCCCTTTTTTATGATGATGCCCTCGTGTTTAAACATATGGAAAGCCGCATGATCACCCTGAGAAATACGGTAAACGAATATGGGTTACATTTCCGTTTCAACGATTTCCCGTTTTTTGGCATCTGGGCCGCCAAAGATGCAGATTTCATTTGCCTCGAACCCTGGTGTGGCATTGCCGATGGCGTTGCTACCAATCAGCAGCTAAGCGATAAAGAAGGAATAATTGCTTTACCGCCAGCTGAACACTGGAAAAGGGTATGGGAGGTTGAAGTTTTTTAATCAGACTTTAGTACGCTTACTTTAATATGCGATGCATGCTTGCCCTGTGCGTACACCCTGTGGGTAGCTTTCTGAAAATCGGCTGCTGTTGCTTTATAGATATTTACAAATTTTTGCGGATTACGGTCAACCAGCGGGAACCAGGAGCTTTGCACCTGCACCATGATCCTGTGGCCTTTTTTAAAACAGTGTGCCGCGTCCTGCATATCAAATTTAACTTCAGTAATTTCTCCCGGCAACATAGCCTCAGGTACAGTAAAGCTGTTTCTGAACTTTGAACGCATAACTTCACCGCGCACCAGCATCTGGAACCCGCCCATTTTTGTGCCGGGAACCGGGCTGTCATTTACAGCATCTCCGGGATAAACATCAATCAGTTTCACTACAAAATCTGCATCTGTACCAGTAGTTGACACAAATAGATCTGCAAGCAGATTTCCGGAGATCACAACTTCGTTTTCCAAAACAGGTGTCTGATAAACGAGTACGTCCGGGCGCGATGCTGCAAAACGCTGGTCTTCATACATAAAGTCGCTGCCACGGTCTATCCTGATTTCCTTTGTATAAGGAACAGGTTTAGCCGGGTCGCTGATAAATTCATCATATGCATCGCCTTCAGCTTTTGGGACTTCAAATGAAAGCGTCCCGTCAGCGTGGAAGTATAAATTCTTTTGCTGTGCTTCCAGGGGTGGCCAGGCAGTATATTTCTTCCATTCATTGGAGCCTGTCTCAAAAATATTGGCTTTTGCGAGTTGGGGCGACTCCATTTCCTTAAGGTAATGGTTAAAAAAAGCGAGTTCGATCTGTTCGCGGTAAAAAGGGCCGGTGTCCGAATGAAAACGTATATTTCCCAGCGTATTGTTATTGCCTCTGGTCCAGCTTCCATGTGTCCAGGGACCCATCACCAGAAAATTTGCAGCAGCAGGCTGATGTTTTTCTATACCTGCAAATGTTTTTAGCGGACCGTACAGGTCTTCCTGGTCAAACCAGCCGCCAACGGTCATTACCGCCGGTTTTATATTTTTTAAATGTTGTGCGGCATTCCGCGAAGCCCAGAAAGAAGAATAGGACTCATTGTCCATCATCTCATTCCAGATCCTGTTTTTACCCTTAAAATATTTCTCATTTACATTTTTCAGCGGGCCGAGCTTCAGGTAAAAGTCATAGGCATCAGGCGTACCGTACTCCGAGAACGACGCAGCTCTTTCTGCCGTAGGTTCCGGTCTTGCCGCGCCATAATAAGATAAGAAAGAGAAAGTCCCCATCAGGAAAAAAGCGCCGTTATGGTGACGGTCATCTCCCATAAACCAGTCTGTTACCGGGGCCTGCGGAGAAGCAGCTTTTAAAGCAGGGTGGGCATCGATAGCAGTCATCGTGGTATAAAATCCAGGAGCAGAAATTCCCCAGGTACCTACTTTTCCATTGTTGTGTGGAATGTTCCTAACCAGCCAGTCGATCGTATCATAGGTATCTGAACTTTCATCCACGTCAGTCTTCTTCTTTTTATGAGGGATATAAGGCCTGGTTGCTATAAATTCGCCCTCTGACAAATATCTTCCTCTCACATCCTGGTACACAAAAATATAGCCTTCTTTAGCGAACAGCATAGAGGGACCCAGGCTCAGCTTATATTCATTTTCACCGTAAGGACCGGCACTGTAGGGCGTACGGTTAAACATAACCGGATATTTCCTGGTCTCATCTTTCGGAACATAGATCACGGTAAAGAGCTTTGCCCCATCCCGCATAGGGATCTGTTTTTCCAGTTTCTGATAATGTTCCCGGATATAGGTTGAATCTTCCTGAACTGTTAAAGGACGCTGTGCAAATGCACCAAGGGAAAGAATTGACATTGCTGCTGATAAGATAAATTTGTTTTGCATACCGGAGCGTTAATGGGGCAAAATAAACAATTTGTCAGCAATCTGCTAACTTATTCTTTCAGATAGTAGGCTGGATTCATCTCCTTGTTTGGGCTTAGATTATCCCAGATCATCCTGATGCCTTCATTACTGTCCTTGTTTTTCAGTTCAATAATACGCCGCAGTCTGTTCACCGTTGTACATTCTTTCTGAGACAGATAGAAATCATTTTCCTGGAAGAAATCCATGAGCCGGTTAAAACTTTTCCGAAGGAACTTATCCGTTTCACTCAGTTTCACCAGCGCATTTATATGTTTGTTGATCGCAGAATGTTTTACCTGCGGTTTAAGATTCGGGATCAGATCAATGATGCCGTCCTCAGAAATCACTACCAGAACGGTCTGAGCTTTATGCTCCATATATTCGTAATAGCGCACAGCGGAGTTGTATCGCGCACCCCTCGATGAATCACCATTGGAAGTGGCAATACCATCGAGAATTACCCCAATGGCATGGCAGGTACAGTCGATATCAATGAGAACAGCACCATCAATGGAGCTGATCTGATGGATAATATCCTTGTTGATGCGGATAGGCCTGATCTTAAAACACTGGCTGCTGAGTCTTGCTGCTTCCTCAGCAGCTTTTGAAGAGATGGCCAGGATGGTGCCATGTTTTTGTTTGGTAGCCTCCATGGTAATGTCCCACAAAGTATTCAGCCTGACTTTATCTATACCTGTGAACAGCCGTTTCAAGCTGGAAAAGAACTTCTCCCTGTTGATCTTTTCATTGTACAGATCCGGCATTCTGAAAGCAACAGACACCATAACATGACCATGATGGGTCACTTCCCAGTGAAAGTGTTTGGTGAAGTTCACGATGAAAAGGGATTCTTCGTGGTAATTGTACTTCCCCCGGAGCTGACAGAGTCCATAGATCAGTACCGAATCTGACAGAATCAGCTGCTTATGGTCTGCAAGCTCAAGAAACTTCCTCACTTTCCTGAAATCCTTAATATGTATCGGTTTTTCAAGCTCCATCGTAATTCTTACGTTGGGGTGTGTCTTAGGGGCAATTACCATTTTTCCAAACCCTTCGGCACCTTCATACTTCAATGAAGAAATCGTATTGCAGGCATCATACAGAACATGCAGGCTGTTTGGGTGCTGCCCCGCCATAGAAACGGTGGTCATGAAATCCTGCCCGGCTTTGCTCACCAGTTCGTCACGCGTTTTTGCCAGTACATTAAAATCCGAGGGTGACTTTGCTTTGAGCGCATTGGCACTGGCATCAAGATATACTTTGATTACACTTTCAATAAATGAGCGACTGATTTTCTGACCGGAAAATGAGCTGTCTTTACTGAGGTAATAATAGGTGTTCAGTATCTTTTTATTCAGTTCTGTTACTACGTAAACAAGATAGCCATCAATTAAAACAGGAGAGGAGACGAAATTCTCGTTACTGCTGCCGTTGATATGTGCTCTCAGCACACGCTGGATTTCTGATGTATAGGCTGCATTTAACAGCTGCTGATAATGCTCCTCATCATTACATTCCTGCTGGTTCATCTGCAGGCTGTGCTGGATACATAATGCTTTGAGCGAACGGAAATCCTGCGGAACATATTCAGCTTCAGGGCATTCCACACCTACGAAAGGACGGTTCATGTTGGGTTTCAGGCTTGCTGCTATCAGGAATACCTTTGGGGCCAGGCGTTCATCCAAAGAATTGAACAGTTCTTCGGCAGCCAGTACCAGTGAGATCTGACAATGCTGCTGATGTTCCCAGATTAAGTTTGCACAGGATTTCATAGCTTCTCTTATTTACTCTAGTAGATCTTTTGCTATATTACCTATGGGTTTTAATGGTGATGACCGGATAAACAAATGTATTTTAAGTTTTCTTTTAAAAGTGTTAAAAAGAGTTAATTGATCATATATGATTTCACTACATTAGTCGTTTATAATTTAATTTTCAAGCCAGTCATTCAATACCTCAATGCAACCAACAAAATATTCCAAAACAGCGCTCGGCGCTGCTATTCTTGTAGCTTCTTTAGGCTACTTTGTAGACATCTATGATTTACTGCTTTTTAGCATAGTGCGGGTACCAAGTTTAAAATCATTAGGCCTTACAGGTACTGCGTTGACAGATACAGGAATATCGCTGCTGAATATTCAAATGATCGGCCTGCTGCTCGGGGGAATTTTCTGGGGCACGCTTGGGGATAAGAAAGGGCGTCTGTCAGTGCTTTTTGGCTCTATATTTATTTACTCAGCTGCTAATTTTGCAAATGGCCTGGTACATTCTGTAACAGCATATGGCATCTGCAGGTTCGTGGCAGGTTTAGGTCTTGCAGGAGAACTGGGAGCAGGAATTACACTTGTAGCAGAACTGATGCCCAAAGAAAAACGGGGATATGCAACTACAACGGTAGCTGCGGTAGGAGTGAGCGGTGCGCTTGCAGCCTATTTCGTAGCCAACCTTTTTGAATGGCGTACGTCATTTTTTGTGGGCGGCGGCCTTGGGCTGGTACTGCTGCTGCTAAGAATTGGTGTGGCAGAATCGGGTATGTTCAGCCAGTCCAAAGAAGCCAGCAACCGTGGCAATTTTTTTGCCCTTTTTGGCAGTAAGATTCAGTTTATCAAATATATGCGCTGCATCTTTATCGGGCTGCCCTTCTGGATGGTGGTCGGGATTTTCATCACGCTATCACCGGAATTTGGAAAAGTCATGGGGGTGCAGGGCGATGTAAATGCAGGAGCAGCGATTGCCTGGTGTTACGGCGGAATAGTCATTGGTGATATCATCAGCGGCCTGCTGAGCCAGTATCTCAAAAGCAGGGTCAAAGTAGTATATATCTTTTTGTCCCTCTCTGTAGTTGGGATTATCGCTTATCTGACACTGCACGACCTTACACTTGATCATTTCTATTGGTTATGTGGGGCGATAGGACTGGCTACAGGTTACTGGGTGATCTTTATGACCATCGCTGCAGAACAGTTTGGTACCAATATCAGGGCTACAGTAACTACCACAGTACCTAATTTCGTACGCGGTGCAATCGTTCCTATATCTTTTCTGTTCCAGCTTGGCAGAACATTTTACCACGGTTCCATCATCCTGTCCGGAATTACAGTAGCAGTAATCAGTTTTGGAATCGCCTTTCTTGCATTGAGCAGAATGAAAGAAACTTTTCATAAGGATCTGGATTATGTAGAAGAATTTTTATAAAAAGTACAATCAACAATCATGGAATATATTCTGGGTATAGATATTGGCACCGGTAGTACAAAAGCTGTTGCAGTAGGTATGGATCATATCGCTTTTGACAGCAGCCAGTATTTTTATCCGACAGCTACCGCAAAACCACAGTACAGCGAGCAGGACCCTGAACTGATCTGGAAAGCTTTTCAGGATAGCATAAAGGAAGTGGTCGGTAAAGTGGGGAGTTCCCCGCTTGCGATCAGTTTGAGTACTGCTATGCATAGCCTGATCGCTGTTGATCAGCACTGTAATGCCCTGGCACCAATGATGACCTGGGCTGACAGCAGAAGTACTGCTATCGCTGAAAAGCTGCTGGCGTCTCCACAGGGAATAGAGCTTTACAAAGAGACAGGCACGCCGGTTCACTCGATGTCGCCGCTCTGCAAGATCATGTGGATCAGGGAAAACGAGCCGGAGTTTTTCAGTACTGTCCATAAGTTTATATCGATCAAAGAATATATCTGGTACCGTTTGTTTAAAGCTTTTGAAGTAGATCATTCTATAGCATCCTGCAGCGGGCTGATGGATGTGGAGCGACTGGTTTGGAGCAGTCTGGCCCTGACCACTGCAGGGATCACCAACGCGGAGCTTTCAAAGCTCGTATCCACTACTTACACGAGAGCAGATTTTGATCCTGCAGCATCACTGGCCTTTCTGAAAGCAGGGACGCCCTTTGTTATGGGTGCAAGTGATGGCTGCCTGGCCAATCTTGGCACCGGTGCAATTACGCCGGGTATTGCGGCATTAACGATCGGAACCAGCGGCGCTTTACGCATGGCAAGCCACGAAGCCCTGTACAATGAAAAGGCAATGACTTTTTTTTATCGCCTGGATGAGGAAATTTTCATCAACGGAGGCCCCGTTAATAACGGGGGAGTGGCATTGAAATGGCACCTCAGGAATCTTTTTCAGAAAGAGCAGCTTAGTCCTGAGGATTATACATCGGCATTGGCTAAGATGGAAACAGTTTCGCCAGGAGCTGAAGGACTGATTTTTCTACCCTATCTGCAGGGAGAGCGGGCACCCATATGGGATTCCAAAAGTTGCGGTAATTTTTTTGGGATGCGGCTTACGCATCAACCAGAGCATTTTACCAGGGCTGTGATTGAAGGGATCTGTTTCGCCCTGAATGATGTGTTGCAGTCTCTCGAGGCATCCGGGCGGCAGATCTCGCAGCTTAACGTGAGCGGTGGATTTGTTTCATCAGCGGCCTGGCTGCAGATCATGGCTGATATCACTGGAAAGAGGCTGGTACTGGCCACTACTGAAGATGCTTCGGCAGTTGGCGCAGCGTATCTGGCTGTCAAAGCTACAGGTCGTTCTGAAGTGTATCCTTCACCTGTTCAGAACGAGAGTACGGTTGTAGAGCCTAATGCGGTAAATCACTTGGTATACAGGGAATATTTTATGCTTTATCAGAGGCTGTATCAAAACCTGAAGGGCCTGATGCAGGAAATGTATGTCCTTCAGAATAAAGGCTGATATTACATTACAATCTTCCTGCCACCTGATTTTTAGTTACTGCCTGCAGGCTGGTGTACCGAGTTGTAAGCTTTAACAAGAGACTGGATAGATTTCACATCGAAAGTATTCATGTCTTTTACCCTTGCAGTCAGGTCCTGGTCGTCAGAGAATTTCTCAAGTAATGCATTTTTGATATAACGGTAGTTGGCATCGGGATTTCCTTCCTCCGGAGTGATTTCAAGCATGTCACCCGTACCCGGTTTTTCAATGTAAATCAATCCCTGACGGCGTGGCTGTCTTGGCTCATCGTCATCACGGTTTCCGCCACCCGCAATGCTTACTCCGCCACCAAATCCAAATCCGCCGAATCCGCCGGTACCGATACCCAAACCAATAGATGGCATGAAACGTACGCGTCTTCTTTTCTTTTCAACACCAGTGCTTCCACCCATTGAGTAAAGGTTAACCGAACCTGCTTCAATCAGTTTGAAAAAACGGTATTCTGTTTTTTTATGACTGATAAAGGGTTTGCTCACAAAGGTTTCGCTGTTCCACATGAATTCTTTGATATCTTTAGCGTTGAACTGCTGAACCTCTCCGTCATCTTTTTTAATACCTACAGTGACAAAATCTGTCCCCTGTATGGTTCCTCTGATGAAATTGCCGTCAGAGATCACTACAGCATCCTGCGCTGCAGCAGTAAAAGAAAGTATAGAAAGGAGCAAAATTGCGCTCAGGTATTTTATCGTCTTCATATCAGTCCAAATAACGTAAATAGTTTACCAAATGTTGTCACGCGCGACTCAGATATTTTGCTATTTATAAAGGAAATACAATTCTAATAAATTTGTTACTGAGTTTTCGCTTAGAATCTAAAAATGCCCCGGTTTTGCACTGCCTCCAATTAGTGTCTAACTTTTTGGGGGCAGTGCATTTCCGGGGCATTCTCAATTGTTTTAAAAGGTATTAAGTTTGCTATCTAAGGTTTTACTGTTGTTTTTGCCACTGTTTTTTTAGTGCTCGTTTTACTTACTGTCTTGTTGGCTTTATAGCGCAAATCCGGAGTGCCATCTTTTTTGGTTACCGTTTTATTCGCTTTATAGCGCATGTCTTTTGTGCCATCCTTTTTTGTTTGCGCAAAAGTGGTAGTGGTTGTAAAGGCCATAACAGCCAGTAGCATCATCATGATTAATTTTTTCATAGCAACAGAATTAAGTTTAAATGAAGCTAGGAAAGATTTCTGAAAAAAGCAATACCAATGAAATTTGTCACAGATTGTATTGAATAGTATGTGTGCCTCCCCTGATAATCTGAATTTCAAATACATGATTTTCTAATGCTTTAATTTTTGCGCCCTTACAAAGAGGTTTTGTTTTGCTCTTTATACGCAAAGTACCTGTGCCTTCAGTTCCGCTGATCCTGATCTCAGTCTTGCTGCAGTAAAGCTTTACAGAACCATGGGGTGTAGGGACAGTTCCTTCCATCCAGTCGAGCCCGGCAAGTTCAGGCTCCGCCAGGTAAGTTCCATAACCCGGAGAAGTAGGTTTAACCCCCAGAAAATACTTACCCAGCAGATAAATAGGGCTTGCTCCCCAGGCATGACAAAGGCTTTTCCCGAACGGCCGGCCGTACATAGCCAGATGTTCTGTACCTTTTTTACCCGGATCAAACTCTTCCCAGAAAGAAGTTGCCCCGAGTTTCAGCATGCCTCCCCAGTAATCTTTAATCTCCTTAAGTACATAGGGTTGTTCTCCCATAGCACAAAGCGCTTCAAGTTCATAAAAGCGCATATAAGGAGTGGTGATCTTCTGCACCGATGGATTGAGCAGAACATGTTTTTTAACAGCCAGCTTCTGAGTGTCGTTAAAATAATTAAAGAAAATACCGAACATATTTGCATACCGCGTCACATTATTTGTCTGCTGACCATTCACATAACTATGCACCAAAGCCTGTTTATCAGTATTCCAGTACTTTCCAAAGATGTTTTTCTTCAGTTCAGAAGCAAGCAGGTTATAATGAGCTGCATTAACTTTATCATTTGCAATCGCGGCACTGGTGGCCATGGTTTCAAGGCTGCGGGCCAGCAGAAGCTGCTCAAAACTAAGTTCGCCCTGTTTGCTCAGGCCATCTGCCCAGTCAATAAATACCCAGTCGCCCGCCATACCTTCCATCATGCCATCCTTGTTTCTTCTGGCTAAACAATAATCCATCAGACTCTTCATCCTCGGATAAAACTGCCTGATAAAAGTCTTGTCTCCGGTATATTCATAATAATCGTGTATACCCATAAACCAGTAGAACGTATAGTCCATAATGGTATTCACATGGCTGGTCACAGGATCTTTTCCTCTCAGTGCCAGTAATGTACGGGTCACCGAAGCTGAGTCAAAAAGCAGGTAATAATTCATCAGATAACTCTGATAAGCATCCCCAGACCAGATCCAGCGGTCGCGTTTAATACCATCTATGAAAAACTCCCGCGTGTTTAAGTGAAAAGTATATTTTGAAACCTCATAGATCCTGTTGATCTCCTCGTCCGAACAACGGAAATTACCTTTGTCTTCCACAGGGAGATATTCATAGAGCATCGACACCGAATCCAGACTCATGCCGGGATCCATTTGTATATTCACATAACGGAATGCTCTGGTCAGCGTATGTATTGTATCCTTTTTTTTATCAAAACCTATGTGCAGCTTATCCAGTGTTTCACACCGGGCAGTGTCCAATGCTTCCTCCCTTGATTCGCCATAATAGATACCCAGCGTGCCTTTCCCTTTTAATCCCTGAAGCTTCAGGAACCCAAAAGTTTCCTTCCCAAAATCTACCATCAGCGACTGCCCGGATCTTTCTGTTTTAACTGCCGCCTGTGGTTTAACCGCCAGTTTAAATGCTGAAGGAGGGCTGGAAGGGCTGTCAAAGTTCCATGCAGCAGCGTTAAGCCAGCTCGTGCCCGACTGATCTGAGGCTTTTCCCGACTGGTCTATCCATTCCTTATCCTCAAAAGTAACAAGCCAGGAGGAATCAGATATCACCTTTTTCCCCCGCACAAAAATCGCGGGCACATTGTTCTGACAGAATACCTTCAGACTGATCCTGTGTTTACCGGCGGGAATACTGATCTTGTCCGGATACCCGAAAAGAGATTTTCCGTCTATTTTAACGTTATACTGGCCCTCCACATAAAGCTCGGCGACTTCAGCTTCAGAAAGCTCAAAATCCTTGTGAAAATCAATCAGCACATAGTGGCTGTCCATCTTCCAGAAGGGAGGGAGGAAAGAACCCCTTTCGGTTCTCCGGTTCTGCATTCTGTTTCCCAGCCAGATCTCAAAATCCCCGGGGTACCAGATCCATGTGGCTTTTTGTGCCAGAGTGCTTTCTGTACAAAGGCTCAGGAAGAAGACTATTAGGACAAGTGAATTTCTATACTTTAAAATCATAAATGATATGTTAGTGGTGCCCGTTAAAGAAAATGTACAAGCCAACCATTACAAGGGCCAGCACAGACCATGCTATCCACACCTTTCCGGAAGGTTTTTCCACAACTGTGAGGCTGTCCGACTCAAAAGTATGAGGCTGCCTGTCTGTTAAAGAAATTATAATGGCAATCAGCATCAGCCCTGCAAATATCAGAAAGGACAACATCAGGTAATGCGGCCAGAAAGGATACTGATCCGGTGGCAGGATCCATAAATAGGTGATCCCCGTGGCCAGACTAAGTGCTGAGCCGGCAGAAAGGGTAAAATTTACCGCCTTCCGGCTCATGGATTTCCAGAAAACTGTAAGCAGAAATACAACAGATAAAGGCGGGGCGATAAAACCGAGTACCGACTGAAAGATGTCGAATAAATTGAGCCCTTTGATATGATCTATAGCCAGTACAACGATAACCGCAAGGAAACATCCGGCCACAACGGAAAGCCTGCCAACCCGGATGATCTCCTTGTTGGTTGCAGCAGGATTAATCTTTTTTACATAAACATCCATCGTGAAAACCGTACTGAGGGAATTGAGCGAAGAGCCGATAGTACCCACAAGAACTGCAATGAGCACAACGATCACCAAACCGTTCATACCTGGTGGAAACAGATGCGTTACCATCGTCATGTAGGCTTCATTGGGATCTTTAAGACCCGGGAAAAGTACGGCGCACAAGATTCCTGTAAGAATAAATAACGGCAGCGAAAGGATTTTCAGCCATGCAATAAAATTCACCCCCAGTTGCCCCTGTTCCAGAGTTTTCGCCCCCAGAACAGATTGTACCATCGACTGATCGGTGCAGAAAAAAGCCACCGCAGCCACTGGATAGCCCAGCAAAATAGCATACCATGGATATTTGGGATCACTGGCCGGCTGGATCAGGTTCCAGAAATGGGCCGGTGTATGGTGATATACTGAAAGGATGCCGCCAGCTTTGTGTAAGCCAAGTATAGTAAGCGTGAGGGAAACAGCAATCAGGAGGATCATCTGGAAAACATTTACCCTGGCAATGGCTTTCAGGCCGCCCGCAAAAGTAAACAGGCCTGCAAAGGATACCAGCACTGTTACCGATTGCCACATGGGAATACCCAGGATCTGCCGCACCAGAAAACCGCCGGCAAAAAGACCAAGAGATAACCATGAAATCAGTATTTTAATCAGCGCATACCAGGCAAGGATATTCTGCGTGGAATCTCCATAACGCTTGCCCATAAACCCAGGCATTGTGCTCACTTTGGCAGCAAGGTACTTCGGTGCAAAAACAATAGCCAGTAAAAACAGGAAGAGGAAGGCGTACCAGTCGAAATTAACTGCTACAATGCCAGTGGTATATCCTATGCTGGCAAAGGCCAGCAGCATTGAAGGACCCACATTGGTTCCCCACATATTGAAGCCTATACTTTGCCAGCCCAGCGATTTACTGGCCAGGAACAGTGTATCTCCCTGCTGTTTTTTATCTTTGAAACTGGCCCTGTAGCCAATCACCATCAGGATCACCAGATAAGCGGCAACAATAACGTAATCCAGCGTGGTCAGACGCGCTACAATATTACCCATTTGTCAGGGGTTGAAGGCCGATCCGCTCTTTTGAAATTTCATATTCTTCCAGGATTGCGTCAAGCTTCACGGGTAATCCGGTAGTCAGGGAGCGGTCCATCGCCTGTAAAAGTGCAATTGTGCCAATTCCCTCTTTAAGATCGGGGTAGGCTGTGGTCCCGTCTTCAAGGCATTGTGCAAAGTACTCCAGGTAATTCTGGTATTCACCCGCATGGTGACTTTTACCTTCAAACCTGAAATAATGTTTCAGCTTGTGTTCCCATGTGATAACTTGTTCCTCACCGGTATTGGTGGTAACCGCATAGCGAAGATCCATGTAGTCCGCCTGGCTGCAGCCTTCGGTGCCCCTTAAAATGCAGCTCATTTCACTGTCGCGCAGGTTGGGCTGTACCGGTCCGGTATAAGCCCCGCTCACCCGGGCAATCCTGCCATCCTTTGCCTTGAAGATAAAATGCATGGTGTCCTGGTTCTTTAGTCCGGCCTGAGCGCCGTTTGCGCTGAGCATTCCGTAGCCCATTACTTCTTCAATGTCAGGTAAGTACCACCTGATAAAGTCGGTTGGATGACTCAATCCACCGTATAACCACTTAAAGGACTGCTTCAGCGACCAGCCCTTTTCCAGGAACCAGCGATGGTCGGCATGATAGTAACCTTCAATCGTGATGAGCTCTCCGATTAAGCCCGCTTCAAAATCTTTACGCTGCCTTTTCAGCGGTTCAAAAAAACGTGAACTTTGGCCCACAAACACTTTTCTTCCGGATTTTTCACTGAGGCTGATCAGCTCATTGGCTACAGAAAGATCGTCAATAAAAGGTTTGGTACATACCACATGTTTTCCGTGCAGGAGGGCTTGCTTCACATGTTCGGCATGTAAATGATCAGGCGTGTAAATGGCAATGACGTCAATTTCAGGATCATCCAGCAACCGCTGATAATTGGTTGTGAAATTGTAAAAACCGAATTCTTTTGCCCTTTGTCTGCACAACTCTTCGTTTGCATCACAAATGATCTTCAGCGAAATCTTTTCACTGGCAAGTGCGGCCGACATCGTGCTTCGGCCTTCTCCTAATCCTAATATTCCTAAGTGTAGCATGAAAAATATGTTTAGATAGTTATTGTTTTACCTGTTTTAAAGGAACCCAGACTTCGCCGGGTTCTGTTCCTGTAATGCCCTGCTGATACTTCTTCATGAGCGCATTCCAGTCGTTCATCCTGGGGTTATTTGCCGTGGATTTGGGATTGAGCTGGTCCAGGTCTGCACCCTTGGGAATACTGATCACCAGCATCAGCTGATCTCCGTTTTTAAAAACCTGTAATTGCTGAAAACCTGCATTGCAAAATCCCTGTGATACTTCCGGCCAGTCTTTCAGCTGGTGTTCGTGATAACTCAGGTATTCTTTTTGCAATACGGAGTCCTTTACCATACCTGCCGTGAAGATCACGTTGTCCCAGGCAGAGACAGTCTTAGCTCCCGGGCATTGTTTAGAATTTTTAAACTCATAAAATGGCGCATTATAAATTTTGATACTGTCCTCCTTAAAAACCTGTTGCAGAGCATCACGGAGCAGCACTGGATTTTCTATTGCACCGTAAACTACCGAATGGTTATTCCACTGATAGATACAGCTGGGGGATAGCCCATATTTTTGAATGGTTTCAGTCAGTATTCTGATGTTATGCTGCTGCCCGTTTTTGCCTGTGAGTTCAATCACCTTTGTTTTTTCGGAATGATTGATCTCCCTGTTTTTATCAGGAACTGCTTTTTCATTTTGGAGATACCGGTATGGAGACTGCAATCCCGCTGATTTTTTAATGCTGTCTGCAACCCATGGGCCATTGTTTTCCCAGCGGTTTCCAGGTCCATTTGCGTTCTGAAGGTATTTGTCGCTGGGTGTCCAGTTGTTTTTAATGGTAATAAATGAAGAGCCTTCATCTGTATACAGGTAGAACCAGTGATTGGGATCATGCGCGTACGGAGCTTTATAGATGCTGTCCGCAGCGTTTTCTGTAATAAAAGAGTTAGGTTGTGCAGATAAGGTATAGATGGCAGATACATCATACATATGTTTGCCGTAGCGCTGGATCTTATTTGCGCTAACGCGGTTGTCTCTCATAACATTGACTGTCTTTGTCCATCCCCATCCTACAGAAATGCCCATGTAGGAGAGCTCACTGAGGTCATTGTGAGTAATAGTGATACCCCTTACATAACCTGCGCCAATTCCCACAGCGCCCCAGTCTTCATTTGCGATATCAGTAAGTAAATTATTGCTGATCAGGTCATTGCTGCAAAGCTCTCTCCCGTCTTCTGGCTGATAGGGGATATGCACTTCCTGAGCTTCATCAGAAAATACCCCGGTCTGAATCCCTGTTCCGCAAATATCCTTAAACAGGTTTCCCCTGATGATGTTATCATGGGTTCCTCTCTGGTAATCCAGTCCGGCAGAACCGAGATGTTCAAACCGACAGTCTTCGAAGCTGGTATGATCGGCAAAAGCGATCTCGGCAGCTGCGGGGGGCCGACCAACCCAGGCCTGGTTTTCCAATGTCTTTTTATCTGCGGTACCAGGTGTTTTGAGTTTGTAGGCGTCCAGCATATACATGCCCGACTGATGGGGCACATGGCCTTCGCGGGAGGGACGAAGCCAGCTGCTGTGTTCAAATGTCAGGCCTTTAAAGGAAACATAAGAGACTGGCCTGTCGATTGTTCCCTTCATTTTTATTAGTGTTTCAAGTACCGGAACCGTCACCAGGGCCGTATTTATGTTCTCATTTTTCTTTGGCCAGTAATATAACTTCCGGTTTTGCTTATCCAGATACCATTCCCCGGCCTGGTTCAAAAACTGTATCGCGTTGCTGAGATAATAGGCAGAGTTTCCGGTTTCCCTGGAGATCCAGGGCGCCGGCCAGGGGTGTTCCGACTGTATCCGGCTTTCGGGCTGATAAAAGGAAAGTTTGGCACTGTCACCACTGAGCTCAACAGACTTGATCCTCAGGACAGCTACAGCCCACCACTGGTGAATCAGCATTTCCATCCCCTTCACCTTACTGATGTCCTCATGTGATTTAGGAATCCAGCAGCTTTGATCTTTGTGGTTCCAGGAGAGTATTCTGTTCATCCTGTCCGGGGGAGTATCTCTTGAACGCAGGGCTTTCGCTTGATTGACATATAACTGCCGGAAATCAATAACTGCATCTCCGGTCATCGGCGCATCGGCTACCCATACTTTCCCTTTCGCAGAGGCCGGTAAACCGGCAACAATCCCGCTGAGTTTCCAGCCTGTAACGCTTTTTCCTCCGCTGATCACAGGCCTTTCACCAGCTGCCGCAACAATTGTGGTCGGGCTTGCAGCTGTGCCGGCGTCTTCCGGCAGGATCACTATCGGCTCGTCCAATACGTACATGCCACCTTTTACGATAATCAAAATACCTTTAGCAATAGAGGGATCAGCGGTTCTTCTGAGTTCACGTGCTTTCCGCACTGCAAAAGCTATATCTGCCACAGGTTCTGCCCTGGTTCCGGGATTGGTATTATTGCCCAGGGGAGACACCCAGATCTCGGCCGCCTGTAGAAAACAAGTGCCTGCAAACAATAATAAAAGAATCATCACAAAATGTTTACTTCCTGGGATCATAGCTGGTTTACCTGTTTGTTTTAATCACAGATCTTTGATTTATATTTTGGTTTTCTTCGTGTAAAAATACAGAGGCGGGATATGTTTTTTTTGTACATGGTTCTCTATGTATTGTAGGATATCATCTTTTCGACACACTCTGCCTTAACAAAGCCGAAGAGCTGCCGGAAACAGAACTCATTTGACAAATAGCGCTGCAAACAATTTCTCCCTGATACGGTTATCTTCTTATGCCTTATCAACCTATTTTGCCCGGTAAAACCGAAAGACCCGGAATGACTCTTATTCAAAGATTGGTTTACCTGCTGGACGAACAGTTCCGCCTGCCGGGAACCAATTTCCGGTTTGGCCTTGATCCCCTCATGAACCTTTTTCCGGTAGTGGGAGATATGACAGGCTTTGTGATTTCGGCAGGTCTGTTACTGGCGATGGCAAGAAAAGGAGCCAGCAACAAGCTGGTAGTACTGATGAGTATCAACATATTCCTTGATGCGATCATTGGCGGCATCCCCTTCATCGGACAGGTTTTTGATTTCTTTTTCAAAGCCAACAGCCGTAACCTCCGTTTGATAAAAGAACACTATGTAGAAGGAAAACACAGTGGAAGCGGCAAGAATACACTTGTCCTGGCTATAGTGATCCTGATAGTCCTGTTGGTCATGCTGATCTTTCTACTGGTAAAGCTTGGCGACTGGCTGATAAGTCTGTTCTAAAACAAGAGACAATAACAGTAAAATGATAACTTCAGTCAGAAAAGTAGAAAAACGTTCAAAAGATTTCTGATTTTATGAATATTTCATCAATTCCACATATTTATGGATGTTTTTCATAAAAAAATGTGCCTTTTCCCTCTTTTACCATGTTTGAACTTGTAAAAGGATTAAAAATATTGTAATTATACGATCTGTTACTCTCGCTTATTTATATTAAATATAATTTTTACCTTTAAATATTGATCATATTACAAAAGTTACATTTTACCAGTCATAAAGTGCTGAAAATGTTGCATTGATTTCTTTTTTTGCGGAATATTGTGAAGGCTTAAAACGATTTAGCCTTTGGACTGATTTAAGCGTAAATTGACACATATCATCTGCCATATAGCGCAGAATCAAGACTTTACCTGAGGATGGATGTCAAAGGTAATAATAGGTAATAACAGTTAATAATGAAGGCCAGTTTATCTGGCCTTTTTTATTAGTTCATGCCCAGCAGTTTGTTATACTCCAGAATAGCATTGGTAATATTCTGCACAATTTCTTCTCTGCCGCTTTGCGAATTGATATACTCTTCTTCTCCCGGATTACTGATAAATCCAATTTCTGTTAAAACTGCCGGCATACCTGCCTTTGCCAAAACCGCAAGGCTCTGTTCTTTTACACCACGGTCCACACGCCCGGCCCGGATATACTGCTGCTGGATCAATCCCGCCAGTTTAATACTTTGACGGCGATAGGCATTTTTCATCAATGAAAGGATAATAAAACTTTCAGGATCATTTGGATTGTAGCCCTCGTAGTTGTCTTTATAATCTTTCTCTAAAAGGATGGAAGCATTCTCCCTCACTGCCGCATCCTGCTCCCCCAGACGGCCGGAACCTGATACCAGGGTCTCTACTCCGGTTACATTTGTCCTGCCTCTCATGCTTGCAGGCATAGAGTTACAATGGATTGAAATAAACAGATCCGCATGTGCCCTGTTGGCAATGGCTATCCGCTCGTACAATGGAATAAAAACATCCTCGGTCCGGGTGAATATCACTTTCAGATTCGGGATCTGTTTTTCAAGGGTTTGGCCCAATAGCAGTGCCACCTGTAATGCAACATCTTTCTCCCTTGAAAATTCTCCTCTGGTAGATCCGTCTTTACCACCGTGACCGGCATCCACAACAATGGTCATGCTTCGGGAAGTTAAAGGAGAGGCCTGTACAGGAGGTAACTGTGCCGGGGGCAATTGCACAGGGACAGTTTGTCCGTAACTAAAAACAGAGCTGATCAGTATAAGGCATACAAAAATATTCCTTATAAATAAGGGTTTCTTAATAACGTTTGGCATTCGTATTCGTGTGTTTATTCAAATTTACGAAAGATTACCATTATATTTAATATACTTTGTCAAGTTTTGACTGAACCTGACAATCCAGGTTTGGTATGCTTACATAAATATTCATTACCAAACATCTGGTAAAACAGATATGCCAAATATAAATTGTACCGCGGCCGGGCGTTAAAAACAGCATAATCTGCGCTGGGCTTTGGGAAGCAACATTGTGTAAAATCAAACTGAATGAAAGTTTTAGTTGTACATACCTTCAACCAGTTTCAAAGGGGAAATGACAGCATAGTAACCAGTGAAATTGAGTTGTTAAAGTCTTATGGGATAGAGGTTGAGCTGCTGGCGCTCCCTGTCGCTGCGGGCGGCAAATTCTCTGCAACCCTGAAAACTGTTTTCAATTATTCTACCTGGCAACGCGTCAGGCGCTGCATCTCCGCTTTCAAACCAGCAGTTGTACATTTTCATCACCTGGAATATGGTAGCCTTGCATCTGCACTTTATGCCGTAAAGAAGTGTGGCTTGCCTCTTGTTTATACGCCACATAATTATTCTTTACTTTGCCCTTCGGGAACACTCTTTCATCAGGATAAATTATATACAGATTCCCTGAGGCAGGTCTTTCCCTTCAGCAGTATCAGGAAAGCAGTGTACAGGAAATCAAAGCTGCTCAGTTTTGCTATGTCTGTCAGCATGCTCCTCCATCATCTTTTAGGAACCTGGAACAGGATAGACCGGCTAATGGTCCAGGGAGAATCTGTAAAGAAATTGTTTGCACAGTCTAAATTAAGTGCCCTGTCCGGCCAGATCACACTCAGTCACGCGTTTTGCCAGCCTCCGGCTAAGGAAAATTACGGTTCCGTGCCGGAACCCTATTATCTGTATACAGGAGAATTTAGTGATGAAGCCGGGCTGCCGGTTGTACTCGAAGCATTTGCTGATAACGGTTTGCCGCTCAAAGTTGCAGGGAGCGGTTTTCTTGCGAAGCTGGTCTTCGGATACTCCGAATTTTATCCAAACATCAGCCTGATAAAAACTGAAGATCCCGGAGAAGTAACCTTACTGCTCGAAAATGCAAGGGCGCTCATTGTCCCTTCGGTATGGCTGGAGCCGTTTGGCAACAGGGTGGCCAAAGCTTTTTCCCTGGGCGTACCCCTGATAACATCCAATTCAGGTACACCCGGCGAAATGGTCCTGAATGGCTATAACGGTCTGTTGTTCGAAGCTGGTAACGATAAGGATCTGAGGGAAAAGGTAGATGAGTTTCAGGCACTGCACTGGTTGGAGGCCAGCAAGTACCGTGATCATGCATTGCAGAGCTACAGACTTCAATATACTCCGGATAAAGCAGCAGAGGATTTAATAAGTGTCTATCAGGCGCTTTGCAGCCCGGTAAACACAGGAGAAATCCTGCCCGGTCTGATCTGATTCAAAATAAAATACCCGGTTTTCCAATGTTTCAACTATGCAATCCCCTAAAGTGGGGATAACTTTGATCGCTTTTGGGGATATAGGATGCCTGATGTAATCTACATATTTGTATGACTCATTAAATGATAATCACAGGAGAGTAGCGGAGGTGACAGGCCTTTGCCGACCCGAATGTGAGCGTCTTTATCGGTTCAATTAATTTAGTAAGTTTTAGTTCAGTTTGATGGCTCCCTGCATGGGGAGCCATTTGCTGTTAAGCCCAATTTTGCTGGGCCATATCCCCACATTTGGGGATAGAGAACCCCCATTTTTGGAGATAGCATCAGGCTTGCATTTTGCTGAACTTTGCACTATGGCAACGACAGTAAAAAAACAGGATAAAATTAAGCTGAACGGAACTGACAGGACTGATTTTAACGGTATGATGGAACTTGAATACAGCTACCTCTATGAGTGTCTGAGAAAAAACAAGGACACCGATATATATTTCTCGGACCTGTTTGCGGCCCTGCATGCAGTAGGAATTATGGAAAACGATCCAAGGTTAAAGTTCGACTTGTCGGACCTGAATTTAGCTTCGCGGAGGCTGGATTACGAAACATTCAAGGATATCCTTAAACACAGCCTGGGGGGCGTCATCAAAGATGCTGTTCAGGGAAACCTGATTATTCCCGATTTCAAAAGCTTTTGCAAAGAGATCAATGAAATCTATGATCTGACAAATAAAAACAAGGGCGGTAACGTGGCCACCTACATTCCGCAGCTGGGCAGGGTAGACCCTGATAAGTATGCGATATCTGTTTGCACGGTCAGTGGGCAGCAGTTTTCCATTGGTGACAGCAATGAGGATTTTTGTATCCAGTCGATCTGCAAACCGGTCAACTATTGTATGGTACTGGAAGAACACGGAGAAGATATCGTACATCAGCATGTTGGCAGGGAACCAAGCGGAATAGGCTTCAACGGGTTGGTGCTGAATGAAAATAATCTTCCCCATAATCCGATGATCAATGCAGGTGCGATCATGACCTGTTCAATGATCAGTCCGGAACTGGAAATGGCAGACCGTTTTGAGCATGTCCTTAATTTCTGGAACAAGATCACCGGAAACCAAAATGCAATGGGTTTTAACAATTCGGTTTATCTCTCTGAAAAGGAAACGGCCGACCGCAACTTTGCCCTGGGGTACTATATGAAGGAAAAGGGTGCTTTTCCTGAAAATACAAACCTGTTGAATACGCTTGAATTTTATTTCCAGTGCTGTTCTATACAAACGGATACCAATGCAATGGCAGTTGCTGCAGCAACACTGGCAAATTCCGGTATATGCCCGCTTACCAATGAACGTGTGATGGAGAACAATACTGTGAAAAATTGTCTTTCCCTGATGAACTCCTGCGGAATGTATGACTTCTCTGGTGAATTTGCATTTACTATAGGATTGCCTGCAAAAAGCGGTGTTGCAGGTGGCTTGATGCTCGTGATCCCCAATCTGATGGGAATTGCAATCTGGTCGCCAAAACTCGATAAATCAGGAAACTCTGTAAAAGGCATCGAGTTCTCCAAGGAGCTGGTAAAACGCTATAATTTTCACAGCTATGACAGTTTAAATCTGAATAACCCGGATAAAAAAGATCCCCGCCTGAAAAGAAATGAAGCCAGAATTGATGATGCAATGAGCCTGTGCTGGGCAGCATCTGAAGGTGATCTGCTGGAGGTGCAGCATTTATATGCACGCGGCATTAATATCAATATGGCTGATTACGACGGCAGGACCGCCCTGCACCTGGCAGCTTCAGAAGGGCACGAACATGTGATTGCTTATCTGATCGACAAGGGTGTCGACTTAAATCCGCGCGACCGCTGGGGGAATACGCCGCTGCATGACGCCTGCAAAGGAAAACATAACGGCACCATTTTGCTGCTCGAAGCCAATAACGCCCTGAAATAAGGACATCCCCACTATTGGGGATAAGATTGCCAATTATAGGGATATGTACTGATCGTAATTATGACCACCTTTGTTGGTGTGATTAATGAAAAGGTTTAAATATTATATTGTCGTGCACACTAATAAAGGCTTGGAAAACAAAAAATCCTGAATTTAACCTGCTATTATTTGGGATGGTATCGCTATATTTGGGTGTTGCTCTGTTAATGTGTTCATTTAGTGTGCTTTATTGCTTTTTGTGCGGCTTTAAATCCCGGATGATTATTTTACTTTCAATTAATAATTCTGACTGGATTGCTCATCACATTTTTTAGAAATTTGCAATGATGAATGACTTGGGTAAATTGAAGATGCAGCGCATAGTTCTGGTATTTTTTATGCTGTTTCTCTGCTCTTTTAGCAGTGATGCAGACCAGAATGGGGGATTGAGCAGGTATGCATCCCTGGCGCACAGGATATTTGTGCAGGCCGAGATAAGAGCGTTTTATATCCTGCTGGCTTTTTTTATTATCATTCTGGGTATCATTTTATACAGGTACAGGATCAAAGAGTTATTAAACAGGCAGGAAGTGAGGAACCGCATTGCAGTTGATCTTCATGACAATATCGGATCAACGCTTAGCAGTATCTCAGTGTATAGCCAGGTAGCGAAAATCTACCAGCAGCAGCAAAATGACTATCAGTTAAATAAGGTGCTGGATACTATAGGGGAAACGGCCAGCGAGATGATCAGTGAGATGGGGGATATAGTTTGGGCAATCAATCCCAAAAATGACCACATGAGTAGTATCTACAGCAGGATGGATTCCTATGCCAGGCCGGTATGCAAAGCAATGGATATTGCTTTTGACCTGCCCGTCGATCCGAAAGTTCCCTTTCTCAAAGTGGAAATGAATGTGCGCAAAAACATTTATCTCATTTTCAAGGAAGCGATCAATAACTCTTTGAAATATGCCGGTTGCAAGGCAATACAGGTAAAGCTGTACCTGAAGGATGGCAGCCTTATTTTGACTGTAAATGATGACGGAACTGGTTTTCAGCAGGAGGAGCGGACTGAGCATGATGAACACACGCTTTCCGGAAATGGTTTGAGAAATATGAAAATGCGTGCTGAGGAGATCAATGCACAATTAAAAATAACCAGCGCTAAAAATGGGTCGGGGACCCTGATAGAAGTACGTTACAAAATCCCCTGAAAATTTGATTTGTACCTTTAATACGAAACAACATGAGTTTACGCGTAGCAATTTTTGACGATAATAAAAACATCAGACAAAGTATCACTTTACTGATCAGTACCAATCCGGATATGGAAGTTGTGGGCTCCTTCGGTAATGTTCTCAATTGTGTGAACGACTGCCTGAAATGTGAGCCCGATATTGTACTGATGGATATTCAGATGCCGGGAATGAGTGGCATCGAAGCAGTACAGATCCTGAAACATGAGCTGCCCACCATCCAGATCCTGATGCAGACCGTATTCGAAGATGATGACCGGGTTTTTGATGCCATATGTGCCGGTGCATCAGGTTATGTGCTCAAAGACGACCTGAAAAATAAACTGATTGATGCAATCAAAGAACTGCATTTCGGCGGATCACCAATGAGCCCCAGCATTGCACGGAAAGTGATCAACAAGCTACAGATCCCGGAGAAGATCAATAAATCATCGGTTAATGAGTACAAGCTTACCCCGCGTGAAAAAGAAGTACTGTTATGTATAGTCAACGGCTTAAGTTATAAAATGGTAGCCGCCGAATTATTTATCAGTTACGAGACGGTGCGCAGCCACATTAAAAAGATTTATGAAAAGCTGCATGTGGCTTCCCTCACAGAGGCTGTAGCAAAAGCTATAAAACAAGGCATCGTATAATTCTGTACATCAGTTTGGATTCCAATGACAGCAAAAGGCAAAATAATAACAGCTGAGAGCGACCTTGAAAGCGCTGCGGCGCAGATTGCCCGGGAGAAGTTCCTGGAGGCTGGCCAGAGGGCATCAGCTCCCGATTATGTAGTTGTTCCGGAAAGCCATAAAAATGCTTTCGTTGCACAGCTCATGCTGAATACCAGGCACTTTTATCTGGAAAACAGTTATGAGCTTGATATGGACAGGTACTGCAGGATCGAAAACGATTCGCATTTTGACAGACTCCGGCAATTGCTGCACCATGCTGTCAAACAGGGAGCTGCAATAGTGATGGGAGGTACAATGGATGCTGATGAACGGATCTTTCATCCAACTATCTTTACGGATGTACCTGCCGCGGTTGACATCACCAGGGAAAAAATTTTTGGGCCAATCTTATTTGTACTTACCTATCAGCATCTTGACGAACTGGATCACAAGTATATTGCACTGCTGTAAAAGGTACTACCTGACCCATCCTGTTTCATTGCTGTCATTCCTTACCAGCTGATAATTTTCGTAAACTCCCAGTACATCCACTGTACTGCCTGTCCTGAGTCTCAGTTTTACAGCAGCGGACAGACTATCCGGATGATCATATAAGTCCTGTTGTAAAGGGCCAACTTTCAGTTTCCGCAATGGCTTACTGATACCTGTTAAAGCCTTACTTTGTATAAAGCCTGTGCGGCCATCGGGCAATTCGATTTTATACCAGCTGCTGTTTGCTGCATTCACTTTTACGACCGTACCAGCTTGTAAGGAGAGTATGCCGGGAGCATTGCGCTCTGTTGCATTGTACAGCTCTGTTTTCCCGGAAATACGCATTGTTGCATTGAGATTGCTTAATGAAGAACTGATTCTCGCCGCAGTTGTAACCACGGTGTTTACAAAAGGCATCGGGTCTACCGCTCCCTCCGGGGTATATATTCCAAAGTGCAAGTGGGCCGGGGTGGACCTTGCGTTTCCGGTATTGCCCACCAATCCCAATGTATCACCTGTGTGAACCAGCTGGCCCTCCTTCGCGAGCTGAAGATCGAGGTGTGCATAATATAAGGTGTAATCTTTGTCTTTAGGACGCAGCCAGACTACTTTACCCCCAAGATTATTCTCATTGACCCTGGTAACAGTACCCTCTGCAGCAGCAAGCGCAGGAGTACGGAAAGGCGCGAAAATATCTACGCCTTCATGTTTTCTGGAATTCTCATCCCGGCCGTCTCCAAAAATACTTTGTATGTGGCGGCTGTTTGATGACTTGACAGGGAATCCAAGTGAAGGGCCGGCGCTGATATTTAATGTGTACTGACCACCACGTAACAGTTCCGGCTGCAGCCGGATAAAGACGGCTCCGCTAACTTTGGCTTCAAATTCAAGGGCATTGTCTATTGTGTCTGCCGAAGCAATAAGTTTCATTGCTCCGTTTTTGGGCTGCTCCCATACATCTATATATAGCATAAACTGTCTGAGAGGTTTTCTGGAAAGTTCAATGCTGATCTTCTGCCCCTGTACCACGTTAAACCTGTACGCTGCAGCGGAAATACTTTCAGCAGGGAAGTATCCGGTTTCCTGGTAAGGAATGGTGATGGTCAGTGCCTTTTGCAGCACAGCTACTGAAGATACAATCCATGCAGCACCCATGCTCGTTTTATCCAGTCCGGATGATACAAGCTTGCGCTGATATTGCTCATGAGGGGATGCTGGCTTAAAGAGGTTTACCTGTCCTGACTTACAGGATAAAAGCGAAGCCAGCATTAAAGTGAGGTATAAACCCGTTAATTTATCCAGGCCTGTGGCAGTAGTTTCTTTTGTATTCATCGGATAATGTTCCAATAGTAAACAACACCGCTCAGCTGAAGTTTTATAATTTGAAAACGGAATGCAAATGTTAGAGGTGCAAAGTGATCTTTGTAATTTTTATGTTTCAACCTGGTTTTTGCATGAGATAGGTGATATTGTGCGTATTTGTTATAAATTATCAATAAATACCTTGATTTTTTTGATTAATTGCAGATATGAAGAGTATTTAGGTCGTTTAATTGTATAATTAATAATACAATTTGAATATTTGCTGTGCTATCTTCAATTATTTCTAATATAAATTGATATTTATTGTTCAAAATGTAATTAAACATTCAAAAAACAATTAAAAATTCAATATATTTAGTTTTTGTCAGTCATAATGTTATTAACGGCTGCGATTTTCAGTTTATTGTTCAGGAATACTATTAAATTTTAATAATTGTATGGCTAAAATTGATGATAAGGCGTTGGTTTCCCTCTTACATGATGGATTTAGTGAAGGATTTGACAGTCTTTACTGGAAATATCATCAGCTTATTTACATGAATGTATATAAGTTTGTAAAAAACAGGGAGGAATCGCAGGACATACTTCAGGATGTCTTTGCTACCTTATGGGAAAGCCGTCAAAGCATCCGGCAGGAGCAGTCTGTAAGCGGCTGGCTTTTCGTGATCAGTTTCAATAAATCTGTGAACCACGTAAAAAGGAAAATCCGCCATTCTGCTGCTGAAGATAAAGTCGTATCATTTTACCACGCCCATCGCGATGAAAGTGATGATGTCCATGATGAACACTATCAGATCCTGCATGCAGCCATCAGAGAACTCTCGCCTCAAAAGCAAAAAGTATTTACCTTATGTAAACTGGAAGGGAAAAGTTATGAGGAAGCGGCCCAGCTGCTGAATATTTCCAGACATACTGTAAAAGAATATCTCTCGCTGGCAATGTACGCCGTCAGAGATGCTTTCAAATCACCCGCGCAAAACAACATAACCAGAATATCATTCAGCAATTAACTAAACAAAACAACCTAAACCAAAACCTAATCTGATCATGAAGAAAAAGCCTGAGAAAGCATGAAGTAAAAGACCCTCCGGTCCCAATATATCAAGACCGGAAGGTGATTAAAATGTAAGCATCGAATATGTAAACTACCGGGCGTCGGAACCTGTATGGTAGCATTACACAAAAATTACTTAACACTTAAGCGACAAAATTATGAAAAAATCTCTACTTTATAATAGAGTGAAAAATTATGCGTTGAGGTGCTCAAAAGTTGGTACATTAACATCTCTAACCGTTTGTTTATTAGTTACTAATGCCTCTGCAAATGAGGGAGCCGCCGGAATTTCTTCTACCAAAAAATCTGCGCTGAAAGCCTTCAGTTTAAAGGCTGCAATCAAAATTTCAGGTGTTGTTACAGACGAAAACGGAGAAACACTTCCGGGAGTATCTGTAAAAGTTAAAGGTACCAGTTCAGCTACCGTAACAGATAGCAATGGTAAATTTACAATTACTGTGCCAAATGACGCGGCAATCCTGGTCTTTGGCTACATCGGTTATACAGCCAAAGAAGTGCCTGTAGCAAACAGAACCTCATGGAAAATTAGTTTACAGCCAGATGCTAAAACGTTAAACGATGTTGTGGTTGTAGGATACGGAACGCAAACAAAAGCAGAGTTTACAGGCTCAGCTTCAAAAGTATCAGGTGAAAGCCTCAAAGACCTGCCGGTACAAAGTTTTGATCAGGGACTTGCCGGTAAGGCAACCGGGGTAAGTATAGGACAGCCAAACGGTGTGTTAAACAATGCTCCCGTAATCAGGATCCGCGGTATCAACTCAATTTCCCTGAGTTCCTATCCTTTAATAGTGGTGGATGGTATTCCAATCAATACAGGAAACAGTTCCGGAAATTCACAGGTAGCCAATAACCCGCTGGGTGATATCAACCCTGCGGATATAGAATCTGTCAACGTGCTGAAAGATGCAGCTTCAACTGCAATCTATGGATCAAGGGCTGCTGCAGGGGTAATCCTGATCACTACAAAATCTGGTAAAAGCGGAAAACCTAAAGTAAATTACGAAGGATGGACAGGTATTACCAATGCCGTACGTTTACCTGAACTGCTCAACGCAGAACAGTTCATGATGATCAAGAACGAAGCTACACTGAACTCTAAAATCCTCTCCAACAATCAGAACAATGCTGCGGTTCCTTCTGCTTCATTCTTCCCTTCCTACAATCCTGATGGTTCACTCGTGGATACAAAATGGTTTGATGAAGTATACCAGACCGGTGTTTCACAAAATCACAGTCTCAACGTGTCCGGCGGTTCAGAAACTACTAAATACTATTTCTCCACCAATTACAGTAAACAGGAAGGTATCATTAAAACAAACGAGTTTACACGTAAGTCTGCCCGTTTCAATATCGACCATAAGCTGACCAGTTTCATCAAACTGACGGCAAATATCAACTATAACAATAGCTTAAACGCTTCGCCACAAACAGGATCCCTTGAAGGTAACGCTTTTGGTCTAACGGCTATCGGACGTCTGGCCACACTTTCGGCACCAAACGTTCCTGTCAAAAATGCAGACGGCAGCTATAACCTGAGTACTACAAATACTTTGGGCATGGGAGCAAATACAGTTTCCAGTAACTTCTACAATCCTGCAGCTTTACTTGAGTATAATACTTACACTTCAGAAAATGACAGGATCATAGGAAATTTTGCTGTGGATGTTAATCTTGCAAAAGGCTTGACCTACAGGTTGAGTTATGGGGTAGACCGCTTAAGGATTGAAAATAAGTCGTTTGAGAGCGCTGTTCACGGGCCGGGTTTTGCAAACGGCGGGCAAGCCACAAACAACAGCGTGTTAATCGATAACTGGAACCTAACACATACACTGAACTATGCCGCCAAAATGGGCGACAAAAATAACTTCACTTTACTGGGAGGTTACGATGTGCAGAAGTTCAGAAACTCCATGTGGGGCGCACAGCGTACAGGATTATCTGATTCATTCTATGACAGTTTCGAAGGTTCCTTCCAGAATATAGTGCCGGGAACAACCAACAACTCCAAAAGTGAAAAAGCGTTCGCTTCCATTTTTGGAAGGGTAAGTTATGATTTTGACAAAAAATACTTTGCCACGATCAATTATCGCCGTGATGGTAACTCGGCCCTGGGCACAGGAAAGAAATATGGTAATTTTGGTGGCGTATCAGGAGGCTGGGCATTGTCAGGCGAAGATTTCTACAAGAATTCTCATTTAGCAGAAATCATGAACAGCGTGAAACTCCGCGCCAGCTGGGGTAGGGTAGGTAACGGAAACTTAGCCAATAACTATGGTTCCCTCTCTCTTTATACCTCAAGTTTATACGGAACAGTACCAACATTCGCATTTAACCAGGGCGGTAACCCGGATCTGGGCTGGGAAACCAGTAAACAAACCAACGTAGGTGCGGATATAGGATTCTTCAAAGACCGTGTTACTATCGATGTGACTTACTATAACAACAACGTAGACGGACTGATCCTCAACGTGCCTCAGTCGCCCTCAAAAGGTATTCCCGGAAACGCAATCCTGCAGAACGTAGGAGCAATGTATAACAGAGGCCTGGAGTTCGGTATTTCTGCACTGGTCTATCAGAAAGGCAACTTCTCATGGAACACCAATTTCAACTACACCCATAACAAAAATATGGTTACCGACCTGTTTGGTGCAGGTGCGGAGATCGTAGGCGCAACGGCTACTTCTTCAGAAACCACCAATATCACCCGTGTAGGCTATTCTGTAGGAAGTTTATACGGAGCAGTTACGAACGGTGTGAATCCCGCTAACGGACAAAGGATATTTGTGAATGCAGCAGGACAGCAGGTTCAGTACAACCAGTCTATACCAACAGGCGGAAGCCGCTGGACATACCTTGACGGTACAGCAGCACCGGCAATCAGTGTAAAGGATTACAAGATCCTTGGAAATGCACTGCCTACTTTTTACGGTGGTTTTAACAATACATTCAAATACAAAAGTTTCGACCTGGGCGTAAACTTCACCTATTCAGGTGGTAACTACATCCAGAATGGTACTAAAGCAACCTGGCGTGATCAGCGTTTCTGGAACAACAGTACAGAAGTGTTAACACGCTGGACTACTCCGGGTCAGGTAACTGATATTCCAAGGGTTGTCCTGGGAGATTTACTTTCAAACGGTTCATCGTTCCCGATCTCTGCCAACGTAGAAAAAGCCGATTTTATCCGTCTGCAAACTGCTTCCTTCGGATACAGGTTTAATCCTGCAATATTTGGTAAATCAGGTATTTCTTCGCTCCGGATTTATACACAGGTATTCAATGCCTTCCTCATCACCAAATACACAGGTCAGGATCCGGATATCTCGGTTAACGGAAATACAAATACTACCCCGGGTGTGGATAAAAACTCTGTACCACAGGGCAGGACATTTACTTTCGGTATGAACATAGGTTTCTAGTCTAATTTTAAAAATTCAAGCCATGAACAAGAACAACTTCAAATCATACATATTTAAACTCAGCTGTCTTACAGTGGGCCTCGGAACGCTGCTGCCAGCCTGCAAGGAATCAGAATTGTTAAACCCTATTCCCGAAACCTCGGTCTCGGCAGACCTGGTGTTCTCCACACCAACAAGGGTACTGGCCCAGGTAAACGGCATGTACAAGGCGCTGAAGAGCGGCGACTTCCTCGGAGGCCGTAACCTGATGTTAAACGATATCAGGGGAGAAGAATTCCTGAACCGTCTGCAGAATATCTTTACGGGATATGACGCCTGGAACCACACGATCAACTCCGGTTCTGCTGATGCGCTGTCTTCCTGGAGCGCTGGCTATGCAGCAATTAACTCAGCCAATTTAGTAATCGACGGACTTGCAGCAAACACTACTGTTGTGCCTGCTGCTACCTCAGTACAATATGTTGCGGAAGCTAAATTTGTAAGAGCGCTGGCTTATTATTCACTGATTACCCTGTACGGCCAGCCTTACGTAAAAGATGCAGGAGCGTCTCCTGGAATTCCCCTGCGTTTAAAAGGACAGATGTCTACTACAGACAATGACCTGGCGAGAAGTACCGTTGCACAGGTATACACCCAGATCCTGCAGGACCTGAACGATGCCGAAGCCGGATTACCTCTAACATATACCACAGCTACGCTTAATACTACAAGGGCACACCGCAATACTGCTATCGCGTTGAAAACGAGAGTATATTTAACCATGGGGATGAATGCCAATGTGATTACAGAAGCACAGAAAATCGTTCCTGCAGCTGCTCCATATGTAGCGGCAACAGGAGTTGCCAATGCCATGCAGCCAAGCATCCTGACCATTTTCTCAGCAAATTATGTGTCCAACGAATCGATCTTCTCCCTGCCAATGGCAGCACTGGATTTTGTTTCAGGCCAGAATTCACTTGGCTACAATTACAATACCAACCAGGAGTACAGCTTAAACCCGGCAGGGATTTATGGCAATGCCACCTGGCCGGCAACTGATGCAAGAAAAACACTGGTAAAAACAAATACCAATGGTGCTTTCCTGACCAAATATCAGAGTACCTTGTTTCTGGATTATATACCGGTGCTGAGATATTCAGAAGTACTGCTCAACTACGCAGAGGCAGCGGCCAAAACCGGTAACCTGGCTAAAGGAACCGAATTGTTGACGGCTGTACGCAAGCGTTCTGATGCAAACTACAACTTCCCGGCAGCAGCTACAGCAACACAAACTGCACTGGTAAATACAATCCTGGTAGAAAGAAGAATTGAGTTCCTGGGCGAAGGCCTGCGGTCAAATGATCTGCTGAGAAACCTCCTGACCATTCCTGCTAAAGGTACTTCACCTTCGGTAACACCAAGCCAGACAGAGTACATCTTCCCAATACCAAACGCAGAGATCTCATCCAATAAAGCTTTATAAATATCAAACAGATGAAATTATATTGTACCATAGCATTAGGCTTGATTGCAGCCGGCAAAATGAGTTATGCTCAGGCTCCGGCAGCTGCAGGCATGGGCCCCGGAAAACAATCCGACACTAAACCGCAGGCGCCTTCCATGCAGAACCTGAAAAAGTTTGAAGGTTACTTTGATTTTTATTATGACGAAAAATCCGGTAAGATCTATCTCGAGGTAGATAAACTGGACAAGGAATTTCTGTATTTCAGATCACTCTCCAATGGCGTAGGAAACGGCGGCCCCGAAAGGGGACAGGCCTCCTCCGCCA
This sequence comes from Pedobacter sp., assembly GCF_040513095.1. Taxonomy (GTDB): domain Bacteria; phylum Bacteroidota; class Bacteroidia; order Sphingobacteriales; family Sphingobacteriaceae; genus Pedobacter. The sequence goes on along the minus strand of NZ_JBEVDX010000043.1, from coordinate 35,531 downwards.
TTGCTAAATTCGTTAAGGCAGGAACAAAAATCCTGCTGGTAGAGCCTGTTTATAATTACCGTGCCATCACTACCAACCTGGATGAGATCAAAGCCGTAGAAAACAACTTCGCCAAGTCGGTCATCTTTGCATTTGTGCCTGTATCAGCTGCAGGAGGCAAATACATGATCGATATGACACCTTTCATCATCCGTGACAGTCAGGGTATTACTTCAAGGCTAGGCGTCTCAAGAGTAAGCGGACCGGTTACGGTAAGGCCATCAGCAGGCGGCAGCGGCGCCAGTTACAGACTGGATGAAACCCGTTCCGTAGTCTATATGGAGAATACAAAGAACTTCCCGAAAAATTCCGAATTTGAATCTATGCTGACCTTCACGGGCGGTAATCCAAATTCAGGAGGTTACGAGCGCGGGAATGATATTGCACCGGATCCGGGAGCAATCACAATCAACATGCACCAGTCGTTCATAGAACTGCCGGACAGTAATTATGCACCGCGTAAGTACGATGCACGCTCTGCATTTGGCCAGTTCGCCTATATGGATTTCTCTGCACCGATGACGGAACCAATTATGAAAAGGTTTATCCGGCGTCACCGTCTCCAGAAAAAAGACCCGAATGCTGCAATGAGCGAAGCGGTAAAACCGATTGTTTACTACGTAGACCGCGGGGCACCGGAGATGATCAAAAAAGCACTGATCGAAGGTGGTGCATGGTGGAACCAGGCTTTTGAAGCCGCAGGATTTAAGAACGCTTTCCAGATCAGTGAGCTGCCGGCAGGTGCAGACCCAATGGATATCCGCTATAACATGGTCAACTGGATCAACCGTTCGGGTAACCCGGCACGTGCATTCTCCTCAGGCGCATCTTTCCTTGATCCAAGAACCGGAGAGATCATCAAGGGCGTAGTTACCCTGGGATCAGACCGCCACCGTCAGGATTACCTGATGGCAGAAGGTCTTCTGCAACCTTATGTTGCAGGTAAACCTGTGCCAAAAGAAATGCAGGAAATCGCACTTTCGCGGATCCGGCAGCTTTCTGCCCATGAAATAGGCCATACTTTAGGCTTCAACCACAATTTCGCAGCCAGTCCTAAAGACCGCGCTTCCGTAATGGATTACCCATATCCAAAGTTTTCGCTTAAAAAAGACGGTACTGTAGACCTCTCTGATGCTTATGCAAAAGGTATAGGCAGCTGGGATAAACGCGCGGTGATGTGGGGATATACCGAATTTAAAAAAGGAACAGATGAAAATGCTGCCCTTGAAAAGATCATGCACGAGACACTGGACCAGGGGTTTATCTTCATTCCTGATATCGGCGGAAATGCACATCCTACCTCACACCAGTGGGATGATGGTGCAGATCCGATCGACCAGATGACCAACATCATGACGGTACGCAGGAAAGTGCTGGATAATTTCTCTGAGAAATCTATCCTTGACGGCGAACCAATGGCTACAATAGAAGAAGTACTGGTGCCAGCTTACCTGTTACACCGTTACCAGATCGAAGCAGTAGCAAAATCTATCGGCGGACTGTATTTCACACATGCCATCAAGAACGACGGACAGGTGATCACACGGATGGTAGAACCCAAAGAGCAATGGCGCGCTTTTGAATCTCTCATGAGCACAATTACACCCGAAGCCCTTGCCCTGCCCGAAAAACTGATCAAAATGATCCCGCCGCGTCCATCAGGATACCCTGCCGGGGTTGAAACATTCAACCGATATACAGGCCCTACATTTGACCCTATTGCTGCGGCAGAATCTGCTGCGAGCACCACTTTGGCTTACATGCTGGATGATGAGAGGGCAAGCCGCCTGATCGAATACAATGCCAGGGACAGCAAGTACCCGGGTTTTATTGAGATTGCAGACAAACTGATCGACCAGACATGGAATGCGCCTGTAGCCGAAGGTTATAAAGGTGAACTGCAGACTATGGTAAACAATCAGGTGGTAAAATACCTGCTGATGCTGGCTGCCAACAGCCGCACTTCTGAAGTGGTAAGGGGACAGGCACTCTATGAAGTGGAGAACCTCAAACAGATGCTGACAGCAAAAATGTCCGGCGCTCCGGCAAAACAGAAAGCCAACATTCTTTTTGCACTTTCCCAGTTTGAGGCCTTCAAGGCAGATCCCAACAAATTCCAGCCGCCTGCAGCAACAGAGATGCCGCCGGGGGCACCAATCGGAATGCCTGGTATGGATTTCCTCCATGGCGGAGAAGTCAACAATTCAGGCTTTAGTGCCACGTTCGACAATTTATAGGAAGCATTCACTTAACCAGACAACATGAACACAAAAATACAATCCTCGCTCAAAAAGGCACTTTATTTTGGCGCATCCTGTGTTTTGGGATATGGAGTTCTTGCCCCGGGGCAGGCTGCTGCACAAACGATGGATGGAGCCAAAGTCGAAGCCCTCAAAGCAGAGCTGATCAAAGAGATAGACAAGCAGCAGAAACAAACCCAGGTCATGGTAGATATGGTCTACAGTTTTGGAGAGCTGGGCTTCCAGGAGTTTGAAACCTCAAAATATCTAACGGATATCCTTAAGAAAGAAGGTTTTACCGTAGAGCATGGCATCTCAGGTATTCCTACGGCCTGGATGGCCAAATGGGGATCAGGCAAACCGGTGATTGCAATCGGCAGCGATATCGACTGTATTCCAAAAGCTTCCCAGAAACCAGGTGTAGCTTACCACGATCCGATCATAGACGGCGCTCCCGGACATGGCGAAGGCCATAACTCAGGCATGCCACTCAACATCACCGCGATGCTTGCGCTGAAAAAGATCATGGCAAAGGAAAAGATCCAGGGAACTTTAGTATTGTGGCCGGGCGTAGCCGAAGAGCAGCTGGCTACAAAAGCATATTATGTACGGGATGGTTATTTTAAAGATGTTGATGCCTGCATCTTCACCCACGTAGGTAACAACCTGAGCACGGGTTACGGTCCCATAGGCACCAGCGGAATGATCTCCGTGAAATTCAATTTTGAAGGCGAAGCAGCCCATTCTGCAGGCGCACCCTGGAAAGGCCGAAGCGCACTGGATGCTGTGGAGCTGATGGATGCCGGCTGGAATTTACACCGTGAGCATATGCTGCCAAGTCAGCGTTCACACTATGTGATCACAGACGGGGGAGATCAGCCAAACGTCGTACCTTCAAAAGCTTCCGTATGGTATTATTTCCGCGAACAGGATTACCCTAAAGTAATGCAGATGTATAAGGATGGGCTGAAAATCGCTGAAGCAGCAGCTTCGATGACAGACACAAAGATGACCTACGAAGTTCTGGGAAGTGCATGGCCGGGATTTATGAACAAATCCATTGCCGAAACCATGTATGAAAATATCAAAAAAGTAGGTCTTCCGGCATGGTCAGAAGAAGATAAACAACTGGCACTGGCCACACAGAAAGAACTGAACCCCAATGCACCCCAGATGGTAAAAGGGCTGCCAACAGCAGTAGATACTTTGAGAAGACCTGTTGCGGGTGCAGCATGGAGTGGTGGCGGATCAGATGACATTGGTGATATATCCTGGAATGTGCCCACTATAGTTTTGGGCTATCCCTCAAATGTCTCGGGTTTAAAAGGGCACGACTGGGCAAGTGGAATCACAATGGCTACACCAATAGCGCACAAAGGTGCAACTGCAGGTGCAAAAGCCGAAGCCCTGACGGTACTTGACATGCTGGTGAAACCGGAAATCATTAAGGAAGCCTGGACGTACTTTAAAGAGGTACAAACCAAAGACATCAAGTACACCCCAATGATTTCGGCTACGGATAAACCGGCGATAGGACTGAACAAAAAAATCATGGCAGAATTCCGTCCTGAGATGCAGAAGAACTATTATAACCCGAAAAAGTACGCTTCCTATCTGGAGCAGCTGGGCATTAAATACCCAACCGTCCGTACCGAAAGCACCAAATAATTCTCCTTAATGCTACTATCCTACACCCATATATAAAATGGAAAAGAAAAAAAGATCTTATTTAAAACAGGCATTGATTTCCTGCAGTACGGTTGGTATGGTGGCGCTGGGTTCCCTGAACCCGCAAACAGCCAGTGCACAGCTTGCGCCGGCAAAACTGGAAGCCCTGAAAGCTGAACTGAGAAAAGAAATCGACAATCAGCAGAAAAACACCCAGGTGATGGTGGATATGGTCTTTAGTTTCGGCGAACTGGGATTCCAGGAGTTCGAAACATCAAAATACCTCACTGATATCCTGAAGAAAAATGGATTTACAATAGAGCAGGGTATAGCAGGTGTGCCAACAGCCTGGACTGCAAAATGGGGATCGGGCAAACCTTTCATCGCCATCGGCAGTGATATCGACTGTATTCCTAAAGCGTCCCAGAAACCCGGTGTTGCTTATCATGACCCGATCATTCCGGGGGCGCCGGGACATGGCGAAGGCCACAACAGTGGGGAACCCTTAAATATTACAGCCGTACTGGCCCTCAAAAAAATCATGGAAAGGGAAAAACTTCCCGGAACGATTATGCTGTGGCCAGGTGTGGCGGAAGAGCAGCTGGGAACAAAAGCCTATTACGTACGGGACGGGTACTTTAAAGATGTTGATGCCTGTATCTTTACCCATGTTGCCAGTAACTTAGGCACCAGCTATGGTGATGGCGGCGGTAATGGAATGATCTCGGTGCGGTTCGACTTCGAGGGTGAATCTGCACACTCCGCAGGTGCACCCTGGAAAGGAAAAAGTGCGCTTGATGCAGTTGAACTGATGGACCTGGGCTGGAACTACCACCGCGAACATATGGAAACCACACAGCGTTCACACTATGTGATCACTGATGGGGGAGACCAGCCGAATGTAGTTCCCTCTAAATCTTCAGTATGGTATTATTTCCGTGAAAGATCATATCCAAAGATCATGCAGATGTACAAGGACGGTATAAAGATTGCCGAAGCAGCAGCAAAGATGACGGATACGAAAATGACTTATACCGTCTTGGGCAGTGCATGGCCGGGTCACTTTAACCAGCCTATGGCCGAAGCCATGGAGAAAAACATCCAGTCTGTTGGCTTGCCTGTTTGGACGGCTGAAGATCAGGCACTTGCACACGGCATTCAGAAAGAACTGAAGTCGCCCGAAGAAGGACTGCCAACCAAATTAAATGGCTTGTCGAAACCCTCAGCATCACTTTCAACCGGAGGTGGTGGATCAGATGATATCGCCGATATTTCATGGACAGTTCCAACTATCGTACTCAGATATCCTTCAAACATCCCCGGATTACCGGGGCACAACTGGGCAAATGCTATCTCTATGGCAACGCCGATTGCGCACAAAGGTGTAACCGCAGGAGCGAAAGCAGAAGCCATGACCTTACTGGAGCTCTTCACCAATCCGGAACTGTTAAAAAGCGCCAAAACTTATTTTGCAGAGGTACAGACAAAAGAGACAAAATATATTCCCCTGATTTCGGCTACGGATAAACCGGCAATTGAACTGAACAAAAAAATTATGGAAGAATACAGGCCTGCAATGAAGAAATTCTATTACAATCCTGCTAAATACAAAACTTACCTGGAGCAGTTAGGAATTAAATACCCGACTGTCAGAAACTAACTGGATTAACACTCTCACCGGAAATCTCGTTGATACCATGGAACTGGCCCGTATGCAAAAGCTGCGGGCAGTTCCTTTGGCTATCCCTCTTTAATAATCCTTCAATATCAACCAGGGCTGTGGTAGGCAAAAGGCTGTCGTCCGGTACGCAGACGCCATGAGCAATTTTAATGGCCATGTGGGTTATTTCGGGAAGTCCCTGCTCATGATACTGCTGAATGCATATTTCGCAACAATACCAAAAGATATCCGCTCATGAAATCTTTCGGCGCTGTGCAGGCTGTTGAACAGATCGTTGCTTTGGGCATACAGCCCTCCGGCAAATTTGCCCTCACTCTTATAGATGTTCATTGCTGTGCCGGCCTGGATCAGCTTGTTGATCCTGTTTTCCTGCACAGGGAAAAACAGGCGGGTATACAGGGTATTCCAAACCAGCCGGTAATCATCGCTCAGCTTTGCAAAGTACAGTGCATCAGTTTTGAAATTGATCCTGTTGTAGGCGATGTATTCACCCCTGTAAGCATGATATTTGGTCTCTGTTGACAGCTCAGAATTTCCTGATGTGGTAGTATTGCTGAGTCTGTAATCGCTGCTCCCCAGCGAATCCAGGTTATTATAACGTTCAAAGCCGGCCGATAATCCAAGCGTCCATCTGGGGCCATATTCATAATTGAGGCCTGCTGCGGCAAAGGCACCGCGGAAACTTACCGTTCTGAACCTGGCCGCCAGAGTACTGTTACTGTTATCGGCATACAGTTTAAAATTATCGGTATTCAGACCTGCATTGATATAAATGCTGAGGGCTTTGGAAGGCTGCCTTTCCCTTGCACTTTTCACACGCTCATTCAGTTGCTTCACCATGTTAATTGCTGCCTCGCTGGGAAAGTCTGCTGAGGCCTGGATATCACGGATACGTTTCAGGAGTTCAAAGGCCGAAGTCTGATAGCTTTTCCTCAGTCCGATAAAGCCGCTGATCCTCGACTGGGGGGTAAACTGCCCGCCGTTAAACAATTCAGAAAGGCCTTCGGCATTGCTGCCACGTGCTGCGATCCCCCAGATGGTTTGCTTCGGCTTTTCTACCGCCAGCTTTCTGAAATTGTTCCAGTTGGCGGCAAGTGCTGCTTCAGAAAGATTGAAGGACACACTGGAAGCATGCAGCAGGATAGAGGATTCGCCTCTGGCATCTTCAGCCACAAGCTGGCCCGCTGCTCTGAAATGCAGCGATAGGGCCGCCAGAAAAATGAGGTATAGCGCTTTCATCTTTCAGTTGATAAGGTTATCAAAGTCAAGATGTCCCCGCTCATCTGTTTCCGTCCTGATCGGGTTTGCAGCCAGCGCTTTTCCATCAACTTCCAGTTCAAGCGTCCAGAAATCACCGGTTTTACCTTCAGCATATAAAGTAACCTGCAGGCCATCTTCCTCCATCAGGCAGGGATAGAACTTACCATCTTTGGTAGAAAAACTATTTACATCGGTATCCTGGTCGGCCAGCAAATCAATGTTTACATAACCGATACTGAATCCATTGTCCAGCAAGCTGACAAAAGCTGACTTTCTGAGTTTGTAGGTAACAGAAACATTTTTCCCGGCTGGTTTTTCTTTGCTGTCTGTTGCTGTGTTCTGGTTTTTCATTTGCTCGTTTTCGTAACATTAAGTTAACTAGAACGAGGCATTAATACAATAGCATATGTTGTTTTGTGACAATTAATTATTTCCTGTGCTTAGGGGCAGCTTCCTTTTCCCCGTCAGGTACCTTCTCACAGGTATATCATAAAAAACCATAACCAGCCAGGAAAGCCCGATGAGCAGGATCGTCCCGGTAATAACTATCAGCGCCAGCTCTGAAGTGCTTACTTTATGAGTAGTGTAGTAGTTTAGAAAAATCCATATTGCCACATAATGTGTCATATACAGCGGATAGGAAATTTTCCCTGCAAATTCGCAGAATTTTTTAAGGCCGGAAGATAACTGTGCACCCGCACCCAGTGCAATCAGCAGGGGGAAATAAATGAGCACTACAAGCGGTTCTGTTATCCAGTTCCACTTGCTGAAAGGCATGACAAAGGCCAAAAATAACAGGATGCCGATGCCGGCAAAGCCGAGTTTGTTCCTGATGATCCAGTTGGAACGGTAGATCAGCAGCCCCGCTGAAAATGAAAAAGAGATCCTGACGCAGCCATCCCAGAAGGTAGTTTTTCCCCAGCCACCCATCAGATTACCTGAATGCCAGGCCACATAACACATGAGCGCTGCAGAAAGCAATGTTAAGATCCAGAGCAGGTTGCGGCCAATCCGGTAAAGAAACAGGGCATAAAATATATTGGCTACATACTCCCAGAATAAGGACCATGCCGGTGCATTGATATTGAAGAGGTTAAAACTCCTTTCGGTCACTACCGGATAAGGGATCATCAACACCGAGGTTACAAAGATAAGGGCTGTTTTTCCTGCACTGTACAGCTCGGGATGCCCCCCGTAAGGGTCAAACAAAAATGCCAGTACACCCAATACTGATCCTGAAATTACCAGCGGATGCAGCCTGATGATCCTTGACTTGAAAAACTCCAGGATACCCATCTTCGCTATGCGGTCATCATATGCATAGCCTATGACAAAGCCCGACAGGCAGAAGAAAAAATCCACTGCCAGAAATCCATGTCCGATAAAGTTTTTACTGTAATCTGTAATCGCCATTTCCATAAAATGAAACAGCACCACGGCAATTGCCGCTATTCCTCTTAATCCGTCAAGAATTTCAAAATGTTGTTTGGTTTTTAAAATATTTGGAGGTAATGCTTCAGAAGTCCTTGTCATACGCTATCAAATATCGTTCTTCCGTTTCAATAATCTGTAAAAAGGATAGGATAAAATGAACAGCACAGCAACAATCAAAAAGCTTCTGGTATCGCTGATGGCGAATCCAACAAATAGAATCAAGGTTACCGTTAATGCGAGAATGGTCATATAAGGATAACCCCAGGCTTTGTAAGGGCGGGGAAGATCAGGCTCTTTTTTTCTCAGAACCAGCAGAGAGGCAAAGGAGAAAGCAGTAACTACTGTGAGCATGACGGCAGCCAGGGAGAAAACCTGCTCAAAAGTATTATACAGGATAAAAACAATCGTGATCACATAACAGAGAAGCAAAGAAAAATAGGGTGTACCTCCTTTATTCAGCTGTGCGCCCTGTCTGATAAAATAACCTTCCCTGCTTAAACCCAAAAGTATGCGCGAAGGGATCAGCATATAGGCGTTCAGGATACTGATCACCACAAAAATGGCAATGATATCAATCCCGATCGAACTCCAGCTGCCAAAGGCAACGGCGGCAGCGGAAGAGGCTGCCAGGGGCGATTGCGCTATCGCGTTAAGTGGCAGTACATACAAAATTGCCCCGTTGATGAGCAGGTATAGAATGATGACGGTAATGGCCCCGATAAAATAGGACCTTGGAATATTTTTTCCGGGGTTTTCATCCTCTTCCGCAAAAAAGGAAACCGCCATCCATCCGTCGTACGTACTCAGAATAAGCTGCATAGCCTTAAAGAAAGCGATGATCAGTGTGCCGTTGAATACAGTTGCGGAGGGAATTAAAGTGCCCGGGTTCAGCTGTGGTTTTGCCAGGAAACAGCCCGCTACCAGAACCAGTAAAAAGATCACTTTTAAGATGCTGGTTACTTTTTGTGTGGCACTGCTGATCCTGATCCCAGGCAGGTTTAAGAGCGTAAAGACGGTTAAGTAACCAATACCAACCTCTTTGCTGTAGCCCGTCAGAGAGGGGAATAGTAAAACAGTATATTCACCTAAAACTATGCAGAAAAATGCAGGCGCACCTACATTCAGTATAAAATCAAACCAGCCGGCGGCAAATCCTACATAAGATCCAAAGGCCCTTTTGATATAATTAAAGGAACCACCTGCCTTTGGAATCATTGCCGTTAATTCAGCATAGGAACTTGCGCACAGTAAAATGTACAGGCCGGTAATCAGCCAGCAGGAGAGTATTAAAAACTTATCTGGCAGAAGCAGGGCTATACTCGCAGGAACGCGGAAAATACCAGCGCCGATAGTGCTGCCTACAATAATGGATATGCCGAAAACCAAACCTAATACTTTTTTTAAAGGCACTGTACTTTGCTTGTCTGTTTTCACCATTTGCTGTATTTAAGATTTCCGGGGTTTTCAAAGATAAGATAAGCCCGCTAACTTTTCTGATCTTTCAAACCATTATGCCCTATATTGGTTATAAATACACCTTAACCCTAACAATGATGACAGCTGTTAAATTTGAAACTTTAGAAAATGAACCCTCTGCTTTTAACCTGTACCTTGATGGAGAGAAAATTGGAGAAATGATTGTAGAGATCAATGATGGAGATATGACGGTCTTCCATACAGAGGTTGATCCCGATCAGGAAGGCAATGGTTATGCAGGAGAACTGCTACAGTCAATGACCAGCTATGTGCGCGAAAATCATCTGAAGGTGATCCCAATGTGTGCCTATGTGCAGGTTCAGTTTGACAGGCACCCGGATGAGTATGCAGATATCCGCAGTGATAAAGAAATCAGATTTTAATGGTGATGATGGTGCCATTGTTCACTTCGAAGTTGATCGTGGCACCAATATCGGCACTTAAACCGCGCATCAGCTGGATTCCCAGGGAATTGTATTCCAGATTGTCCACATCTTTCATTCCGATGCCGTCATCCGCAATTACAAGTTCTATTCTTTCATTTTGCCGGAGCGATACTCTGATGATCCCTTTTTCCCGCCCTTCGAATGCATATTTTATCGCGTTGGTGAGCCCCTCGTTCAAAATCAGCGCCATGGGCATTGCTACAGCGATACTCAGTTTAATAGCCTCAACATCCTGAACAATGCGGATACGACGCGCGTTCAGGTCAAAACTGTCTGCTATAAACAGCAGGAATTCGGCAAAATAAAGCGCCATATTTACTTCCTTGATATCGTCCGACTGATAAAGTTTCTGATGAACTAGAGACATGGCGTATATTCTGTTCTGACTGTTCTCAATGGCTTTCAAGGCATCGTTATCTAGAAATGCAGCCTGACTTTCCAGCAGGCAGAATATCGTATGCAGGTTGTTCTTCACCCTGTGGTGCACTTCCTTGAGCAGCCATTCTTTTTCAGTAAGCAGCTGTTCCAGCAGGGTATTCTTTTCGGTGATCACTACATTTTTCCCCATCACAAGCTGGCTGCTCCGCTGTTTGAGCTGGTACTGGTGATAAAGCAAGGCAATAATAATCACCGCAAGCAGTAAACCGCCGCCGGTCAGGTTTCTGATCTGCTGCGCCTGCCGGAGTTTATCCTGCTGCGCACGGGTGCGCTGTTTCAACATAGCGATATTCTGACTGTTCTGCCTGATCTCCGCTTCTTTTTTCTGCGTTTCAAAGGCAATCTGCAAACGTTTCACTTCCCGGTCTTTGAACAGACGGGAATTGTGATCAGCCAGGCTGTTGAACATATTCTGGTGTCGAATTGCAGCCAGGTAGTGGTTAGTAGCAGAATCCGTAAGAAATAACATGTAGCGGAAATGACGCTGATCGGAAATAGGCAAATTCTTTTTTGAATGGCTCAAAGCTTTATACAGATAGGGACGCGCCTTTGCGTACTGCCGCGACTCCACATAGAGCTGTCCCATACGCAGGTTTGCAAACATTTCCAGTATATGTTTTCCGGAACTGATGGCATACATCTTCTTGAAATACGGTTCTGCCCGGACGTATTGTTTTAAACCCCGGTAGCTTCCGCCAACCATTGAGAGATAGAGTAAACTGTCAGTAGCAGAATTAGGAGGGTAATTGCGGATTGTCCGCCGTAAATAGCTCAGGGCAGTATTAAAGCGCAGCATCTTTGTGTAATTGTTACTGATTACATCCAGCACAAAAGGGTGGGACAGGTGGAACATGCCTGCATGTTTTTCATAATAAGCCATTGCAATGTGGCTGTAATTGATGGACTCCACATAATCTTCGTTGTCGGTGCATACTTTGGCCTGGTAAATATATACATCACCAGCCGCAGTACTGTCGCGCGTATTCTTAATGCTGTTGACCGACTGCTGGGAGTAGTATAAAGCCTTGTCCGGATCGGCAGTGCCATAATAATAGTTCGTAAGCAGGAGATAGACATAATGCAGATATGGATAGCGGATGGCCTGGTACCTTTTAACCACATCCAGCAACTCCTGTTCTGCCTCAGGTAAGCGCTGTTCTGCATGGATCATCGCAATATCTTTCCGCGCCATAATTTCAAGAGGCACATCATGCAGCTTTTTACTCAGTACCAGCGCCTGACCAGCAAAATCCAGTGCCATCGGGTAGTATTGTTCCTGGTCTTTCAGCCAGTATTTGTAACTCAGGTTGAGCAGCAGTTTCAGCCTGGCCTGATCGGGCAGCTGCCTGAGGATGCTTTCTGCGGCAGGCAGCTGATCGAGGACAGTATACAGGTCTGCAAGCATCAGCAAGGCTTCAACACGTCCCTTTTCATCCCTGTTTTTTTTGCTTAGTGCCAGCGCCTTATTGGCATAATTCATGGATAAGGCAAGATCCTGTCTTTTTCTGACTGGCTTATTAAAGTATAAGTTGCTGAGCGCATTAAGGATTGTTATTCTTTCTGCAGTGGCCGACTGGGGAAGCCTGCTGCGCAGCAGGTTCAACCGTTCCTGTGCTACCCTGGGTGCAGCAGGGTAATATTGGGCAAAACCCTGAACCGGCGATATGAGGAATAGTAAGGCCATTAGAATGTAAAAGCCCTCAACTGTACATTGGCATCGGTAAACTACTTTTTTAAATGTATGAATTACCTCTGACATGGATTTTTTCTGCTAATGTTTATACAATTACTTCCAACAGGGAACTGTTCATTTTAGTGAGAATCTCAATGCCTGATTTGACCTGCAGTTCATGCACATCTTTGGCCAGTGCCAGGAAGCATTCTTTGGCAAGTGGTGCCAGCCGGTGGTTCAGTTCCCTCGACTCATCAGTAAGAAAAATCAGTTTGATACGTCTGTTGCTCTCGTCTTCCTTCCGGGTGACCCATCCCGCCTTTACCATATTGTCAATCAGATAGGTCATGTTGGATTTGTCCTTGAAAAGCACATCCGCCAGTTCCTGCTGTATCATGCCGTCACGTTTCAGCAGTACTTTCATGATCTCCAGTACCTCAAAACTAATGTCTATATCCGCTTCCCTCAGTTTCACCTGAAAGATTTTGCGCAGCCTGTATCTCAGCTCCAGTATAAGCTGGCAAAATTCTGCAACCAGTTCAGCCTTTTCATTGGTATTCATTATACAAAAGTAATCATTTATTTAAGCAGATTAATGCGCCGCATCAGCCAGGTTTACTTTGGCGGTAGATTTTTTCACAAAGAACATTACCAGTGGCACGAAAATAATAAAGACAATACCAACAAACATAAAGATATCCATATAGGAGAGCAGGGTTGCCTGTTTTGTAACAATGCCATCAAGCATTCCATAGGCCATATTCCTGGCGGTAGCAAGGTCAAATCCGTGATGCTGCATGCCCGAGGCGAGTTGAGACACCCTGTCCTGTACATTCGTATCATTGGCGTTCATATGGCTTACCAGTGAGGTACGGTGGATACTCGTTTCGCGGGTCAGCATAGTGGATATCAATGCTACTCCAAATGAACCGCCCAGCTGCCGCATCATACTGGTAAAGGCAGCGCCCTGACCAATTTCCTGTCCTTTCAGCGTGGAAAGTGACATCGTACTTACAGGTACAGAAAGCAGGCCAAGACCTAGTCCGCGCACCATCAGTGGCCAGAAGAAATCATCAGAACTGGTATCAGGAACAATGATTTTATAACACAACATGCAGAAGATGTAAAAGATGAACATGCCTGCTGCAATAAGATATTTCTGCTGTACACCTTTTTGAATGAGGATAGCCACCAGGGGCATCATTACCGCCACAAATAATGTGCTTGGAAGTTGCAGCACGCCTGCCTGCTGGGCACTCCAGCCCAGGATAGACTGGGTAAACTGCGGAATGACAAAGGTAGAACCGAATGTGCCGAAGCCCATGACAAATGAGAGCATAACACCCATACGCAGGTTCCCGTTTTTAAGTACCCTCAGGTTGACAACGGGATATTTTGCTTCCAGCTGCCGCCATATAAAAAGATACAAACCCAAAACTGCTGTTATACACAGGGTAATGATCAGTTTACTGTTAAACCAGTCGTCTTCCTGGCCTTTTTCCAAAACGTATTGCAGGGATGATATCCCTACTGTCAACAAAATAATCCCAAGCCAGTCTACCTCGCTCGCCGAGCGCTTTGAACCATATTTGGGACTGCGAACAAACTGTATGGTCAAAATAGCAGCCAGTATGCCTACAGGAATGTTGATGTAAAAGATAAATGGCCAGGAATAGTTATCAACGATATAACCACCAAGTGGCGGCCCGAGGGTTGGGCCAACAATAATCCCGAGGACATAAATGGCTTGTGCCATCGCCCTCTTTTCTGGTGGCCAGCTTTCAGTAATGATAGTTTGTGAGGTAACCAATAAGGCGCCACCGCCCATTCCCTGCAGAAATCTGAAAATGATGAGCTCCGTGATCGAAGTTGCATTTCCGCATAAAAAAGAACAGACTGTAAAAATAACAATTGATGCTGCAAAATAATTCCGCCTGCCGAACTGCTGGGAAAGCCAGCTGGTTAAGGGGATCACAATCACATTGGCAAGTGAGTAGGCAGTGATTACCCAGCTGATTTCATTGAGCGTAGCCCCTAAACTGCCCCTCATATTATTCAATGCTACGTTAACAATCGTAGTATCAATAATTTCGAGTAATGCGCAAAAAACTGCTGTTATGGTTATAATGGCCAGACGAGGGCCATGCTCGATTAATGATTCACTTTGCTCCATGTTGATTGATGAGAAAACAAAGTTAAAATTTAAACTGTTCTAATTTTAACTCTGTTGTCTTTTATTTCAATCGGATGATAAATATGAGCAGGGCAAAGCCTGTGTCTGCTTTCTAATTTACCAGTGTCTGGATGAATTTTCTGCTCGACTGAAAAAGGTCATCATGCATAACAAGCTGATTGATGCGTACATCATCATCTGTTACTATAATATTCATGATGGCCTCTGCATCTTTGCTGATGGTAATCACATCATTATCACGTTTGTAATACAAAACGTTGTCGTCACAGTTTTCCCTGCAGTATTCTGTAAAAAGAGAGGCTAAATTGATGAAGATAATGGAAGAGGTCAGTTTTTTTTCGTTAGGAATGATGTTCATATAAATAGGTTAATTTGTACCTTAAACAGGTGTTGGAGCGTATTGTTTGCTGTTTCTGTAAATAATCCCAGCTGTGTGTATTTAGAACACTAAGCTAAACAATTTTTATTATTTAAAACCTATATGGCCTACAGTAGTTTTACTGCAAACTATTTAGTATTTTAAACCAAAAAAATTATGAAACAAGTGATGTCAATCTTCCTGTTTTTTGTGTTGCTGGCCCCGGCGCTGGGTTATGCACAAACCACACTGAAATCCGGTGATAAGGCGCCCGATTTTATCTCCAAAGACCAGGATGGTAAAACGGTTTCGCTGAAACAGTATAAGGGGAAAAAAGTTGTGTTATACTTTTATCCTAAAGATAACAGTTCCGGATGCACTGCTGAAGCCTGCAGCTTTCGCGACAATTTTAATGAGCTTACAAAACAGGGCTACACAATCATTGGTGTAAGTACCGATGATGAAACTTCGCACAAAGGTTTCATAGAGAAAAATTCCCTGCCGTTTTCGCTGCTGGCCGATGTAGACAAATCCATTCATATGAAGTATGGTGTATGGTCTGAAAAAGAGAGAAACGGTGTGATGGGATTCAGCACTACAAGAACTACATTTCTGATTGATCAAAAAGGAATGATCAGCCAGGTGATCGAAAAAGTGGATACCAGGAATTCGGCATCGCAGATCCTGGGTTTGAATTAAGAATCTGCAGCGCAGCTCAACAAGCTTACTTCATCTTAAACTGATGCCGCATAGCCTTCCATGTTGCCTGGCCATATTCTCCTACACTGAGTTCGCCTTCCATTACCTCGCCACTGATTTTACCCGTAAAGAAAGAATGTACACGGGCGCCATCCACACCATAAGTGCTGCGGATAAGAATATCCTGGCCGCTTATGGTACCGGTGAGCTCTCTGGAGCCAATGCTTCCGGTATAAGTTCCTCTTAAAGTATTGCCTTTTTGCTCAATCATGAAGCTCTGCTTCACAGCGCTTGCATAAAATTTCGTTTCAACATCCCAGTGACCGCTCAAATCAGCTGCTGCCGGAACTGTTGCCTGTGATTTGGCAGCAGGCTTAGACAGCACTTCAAAAATATGACTGGCAACTATTTTCTCTTCTCCATCGCTCAGTTGTGAGGAATTCACAAGAATGCTCGTTTTCTGGTTAGGCTGAAAGTAACTGCCGGCAGCACCAACTGATATCCGGGGGCTGCCATTCCAGAGGAGATCCTCCACTTGCTGCCCGGTATAGGCTATGATTGCAGGATCCCATGAGATGATCAGATCAGGACTGGGGTTCGAACGGCCCACAGGCTGCTTAATAACAGTGCTTACTCCCTGCAGGGATTGCAGCTGCCTGGCGATGTACCCGAGGCGTATGTTCCATAATTTCTGCTCTGCGGCATGGTCACGTTTAAACCACATCTCTGCTGCCGTCAGCATGCCAATCACCTCCTCCCGGCCAACTTTAAAGCCCCTGCCAAAACCATGATGGGGACCGGTATTCATCCTTGCTGCCATAATAAGGTCTTTTCGGCCTATCAGGAGTCCGGCACACTGCGGCCCGCGCAAGTATTTTCCACCGCTGTAAGCCACCAGATCGGCGCCCTGCACGATATGTGGGTTCGGATTCTCAGGACCTTCTGCGGCTGCATCAACCAGAATGGGTATGCCTAAAGGTTTGGTGACTGCCGCAATCGCAGCTAAAGATAAGGGGCCGTTTTCAGATTCTGCTCCCGATAAAAGATAAACCATTGCTGTCCTCGGACCCAGAGCGGCATGCAGCTCACTAAGGTCGGCTACCTGTATCATTCTCACCCCAACTGCTTTACAGCCTGCATCATATGCAGAGCGCGAGTAGGAGGTAATCACTACCTCATCTTTCATTCCCGTCAGGTTGGGGATCATCCAGATTTTGTCAGGATCACCGCCGGTAACGCATCCAGCGGTAGCTGCAGTAATTGCAGCAGAGGCTCCTGCAGTCACACAGCCGGATTCGGTGCCCATAAGTTCTCCCAGACGTTTCCCTACGCCGTCCATTAGTTCGTCAATCTGTACAAACTCATCGATAGCAGCATCCATAGCCTCACGTACTTCTGGCAGTACTTTACTGGCACCAATCACTGTCACCGTGCCTCGCGCATTGATCAGGGGCTTAACCCCAATCGCTTCATATACGCTTTTTCTCCTTGAGGGGGAGGGTGGGACCGCTGCGGTTAAAGACTGGGGAACAGCAACTGAAACGGGAAGTATCGCCAGGCTTTTGATTACATCTCTTCTCTTCATAAAATGTTTGGTTCAGGTCAGCTCAATATCTGTTTTTTTATTTTCCGCAGAGGCAAAAAAGTATAAAATTTTAGATAGGTAGGAAATAAAGATGTTTAAATAAATATATTAACCAGATTTTATTTAAAATATCAACTGCATGCGCAGCGTTAATCAATAACATGGCAATAACAAAAACGAAGGCAGCGATTACCCTGATACTGGCAGCAGGGATCGCTGTTTGTACACTATATTTCCTCAAAAAGAAGAATAATGACTGGCAGGTATATGGCGGCAGCACTGAGAATATCAAGTATTCATCATTAAATCAAATTGATACCTCTAATGTAGCACAGCTGAAAGTAGCCTGGGTTTATCATGCGGAAAACAGCGATACTTCCCGCTACGGCATCATGGAATGTAATCCGGTTATTATTGGTAATACCCTGTACGGGGTATCCCCAAAAATGAAACTTTTTGCTGTTGACGCCGCTTCTGGTAAAGAAAAATGGCATTTTGACCCGGCAGATTCTGTAGCCAACAAAACCTGGCACAGGAACAGCGTAAACATGAACAGGGGCGTTACATACTGGAGCGAAGGCAGCGATAAGCGGATCATCTATACAGTTGGCCCTGTAGCATTTGCAGTAAATGCTGAAACAGGTAAGCTGGTTCCCGGTTTTGGTACGGATGGCGGTATCGACCTCAGGAAAGGACTGGGCAGAGATGAGGAAGACCTCTCTATTTCTCCCACTTCGCCTGTGCTGATCTACAAAGATCTCTTTATTGTCAGCGGGGCTGTCAGCGAAACTACTCCAGGCCACATTCGTGCATTTGATGTGAAAACCGGAGAGCAGAAATGGATATTCCATACTGTGCCGTACCCTGGAGAACCAGGGTTTGAAACCTGGGATGACCCCACAGCATACAAAAGAATGGGTTCTGCCAACGCATGGTCTGGTTTTAGCCTCGACAGCAAAACGGGACTTATGTTTGCAGGTGTTGGCAGTCCTACCAACGATTTTTACGGAGGCGACCGTTCGGGTAATGGCCTCTATGGAAACTCCATAGTTGCAATCGATGCAGCCACAGGAAAACTTAAATGGCATTTTCAGGCCATTCACCATGATGTGTGGGACATGGATATTTCCAGTCCGCCGGTACTGGTTACTTTAACGCGAGATGGGAAAAAAGTAGATGCCGTGGTGCAAACCACAAAAACAGGGCTGATCTTTGTATTTGACCGCAACAGCGGGAAGCCGCTCTTCCCGATTGTCGAAAAACCTGTACCTCTGAATGGTGCTGTTGAAGGGGAACACCTCAGCAAAACCCAGCCCTTCCCGGTGCTGCCAAAACCTTTTGTGAGAACCATCATGACCGAAAAGGACCTCAACCATCTGGGCAGCGACTCTTCGTATGAGGATATCAAACGCAGGTTCCAAACCTACCGCTCTGAGGGCATCTATACGCCACCAACGGAAAAAGGAACGATCATCCTTCCCGGTTATGACGGGGGAGCAAATTGGGGCGGCCCGGCGGTTGATCCGGAAACCAATATCCTCTACATCAATGCAAATGAAATGGCCTGGGTGCTGAATATGGTGAAAGACACGGCCTCAGGTAAGAAAGAAATGACCAACCAGCAGGCAGCAGCACTGCTGTATAACAAGAACTGTATGGGTTGCCATGGTCCTGAGCGTTTAGGATCAGGCGATTACCCTTCTTTGATTGGTGTAGGTAAGAAATATAACCTGGCACAGTTCAATGAATTGCTTTCTACAGGAAGAAGAATGATGCCCGGTTTTAACCATCTGTCAAAAGATGAAAAACATGCATTGGCAACCTTAGTGCTTGATGCTAAATATGGACAGGATAAACCCTATAAAGGTCCTCCGATCGCAACTGCAAATACTTCATCAAAACCCTCATTTACCTTTACCGGCTACAACAAGTTCCTGACTAAGGATGGTTATCCTGCGCTTAGTCCTCCATGGGGGACAATCAGTGCAATCAATCTGAATACAGGGAAATACGTATGGAAAGTTCCTTTCGGAGAGTTTGAAGAACTAAAGAAAAAAGGCATTCCTGCTACGGGTCGTGAGAATTTCGGCGGGCCTGTTGTAACGGCAGGCGGGCTGCTGTTTATAGGAGCTTCGGCTGACGGGTATTTCAGGGCTATCAATAAAAAAACAGGAAAGACACTGTGGCAAACCAAACTTCCGGCAGCGGCAATGTCTACCCCTGCAATCTATGAGCAGGGGGGCAAACAATATGTGGTTATCGCCTGTGGCGGAGGAAAATCGGGTGGTAAATCAGGAGATTCTTATGTAGCCTTTACACTGTAATCGTCTGGATACCTTTAGGTCCTGCAATAATGGCTTTCGCCGCCATACGGTAAAAAAGGGAATGCTCTACCACGCCAGGGATCATACGGATTCTGGTGTTGAGCTGGTCCAGTGGCAGCAGCGTACTGAAATGGATGTCGACCAGCAGATTGCCATGGTCAGAAATGACAGCACCATCTTTCTGACTGCTCATGCGCAGGTTTAACCGGGCATCCGGAAAATTTGTATTGAGGTGACTGAGTACAAAAGGTAAAGCATTTGGAAGCACTTCAATAACCAGGGGGTACGTCAGGTCCAGCTGATCCGCAAACTTTCCTTCATCACCGATCAGGATAAACTGCAGCGCCATAGCGGCCAGTATCTTCTCCGTGGTATGGATACCGCCACCGCTTTTCAAAGCATTCAGTTCTTTGTCAAACTGGTCGCAGCCGTCGAAATAAATATCCAGTTTTTTAATTGTATGGGTAGAGCCCAGGTTTAAGCCTTTCTCCAGTATCAGGTTAGAAGTGCTGAAAGACGAAGATATCAGCGTCAGGGACGGGGCGAAGCTGCATTCTGTAGCTATCAGGTTAATGAGCTTAGCAATAGTGCTGCCGGCGCCAAGCCCGATTGTTTGACCTTCTGTAATTTGTGTAAGCGCTGCCTTTGCAGCATCCATTTTGTAATCGCTCATATAATACGGTATCGGTAAGCTTATTCCCTGCTCAACAACAAGGCCTGAAATATACGCAATATGGATTAAAAGGCTTCATTTAAGCCCAGAAAGAATCCTTTGTTCCCATAATTCCCAAAGGCATAATCCAGGCAAAGATTGGTTCGGGTAGCTTTGTTAAACAATACACGTAAACCTCCACCACCACCAGGCTGCCATTTCTCAAATAGATTGGTGCCTAAATTATCGTTGGCCGTCTGCATATTAAAGAAAGTAACACCACTGAGGAATTTGTTCTTCGTAATCGGAAAGCGGTATTCCAGTTCTGAATAGGAATATTTGGTCCCTTTAAAATAACCTACAGTATAGCCTCTTCCGCTTCTGAAACCCGGATCCTTACCACTTCCCGGCAATTCAAGGTACGGCACGGCACCACTGATCAGGTAAGATCCCCAGTTCCAGAATGCAATTACATGCTCTGGATTGCTGCTGGAAAGGCTCCAGTATTTCCTGAAATCGGAAGTAAACTGCAAGGCGTTTTTTGTACTCCCCATCCAGGTCTGGTTTCCCCTGAAACCTACATCGGCATAGATGCCTTTGTAAGCGCGGTTCTGGTTGTCGCGCGTGGTATACTGCACGTTAAACAACAAACCATTAGACATATAATGGTCCGGGTCAAAGCCGTAACGCTCATTGTAAATGTTATATGGGGTAAGGTCAGTAGTCGAAACTTTATCCTCAATTTTTCTGCGTACGTCAAATGATACCCCACCGCCAACAAACAGGTGCTCATCAATTTGTTTATAGACTTTTTCCCTGAAGCTGTAGTACTGTGCATGGTATACATATCCTTTCCTTTCGGGATTGCTCAGTACATGGTCGGCCTCACTGGCATCAGACCCTTCACCAATCCCCAGTCCAAAATCCGGGGTCACGGTTTTTGCAGCAACCAGGCTTCCCTGAAAGTTCCACTTGTTGCCCGGGGTATATACATTATGGTTGATATAGAAATAAAGGATCCCCTTAGTGGTGATTGAGGCAGAAGTTGAGGCAACAGACATCAGGGTATTGGGATCGCTACCCAGTTTTCTTCCGGCAACAGCCTTAATGCCTATCTGTGCGCCAATACTGGGGTTATAAGCGACATTCGGAATCACGGTAATGCCTGACTTTTTGCCTGTCTTTGGCTTGCTTTTTGGATGGGCGATCTTGCGGATCAGGTCAGATATATCATACTGTTTATTGATACTGTCAGCCTCTATCTGAGATTTTTTGGCTTTGTTAAGGGAATCTGCTTTTACAGAATCAACCGGCAGGGTCTGGCCGAAGGCAAAACTGCTCAGACCCATAAAAAAGATTAGTAATGTTATTCCGGATAAGGATATGCTGTTCCGGACTGCGCCAAAGGCAGCTGCGCGGTATACTAAATTTTTAAGTTTCAAATCAGATATCTTTTGTTCAAATTAGACGTTAGCTATTAAACCCTGCAAAGGGCCGTATTGTTTTACGCTATACCCATTAACTTGCCTGCGAAATGAATCAGGAAACATCAGACATTATCTTTACCACTGCCAGCACGGACAGCCATTTTGAACAGATTCTTAACCTGCAAAAACAAAACCACTACAGCTCAGTAGCTGAAGATCAGCACCAAAGCAATGGTTTTGTGTATGCCAGCCACACCCTCGGGCTGCTGCGAAAAATGGCTTCGGGGATACCACAGGTGATTGCCCTCAGCGGAGACAGGGTAGTAGGATATAACCTTGCCATGACAGGCGACATGAAAAATGAACTGCCGAGCCTGATACCTATGTTTGAAGAATTTGAAAAATGGGAATATAAAGGCAGGGCCCTGATGGATTACCAGTTTGTGGTTGGCGGTCAGGTTTGTGTGGACAAAGAGTTCAGGGGACGTGGGATGATCAGCAGACTCTACCAGCAAACCAGGGATACTGTTGACGACATTTATCAGCTTTGCGTAACAGAGATTTCGGTAAGGAACCTTACCTCGCTCAAGGCCCACGAGCGAATGGGCTTTGAGAGCATCGGAACTTATAATGATGGAGTAGAAAACTGGAACCTGGTGGTGTGGGACTGGCACCGGCTGCGGTAAGCTTTGTAGCTGTTCGTTATTGCACAAGTTCTGTTCGTTAACGGACGTTATTTATTTCAGGGCAGAATATATTGCTGATTAGCAGACATAAAAATGGGTTTTGCCAAAGTGGCACACTCTTCGTAATGCAGTAGCAAATACATAACTATGCTCTACCTCAACTTTAAAATTGCTTTACGGAACATCCTTAAGAAAGCCGGGTTTTCGCTGATAAATATCGGTGGTTTGGCTATCGGGCTTTCCTGCTGCCTGATGTTGCTGTTGTACGTTAATTACGAGTTGGGGTATGATGAGCAGTTTGAAGACGCTGATGATATTTATCTGGCACAGCTGAACCTGAAACTCAACGAAGGCATCATGACCAGTGCTTACGTACCAAATAAACTGGCCGGTGCAGCATTACAAACAATACCAGGCATTGAGGCGGCCGCACGCTTTCAGTCGGATGGCCGTGGAGTGCTTTTTAGCAGGGCGGAAAATAAGTTTAAATTTGAAGCGCTAAATGTTGACCCTGCCTTCCTGAAAATCTTTAGTTATCACTTCCTGCAGGGCGATCCAAACACGGCTTTAAATGAACCGAATGCGGCTGTTATTACTCAAGGCACGGCGAAAAAGCTTTTTGGTAACGAAAACCCGATAGGGCAGCGCATCCAATGGGATAATGTTCAACAGCTTAAGGTAACTGGCGTCATTGAAGATCTGCCAAAAAACCAGAGCATCCAGTTTGATGTGCTGCAAACCTGGGCTTTTTTCGATCAGCTCAATCCGGAGAACAAAAATAGCGGTTGGGCATCCATCGTTTGCAACACCGTTTTTAAAGTTAAGAAAGGTGCTTCTTTCGCAGAAACGGATGCAGGTATCAGGAAGCTTATTAAAATGAATGATAAAGGAACCATCATGGAGGCTTTCCTTTTTCCGCTTACAAAAATTCACCTGTATGATGATTTTAAAAACGGGAAATCTGCAGGGGGAAACATTGATACCGTCAGGCTGTTTGTTTTTCTGGCTTTTTGTGTGCTGCTGATCGCCAGTATCAATTATATGAACCTTTCTACCGCACAGTCGGAAAAGAGAGCTAAAGAAGTTGGTGTACGAAAAGCCCTTGGCTCAGACCGCAGGTCGCTGATGGGGCAGTTCTTTATCGAGTCACTTTTGCTTTCCTTCCTGGCGATGGTCATTGCTTTTGCATTGCTCGAACTGGCACTGCCCTATTTTAACAACTTACTGAATATCTCTATCCAAATTGGCTATCAGTCTTATACATTCTGGTTGATCCTGCTCGGCCTGGTACTTTTTACAGGAATCATTGCAGGCAGCTATCCGGCGTTTTACCTGTCGTCTTTTACCCCCGTAAAGGTTTTGAAAGGCTTTACCGGTATAGGGAAGTCCTCTCTGCCTATCCGCAAAATTCTGGTGGTATTACAGTTTAGCCTTTCCATTTGTATGATTATTTGCGCGATTGTAATCTACTCACAGATTCAATATGTGAAAAACAGGCCCCTTGGTTTTGAACAGGATAACCTGGTGCAAATGGATCGTGAAGGAGAGTTTTTACAGTCCGGTAAGCTAGCCTTGCTGAAGTCTGAGCTGCTCAAATCCGGAGCGGTTATCTCTGCCACAGAACACGATGATGATTTTACATCTAATGGAGGGCATATTACAGGAAATCTTTCCTGGCCGGGCAAAAATATTAAGGATATTTTCACAGTAAATTACAGAAGTATAGGTTATGATTTCGCTAAAACAGTTGGGGCGAAGATCATTGAGGGAAATGATCTCAGGCCGGTCTACCCTGTGGATAACGGTACAGATATTTTAGTAAACGAGGCTGCCCTGAAGTTAATGGGATTAAAAAATCCAATTGGAAGAAAGATCAAATGGGGAAATGCGGATATAAGAATTGTAGGGGTCATCGGGGATTACCAGAATATGACAGTCACAAGCAAACCGCAACCAACAATCTTTCACTATGAAACTGCCAGTAGCCATACATTGTTGTTCAGGCTTAATCCTGCGCAATCCCTTAATGCTTCCGTGAAATCAATTAAGGAGATCGCAGAGCGACTCAATCCTGCTTACCCGGTAAACCTTTCTTTTGTATCTTCCGGTATGTCAGATAAACTGAAAACTGAGCGGATACTTGGTGTCTTGTCTAATTTATTCGGGGGATTTGCCATTTTAATTTCCTGCCTCGGTTTGCTTGGGCTGGCACTTTACATGGCAGAGCAGCGCAGGAAGGAGATCAGTATCAGAAAGGTACTTGGTGCTGATCTCCAGAGTATACTTGTTTTGCTGAACAAGGATTTTATTAAACTGGTGATTCTGTCAAATGTCATTGCATTTCCTGCCGCCTATCTGCTGGCCATCAACTGGCTGCAGAAGTATGATTATAAAGTGACGCTTGCAGTCTGGCCTTTCCTCATTGCCGGATCAGTATCACTGGTTATTGCGGTGCTGACAGTTAGCGCACAAAGTTATAAGGTAGCGCGGGCAAACCCTGTGGATGCGTTAAAAGCTGATTAGCCTTGCTTATCAGCGAGGAAAGTTGTTTGAACATCCGCAGTTCAGCTTTCTAGCTGTGCGATTTCTGGTATGCTTGTATTCCTTCTCTGATCGCGTTGATCAGGGGCAGGTCAAGCTCGCAGTCTGAAACCAGGCAATGGTCATGGTTATCATCGTCGAGCTCTATAGTACCGATTTTATCTTCATCGGTGTAAATTTCATATACACTGTTTTCAAGCGGGCGGATGTTGAAATTGTGGGCCTGGCCTTCTGTTGCTACTTCTATTCTAAACTGGTTCATTTTGATTGTTTTTGATTCGTCTGTGATGTGGAGATAACAACGAGGCTCCCATATTGTTCGTTGATTTGATCGTATTCAGCTTTGCGATTATAATTTCCGCTCTGAAGTTGAAAAAACAGCGTATACTATTAATTATTGTATATTCTTTAAAGAATTATTTTTAATTGTATTTGATATTTAAGCTTAGATATACTCCGTTCTGTGGTGTGATGTTAGGGGGGAATAATAATAAGCCCCAGACATAGCCGGGGCTAAAAACTTACTGAGTTACGCTTTCATATACTGAAAGGAGGCTTTACTAAGCATAACGGTCCAAATATAAAAATCATTTTTTACTTTAAAGATAACAATTTGACTTATCACGATTTACAGCATTATTTGTCAGAACCCCGTCTTAACAGATAGCTGACAGCATGTGGGAACTCTAAATATAAAGCACAAAAGCCTTCACTTCAACTGTTAAAGTGATGAACGATATTCATGATGTCGTTGGGTGGATAAATCCAGATCTATTGCGCTTTACAGAATATTTTAATACTATAAATTCTAAAATTTCAATGATAGATAAGTTATAACGGAATGTGTTTATTAATTAAATAACTACTTGACTTTGACATATTTTTCAGTAATTGTCTGATCGATGCCTTCGCCTTCAATTTTCTCAACCCCAGTCTGGATCAGCGTATCATTTTTGATCGTCACTGTAAAGGTAAAAGCTTTGCCTTCCCAGTTTTTGTCATTGTAGTAATCCAGAAATTCTGTGTATTGGTTTCCCGAAAGCTGATACCTTCCGCCGCCGGCATCAAAGTTGTTTCTGCCTGCTGCATCTGGTTTAAGGCTGTGCTTCAGGAATGCAAAATGGCTGTCATTGATGATCTTGATCATTTGCTGATCCCTGGTATAATCTGTAACAGTCGTCAGCCCTTTGGACAGTTTGCTGCCCGAAACCAGTTTCCAAGTACCTTTTAGAGCGGAGGATTTAACAGGGCTGTCCGCATTTCCTTTTTTCCCTGGATCCCTTGTACAGGAGGCGATCATAGATAAACAGATGGCGAAAAATAATAAGTGTTGCTTCATCATGGTGTGGATAGAGTTTCTTGAGGTAATTCTAATGGGTTCTTGTCTTGAGCAGGGATTGTCACTGAGCCAACATAATCACTTCTCGACCGGGATTTACCATCAGGTGCCAGGAAGAAAATATAGGCGTGGATAGTGCTACCAAAACTTGGTTTGTACATTGGCTGACTGAAAGTTCGTGCTGACCGTGGTGTTTTCGCGTTACTGTACAATAAAGGTTTATCTTTGGTTTCATCATATAACAGAATGTAAGAAAGATCATTTCCAATTTCCCTTAGATTCGCGGTCTCCGGAATTTCCCAGGTAACAGTGACCACTTTTTTGTCGTCACATAAGATCTGACTTGACCAGGCAGGCTCCCTTTTCCCAACACTGATGACAACCTCAGGATAGTTGATCACGAAATCTGGATTTTTACCGGCCAGGGCATATTTAATAGTATACTGCACTGCCGAAGGAAAAGCCGCCTTTCCAGTCTTATATTTGTCGAAGCCTATCGATGTGTAATTACTGATCTTTCTTATGAACGGAGAAACCAGCCCCATTTTAAGGGTTTGATCAGATTCAGGTTTACCCTTGTTTTTCTTTTTCCTCAGCTTTCTGTTGATCGATGGCCTGATTTTAATTACCGGAACACCGCGGACTTTTGTGAGGACAGCCGGGCCAACTCTTCCCCTGGCGTCGCCTAATAAAGGATCTAATTTTTTTATACGTGCCATAGCATTATTTTTTATCCCAAATGAGCTGACCCAGGTAAATACTGTCTGATACACGTTCACGGTCTTCCGAAATAAAAGCCATATACGTTTCAATCACCATTGTTGTCTTAAATGAGGGTAAGCGGATCTCATGTTGTCCCGCTGTTCGGAGCGATCCGTTTTGTACTGTCATTGCCTGGAGCTTATGCGGGAAATAAGCTACAAGCATCACCTGATCCGAAGGATCATTCTCTGCGTTTTCCAGATCAGGATCCCAGCTGAACTGCAGCTTTTTGTCTGCCAGTTTAACTTCCGCGTTCATGGGTAGAGGTAAGCTGCCCTTCGAAAAGATGACCTTTGAAAAGTCAATGGAGATGTCAGGATATTTTCCGGTCATTGCACCCTTCTTATTCAGAGAGAAGGCTACGTTGTGGAAGCTTTGTCCTGCTGCTCGCGGAGTTGTCCTGAAGCCTGCCCTGATGAACTTGTCTACAGGATTGAGCAGGAGTGTAGCCAGCCCGAATTCCATCTGATTGCCCAGCTGGGCATCTGAATATTTATCGACCACTCCAATGGTGCGGCCTACGATTTGTCCATGCAGCAGGTAAAAAACCATGTTTCCAACCCTGCCTAAAACGGTGCCTAAGGCACCAGGTATAACTTTCGACATAATTTATATTTGGTTAATGAAAGGATATACCTAAGTTAAGGAATGGTTTTGAGAGAAACAAATTTAAATTAAATTTTGACAAAGAGTGAATTCGAGTATCCTAAGTACTTGACAGGTAGTTGATAGTGCGTTGATAGGGGTTTTAACCCTAACGATACCCTACGAGACCCCTACCAACCCCCTGGCAACCCCCTGGAAAGATCCGGTTCAAATCAGGTTTTTCTTTTATTCAAACTTGGTTCTCTTAGACCCGTTCTGCCTCTTAACAAAATGCATATCAGGGCTATGCTGAAGAAGTTTCAAAAAAAAAAGGCTCCCTAAGGAGCCTCAAATGAATAATGGAAATACGGGAAACTTACCTGACCAGGTCCTGATAGAGGATATTTACTGCCTTTCGCAAGACTTCCCTGAAATCTTTCACATACGTAGGCAATGCACCATTGGTAATCACTACGATTCCGAATTTCTCTTTGGGCTCAAAAAACATCGCACTGTAAAGCCCGTAGGCAGAACCGTTATGCCCAACCATAACTTTTCCCGGTATGAGATCTCCATAATTCATTATCGCCATTGCGTACCCCTCTTCTTCGGAAATTTTCTTCTGCATCAGCTTCGAACTCTTTTTGGAGATGATCTCCACACCCTTATAAGTTCCATGCTGCATATGCATAGTCATGTATTTTGCAAGGTCTGTAGCTGTGATCTTCATTCCGCCGGTAGGCGAAAACAGAGGGGTGCTGTAGCCCATTACGTAATTCTTTAGCTCTTCGCTTTTGGAAACATAAGCCATTGGCGCAGCTGTGAATTTTGTAGACACGGAATCATATTCATACAGCGTCACAAAGCGTTTGGCGTCTAAGGAATCAACGTTGTAGCCACCGTATAAGCCCAGAGGATCCAGGATATGTTTTTTAACATAGCGGTCAAACCGCTCACCCGAAATTCTTTCGATAACTGCTCCAACCATATTGTAATTGAGGTTACAGTACTGCCATTTTGAGTCCGGCTCATAGTCGTTATAACATTTGGCATAATCTGGATTTCTGGCAGGGTTGATCACATCCAGATTGAAATAACCCTGGCTGTCATTTATACTCGACCGGTGGGAGAGCACCATTTTCAGGGTGATTACTTTTTCAGGGTATTTCGGGTTTCGAACTGTAAAGCCGACAAGTTTGCTGAAATCGTCGTCTACAGATAACTTTCCGGCGTCCCTCAGCTGCATGATAGAGGTGGCAGAGAATGATTTTGATATGGAAGCTATCCTAAAGATATCATTGTCTGACAGGGGAGTGTTTTGCTCTATGTTTTTAAGTCCGAATGAATGGGTGTAAACAATGTCTTCGCCTTTAACTACAGCAACAGAAATGCCTACAGCCTTCATTTCCTTCATCATGGCAGTGATTTCGGCTTCTGCTTTTTCTGCCTGGGCAAGTGCCGGAGAGTTCATGCCGGATATCAGTGCTACCGTTGTAAGTAACATAAGGGAAAGTGATTTATAAGATATTTTACTGGTCATAATATAAAAGTATGTGTAAATAATTAGTTTCGGAACTTTTCGAAAATGATAATGTTTTAGATTTTCTGAAGTGCCTGTTCCAGGTCATTCAGCAGATCATCCGGATGTTCGATCCCTACAGAATACCTGATGAGGCTCTCAGGGATGCCAAGCATTGCTCGCTGCTCCTCAGTTAATTCCACATGACTGGTAGTCCTCGGCGGACCGGCAAGTGTGCTTACAGAACCCAGGCTCGCCGCAAGATGGACAAGCTGGAGCGATGGCAGGAATTTCTCCACCAGGTCGTATCCTCCATCGAGTGAAAAACTCAGCATTCCTCCGAAACCCCGCATCTGTGCTTTGGCTATTTCATGTCCGGGATGCGTTTCCAGTCCGGGATAAAACACGTCCTTCACTTTGGGATGTGCCTTCAGGTATTTGGCTATCAGCATGGCCGATGTGTTTTGGCGGCCAATCCGCAGGTCGAGCGTTTTCATTCCCCTTGCAATCATGTAGGCAGGATCGGCCTGTAAACTGGCGCCGTTGATTTCCCTGAATTCAAACACCTGTTTCACCAGGTCTTTTCTTCCGGCTAGTAATCCGCCCATGGCATCAGAGTGTCCGCAGAGGTATTTCGTAGCGCTGTGTATCACCAGATCGGCTCCCAGGTCAATGGGGTTCTGGTTAATTGGGGTAGCGAAAGTATTGTCCACAACCACAATTGCGCCTGCCTGTTTTGCAGCGAGTGCCATGCGCCGAATGTCGATGATCTTCAGGGTAGGGTTGGTCGGTGTTTCCAGATAAACCAGGTCGCATCCTCTGGCAATTTCTTCCTCCATTTCTTCGTGGTTTCCTGTTTCACACAGGCTTACTTGGATATGGTATGCCGGTAAAAAGTCCAGGAACATTTTGCTGGTTCCTCCATAAGTATCCTTTACGGAAACCACACGTTTACCGGGTTTTAAAAAGCTGAAGAGCGTATTGCTGATGGCGGCCATGCCTGTGGCAAAAGCTATTGCTGCTTCTGCACCTTCAAGCACACGGATCTTTTCTTCGAGGGCCGCGACGGTAGGGTTTGTATTGCGGCTGTAAATATAACCTTCGGCCTTGCCTGTGGCTACACTGTGCCATTCGTTGAGGTCGGTATAGGCAAATGCAACACTATTGACAATAGGAGTAGTGGCCGCGCCCTTAAATAAAGGACTGTCTTCACCTGCCCATACGGCGGCAGTTGCTTTGGAATAAGTTGGCTCAGTTTTCATAGGATGCTGGGTTTAAGGTTCTTTTTTTCTGGTACTGAAGTACAGGTAAACGGGGACACCTGAAAAAATCAGGGCAAGGCCGGTTAAGGCTTGTGTGGGCTGGCGTACTATTGTGACTACCACCAGCGTCAGGCAAAATAGCGAAAATATAAATGGTAATACTGGATAACCGGTCACCTTGTATGGCCGGTGTGTGCCGGGTTCTTTATAGCGCATAACGATCACACCAAAGGCAGTTGCCCCGTAAAAGATGAAAGAGGCAAAGATCAGCAGGTCGGTCAGCTGGTCAAAATTACCCGACCATAAGAGCAATATGGAAAGTACCGATTGCCAGATGATCGCTTGTGAAGGCGTTTCGTATTTCGGGTGCACTTTGCCGGCGCCGGGAAAGAAAAGACCTTCGCGGGCGACGGCGTACAAAATTCTTGAGGACATCAGGATGGTGCTGTTTGTACAGGTAAAGGTTGTGAGCAGAATAAGGCAGGACAAAATTACGGCACCAGTGGTACCGCTGATGAGACGGGCCACCTCTACGGCAGCGATAGTGTTTGCCTGGTGATGGATTGCCGCAAGCTGGCCGACCGGCATTATATAGATGTATGCGGCATTGACCATCAGGTAAAGTATGATCACCGTGCCGGTACCTATACCCAGTGCCAGGGGGATATTCTTTTGCGGATTTTTCACTTCTTCGCCCAGGTAGCCGATATTGTTCCATCCTTCGTAACCCCAGAAGGCACTCAGTGCAGCGGCGAAAAAGGCGGTGACGAGCGGCCATCCTTCAGGAGCCTGAGGCCGGGAAGCAAAGTGCTGTATACTGCCCTGGGGAGAGCATACAGCCGCCAGGCAAAAGCCCAGAATAATAACGATGATAGCGGCGATCAGGTAGCGGCTGAGTTTTTCACCAAAGACTACGCCCCGGTGGTTCACAAAACTCAGAGAGATGATCAGGGTGCTGGCAATAAGTTTTACTGTGAGGTTATCTCCGGGTGTACCAAGGCCATCGATCTTATATGTTGGCAGTTGGAATAAGCCCTGGAAAGATTCAGAAAAGATGTAGGCCAGGGCCGCTATGGTGGCTGATTTCATGACAGTAAGGTTTCCCCATCCGTACAGAAAGGCAAAAAAACGGCCGTAGATCTTCCTGAAATACACAAATTCACCTCCTGCTCCGGGCATCATCGCAGCGAGTTCGGCAGTGCAGAGCGCGCCGGTCAGGCTAAGCAGTCCGGCAATGATCCAGCAGGACAGGATCAGTCCGGGCGATTTCAAAGCATCCGCCATCGGGGCCACTTTTTTAAACACCCCGGAGCCTATAATGGCACTGATCACCAGCAATATTGCTGGCCAGCGGGTAATGGTTTTGTGCAGTGACGGATCTTCCATATTGATGAGCGTTATAGTCTGATAAGTCCCAGGCCAGGTCTGTCATTGGGAAAAAGATAGCCATCCTTCAGTATAAAGCCTCCTCCGGCAAGGTCTTCCGCCAGGTCGAAACTTCCGTCAAGGTCAAGGTAGCGTGTATGTTCACAGCTCAAAGCTGCGTGAAGGGCGGCAGCAATACTGATACAGCTTTCGTCGTTGCAGCCCCAGAATAAACTGATAGCAGCCTGGCGGGCAATGGAAGCAATTTCCAGTGCTGTTTTGATCCCGCCGCATTTCATCAGTTTAATGTTGTAGATGCCGTAGGGTACCTGCTTTGCCAGTGTCAGTGCAGACTGTACATTGGTAAGTGATTCATCTGCAGTGAATATTGCCCTTGCCGAAGGTTCAAAAAGGAGCAGCTCATTTTCTTTGCCAGGCAAAAAAGGCTGTTCAATAACTTCTATGTTTTCGTTTTTTGTGGCTTTAAGGAAATAACGGAGTTGTGCGGTAGTGTAACCTGTGTTGGCATCTACGCGGATGCTGAAATGATCTTTGAATTCTTCGCGAAGTCTGATGATGCGTTCTGCATCTTCCTGCTCGTCCCTGCCGGTTTTCACTTTAAGCGCCCTGAAACCCTGGTCGCGGTATTCCCTTGCTTCCTCCAGGGTTTCGCCCACATCTTTGATTCCAATTGTAATCGAAGTGAGCATTTTATGGTGTTTCCGCCCATAGAAATTTACTATGGGTATACCTATCCACTGCCCGAAAGCATCGTGCAGGGCAATGTCTATCGCAGCCATAGTTCCGGGCAGCTGACCGAGGGTGTGCTGAAAATGGGAGATATGGGCAAGAAATTCGCGGATATCCCTGCCTATCAGCCATAACAAAGCATCAGATTGCAGGTTTAGCAGCGTCATATCTGCAGATTCAGCAACTACTTCCAGTTCGGGACAGGCAGCTCCGAGACCAATCATTCCGTTGGTCATTTCGATTTCGAGGAAAACATTTACTGTATCTGTAAAAGTATCCCGGGCTATGGTATATGGTTTTTTTAAGGCCAGTGATTTTTTATAGGCTCTGATCGCTGTTATCTTCATATCTGCTTTTCGTTTTTTGCTGATGAAACGATTGCCTGAAGAACAGGGATGAGTGCCTGGCAACCTTCCTCGAGTGGGAGGATCACCGGAATGTTATATGTTTCGCTGTATTCTTTCTGGAAAGCTCTGGCTTCTTCGGCTGTGCAATCTTCGGTATTTATAGCCAGCGCGATAACTTTTGAGCCGTACAGTTCGATGAGTTCAAATTCAGAGTCCAGACTGGCGATTTCTCCCCAGGCAGCATCGTGGTCATAATATTTGCGTTTGGGGGCATGTACAAGAACTACATATTTTGCATTTCCTGAGATCAGCAATTCTGCGCCACATGGGCCACTGGGGTTGCGCAGGGCTGCCTGTCCTTCAATCAGGATCAGGTCCGGCCGCGTTTCTTCGGCGCAGGTTAATACGGCATTTTCGAGTTCGCCGCCTACAAAGTCATTCAGGGTAGAATCGAATATGAAACCGTATTTTCCTCCCTGCAGCCAACCGGTCTGACCGGTGTAAATCATTTCTGCATGGATAGCGTTTGCAGCACATGCAGCCACTAAGAAGCGGGTGGTTGTTCTTTTTCCGAGAGAACAGTCGGTTCCCAGCAGGGCGATTACAGGTGTGGGCAGCTGCCTGATTTTTGCCGTCCAGAAATGCAGGTCCTGCCTGGCTTTAGGCTTTCTGATGTCGATCAGTTCTACTCCATTTTCCTTCGCAAGCGCCACCATATCCGGGCGTTCACTAAGATAATCGTGTAATCCGTTGACAATGGACAGGCCTTCTGAAATTGCATAGCTGATATCCTGCAGCATACTTTCCGGAAATATGCCTCCCGTGGTTGCTACACCTACGATGCAGTATTCTGGCCGGGTGCTCAGGGCTTCTTTTACTGTTCCGAAAACAGGGAGGTTACGGTGTTTTCCGTCCAGGATTTCGCCGGCATCCTGTCCCTGGCTTACAGCATCTACGAGGGCGGTAATGGTAAAGCGGTTACTTTCGCGGATGAGCCCATGGGCCGTTTTGGCATCCGGAGTGGTTAGTAATCCGCCTGTGAGAATAATTGCAGTTTGCATTGGTGTTTGTGTTTCAGGTGTTTAGTCGTTTTATTTTTTATGGAGCACAACATCGTAAAAGGTGATGTCAGAATCCGGATCAATGATTTTCAGTTTTGCCTCTTCCGGAGTTCCGTCGGGTTTAAGCGCAAAGCTGACATAGGCATCAGCTTTCAGTCCCTTGTTACGGAAGGTGGCAATAAATGTATTGTACTGGAAGTACTTCAGGTCGGCAATCAGGTAGGGCAACTGTTTAAATTCCAGGACCATATCCTTGCCCGCTGAACTGAGCGATACATCACCATAAATCTCATCATAATAATTGCCGGTCAGTTTGCTCAGGGGAATATTAAACTGTGCTGTACTATCAGCCCTAACGGTATTATCACTGAGTTTGCGGGCTATTTTAGCTTGTTCACGATTGTCTTCCTCCCTGTATTTTGTTATCCAGTCGTATGGTTTATTTTTCTCGTAATAGTCGAGCACATGGTAGATAACCGACCAGTAGGCGGAGGTAGATTCCATATTGGTAAGTACCGTTATACCCAGGTTCAAATCCGGGACCATTGCTACCTGCGAGACAAAACCGTTCAGTTTACCGCCATGGCCAACTACTTTGTAGCGCTGGTAATTGTACACCCTGAACCCGAGGGCATAACCAAAGTAATCCATTTGTGCAGGTGCAAAGTCTTTGGCAATCCTGCTGACAGGGATTGGCCTTACCATTTTCCAGAGTTCCTTCGTTGCGGCCGGTTTGAACAGTATGCCATGGGCAGGTGTGCGACCGGAATCCAGCTGTGTGATCATCCAGTTGGCCATACTATTTGCATTAGAGAGGATACCGCCGGCAGGGTTGCTGGCATCGCCGATATTCAGGTTCATGTCCAGGCCCTGGATGCTGCCGTTGATCCGGTCATGCGCTGCCGAAATGTTGGCCTGCTGCGGGTACAGGGAATACCTGGCAATGCTTCCGGGCATGTCTACCTTATCAAAGATCCGGGTTTTGATAAAATCCTCCCATTCCATGCCGCTGAGGGATTTAATGATTTCGCCTGCGGCGAGGTAAAGGATGTTATCGTAGGCATAGGTAGTTCTGAAATCGTGTGCGAGGGGCAGTTTAGGAAGTTTTTCCAGGATTTCCCTGCGGCTGTATGCCGAAGGCGGGAACAGCATCAGATCACCTGAATAGGATTGCAATCCGCTTTGGTGTACCAGCAGGTCGCGCACAGTAAGGTGGGTACTCACATACGAATCTGACATGGCAAACCAGGGAAGATACTGGATCACCCTGTCATCCCATTTGAGTTTACCTTCTTCCACCAGCATCGCGAGCGCAGTCGTGGTAAATGCTTTGGAATTTGAGGCGATGGAGAAAAGCGTGTTGCCGTCTACAGGCGCCTTTTCATTTACTTTTTTAACGCCATAACCTTTTGCCAGCAGTACCTTTCCATCTTTAACAATGGAAACACTCATCCCGGGCACATCAAAAGTGCTTAGTACCTGTTCAATATATTTGTCCATTCCCGGGGGCAGGGCAGCGGGTTTTTGCGCATGGGTCAGGAGGGGCAGCAGCAAGGCAATAAAGGCTGAAATTCGCATCTTTAGGGGGGTTAGTAATACCTTTTATTTGTTGTTGGTATGAAAAATTCTTCTGTGCGCCGTTCTTCAATCCTGGCTTCATCGTCCTGTTTCATTTTTCTAAGCAGTACGGCCATTTGTTCATGGCATTGTGCCGATACGTA
>NZ_JBEVDX010000042.1:0-69730 GCF_040513095.1 Pedobacter sp. | reverse complement strand
CCTCGTTTAGGCCGGTCAAACAATGCTTTGGGGACGTGCTTTGCAAGAATATCTTTTAAGATGGATTTCTTAATGCCGTCTTTTAGAAGTAAATGATTGGGTATAGCCCTTGAAATTTCTATTAAGCCAGCATCCAGTATCGGTACCCTTAATTCCAATGAAAAGCGCATAGAGGCGCGGTCTGATTTTGTCAGCATCTCGTCTGGCAGGTTCCATAATAGATCAATGTTACTCAGGTCTTTCTCGTTTTGTAGAGGGAAATCAGCTGGGATATCCAAAATATCATCTATGGTGATGTCTTCTTTCCCAAAATGCTTTATAAGGAAGTCCTTGTTGACAACATGAGGAAGATCCCAGGGTTTCACGGACGTGGCATATACCTGATAAAAGTTGAGTAAACCGGGATTATTTATAGGGTAAATCATTTTTAAGGCCTTCTCTTTGTTCGTCAGGCGAAGTACAGAGGTAAACCAATGCCTCAAAAATTCGGGTTTGTTTTCTAAGAGGCCATTGAACCGGGTGGCAAAGGTATAACGTTCATAACCCAGAAACAATTCGTCGCCGCCATCACCCGACAAAGCTACGGTGATGCCTTGTTCTCTGGCTTTCTTGCATAGTATACTTAAGGGTAGGGAGGCAAAGTCTCCGAAAGGCTCGTCAAAGTAATAATCAAAATCCGTAATCAGCTCAAGCAAATCTTCTGGCATAAAGCTGAGGTTCTGATGATCAGTTTTTAAATGCCCGGCAACTGTTGCCGCATATCCGCTTTCGTCAAATCCCTTCTCATTAAATCCCATTGAATAAGTTTTGACAGGAACTGAAGAGGCTTTCTGCGCCAGTGCTGCAATCAGGGAGCTATCTATACCACCACTTAAAAAACAGCCTACATTTACATCAGCTACCATTTGCATTTCAACGGCATGTTGCAACTTCTCTTCAACCAATTCTAAAGCATGCTTGTAGCTGTTGATTTGATAATCTGAGTGGGTAGACTGATCTATGGCTGACCAGTATTTTGTGATTTTCACTTCGTGATTCTGGAATTCGAGGTAACTTCCTGGTGGTAATTTATAGACATTTTTATAGGCTGAATGGGGAGCGGTGATATACCCTAAAACTAAAAACTGTAAGAGTGCTTTTTCGTTTTTATGAGATAAGATGCTGGAAGGGAATACCTTTAACTCGCTTCCGAAGGCAAACACGTTATCCTTATGGTAATAGTACAACGGTTTGATCCCTATTTTATCACGGGCAACAAAAAAATGCTTTGTTCTGGTGTTGTATATGCAAAAGGCAAACATGCCGTTGAACTTTGATAGGCATTGGTTTCCCCAGCAATCGTAAGCCTTCAAAATTACTTCAGTATCAGAATGCGATTGAAAGGAATAGCCTTTTTGGAGCAACTCTTCTTTTATGGAATGGAAATTATAGATCTCTCCATTAAAGGTGATCACCAGTTCATTGAAAAGCATAGGCTGATGACCTGCATCGGTTAAATCTACTATGGCCAGCCGCCGGTGAACCAGGCAAACGTCATTTTCATGGTAAACGCCAAAGCTGTCTGGCCCCCTATGTTCCAAAACTTCTTTTGCCCTGATGATTGCAGGCATATTTACTGACCCAGCTATACCGCACATGTTTATCTAATATTAAAATGAAACAGGTTTTTATGGTGCAGCTGCTTTTTGTAGGTTTTACAGTTTGGTCATTAGTAATAATGAATTTTACCAAGCTGGCCGCCCTTAAATATAGAGGGAATATTAAGGCAACTTGTATTGTATAGTGCAGTTGTGAATACGATTGTGTATCGTGTTTGCTTGCGTAGTGATCAAATAGCTTGATGGTACGTTATTCTCCGGGGCATCAACAATTAAGTGTATATTTTCTTACTTGCTGTTACACAGTTGCCAGAAGCTACAGATTATCAAAATATATTATAAGGATCAGTTGACCTTTTCCAGCTGTTTTCTTAATCTGCGAATCAAACTATGTGACACCTCAGCAATTTTAACAATCTGCTCGTCTGATAATAGTTGCATTTGGATCATTCTCGTCACAATTGCCTCTTCAGTTTCTTTTTTGCCAAGCTGCTGCCCTTCCTGGCGTCCTTCTTTACGTCCTTCCTGTCGTCCTTCCTGTCGTCCTTCTTTACGTCCCTTTTTAAGTCCTTCCCGTAATCCCTCGAACTTTTTCTCCTCTAATATTGCCTCTTCCATAGTCATATCTTCAATATTTAGTTGATCTTTTCCAGCTGTTTTCTTAATCTGCGAACAAAGGCGGGCGGCACATCAACAATTTTGACAATCTGCTCGTCTGATAATAATTGCATTTGGATCATTCTTGTCACAATTGCCTCCTCGGTTTCTTTTCTGCCAAGCTGCTGCCCTTCCTGGCGTCCTTCCTGGCGTCCTTCCTGGCGTCCTTCTTGTCGTCCTTCCTGTCGTCCTTCTTTACGCCCCTTTTTAAGTCCTTCCCGTAATCCCTCGAACTTTTTTTCCTCTAATATTGCCTCTTCCATAGTCATATCTTCAATATTTTTAGGTGTTAACAATTGAATACTTCTCTCAAAAGTAGTATTAGTTTCTTTAATTTCAAAATCTACGTAGTAAAATAGAAATTTAATAAGATTAGACTCTTTTTCTGGGGGAAGCCTTTTTTCAAAGATCAACCTGGCTATTTGCAGCTTGCTGGCCAAAAGCTTTTCGTCATGTACAACCTTTTCTTTGTATATGCGCTTTAAAATAGTTTGCCTTGCAATGAGAACTACTAGTGCAAAAGGATTAGGATGATTCATAAGCGCATCATCATCCTGCAAAGCAATCTTATATGTATTAAATTTATATAGCAATGTAGTATTGCCACAATTGATCTTGAACACGCTGCTACGCTTTACACCAGCCGGCTCAGTAAATACTGCATAAGCCGTAATAGGTTTTCTGAATTTCTGATGCAGGCTGTGAAAGTATTGGTACATCCGCTCAGCAAAATCTTTACTGTAGCTATGCTGTACTTCCACATGAAATAAAATCCATTCTTCTGTACCGGATTTGGTGTACATTTTCACAAGTTTATCAACAATTCTTTGTTCGAACGGTCCTTCGGCTTCCGGATTAAGCTTGATTAACTCCTTGTCCAGGAAAGCCGGCTTTATATGCTCATCAATGGTAGCCGCCAGTTTAGGATCAACGAGTTGCAGGAAATCGTAAAAGAAGGGCTCCAGGATTATTTTCCATAAAAGATCGTACTGTTTTTTCATAGGCTAACTTAATCCCAAACGAAGCGCAGCTGGTAATTTATTTTAAAATAATTGTATAAACATTACACACCAATTGGGTATAAACCAGGAGGTAATGATCTGTAAATTGAGAATCAAAATCTATACTTCAGCCTCAGTTTATGTTTATATCTATTATTACACCAACCTACAATCGCGCAGCAACACTTCACCGCTGTTACGAATCATTGAGCAGACAAACATTTAAAGATTTTGAATGGATCATTGTTGATGATGGTTCTACAGATAAGACCGCGGATATAGTTGAAGCCTGGCAGCTGGAATCACCGATGACTATTCATTATTACAAAAAAACCAATGGTGGTAAACCCTCTGCAGTAAACCAGGGGGTAAAGCTGGCAAGGGCGCCGATGTGTGCCATCCTTGATTCTGATGATGCACTTTGTGACAATGGCCTGCAGGTATGTGTTGATCAATGGGATATGCTTTCGCCGCAGCTTAAAGACAAGTATTGGTGTGTATGCGCTTTAGTGGAAGATTCGGAAACAAAAGAAGTGGTGGGCGACCTGTTCCCTGCAGATCATGTGACGATTACTGGTGGAGAATTTTTATTTAAATACAAAATCACAGGAGAAAAATTTGGGCTGATGCGTACAGCATTGCTAAAAAGCAACCCATACCCCGAAGAGGAAGGATATAAATTTGTACCCGAAAGTTTTATCTGGAACAGGCTGGGGCGCCAATATCTGTATATCTGCACTAATACTGTTGTACGAACATATTACCAGTCGACAGGAGCTGCCTCAGCCAATCTGAGTGGCAAGGCAAACCGCATCCGCAATGCCAGGGGCCTGGTGATGACGGATGCAGAAGTTTTAAAAGAAGATCTGCCAGACTGGTTTCACGCGTCACCGCTGTTCTTCTTCAAAAGGGCAGCACAGCTTTCGCGTTACGGCATACATTCAGGATCCATCCTGCAACAATACAAAGGCCTTGAATCTCCGGGGGCAAAAAGCCTGCTCCTCCTCTCGGCCCCATTGGGCCTGTTACTTTATATAGGTGATAAAATGTGGTTCAAATATTATTACCTGCCCCAGAAGGCCAAAATAGGGGCCTGATAAAAAACCTTCTTTTTCAGAATATTTGGTATAACAAGATAAATCTGACGTTCCACCATCAGTACCCTGAGTAAAAGAAATAATTATGCCTGATTACTGCTTCTACAAAGGGGAAAACATTAACATGCAGGAGTGTATTTTTACTGGTCTTTTGTGTAAAAACTTCACATACATGTGAAAAAAAATGTGAAAAATACACAACTCATTAACAGTCAGATCAAACCTGTTTTTTCCAGCTCAACTAGTTAGTAAGTTTATCCTAAGGATTTGAAGGCAGCTAAATTCCAATTCTTAAAAACCGGATACAAAAGAGATTATAACTATGCATATGAAAACTATTTTACCGCTCTTGCTGACCATTATAATAGCTATTTCTGCCTGCTCTGGCAGAAGAAACCTGGTATACTTCAGTGACCTGGACCTCAAAAGTGACAAATGGAAAAACATTACTGATAACGGTGAACCGGTAATCCTCAAAAATGACGTGCTGAGCATCAGCGTAAATACCAGCAGCTCTGAATCCAA
Source organism: Pedobacter sp. (assembly GCF_040513095.1). Taxonomy (GTDB): domain Bacteria; phylum Bacteroidota; class Bacteroidia; order Sphingobacteriales; family Sphingobacteriaceae; genus Pedobacter. Next base: position 64,852 of record NZ_JBEVDX010000042.1, on the reverse strand, counting down.
TATGATCTTCGCCTCGGCACAATCAGCAGAAATGGTAAATGGGGTGTATGAAAAACAGGGGTACAGGGTAAACGGTGAGGGCAATATCAAGTTTCCTTTTCTCGGCGAAGTAACCCTCGAAGGACTGACACTCAGCCAGGCACAGGACCAGCTGGAGCGCCAGCTGATCAATTACGCCAAACACCCCATAGTAAATATGAAATTCATGAATTTCAGGGTCACCGTCATCGGTGAGGTAAACCATCCTTCAACCTTTCTGGTACCCAATGAAAAAATTAACCTGCTCGAAGCACTGGGACTGGCGGGAGACATGACGGCCTATGGAAAACGGGAAAATGTTCTGCTGATCCGCGAGGTAAACAATGTGAGAACAATGACCCGCATCAACCTCAACAGTCAGGATGTTCTGAACTCGCCCTACTTCTACCTGAAGCAAAATGATGTGATCTATGTAGAACCGGATAAAGCCAAATCATACGAAGTAAGCAAAAGCACCAAGATGATGCCGTTTGTAATTGCCGGGCTTTCTGCAATAGCAATTTTTGGTGCAACTCTGATCAGCCGTTAAAACAGAACTAATATTGGAACAAAAATATGGAAACGCTAAACTCATCTTCCAAAGCAACTGTAGGACTAATGCTCAGGTACCTGAAATACTGGCGCATATTTTTACTATCTCTTATATTATGCCTGGGATTAGCTTTCCTGTACCTGCAAACCCAGGTACCAAAGTACAGGATAACCAGCACCCTGTTATTACAGGACGATTCCAAAGACGGGGGATTGTTTAAAGGAACAGCGTTCAGCGACCTGAATTTGTTTGCAGCCACTAAAACGGTTTATGATTATATGGAAATGCTGCGTTCCAGAGATCTGATCTACAGTGTCTTAAATCAGCTTCACCTGCAGACTAAATATAGTTATGCTAATTTTATAACCACTGAGGAAGTATATGGCAGCCAGCTTCCGGTTATTGTAAATACGCTGTTTTTAGCGCCTGCAGCGTTTCAGCTGGAACTAAAGATTAAGCCCCTGAACAAAGAGAAGTACATCTTGATAGAGAACGGGAAAACCACCATATATAAATACGGTGCCGTAGTTATAAGGCCTCAGTATAAGATTACTGTGCAGCGTGGTCCTGCAGCATTCAGGGAGGGGAAACCCGTACTGATTGCATTTAGAGATCTGTATAAAACTGCACAGGCTTACAGCTCGGCCGGACTGACGGTTATGCCGGTGATCAAAGATGCAAATACAGTTGTGCTGACGCTGATTGATCCGATACCAGACAGGGGCATCGATATACTGAACACGCTGTTAAAAATGTATAACCAGGAGAACAGCAGAAGAAAAAACCAGACTGCCCTGCAAACCATAGATTTTATCAATGCCAAACTGAAAGGATTAAACGCGCACCTTACCGGTGCGGAAGAAGATATAGAAAATTATAAAATCAAAAACCGCATATCACTGCTGAACGATGATGCGCAGATGAACATCCAGAACTCTGGCGCTGCGGGACAACAACTGTCAAGCACGGATGTACAGCTAAATGTAGTCAATTCGCTAAGCAGGTACCTGAACAACAGCAAATCTACCTTTGAACTGGTGCCAAGTACGCTGGGGCTCAAAGATCCTACACTGCAGAACCTGACAGATAAATACAATAACCTGCAGGTAGAAAGGCAGCGGCTGCTCCGCAATACCAGTGAGCTGAACCCCCTGGTGGTGACCCTCACAGAACAACTGTCAGCATTGAAAAGCAGCCTCGTTGAAAACCTGAGGATGATTAAAAAAGGGCTGCTGCTGGAAAAGGAAAACTACAGGAACCAGACAGCAAAATCGGATAGCAGGCTGGGTAGCGTACCCGCACTGGAGCGCGGATTACTGGAACGCAGCAGGGAGCAGGGCGTGAAAACTACGCAATATCAGTACCTGCTGCAAAAAAGGGAAGAAACTGAGCTTTCGCTCTCGGCCACCATCCCTTCCTTTCAGATTGTGGAAAGTCCGGGTTATGATCCTAATCCAGCCTCTCCAAAAGTTCAGCTAAGCTATCTCATCAGCATCCTCGCCGGACTCAGTTTGCCGATGGGTGTTATCTACCTGAGAGAAGTAATGAACGGCAAAGTGAGGGAAACTGCAGATGCACACTATATCAACACAAAAGGCAATATCCTGGGCGAGCTTAGCCATAAAGCAATTGGAGAAGCGATAGTAGTGGAGAAGGGCAAGAGCACCAACATCTCTGAACTGTTCAGGTATATCCGCTCAAACTTACATTTTATGGATATGGAAAAGCTGAATAAAGTGATGCTGGTGACCTCAAGTTCGAAAGGGGAGGGGAAAACATTCTTTTGCATCAACCTGGGCATCACCCTGTCGCTGATTGGCAAAAAAGTAGTATTGCTGGAGTTTGACCTGCGCAAACCAGATCTGCTGACGGCTATCAGCCTGGAGCAGCCCGGGCATGGCCTGTCTGGATACCTTGCCGGACAGCACATAGAAATTGAAGAGCTCATCATGCCAGTACCTGCTTCAGAAAATCTCTCAGTGATTGGCTGCGGAAAGGTGCCTGATAACCCTTCTGAGCTGCTGGAGAGCGGGCGCCTGGAACTACTTATTGCCGAGCTCCGCCAAAGATTTGATTACATTATTATTGATTCATCACCGGTAGGCTACGTTGCCGATGCATTTACCATCGGGCAGTATGCAGATGCCAGCATCTACCTGGTGAGGTATAATTACACGAGCAAAACAGACCTGTCTATTTTCACAGAGATTGCTGAAAATAAACGGCTGAAAAACCCAATGATTGTATTTAACGACGCTAAGAAAGAGAATAAGAATATTTACAGGTACGGCCGTTACGCCTACAATTAGAATAACCAGATATAACACCTTTACCGGGTACCAATCCCCAATTTTTTCTGCACAGCAAAGCAATCATGTAAGTGAGATAGCGAAGCTGTGCCCCTCTCTCAAAATAAATTAACCGTCTTTATTATGGAATCTTGTGCACCACTTCCACAGCCTTTGCGCCGTTCATGGTTTGTCGTCTATACACGTCCCCGCTGGGAAAAGAAAATAGACGAATCATTAAAACAACAGGGAATTATCAGCTATTGCCCGCTGAGAATGATACAGAGTAAATGGGCCGACAGGCGCAAGATGGTAGCATTGCCGCTCTTCAGCTCCTATGTGTTCGTCTGCATCAATCCAAGAGAAGAACTGAAAGTAAGACAGACGCATGGTGTAATCAACTTTGTCTATTATATGGGTAAACTGGCCACGATAAAGGATGAAATCATAGAGGAGATTAAATCCTCACTTTTTTTGTTTCCTGATGCCCAGGTGATCAACCTCGCAGAACTGGCAGTGGGTACCCGCGTAAAGATTGAGCATGGCATTATGCAGGATAAAGAAGGCCATGTATTAAGAAATGAGCTGCATCATATCATCGTGGTGATTGACAGCCTCAATTGTGTGCTCACCGCAAAAGTGCCGGCTACCAATCTCCGGATTGTCAATTGAAAATAAGACCATGGTACGCATAAAAGAACTTGACGTATTCAGAGGAATTGCGGCACTGAATGTAGTGGTGTTCCACTATACCAGCAGATACCGTATGAATTTTGGGCACAACTATCCGCAATACCTGGACTGGGAACTGGGAAGATATGGGGTAGAGCTCTTTTTCATGATCAGCGGTTTTGTGATCTTCATGTCGCTGCAGGGAAATATAAGTATCGAGTCTTTCGCCAAAAAAAGGTTTGCAAGGTTATATCCGGAGTATTGGATCTGTGTGTGCCTTACTTTTCTGGTATTAAGCATTGCAGCCGACCCGGAGGTCGAAACAGTAAGTCCGCCGGTGTTGCTGCTCAATCTGACAATGGTTCAGGGAGTTTTCAACGTGAAAAGCGTTGATGGGGTATACTGGTCGCTCATCCCTGAACTGTTCTTTTATTTTACAATAGGGCTGCTCTATTACCTGGGCCAGTTTGGCAGGATCCGAATCTTTGGCGCAGTATGGCTCTCCCTGATGATCCTGAACAGCCTCTTTGCATTGCCCTTTGGTGCCTACCTGCTCAATTTGCAGTATGGTATGTTTTTCATGGCCGGGATTTTATTCTACCGGCTAAAGTTTGACAGGGGAGGCTGGCAGGAACATGCACTGATCCTGCTCAGCTTTATCGCTGCTTTGTGTTCGCATCCGGGCCTGATCCAGGTTTATGTTTATCTGCTGTTCTACCTGATATTTTATCTTTTTGTATATGGCCTGCTCAATAAAATCAGCTGGAAGCCTTTGGTCTTTCTGGGTTACGTTTCCTATCCATTGTACCTGATCCACCAGAATGTCGGATTTATATTGATGAGGACCCTGAGCAGATACCTGAGCAGTGAGCTCCTTGTTTTATTACTAACTATTTCCACCATGATTACCCTGGCCTGGCTAATCACCAGCCTGGTAAGGGCAGTCTATATCCGCCTCTATGCATGACCCTACAAACAAAAACAATAACCAGTTTATTCTGGGCATTTATCCAGCAGTTCAGTGTACAGCTGATTAGTTTCTGTATCACTATCGGACTTGCACGGATCCTGATGCCTGCAGAGTTTGGCCTGATAGCCATGCTGACCATTTTGGTTGGGATAGGCAGTACATTGCTTGATAGTGGTTTGGCCTCTTCGCTGATCCGCTCCACTGATCTTACTGAGAGAGATTTTTCAACTGTTTTCTTTTTTAACCTGGGGGGCAGCATTATCATCTACTGGATCTGTTATTTTCTGGCACCCCTGATTTCCAGGTTGTATCATCAGCCACTGCTCATTTCGATTATCAGGGTTTATACGCTGGATTTTATCATCAATGCTTTTTTTAGTGTGCAAAATGCAAGGCTGGTTAAGGACATGAATTTTAAGGCGCAGATGATGATCCAGATACCCGCGGTTTTGATTGGCGGCCTTCTGGGGATTTTTCTGGCCTTCCATGGCTACGGGGTCTGGAGCCTCGTCTGGCTGGCACTGGCCCAATCGTTTTTATCTACGGTGATGCACTGGTTTTATTCTGGCTGGGTCCCCAGTCTGGTGTTCGATAAGCAGTGTTTTAAGCGGCACTTTGGATTTGGGTACAAGATGACGCTCAGCGGTTTGCTGGATATTCTTTACAGAAATATATATGTGGTAATCATTGGCAGCTACTATTCTGTCACACAACTCGGTTTTTATAACCGGGCAGAGTCCTTTAGCCAGCTGCCGGTGAACAATATTTCGATGGTGATACACAGAGTAACTTATCCGATGTTCTCAGAAATAAGCGATGACGATGAAAAACTGAAGCGTGTATACAGGCGCATTATGCAGCAGGTAATTTTCTGGGTGGCACCCATACTGATTATTATGATCATTCTGGCCGAACCCTTATTTACCTTCCTTCTTACTGATAAATGGCTGCCTGCCGTGCCTTACTTCCAGATCTTGTGCCTGGCAGGGATCATGTACCCGCTGAATGCCTATAACCTCAATGTACTGAAAGTAAAGGGAAGGAGCGATCTGGTACTGAGGCTGGAAACCATCAAAAAATTCATCTGTCTGATAGGCATATTCTGCGCTACTTTCTTCGGCATCTACGGGCTCCTGTATTTCCAGCTGATTTTTAGTGTAGTGGCCTACTATATCAACTCAACGTATTCCAGTACGCTGATCGGCTATCCTGTGAGGGAACAGTTTCTGGACCTCTGGCCGATTTTCGCTGCGGCAATGATCGGCGGGGTAATTACCTATGTAATTGATAACCTGATAGTCGTTCCGCTCTCGCTGGGAAACCTGGGAAGGATTATAACCAGTGGATTTATCTATTGTGTGGTTTATCTGTGTACCGGCCTTCTGTTTAAGCTTATCCCAATTAACGATTTCAAAATATTGATTCTAAAAAAATGATACCTGTAACAAAACCTTACATGCCTGCGGTTCAGGATTTTGAATTGTATGTGCACAACATTTGGGAACGCCAGTGGCTAACCAATAACGGTCCTCTGGTAAATGAACTGGAACTGGAACTTAAAAAGTACCTTTCACTGGATCATTTACTGTTTGTTTCAAATGGGACAATTGCCCTGCAGCTGGCCATAAAAGCGCTGGGGCTTGAAGGAGAGATTATAACCACTCCCTTCTCGTTCGTCGCTACCTCGTCCAGCATTGTATGGCAAAACTGCAAGCCCGTCTACGTCGATATCGACGCTGAAACATTCAATATAGACCCGGGGAAAATAGAAGAAGCCATAACGCCCGCAACTTCTGCAATTGTTGCCACCCATGTATATGGGAACCCCTGCGATATTGATGCAATACAGCAGATAGCAGAGCGGTATAAACTCAAAGTCATTTATGATGGCGCACACGCGTTCGGTACTACCTATAAAAATAAGTCTGTATTTGAGTATGGTGACATCAGCACAGTGAGCTTTCACGCTACCAAACTTTTTCATACGATAGAGGGTGGGGCCGTATTTACAAAAGATCCCGAACTCTTGCGTAAAATGGCGGCCATGCGCAATTTTGGACACAGCGCCCCCGAAGAGTTTGCAGGCCTGGGTATCAACGGTAAAAACTGTGAATTCCATGCAGCAATGGGCCTCTGTAACCTCAGAAAGGTAGATGAGATCCTGGATAAACGCCGGCTGCTGTCCTTCTATTACTGGAAAACATTAGCTACGCTGCGGGCAACATATCCCAAACTGAACGCTGACCTGGATTACAACTATGCTTATTTCCCGGTGCTGTTTGAATCTGAAGACCTGATGCAAAAATGCCTGAAAGCACTGGAGAACGAAAAAATATACTGCAAAAGGTATTTCTTTCCGGCCCTGTCTACACTAAAATTCCTGGCGCCTGCAGCTATGCCTGTATGTGAGGATATTGCCAGCAGGATCCTGTGCCTGCCGCTTTACCACAGCCTGACATCAAGTGATCTTGACCTGATCACCCGGATAATCCTGAGAGTACAAACCTATGATTCGGCCCCGGTTGAGGCAACTGCCGTGGTTGACCAGACCAAAGCGCAATTGGTATGAAAAATCCTGCCGCACTACCATTGGTGAGCATATGTTGCATTACATATAATCACGCAGCATACATTGCCCAGGCACTGGACAGTTTTCTGATGCAAAAGACAAACTTTGACTATGAAATCATCATTGGGGAGGATAACTCTTCTGATGGTACCCAGGCCGTGCTCGAAAAATATGCAAAATCATATCCTGAGGACATCACAGTGGTGAACCATAATCCCAATATAGGGGCCATTGCCAATCAGATTGATACTTTTTCCCGTGCAAGGGGCAAATATATTGCCTACTGTGACGGGGATGATTTCTGGACCGACCCCTGTAAACTCCAGAAACAGGTAGATTTCCTGGAGGCCAATCCCGCTTATGTGATCTGCTGCCACCATTCAACGGTAATCAACGAGGATGGCCAGAAGATTTATGAAAAGGCGGCGCCGCATGAAATGGAATTCAGTTATATGGATTTGCTCCTGGGCATACGCGAAGAAACCAGAAGCGGTTCGCTGATGGTGAGAAACGACCATTACGTGAATGCGGTTGGCAAGCTGGACTGGTATTCACAGACCTACGGCACAGATTTGCTGTTTAAATTATACATCCTCTCTGTAACCCAGCAGAAAATATATGTAATGCCCGATGTGATGGCATGTTACAGGATACACAAAGGTGGCATCTGGAGCATGATAGACGGCAAAGTGCGCAAATCCAGGATGATCAGCGATTTCAATATAATGGTGAATAATTTCGACTATCCAACTGCTGCAAGAAGATCGCTGCTGAGGATTTACCTGCAGAAATACCTGTTGTTTGAATTGCGCTACTTAAAACTCAACAACGCTTTCACTACCCTGAGCAATCTTTTTTAACCAATTACCATGGCAGTTTCCAAAATCTATTTTGTGATCAATACCCTGCAAAGGGGCGGTGCAGAACGTGTGCTTTCTACGCTAAGCAATAGTTTGAGCAGGCGCGATTATCAGGTAACAATAGTTTGCATGAACCAGGCGCTAAGGGGTTACCCCATTGCCGAGGACGTGAAAGTTGTGACTTTGGTGAACCGCAACAAACCGCAGAACCTATGGCGCCGGATTGAATATGGCGTAATGACCGGTTGCCGGCTTTTCAGGCTGCTGCTCCTGGACAGGCCCTCCTGCGTGATTTCATTCATGACCAGCGCCAATCTCTGGACAGGTCTTACCTGCGGGATAGTAGGTATCCCCTATATCGTATCTGAACGTACAACGCCTGAGCTTACTATCCATCAGTTGAGCAAATTTCATAAATGGCTGTCCTATCATATCTACAAAAATTCCAAAGCTATCGTTATCCCTGCAAGGGGCATAGAAGAAGCTATGAAGCACGAATACAAGTTTAGGAGGCTCCATAATTATCACCTCATCAGGAATCCTGTGTATGAATTTAAGCCTTCCGCACGGAAAGGGGTCCATGAGCGCAAATTTATCCTGGGGATAGGCAGGTTGTCCTATGAAAAGGGGTTTGATCAGCTGATCCAGGCCTTTAGCAAGGTAGAGGTGCGGAATATAGACCTCCTGATTATTGGCGTGGGCGAAGAGCGCAGCAATCTGCTGGCACTGGTCCGGCAGCTGGAACTGGAGGACAGGGTATTTCTGCTGGGGGCAAGAAAAGATGTGGAGCACTATTACCGAGCTGCAACATTGTTTGTTTGCCCCTCCCGCAATGAAGGTTACCCGAATGCACTGGTAGAAGCCATGAGCAATGGCTGTGCCTGTGTAGCTATGAACTGTGAATTTGGGCCCGCAGAGATCATTGAACATGGGCACAATGGGGTGCTGGTGCCAGACGGCGACCTGAAGCAGCTGACAAAAGAGATCTTCAATGTTTTATTTGACAATACATACAGGGCCGCTCTGGGCCGGAACGCCAGCCGCATTAAGGAAACCAATGCGCTGAACCTCATTTCCGATCAATGGGAAGAACTAATCAACACTTAACCTAAAATTTCTATTATGAATATTCCTTTTTCACCCCCGTTCATTGATCAGCTGGTGATTGATGAGGTCATGGATTCCCTGAAATCCAACTGGATTACCTCTGGTCCCAAAGTGAAGGCCTTAGAAACAGAAATGGTGCAACTGACGGATTCCAAGGCTGCAGTATGCGTAAACTCCTGGACATCGGGAGCAATGCTGATGCTCAAGTGGTTTGGCATTGGCGAGGGGGACGAGGTCATCGTACCGGCCTATACCTATTGTGCAACGGCATTATGTGTGCTGCACTGCGGTGCCACCCCGGTAATGGTAGATATTTTGGATGATTTTACAATTGATCCTGAGAAAATCAGGGCCAGTATAACCCCGCGGACAAAAGCTATAATCGCTGTTGACATTGCCGGCCTGCCCTGCCGCTACCACGATATACAAAAGATGATGGCGGCACCGGAGGTAAGGGAAAAGTTTGTGCCCCGGGGCCCGGAACAGGAACAGCTGGGCAGGATCCTGCTGATAGCAGACGCGGCACATTCAATAGGCGCGCAGTACGATGGAATGCCTGCCGCAGTGCAAAGTGATGTAGCTATCTTCTCTTTCCATGCAGTGAAAAATATCACCACAGGTGAAGGCGGTTGCATTTGTTTGAACCTCCCTTACCCATTTGATCATACACAGATATACCAGTTCCTGAAACTGTTTTCCCTGAACGGCCAGAATAAGGATGCTTTCAGTAAGTCGCAGGGAGGAAACTGGCGCTACGATATCCTCTGCAAAGGGTATAAAATGAATATGCCCGATCTCTGCGCCGCAGTGGGGCTGGCACAAATCAAAAGGTATAAAAATTTCCTGCTGCCCCTCCGGAAAATTATTGCACTGAAATACTGCGCCGCCTTTGCGGGTTACGACTGGTTTACTGAACCGCTGCTGAAAGATGAATGCCGCGAAGCTTCCTATCACCTTTTCCCATTGCGCATCAAGGGTATCGGCGAGACAGAACGCGACATGATTATCGATGAGCTGGTTACCCTGGGCATTACGGCCAATGTACATTTTATACCTATGCCTATGCTCAGCTATTTCAAAAGTCTGGGATTTGCAATTGGCGATTACCCAAACAGCTACGCACAGTATGCCTGTGAAATTTCATTGCCGATATATCCGCAGCTGAGAACAGCTGAAGTTGAATATATCATCGAAGGCGTCATCTCTTCGGTACAGAAAACGCTCAAAACTGCACCAGTTGCAGATCCGCTCAACTAAAATTTCATTCTGATGAATGCAAAAAGATTATTTGATATCCTTTTCTCGCTGATAGGAATCATTTGTATGCTCCCCCTGTGGCTGCTGGTAATGGCCTGCCTGAAACTTGATTCTGCCGGACCGGTATTTTATACCCAGGTGCGGGTAGGGCTTAACCATAAATGTTTCTGGCTGATCAAGTTCAGGACGATGTGTACCGGTGCGGATAAGAAAGGCTTGCTGACGGTGGGAAAGGACAACAGAATCACTGCAGTTGGGGGATGGCTCCGCAAATACAAGGTTGACGAACTGCCTCAGCTGATCAATATCCTGAAAGGAGAGATGAGCTTTGTGGGGCCGAGGCCGGAGGTACCGCATTACGTGGATATGTACAATGACGGACAGCGCAGGGTGTTAAGCGTAAAACCAGGCATTACCGACTGGGCATCGATCAGGTATATAAGGGAAAATGAGCTGCTGGCCGGCGCCGAAGATCCGGAAGCGTTTTATATACAGACCGTAATGCCTTCCAAAATCAGTCAGAACCTGGAGTATGTAGACCATCACGATCTGTGGACGGATTGCAAAATCATCAGTTATACCATTAAAAATATTTTGATCCAATGAAAATTATCCGTTTCCTGGACTGGCCGCCAAAGCGGTATTATGGCGAATCGCACCTGTTTCACCGCTGGAAGAGACAGCTGGCGCAACGCGGCTACAAAGTGGAGCTGTGTTATGACCATCTGCAGCCGAAACTGCAAAATTCTGAATGCCTGATCATCCATTCCCGCTACTTTAAAGAATGGCAGCACCTGCCAACCAGAAATCCGCAGAACGAGGATGCGCTGCTTGGCTGGTTGCAGCAGTGTAAAAAAGGGGTTGGCCAGCTGATCTGGTTTGATGCGGCAGATTCTTCGGGATCAGCAGATTTAGGATTGCTGCCCTATATAGACCTGTTTCTAAAGAAACAGCTGCTGCGGGACCGGAGTTATTACACCGGCAATCATCCGAATACCAATCTCAGGGTATGGTTGCCGGCACTACCGGATGGCCCTGCGCTGGAGGGAAGGCCGGAATTTGTAACCTGTGCAAGCACTGATCTGCCAAGAATACGGCTGGGCTGGAATGTAGGCCTCAACGATTACCGCTATTACGGGTACAAAATGACTAAGCTGAGCAATTTTCTGGGCTATAAGTTACACCCTCTGGATTTTACGGACACTTCAAAACCCCGTCCGCTGGACCTGGCCTTCAGGGGGACGCTTCACGGTGATGTAAATAACCAGCAGCAGGTATCGGCCCAGAGAAACAAAATCATTACGCTGCTGCAGCGCCTGGAAAGAAATGTGTCTGCAGGGCCACTGCGGGGCAGGCCCGCATACCTGAAGGAACTCAAAACCACAAAAATTGGCATCAGCCCTTTTGGATGGGGTGAAATCTGCTCCCGTGATTTCGAAAATTTTATCGCAGGCTGCCTGCTGGTAAAACCTTCGATGGAGCACCTTGAAACCTTTCCAAACTTTTTTGTGAAAGACCACACCTACATCCCGGTGCGCTGGGACCTGGCGGATCTGGAAGAGCGCTTAAACCATATCCTTGATCACTATAGTGAATACCAGGCTATAGCAATTACCGGGCAGCAACACTTTGCACAGCTGTCAAGCGACCACGAAGGTTTTATCAACCATTTGGAACAAGCCATCAAACCCTTATGAATTTACCAAAAATAGCCCTGATGATGCTTTACCTGGCTTCATTAGCTTACGGGATCTTCCTGACGGATATTTTCAGGTTGCCTGCACCACTGGTGTTTTGCGTTCCGCTGGTCTTTTTCTACAGGGAACTGCACAGCAGGTTTAGGTACAGCAGGGAAGTAGCCTGGCTCTGCATTGCGATATTTCTTTATCAGGTGGTTGGCCTCAATACCATGAATAGCTTTTTCGCCATGGTCATTACCATTGTGTGCTGTGCCCTGTATTTCAGCTATTTTGTAAACAACAATGCCGGGCGCTTCATCTGGTCTGTATGGATATTTTATGGCCTGCTTTTCCTCTCCTCCCTGGTGATGGTGGCCAACCACTTTTATCCCCAGGTGGATAACCTGAGGGCAATTATTCTGGGCGCTCCTGTAATGCAAAGTCCCGCGGGGATTTCTCCAACTGAATTTGGCTATGGCTATCAGCTTGCTGCTTTTGCCCCTTTTGTGCTGATCAGTACTTTTCTGTTTAACAAAAGCCTGCTGCTGAAAGCTGCGGTGTTTATGCTCTGCCTGCTCTTTGTATTTCTTGGATTACAGCGCTCTGCATTTGTAGGCTTTGTTTTAGCTGTTTTGCTGTTCCTTGTCTTTTACTATGGTTTCAGGGCGATTCTTCTCGCTGGCCTTATGGCTGCCCTCTGCGTAGTCTTCCTTAACGTTAGCGGCGGCAACAAGATGATGGGCACTGACAATATATTGAATAAAAATGAGCACAATGATGAAGCAAGCAACCGCTCTGACCTGGCCAGAGAAAACCTCAGGATTTATGCAGAATATCCCTATGGTCTGATTTTCTATGGAAAAGACTGGGGGGATGTGATCTACAGAAACTATACCTTCTCTGCCGGGATCACCTCCCATAATGCATACCTGATGTTTATTACCTATTTGGGGCCATTCCTTGGGATTGGATTGCTCGCAACAATCTATCTGCCCCTGGGCAAAATTGTGCTGAAGAGTTTCAGGAAGAAACATGAGCCCGGGCAGGCCATGATGCTCTGCCTGATCTTCTCCTTCATCAGTGTATCTGTAAATGCGCTTTCCCATAACCCCTGGCTGTTTAGTGCCGACGGGCCAACACTATTTTCTTTTTTTGCCATCCTGCACTGCTATCATCTCCAGAAGGAAGCTGCAGGGGAAGAGACACCCATTCAAACCTTAAGTTATGCCTGATACTAAAATTATCCACGTTGTAGGTAGCCTTGATCATGGCGGAGCGGAACGTTTTGTAACGGACCTCTGCAATGAACTCGCCAGGAAACCCCTGGACGTAATTCTGGTATCGCTCTGTGAAAATGCGGTAAATGACAGCCTGATTGACCAGGTCAGCGAGCGGGTACAGTATGTTTCGTTCTCCAAAAAGAAGGGCTTAAGTTTAGCCGTGCTGCTTAGGCTTACCCAATGGCTCAGGAAACAGCGGCCAACAGTGGTGCACAGCCATCTCAACAGCAGTGAATACCTGATGTTTTACCGGCTGATCAGCAGGAGAACTTCATTTTACCATACCCTGCACAACGTTGCCGAAGAGGAATGCCCTGAGTTTCCGCTAAAGCTGATCAGAAAGATCTTTTACAGTTTAAATATGGTAACCCCGGTAACCATCTCTGCCGAGTGCAGTGATTCCTACCGGCGCTATTATCACCTGAAGAATGACCAGATGATAGAAAACGCAAGGAACACCATACAGCCAACTCCTTTAAGGGCATCGCTGGAGAAAATATATAAATACTCTCCCGACGAAATCCTGCTGGTGCATATCGGCAGGATATCGATAGAGAAAAATCAGGCTTTGCTGATCAGGGCGGTAAAAAGCCTTAACCAGACGGAAGCAAAGAAATGCCGTTTGCTGATGATAGGAGAGATCAAAGACGCGCTCCTGTACCATAAGCTGCTGAGCCTGGCAGGGGGCGATCCCCAGATTGAGTTCCTGGGCCTGAGAAAAAATATTGCGGATTACCTGAGCATAGCTGATGCATTCTGTCTGAGCAGCAGCTGGGAAGGTATGCCCATATCCTTAATTGAGGCAATGTCGCTGGGATGTATACCGGTTTGTACTGCTGTGGGCGGTATACCGGACATGATTACTGACGGATTTAACGGTTTCCTGAGTAAACCTGATGACCTGAATGCCTACAGAAATGCATTACGGAAGATCATCAGGGGAGAAAACCTCAGTAAGCTGAGCAAAAGAACTGTACAAACTTACCGGAACAGGTACCAGATCGGCATTTCTGCCGGTAAATACCTCAATATGTATTCCCATGAAAACCGCCAACACGATACCAGATAAACTATGAATGCATCATCTGTGAAAAGAGTTTTAATGCTTACGCCTTCGATGAGTAAGGGCGGTGCAGAAAAGCAGCTGCTTAAAATTGCACAGTACCTGCGCAGCAGGGGCCATGAAGTGAAGATTGTGTCGCTCACGCCCATCAACGAGTTTGGTGAGGTAATCAGCAATTCGGCACTGCCCTTCGTCTTTCTGAAAAGCTGGAAAAAGAGCCCCTACAGCAATTACCGGCAGTTGTTCCGCGAGTTCAGGGATTTTAAACCTGAAGTGGTGATTTCATTTATGTTTATCGCCATCATCTTTGCAAGGTTGCTGAAACACTATTTTGGTTTTAAGCTGATCTCTACCATCAGGATCTCGGTATTGCCATCCAAATGGTTTTTGCCATTTCAGCTGACAAGCGGTGATGATGCAATTGTATATAACTCAACCGGTGTGCGGATGCTTTTTGAGCGCAAATTTCCGCAGCTCCGCAGGGGAAGGGTAATACACAATGAGATCAGTTTGCCGGAAAAGGTTCAGCGGCGGGCAGCACAGCGGCCCTTTACCTGGGTTTGTGTGGGCCACTTTCGCTGGAAGAAAGATTATCCTACATTATTTAAAGCATTGGCCAGGCTCAAACAAAGGGATTTTAGGATAATCATAGTGGGGGAACTGAAAGGTGCGCGCTGGCCGGAGGATATGCTGTGCCAGCTGAAGCTCGGATCAAAGGTAAAACTCATGGGATTTGTAGCAGATCCCGGTAAGATCATTGAAGAGGCCGATGCCTTTGTGCTGTCATCCTTCTCAGAGGGGATGCCCAACGCAACCCTGGAGGCCATGGCACTGGCAAAACCTGTAGTGGTAACAGATATCGTTGGCAACCGTGAACTCATCAAATCATCGGAGGGTGGTTTGCTGTGCAGGCCCTGTGATGAAGCAGATCTGGCTGAACAGATGCTCAGCATAATGGAAATGACGGCTGAAGAGCGGATGGCAATGGGAGAACGGGGGCGGCAGTTTATCAGCAGGTATTTTAACAAAAAAGCGATTATGCAGCAATGGGAAGACCTGCTGGCAGAAGTATAATCAGCGGATCAACCCTAAAACTATGTGTGGAATATTTGGTACGATTAATTATCCTGTTGCGGTATCTGAAGAAGAGGTGTACGCCCATCTGCATCACCGCGGGCCCGATGAACAGGGCAGCTTTGTAAAAAAAAGCGTAAGCCTTTACCATACCCGGCTGGCTATCCAGGACCTAAGCGAGAATGGTAAGCAGCCAATGCAGTACCGGGGCCTGGTGATCACTTTTAATGGTGAGATCTATAATCATCTTGAATTGAGGAAGAAATACGGGCTGGAGGCTGAGTCTAATTCTGATACCCTGACTATCCTGATGCTCTATGAGCTGATGGGTATGAAAATGCTGCAGGAACTGGAGGGGATGTTTGCCTTTAGCCTGTATGATGAAAAGAATGCAGTGGTCTATCTTGCAAGGGACAGGGCAGGGAAAAAACCGCTGTACGTCTATAATAATCACAAAGCATATGTTTTCTCATCCTCTTTAAACCTGATATATAAGGTTTGCAAACCTGACCTGGATTTCGGTTCACTTGCTGCCTGTCTCTATATTGGTCACCATTACCGGAAAGACACGCCCTATACCGGAGTTGAGGAACTTGAAAACGGGCACTACCTGAAGATCCACACTGGCGGGGATTACAGCGAGAATGTACGCTGGTTTAACATCGCAGAGGCTTACCAGAAAAATCATGAGCTGAGTGCACATGATACGGAGCTGATGGTAGATATGATGCTTAACCAGGCCGTGAGGCGCAGGATGGAAAGCTCCGACCTGTCAGTAGGATCGTTCCTAAGTGGAGGTATTGACAGTGGAATCGTCACGGCAATGGCTGCTGGCCATACCGGAAAGCTCAAAACCTTTACCGTCAGGGTAGAGGGAAGTTTTGATGAAAGCGCAATAGCAGCAAGCGTGGCCGAAAAATATGATACCGACCATACCGTAGTGGACATTGATTTCAATCACCTTGAGCAGGACATTGAGCAGATCCTGTCCAACCATGGGGAACCAACATCAGACAATTCGGCGATTCCCAGTTACTACGTGGCAAAGGAAGCAAAAAAGCACATTACCGTTGTATTGAACGGTGATGGTGCTGATGAATTATTTGCAGGCTACCGCAGGTATGTTCCCTTCAGGCATTTTGACTTCTTTAACCAGGGTAACCTTACGCGGAAAACGGCTTCATTCCTCGCTGCAAGTCTGCCGGTTGCGCATCAGAAAATGAGCGGTTATACTTACATGTACAGATTGCTGAAGTTTGCGAGTTATGAGGACCTCAGCAGCATTTACTGCTCCTCATCGGCCGACCTGTTTGTGGGCTTTGAGGACCAGTTTGTGCAGCAGCCCCGGCTAAGCAGATTCAGGGACGATCTGAAGGAGATCAATGCGTATCCGATTTCATCCCTCAAAAAAGTGATGCTCATGGATTTTGAATCCATGTTATCCGGCAGGCTCCTTCCAAAAATGGACATCGCCACTATGGCCCATTCACTGGAAGGGCGCAGTCCGTTTCTCTGCAAGGAGCTGCTGGAGTTTGTGCCCGGTATGCATGATAATTTTAAAGTACGCAATTTCAATACTAAAGATCTGCTGAGGGGCCTGGCCAGGCGATACCTGCCAGCGCAGGTGAGCCGGCAGCCCAAAAGGGGATTTGAAATCCCCTTGCAAGGTTGGATGGATAACCAGCTGAAGGATATCGTATCCACGTATCTCTATGCTGCAGATGCTTTTTATCCCAAAATAGTAAAAAGGGAATTTATCATAGACCTGCTTGAAAAACGCATTCCTATATCCTCAGAAAGAAGGGCGAAAATACTTTTTGCTGTATTTAGCCTGGATGTCTGGTACAGAAACCTTCCGCAATAGTAAACCAAATATAAAAACAACGTTATGAGAATACTAATTACAGGTACTGCCGGATTTATTGGCTACCATCTGGCAAAATTCCTGCTGGAAAGAGGTGATGAAGTGATTGGCCTTGATTGTCTGAACGACTATTATGATGTGAACCTGAAATATGCCCGGCTGCAGGAGTCTGGTATTCCAAGGGACGAACTGGCATACGGCAGGCTGGTGCAAAGCAGCAGGTACAGCAATTACCAGTTTATCAGGCTGGACCTTACGGACCACAGCAAGTTGAAAAAGGTGTTTAAAAGTTTCAGGTTTGATGCAGTTTGCAACATGGCCGCACAGGCAGGGGTAAGGTACAGCCTCACAAATCCCAAAGCCTATCTTGATGCCAACGTAACCGGTTTTGCCAACCTGCTTGAATGCTGCCGCGAACATGCCATCCGCCACCTGGTGTATGCAAGCTCATCCAGTGTATATGGATTACACAAGGAAATGCCCTTCTCTACCAGCAACAGTGCAGAACATCCGGTGTCATTGTACGCGGCCTCCAAAAAAAGCAATGAGCTGATGGCACATGCATACAGCCATCTTTTTCAGATCCCTACCACCGGCCTGCGGTTTTTTACGGTATATGGTCCCTGGGGCAGGCCTGATATGGCATTGTTCCTGTTTACCAAAGCCATTCTGGAAAACAAACCGATCGATATCTATAACAATGGCTTTATGAGGCGGGATTTCACCTATATCGATGATATTGTGGATGGAATTGCCCGCGTGGTAGATTGCCCCGCGCAGGCCAATGACAACTGGGATGCAAAAAATCCTGATCCTGCGAGTTCCTCAGCCCCTTACCGCATATTTAACATAGGCAGGGGCAAGTCGGTAGACCTGATGGATTTTGTAACACATATCGAACAAAAGCTGCAAATCAGTGCTTTAAAGAACTTTATGCCTATGCAGAGCGGAGATGTGGAAGATACCTGGGCAGATATTTCGGCTTTAAATGCCCAGATGAATTATCTTCCGAAAACTTCTGTGGCCGAAGGAATTGATCAGTTTGTCAATTGGTATCTGAAATTTTACAACATTAGTACCCAAAATTTACCAAAAAAACAGCCTGTTTCAGCAACTTTGAATTCCGGATTTTACCTGGCATAGTAATTGAATATTTTTCACTTTTACAGTTATTTGTTTAGCGGCGTCAAAAATGTTTAAAAACTATGACACAACTAATACGATAAGACACATCATTTGTTGCAACATATACCTGCCCCACAGGCCACTTTAATTTTTTAATGGGATTCTGAGATTTCTGTGACAAAAAAAGTTCAGAAAATAAATGTCACCGGAATTTTTGTTGCTAACTCTCAATTCAGCTGTGTTTCCCTGAAATAAAGTTTAAGTTTTTCGCAAATAATCTTATAGTATTGCGGTTAAATCGCATTTTACCGTCAATTCCCAAAAGTTGTTTGGATAGCCTTTACATACTGAAAATCAGTAGACTGACCTATTTTTTGAAGTACGCAATGTTTCGATTTGAAGCGTTAACATTGTGGACACTTCAAAAAACTATATGAACTTCAAGAAACAACTTACAAAACGAATGGCGATGAGCTTCCTGTTACTATTGGTGATGATAACTTTTAGTAAATGTAAAAAGAGCTCGGATTTTACAAGAGAGACAGTGGCGCTGACCACTCCGGATGCTTCAAGTGTTGTGGCCGCAACTGGCACTACCACAATTAAAGTAGACCTCAGCACTGCAAAAAAGGATGAAGGCTATGCTTATAAGGCCTTCGGGATTCAGGGGACAGGTGATGCAGTAGGAAGCACAGCTTCAATACTGAAGCTGTATGAAAACGGCAAAGAAATTGGCCCGGCCCACGCAGCCCATGCTACAATCAGGACTACGGGAAAAGGTGCCTTCAGCCACTGGGGAACAGCCTTATACTTCTCTGCATCTGATAACACAGATCCGAGAACTAACGGCCGTACCTATACGTATACCTTAGGTACTAAATCAGATTCCAATACCAGTACACCGGTGGCTCTGCCTTCGACTGACAAAATTATCGGTTACGCAATGCAGGGTGGTACTACTACCGGTGGAGCAGGAGGAAAAACTGTTGAGGTGAATACCCTGGCTGGTTTGAAAGCTGCGGTATCTTCTAACGACCCGCTGATTATCCGTGTATCAGGCTACATTAGCGGTACAGGTTACATGAATGTGAAATCGAACAAAACGATTTTAGGCGTAAAAGGACAAGTCCTGGAAGGCGTAGGTCTACTGATCTATGGTACCAACAATGTGATCATCAGAAACATGACGATTAAAAATGTAGTTACGTATTCCAACATCGTGGTCAAAGAAGATGCACACCATGTTTGGGTTGATCACTGCGACCTGTCCTCTGACCGTAACCATGGATGGGATTATTATGATGGTTTACTGGATGTGGGCCGACGTGCTGATTACGTGACCTTTTCGTATAACAAACTCCATGATAATAACGTAGCCATGCTGATTGGTTTTGGAGACGACGGAACGGAAGATATAGGTCACCTGCGTACAACGATTTATGGTAACTATTTCTACAACGTTTCTGAACGTCAGCCTTGTACCAGATTTGGTAAAATGCACGTCTTTAACAATTATCTGAAAAACAGTTCGGGTTACGGAATTGGTATAACCATGGATGCAGTTGTAAGAACTGATAACAACTACTTCGAAGGACAGCACTTTCCGATTTACTCGGAGTTTAACTCTAAACCTGGTTTCGTGAGCGGCGCAAATACCAATATTTACGTTAGCAGCGGTGCCAATAAAGTTTCTACAGCAGCCTCTTCATGGGTGCCGGACTATGAGTACAAATCTGTCCTGATTCCTGCAGCGGACGTACCTGCAATGGTGACAGCAAATGCCGGAGCAATACTTAACCTTTAAATCCCGGAATAAGGCCCCGCGCCTTTAATTAACAGATCTGATAACATTAAGGCCAGTCGTAATTACGACTGGCCTTAAATATTTAACCGGTACCCGGGCGGTGCCGGAAATTGTTCTTTGTAAATTTTTATTGTATGGAAAAGAATAGGAAGGTGATCCTGATCTCCTGTGATTCCCCGCGCTCCTTACTGGATTTCAGGGGTAAGCTTATTGAGGCTCTGGCAGCCCAGCACCAGGTAAACATTTTCACACCCGCAATCGGCCAGCCGGCCATCAGGCAGCAGCTGGAGGAAATGGGCGTCAGCATCTACGAAAACGCATTGGAGCCCAGTACCGTACATATTTATGCTGATCTCCTGTACCTGCTGGATCTTTTCCGCCTGCTGAGAAAACTGCGCCCGGATGTTTTCTTTCCCTATACCTTCAAACCTGTAATCTACGGCGCCATTATGGCCCGCCTGTGCGGGGTGAAGAGAATAACGCCCATGCTTACCGGCCTGGGCTACAATTTCTCGGGATATGCCGCGAAACTTACGCCGCTGCAGCGGATCACCAGGTTTTTACTTAAACTGAGCCTGCGGTCGCACGAGAACCTGCACGTGATTTTTCAGAACAAGGACGACTGCAGTAAGTTAAAGGAACTCGGAATCATCGGCCCCAGGAACAAGGTGCATGTGGTGAATGGCTCTGGTGTCGATCTGAATTATTATCCCTATACGCAGCCAAACTGCGGCCAGCTGACATTTCTGATGATGGCACGCCTGATTAAAGCCAAAGGAATTCAGGAATATTATGATGCCGCAAAAATCGTAAAAAACAAATTTCCGGATACCAGGTTCAGGCTGATCGGGGCCTACGAGAAAAACGTGGATACCATAAATGAAGAATTGTATGACCGGCTTTTAAATGACGGGGTCATTGAATATCTGGGTCTTGTAGAGGACGTCAGGTCCTTCATCAGCGATTCATCGGTGGTAGTGCTGCCTTCTTATTATGGCGAAGGTGTTCCGCGCTGCCTGCTCGAAGCAATGGCTATGGGAAGGCCGATTATCACCTGTGATTCTGTAGGCTGCCGCGAAACGGTAAATAAACTCAAGAGAAAGGCCAATGGCTTTCTGATCCCGGTAAAAGATGCACAGGTGCTGGCCAACAGGATGATGTATTACATCCGCCATCCTTCAGAAATTATCCGTTTCGGGCAAAATGGAAGAAAATATGCTGCCGACAAGTTTGATGTGCAGAAGATCAATTCTGAAATGATGAGCATTCTTACCTGAAATAATTATGAAAGCAATTGGCGGATATCTTGATTTGCAGCTGAGCAGGGGCCGTGAACTTCATCATGATATGATCAGGCTGAATACCGGACGGAATGCGCTGGAATATATCTTAAAGGTAAGGCGGTACAAGCGCATCCATCTGCCCTATTTCTGTCCGGACGGACTGATGGAGCCCATCAAAAAGCTGAAGATACCTTACGAGTTTTACACTATTGACGAGCACCTTGAACCGGTGCCGGACTTTGTGGTAGGGGAGCAGGAATGTATGCTTTATATCAATTACTTCGGTGTCAAAGGCATTACTGCTGAACAGCTGAGCCGTAAGTACCCGAATGTGATCATTGACAATTCACAGGCCTTTTTTGCAAAGCCCCTGGCCGGAATTGATACATTTTACAATTGCCGCAAGTTCTTTGGCGTGCCTGATGGCGCTTATCTCCACACGGACAGTATTGTAAAGTTAAAAATGGAGAAAGACTACTCCCACGGACGCTGCGGCCATCTCCTCAAGAGTATCGATCTGGGAACTGAGAAAGCCTATCCGGATTTTATAAAGGATGATGAGGCACTGTCAAACTGCCCCCTGCGCAAAATGTCTGCACTGACGCAGCGGATGATGGCCGGTGTGGATTATAAATACTGTAGTTTCAGAAGGACTTCCAATTTCTATTTCCTGCATGAATACCTTGCTGCGGTAAACGACCTGGTGTTTGAAAGCGGGGTTATAGACGGACCAATGGTCTACCCGCTGGTGATCAAAAATTCTGCTGTGAGGGAAACCCTCATTGCCAACAAAGTTTATGTAGCCACTTACTGGCCTAATGTACTGCAATGGACAACCAGAATGATGTATGAACACTACCTCAGTACCAATCTGGTTGCACTTCCCCTGGACCACCGCTACAATCATACAGATATGAACAGGATTATTCAACTTATCAAAACATGTCTATGACTACAAATGAGGCACAAAACACTATTGGGACCACAGGAGTTTTGGGAATCGAAGACAGGGAGCAATGGATAACTTTGCTGGAACAGGCAGTAACGTACGATTTTCCCCATACCTGGTCTTACCACAACCTTCACCGGGACTACGGCAAGCCGCTGTTGTTTGTGTACAGGGAAAACGATCATTTCGTGGGCATTACCTTTATCAAAAGGAAAGTCCCCAACTTTGATTGTTATGATCTGACTTCTGTATATGGATACTCCGGGCCTTTTTCCAATGTGCCCTTTACTGAGCTGGGACCAGCTTATGCCGAACGTTTCAAAAACGCCTTTCAGGCCTTTCTGCAGGAAGAAAAAATAGTGACGGTCTTTTCCGGATTAAACCCCTTTATGGACCAGCTTCCGCTGCTGAGGGCCCTGGGGGGAATAAAGGACAATGGCAAAACCGTAGTGATAGATCTGAGGCTCAGTTTAGAAGACCAGCGGCGGCAATACCGGCGTAACCTGATGACCAAGCTGAATGCCGGCAGGAAAAGAGGCTGGAAGCTGAGAGAAGGCGGCACGGCCGGCGATATTGAAGTATTTGTTGAGCTCTATGGCTCGGCAATGGAGCGTCTGCATGCCTCTGCAAGGTATAGATTTGATGCAGCGTATGTTGCCAGACTGCTGTCGGCAACAGATTTTGATGCCCATATGTTGTTCCTGGACGATGAAAATGGTTATCCTATATGCGCTACGATAGTGATTGCGGAGGGGAGAGTGCTCCAGGCATTCCTGCTGGCCACCCGTGATGAGTACCGTTATCTTTCACCGGCCAAGGTGCTCACTGAAGAGATGACTTTGCTGGGCCGCGAACTCGGCATGCACTATTTTAACCTGGGAGGAGGACTGGGTTTTGTGGAAGACTCCCTCTATCACTGGAAATGCGGATTCAGCAAACTGACCCTCGACTATAAAACCTGGCGGTACGTAGCGAATGAACCGCTTTATGAAACGATTATCAGTCATTCCGGAATAGATCCTGAATCGGCTGCCGATTTCTTCCCCCTTTACCGTTTGGAATCTACTACACATTAACATTTATCAGATATGAAAAGAATATCATTTTATGACCGGATCTGGTCGCCATGGCTTGTTTTTATCATAGACCAGTTTATTTTAATGACAGCTGTGCTGGTCTCGGTGTTTATCCAGCAAAGTGTAAATTTTCAGGAGGTGTTTACCGGCAAAATCATCATCTGCCTCAGTATCTATAACCTGATTGCTGCTGCTGTATTTATTCCGATGAAGCTGCACACCGGGATTGTGAGGTATAGCAGTGTGGTGGATGTGTGGCGGGTTTTTAACGCGGTGCTGCTGGTGAGCCTGCTTTCGGAACTGATCATCGGTTTGATCCTGGCGCCCTATCTGAACATCATCCACCATTGGCTGAGTTCTGTTCTGATCATCAATTTTTTTATCTCTGCAACTGCACTGGTTGTAATGCGGATTACAGTTAAGCTCAGCTATCATTACCTGGAAGACCTGCAGATGGCTGGTAAGGAAGCGCTGCTGATTTATGGAGCAGACAGTTCTTCATTGCTGATTAAACATGGGCTGGATGCGTCGAGGGAGCGCAATTTCAAACTGCTGGGTTTTATTGATGACCACCAGAGCAAGAAAAACAAAATGATAGAGCAGAAACAGGTTTATGGTTCTGCCGCGATCCCGGGCCTGAAAAGTAAGTTTGGCGTACAGAAGATGATTGTACTGGAGCAATGTGCGGATATGGAAGGAAGGAAACGGGCCGTAGAAATCTGCATTGAACAGGGTATCCGCGTAATTTCAGTACCTGCCTCGAGCCATTGGCTCAACGGAAAACTGATCCTCAGCAAACTGCCGGAATTTAAAATTGAGGACCTGCTGCAGCGCAAATCCATAAAGCTTGACCGCACATGGGTTTGCAAGGGCATCAGCGGTAAGCGTGTGCTGGTAAGCGGTGCTGCCGGCTCGATAGGCTCCGAAATTGTAAGGCAGATACTGGCTTGCGATCCTGCAATGGTGATCCTTTGTGATCAGGCCGAAACGCCTCTCCATGATATGCAGCTGGAGATCAGGGAGCACTTTAAAGGGAGTATATGTAAGTTTTTTATTGTCAGTATGTGCAATTATGACAGGTTAAAGCAAATATTTGAGCGTTGGCGTCCTGAGGTTGTGTACCATGCTGCTGCATTAAAACATGTTCCGATGATGGAGAGCAACCCGGCAGAAGCCATTCGTACAAATATACTGGGCACAAGGTATCTTGCCGATCTGTCGGTACTTTACGGGGTAGACAACTTTGTGATGATTTCTACAGACAAAGCTGTCAACCCTACCAACGTTATGGGGGCCTCAAAAAGAATTGCAGAAGTTTATATTCAGTCGCTCCACAGTATGCAGGAAACCGGCACAGCACATACCAAGTTCATTACTACCCGGTTCGGGAATGTATTGGGGTCAAATGGGTCGGTAATTCCACATTTTAGAAATCAAATTGCACGCGGCGGCCCTGTGACTGTGACTCATCCGGATATAAACAGATACTTTATGACGATCGATGAGGCTGTGCAGCTGGTACTTGAGGCTTCTGTGATGGGAAAAGGTGGCGAGATTTTTATTTTTGATATGGGCAAGCCCGTAAAGATTCTTGATCTGGCGGTTAGCATGATCAAACTGGCAGGATATTTACCGTATTCTGATATCCAAATATTATTTACCGGCCTGAGGCCAGGGGAAAAACTTTACGAAGAATTATTGAACGATACGGAACTTGTATTGCCGACCTATCACGAGAAAATTAAAATCGCTAATGTTATGTTTTATCCTTACCATTATGTCTGCAGCCATGTAGACCACTTACTGTCACTGCTCAACGAGGGTGACAATGATGCTTTGCTCATCAAGAAAATGCAGGAAATTATTCCTGAGTATCGCAGTAACAATCAGCTTGTTACGGAGGTCAGCGAGATACAGGCCTAAACCAGATAATTGTACCCTAATACTATCTACAAAAACTGTCAAAAAAATGATTTCACAAAATGCTGGAGAAATAGTTGAATTAGCTGTTCGGAGGAAGAACATCAATATCAGCGAACTGTCAAGGAAAATGAAGGTAAACAGAAGGACGTTATACAACTGGTTTCAACAGGAAACCCTGACTTCTGCTGTGATCCACTCGATTAGTCAGGCCATTGATTATGACTTTTCACAGGAATTTCCTGAAGACTTTTTAACCAACCGCTCTACCTGCCAGAAGACGGTTGAAGAGGATAATGCAACGGAAGCCGGAGGACAACAATACTACTGGATGAAAAAGTATATTACGCTCCTTGAGGATTACCGGTTGCTACTGGAGAAATACAATAACAGTATCAGTCAGACGCCCGTTGATGAACGGCGGTACTATAAATATTCCTGACTGGATGTAATTGCTAAGTTATAAGGCCTGAAATTGTATGATTTCGGGCCTTTTTTTTGCGCCTGGTACTGGTTGCGGTTGCTGTTCCTCCCTGTATCCGGCAACCTGCTGAGCTTTAGAATGCCCGGGGCAGGGAAAAGTGTATTGGCGCTAGTGTGTATGGCAAAAAGTATGCAGGATTGAGATTTAATTTTTATATTTTTACAAATACAAACAATATCACACAATCCAGTGTAATACAATAGGTTGGATGTGTTTTCGTATATGTGTCCCGATACTCTCAAATTCCTGTGAAATGAAAAATATTCCCTTAACCTCCAAAAAAATTCAGTACGCTGCCCTGCTTGCCGCTGCTGTAATTAGCCCTCTCCTGATTTCTTGTCATAAGGATATTGCCACTAATCCCGTTCAGAATACCGCGGCTATAATGGCCGCGGGTACAAACGCAGCGGTGAATACGCAAAGTTTAGTCACGGGCAGTATACTAAGAGAGGTCTGGAACAATATTTCCGGCAATGATGTAGCCCAGGTTACGCTGTCAAAAACACCTTCTGCAACTACGTCGCTCAGCTCGCTGGAAGTTCCGGTAAATGTGGGGGAAAACTATGGGGACAGGATCCGTGGATACATCACTGCACCTGCAACCGGAAATTACACCTTCTGGATTGCTGCGGATGACGCAGGGGAGATCTGGCTTTCCGGTAATACGGATCCGGCCAATAAGGTTAAGATTGCTTATACGCTGAGCTGGAACAACAGCCGCGAATGGACGAAATTCGCCTCACAAAAATCCAAAGCTATAGCTTTACAGGCGGGCCAGAGCTACTATATTGAAGTACTGCACAAGCAGGGTGGCGGTGGCGGAAACCTTGCCGTGCAATGGACCTTGCCGAATGGCAGTGTGGAGTCGCCTATCCCGGGGACGCGTTTGTCGCCCTATACTGAGGCAGTGGCTACAGACCCTGCCTACACATCATCACCCGTGATATATTTATACGGACAGCATGATATAACTATCAGCGGTAAATTTATTACCGGGGGATCGGCACCACTTATCAAACTTACCAATTGTTACAATATTCATATCACCGGAAACAAACTGACAAATGCCGGCAACGTTGGAGTTTACCTCTATAATTGTAACAACATCACCATTGATAACAATTATTTCAGCAAGGTGAGCTCAGGCGTATATGCCGATCATACCCAGGGGGGGATAGTAGTAAATAACAACCAGTTTCTGAATATGATGGGCCCTTTTCCAAGGGGCCAGTTTGTGCAGTTTAACAATGTAAAAGGCGCAGGCAGTTCCATCAGTAATAACAGGGGCGAGAATATCATCGGGCAAAGTTATGCAGAGGATGCCATCAGTCTCTATCAAAGTGCCGGCACATCGGCCAGTCCGATTCTGGTAAAGGGTAACTGGATCCGCGGTGGCGGCCCAAGTGAAAGTGGTGGCGGTATTATGCTGGGCGACAACGGGGGCTCATATCTTTATGCTTCTGATAATATCCTGGTTAATCCCGGACAGTTTGGAATGGCCATTTCCGGTGGCAGCTATATCACCATGGTAAACAACTCAATCTATGGCAAACAGCAGTCGTTTACCAATGTGGGTATCTATGTGAACGATATTGGCGGCTGGAAAACCTCTAACTGTAAGGTGACCGCCAACAAAGTGAAATATTACAACAAAACCAATTACCAGAATAATGCATGGCTATCGCCGAACAGCGCGAAGCCCGAAGGATGGGATGCGAATTTATGGGGCGCGGCGGTAGATGAATCTATGCTACCTGCGGTGATCATTACAAAGAAATAGGCTAAAATTACAGCTCCCGGTAATCCCGGCCATGTAAAAATGGCTGCGGATTACTTTTGAACGTCGTGGATGTGCAGCAAGCGCTCGTCTATAAGCTCCAGAATTTGTTCGTCCTGCACTCCCTCAAATTTCCTTGCAAAGAGCGAGTTGGTTTTGGAGAGCTCGTCCATGTCCTTCACTGTGAGAACTTCCGGATGTGCATTGTCCAGTTTTGCCCAGTTAATGTAACGCAGGTTATCTTTACAGATACTGTTTTTGAGCCTTGGATCTGTTGCGTTCAAAAGGATGATATGAAAGAAAAGCTCGTCAGGGGCAAAGGTGAATTTGTGGAAATTCACATAGTCGGGATGAGCTTTGATAAAGTTGAGGATATAGTTAAGCGCATACATATCGATCGTCCACCATTGTGATCCGCAGTATGGAATGAGATCAGGGGGTAATTTTCTCGCCAAAACAGGAACGTATGTGGACACCAGGTTTACAAACTTGGAGACCAGGAGCGATAATCTGTCGATACCAAAGAAATATTTGCTGTAGCGGTAGGTACCTCCGGATTCCCAGCGTTTATAATTGGGCAAAGTAAAATAGTCCAGAAAAACGCTGTATTCTGAGTTGCTCAGGAACTGGTCTATCTGCGGGTTACTTTTGATAGGGTAATCCTGTCCGCTCAGCAGGCTGATCGCTTTAAAGTCAATGCCGGTATCTTTGATATCCTGCAATGCATTTAAGGTGGCCTGTGCAAGGCTGAAACCTCCCCATGAGGTAGATATCCGCTTGATCAGTGTAACATGTTTACGTTTGGCAAGCGCGGCATATTTGCTTGGAAGAGCAGTTTTTAAGTCGACATGAATAAAAAAGAAGGAGTTGCCATCTTCCAAACGCTCCACCATGCGGATCAGATGGTCGAGGTTTTTGTGAGCCAGGATGATGTATGCTTTTTTCATTTTGCGGTAGACTAGTTACTACTAAATCGTTTAAATATCGATAAAGTTTTAAGTTTTTTAATTAATTATTTGAGTATTAATCCTTTTACAATCGATTTTCTGGCCTATTTTTTGGCTTTTTAGCGGTATGCAGGAAACTCATAGTGCAATTCAGTCGGCAGAAACCGCGTCCCGGACGGATTCCCAGCAGAAACGCAGGGAAAAACCGAATTACGCCTTTGTAGACTGGATCAGGATGATCAGTATGGTTGGCATCATCTGGGCACATACCCCGGGATTTGCCGGCGGCACCAATTACCTGATGCTGGATAATGTTCCGGTATTCCTGTTTTTTATGGATTTCTTTAAGTTTGGGGTCATTTGTTTTTTCATGATCTCGGGATTTCTGCTTGCCGGCAAGATCCATACGGAGCCTCCGCTGGAATATTTCAAAAGGAGGATGATATCTACCTTCCTGCCTTATATTTTCGCCTTTGCAGGGATTGTGCTGCTGTTTATGTTTAAATCGTATGTGATGCACATGCCGGGAGACCTGAGTTTAGGTGCCTACATAGTTGATATGTTTTTAAACTCAGCTTTATGGTTTTTGCCCAGCTACTGGCTTTCCCTTGTTGTGATCATGTGCTTCAGGAAATACCTTGACAATAAATATTTCGGGATCTTTCTCCTGCTGGTTACGCTGGGGCATACCTGGTATTTTGCCTATTCTGTAAATGCCCAGTCGCATGTACATGCGCTTTTTGGATTTATCCTTTATCTCTGGCTTGGCTACTACATCGCCCGTGCTAACCTTGCGCGTTATATCCGCAAAATCCCTGTCAGCAATCTAATTGCAGGATGTGTGCTCCTGTATATCCTGAGCAGCCTGGAATCTGTTTCCATGTGGCGCAATGGTTTCAATGAACCGCTTAGTATACTGCGGATCAGTAATCAGCTCTACTCAGTAATGGCATTTATCACTATGATGCGGCTGTTTGATCAACCTGTCGTTTCGAAATGGATGAATCCCCGTAAGGAAACATTTGGCATTTATCTTTACCATATGTTTGCGCTGGCCCTGCTGGTATTTTTGTTGAAAGCCCTTGCGAAATTTAACATCAATACCTTCAGCCTTGACATTGCTGTATTCCTTCCCTGGTTTATCGTTAAATTTATCTTTGTATATATAACGACACTCGTTATTGTTAAAGTTTTGCTGCGCCTGAACATTGGTTTCCTGAATTATGCAGGTGGGAGAAACAACAACCTGAAAGTTGGGGTTAGCGACTAAAATTACCCGATTTGTGGCCATCGTACTATTTTTAAGACATGGAAAGTGTGTAAAGTACACACCATAATGTGCTGAAAATTTGCGGGATATTGAAAAGATATTATACTTTTTAAGGAAATTTTAAAATAAGTTGATTTATTTTTTCAGAACCGCAGTTTAATAATTTACTCAATTTTACTCACAATGGGGGGATTTGTTCCGTGCTGATCAGGTTGATGGATACCACCCTTCGGAATAAAGACCGCTCAATGCATTTAGAAGGAGTTTTTTTACAAAATGCAAGAATTGAGATCACAATTTTGAGTAGACCGGGAGACTAGCATAATTTTTGAAATGGCAAAAAAAAGGCCTGATTATGGCATAGGAAATTGCATAAACTAATTCTACTCATGTTCAAAGGATTCAAACTCAGCGCTCGCGGAACGGCGCTTACACTTTTAGTGATCATCTGCTCTGAAATGTTACTTAGCTCCTGTGCAAGTTCTAAAAAGACAGTTTACTTCGCAGATCAGCAGGATGCAGTCCTGAAATCAGCCAATATTCCATCCAAGAACGTGATACAGGCCAATGACCTGCTGAGTATTGCAGTAACCAGTTTAAACCCCGCAGCAACAGAAATTTTTAATAAACCAAATAATTCTTATGTAAGCAGCACTGGTTTAGGCGGTATTAACCTGAGCTCTCCGGGATACCTGGTAAACGAACAGGGTATGATCCAGTTTCCTGTTTTGGGAGACCTGAAAATTGAAGGCCTTACCACAAACGAACTACGCCTGAAGATTACCAACGAACTTGTTGGCAGAAAACTGCTGGTAGATCCTATTGTCATCGTCCGCCAGCTGAACTTTAAAGTTTCTGTACTGGGAGAGGTTTCGAGACCATCAGTAGTGAATGTGCCCAGTGAAAAAATTTCCCTGCTGGAGGCACTTGGCCTTGCAGGTGATATCACTATCTATGGCAGAAAAGATAATGTAATGATTATCCGTGAAGAGGACGGCGTGAAAAAGATCAAAAGGATCAACCTGAACTCCAGTGAAATCTTCGAGTCTGAATACTATTACCTGAAGTCAAATGATATAGTTTACGTTGAAACCAATAAAGCAAAGGTTGCAGGTTCTACCCGAACGTCGCAGCTGCTGCCGATAATTTTAAGCGCACTGTCATTTGGTGCGATCATTATTGACCGTATAGCACGATAAAAGAGATGAAATTGATCAGAAAAACGTCAGAGGCACAAGCACCACCGGCAGCAACAGAGCAGGGTGGGAATATGGTCTTTAAATTATTGCCTTACTGGCCCCTGTTTGCTATCCTGTTTGTGGTGGCAATTGCAGGTTCATGGCTTTATTTGCAGATGACTGCTCCGTTGTACGAAGCGACAGCCCGGATCATGATCAATGAAAAGAAAGGTGCTGAGGAGGCTAAAACCGATGCGCCGATGCAGATTACCACGCCGAAGAAAACAATCGACAACGAAAGGGAAATGATCATGTCAAACCCTATCCTGTATAAGGTTGTAGAAAACCTGTCGCTGTATGCACCGGTATTTACCAAATCATCGCTTTCAAAAAAAATCGCCTACACTAACTCCCCGGTACAAATTGTTGCAAAAGATCCTAAATCGGTTAAATCAACCGAACCGGTTGAATTTACATTTGCTCAGTCTGCCGTAACTTTCGGTGGCAAATATTATCCCCTGAACAGCTGGGTGAAAACCCCATACGGGACGCTGATGTTCATGATGAACACGCACAACAAAACCTTGCAGCGGACAGGAACTTTCTTTTTCTCGCTGATCCCTGAGAAAAAGGTAGCTGCGACGCTTAGTTCAAGATTGAAGGTGGTAGAAGCCAATAAGCTTTCTACCATTTTGAATGTAACACTGACTGACGAGGATCCGGACAGGGCAGAAGCCATTCTGGATGATGTGCTGAAGGTATACACCAATATGGCTGTTGAAGAACAAAACCGTCTGGCCTCCAATACGATGGATTTTATTACACAACGTTTAACAGGGGTCCAAAGCGAACTTTTGGCTATTGAGAGCAACCTGCAGAACTACCGTGCTGTTGAAGGTGCTGTAGACGTAGGTACACAAGGAAAATTATACCTTGAAAATGTAAGCAACAATGACCAGAAGGTTGGTGAAATCAATATGCAGCTTTCTGTACTGGACCAGGTAGAGAAATCTGTCCGTTCAAACAATCTTGCAAATGGCGTGGTGCCATCAACCGTGGGGGTAAATGATCCCGGACTGAGCCAGATGGTTAAAAACATCTATGAACTGCAGCTGAATGCAGAGAGCCTGAAAAAAACTACGGGAGAGAACAACCCGATGTACGTGTCGTATATAGACCAGATTGATAAAATCAAACCACAGATTGTTCAAAACCTGCAGAACCAGCGTGCAAGCCTGGAAGCCAGCCGCAGAAACCTGTCTTCAACTACAAGTAACTATTCATCGGCACTGCAAAGTATGCCCGAAAAAGAACGGAAAGTAGTTGATATCAGCAGACAGCAACAGATCAAGAGCAATATTTATACTTTCCTGTTGCAGAAAAAAGAAGAAACTGCACTATCCTACATCTCTAACGGGTCAGGAAGTAAAATTGTGAACAATGCTGAAGCGTCTGAATTTCCGGTTAGCCCGAAAAGAAAAATGATTTACCTGGCTGCTTTATTTGGCGCAGGAATCTTAGGCCTTGGCTTTGTTACTGCCAAAGAAGGATTACGCAGGAATGTAATGTTCCAGAGCGATATTGAGAATTTAACAAGATTACCTGTGATTGCTGAGATCACTACAGATAAAGCTAACCGCGCGATTGTAATGGGCGGGCAGGAACGTACTTTGATTGCTGAGCAGTTCAGGGCATTGCGTACCACGCTGAGATACCTGGGTGTAAGCACTACGCATAAACGCGTTATGGTTACTTCTGCGATCTCTGGTGAGGGCAAAAGTTTTGTAGCCTCTAACCTGGCTATCAGTTTGGCGATGACAGGGAAAAAGGTGGCTTTGCTGGATTTCGACCTGAACAATCCTACGCTGCACCGCAAATTCAACATCAAACAAACTGTTGGTATTACTGAATACCTGCAGGGAACAATAAGTGCCGCACAGGCGATTGTCCCATCCGGACAAAATGATAATCTGTCGCTGTTACTGACAGGCGCATTGCCAATGGATCCTTCGGAACTGATCCTGAGCGATAAAACAGAGGAGCTGCTGAACTATCTTGATGAGCACTTCGATTATATTGTACTTGATGTGCCTCCGGTAGGACCGGTATCTGATGCCTATACGCTGGCGCAGTTTTGTGATGCTACCCTATACGTTGTGCGCCATGCCTATACGCCTAAGGCATTTGTACAGCGGATTGATGAAAATATTAAATTGAATAACCTGCCTAATCCGGCCATTATCTTTAATGCTGTTGCGCCAAGGGGATTTGGCACAAACAGTTATGGATACGGATACGGATCGGGAACAGTATATGGCGGGTCTTATGACCAGAAGCGTATCAGCATCGACAACGGTAAATAATGAACAAAAAAATATTAAAGTGGAACTTCATTTTTCAGTACGGATATGTGATCACAAACATTATCAATTCTGTCATTTTGCTGCCGCTTTACCTGAAAAGAATTGACTCTTCTACCCTGGGCCTGTGGCTCGCTACAGGCAATATACTTGCCTGGATGACTCTTGCCGATCCTGGTGTTGGAGATGTGCTGCAACAAAAGATTGCACAGCTGCGCGGTCAGAACTCTGACAGGGAAATCGGACTGACCATAGGCTCCGGATTATCGGCCTCTGCCGGCATCCTGGCTATATCTGTCATTGCAGGTTTTGTGTTTTATTTTTTAATAGGGACGATTATCAATAAGGATGTTTCAAAATATGATGGTTTGCAGGTTGCACTGCTGGTATCTATAATTGCCACCGGTATGTCCCTGGTCTCGTTTAGCCTGTCGGGAATCAATCAGGGTATGCATAATTCAGCTCCGGTAGCAATAGGCTCACTGACAGCGAACTTCCTGTTTCTGATCACAAATGTAGTGTTATTGTACCTTGGCTTTGGTGTAATCTCCATTGCAGCTTCTAACCTGACCCGGGCGCTGTACATCAACGTTTTTAATTTTACCGCACTCAAAAAAGTGCTGAACCGCGAAAAGTTATCCATCATTTTTGATGGTACGCATTTCAAAAAATTTATCAAGATCTTCTCTTTTACCTCGGTATCCCGAATTATCGGTGGATTTGCAGCCAGTATGGACATGATTGTGCTGGCCAGGTTTGTAAACCCGGCAATGATCACGGTTTTTGAGATCAATAAAAGACCTATCCAGATGACGCAATCGCTCATCGGCAGGCATTCGGTAGCCCTGATGCCGGTAATCTCTCACGCCAACGGAAAAGGGGATACTGAGGGCATTAAAAACCTGATCGATACGCAGTTTAAATATTACACCTATGCTGCCATCTTTATCGCACTGTGTTTCATCCTCAATTACCATAGTCTGATAACTGCCTGGACAGGCGAAGGGAAGTATGCCGGTAATACT
Source organism: Pedobacter sp. (assembly GCF_040513095.1). GTDB lineage: Bacteria > Bacteroidota > Bacteroidia > Sphingobacteriales > Sphingobacteriaceae > Pedobacter. The sequence goes on along the minus strand of NZ_JBEVDX010000042.1, from coordinate 30,400 downwards.
ATAGTGTATCTTTTGATAGGTAATTTCTTTTTTGACCTGCTGGGTTATTTTATGGCCAATATGGGTTATGCACTCGGGGATATCAAAATGAACAGCTTTATCAATATACTGAAAGGCATTGTTTCAGGGGTGCTGTATTATTTTGTTACTAAAGCATACGGGCTGGTAGGACTGATGGTTACGATGATCACGCTGAATATCCTAATCGATTTTATCTTTTTCAGTGTGAGGCTTTATAAACTGGGCTTCCTGAATATGCAGCTGATGAGCCGCTCGCTTATGTTATGGGCTATGATCATCCCTGTTTCTGCACTGGGGGGATGGGGTTTCAATGTCCTGTACACCATGGTGATCCCGGAAAAGATGTATATCATTAAAATCCTGCTGAACGGTGGCAGTTTTGCAGTCTTCTTTGCAGGACTGATCCTGCTGCTGGACAATGCCCTGAGAAATGACGTTACCTCGATGTTATCATCGGTATTTAAAATAAATTTTAACAAACAAAGTATTATTAACCAATAGTAGGTCTATGGCTAAATTAGTAGTTATGCTCCGTGTAAAGGACGGAATGTTCTTCGTTAAAGAATGGTTGGACTGTTTCGAGAAACTGGCAGATGAAATTGTAGTGCTTGATAACGGATCTACAGACGGTACTTATGAAGCGCTCAAAGCTCATCCTAAAGTTGTGGATATCATCCGTACGGAAGGTTACAATGAGGGCAGGGACAAGAACCTGATGTATGAGCGTGCCCGTATGCGCAAGCCCGACTGGTGCCTGTGGCTGGATATTGACGAGATATTTGAACCCGGACTTACCCGTGCGCATTTTGATAAACTGATGAGCAGCAAGTTTGTGAACAAGTTTGCCTTCCGCAGGTTCCATTTCATCGACCGCGAACATTTCGCCGGATCATGGTACAGGCTAAACTATTCGTCGGGCCACGACCGTATTATGTGGCGTGAACATCCGGATGGCCATTTCCAGAACCTGATCATCGATTCGCCAAACGTAAAGGGAATTAAAGGGCTCAAACGCGGCACCAACTTCCGCCTGAAACACCTGGGTTATATCAATAAGGAACTTGTAGACAAAAAGGCCGAAATCTACCGTGCAATTATTCCCGAGAAAGAAGAGATCTTCCAGAGTATGTACCTGCAGGGCGAGAAACCTATCAAATGGATAGACGACCGCAACAGCCTGAAGGTGATTATGCTCAACAATTTGCTAAGTACGCTCCAGTTAACGCATATAGTTCCTAAGGTATACCGCAGGATTAAAAAAATGATCTGATGAACCGTATTGTTAAAATATTCAACTATCAATTTTATGTGAAGGAACTCCTCGTAGTCTTCTTCACCTATCTGCTGATGGAGAATATTTTTTCATGGATGGTGATGCCGGTATCGGTAATCGTGCTGATGTACGAGAAACTGCTGAGCCTGGCCATCTTTGGTTTTGTGCTGTATAATTTCCGTAACCTGAAAAGAAACGAGCAGATTTATATAGGGCTGATGACTTTTATGCTGGTAAGGCTGGTATTTGATTCCATGATCAATTATGGGTCTGTATTTCAGCAGCTTACTATGTTTAGTGTACTGTTCCCCGTCTGCTATGTGATTTATATAAAGGCGGTATGCCGTACGCTTGACCTTGACCTGCTGGAGTTTCTGGCCAAATTTTATATTGTTCTGTACATCGCCTTCATGGTGGTATATGGAAGAGGCTTCTCTTTCAGTCTTGAACAGGTAACAATGGATGATTACGGTCCTTTTTCCGGAGATAGCAGGATTATCCATGCCAGGTCTATCTTTATGATGATCCTGCCTTTGTTATGGTACCTGAACCAGTTTCTGAAACTCGGAAAAATGAAACACCTTGGGTTGTTCATCTTCTGTTTTGTGGTGATCCTGGTTCATCAGCACCGCTCGGTATGGGCTTCTGCCTTGTTCTCTCTTGGGGTATACATGCTGATGAGCATGAGAAACCACTTGCTTGGCATGTCTAAACTTGTTAGGGTAGGACTGGGGGCTATTGTACTGCTGGCTCTTACGGTCTTTGTGGTATCACAGGTTTTTCCGGGCTTTCTGGATTTTATGGGAGAAAGATTTAGTGAGATCCTGGATCCGACCAGAGAGGACGGTACGGGCAAGTTCCGCGACGATCAGCGCCGCACGTATTTCCCGATGGTGCTGGAACGGCCCTTCTTTGGCTGGACTTTCGAAGGTTTTGAAATGAAAAACCCGCTGGTAGACTGGTGGCCGGCGAAATCCGGACAGCACTTTCACGAAGGGTATATGGAGATGTTATTTTATCATGGCTTTCTGGGCCTGATCCTCAAATATTTTTACCTGTTATACCTGGCTTTTAAAGCCTTTAGTAAACGCCTGAGCCAGGAATCAATTATCCTGATTGCTTTCTCACTGGCGGGCCTGATTTTCTCCTTCAGTTACGTGCTTCCATTTGTATTCTGGGGCCACGTAGGTCTTTGCCTGTATTACCTGGAGCGTGCACCGGCAGCAGAAACCGAAGATGAGCCGGGCGATGGGGAGATGGAAGATGATGTTGAAGAAGTAGAATTTGAAGAAGTGCACCCGCGTTACCAGGTGAACAAAAGAAGAATAAAAGATTACGAATTGTCAAACCCTAAATAGCTCAATTAACGACTATGAATTATATATGTACCTGGCTTTGTGCGGATGTAAAAGGAGAAGAAAGTATCTATCCGCAGACCGGTGAGAAATCATCCGGACAAAAACATCAGAATATTTACTGGCGCTGCCTGGTATTGTTTTATGCCACCAGTAAACGTTTCAACAAAACACAGAAACACCTGCTTTTTACCAACGTGAATGTTTTACCTGAGGTAGATGGAAAAAGTGTGCAGGTGATGCTCGATGAGCTGGGAGTGGAGGTGATCTTTACGGACTTTAAGTATAAAACCCCAAAAGGCTACTTTAACCTTTTCCAGAACCAGTTTTATGAGTTTTCTATCCTGGAGTACATTGTAAATCATAACCAAAATCCGGAGGACAAGTATCTCATCGTAGACTCTGACTGTATCTTTACGAAACCAGCTGAGGAACTCTTTACCGAAGCTACGGCCAACAATGGCTTTATCTCCTTTGAAGATGCCTGTACTACTGAGCTGGTGATCCACGGGCTGAGCAGGGTAGACATGAAACATCTTTATGAGGATTTATCAGGTAAACCGGTGAACGAAATTCCGGGTTATCACCTGGGCGAATTTTTCCTTGCCAGTGTAAAAAATATCAATACTATTTTCAGTGACTTCCTGGAGCTTTGGCCTGAACTGATGCGAAGGTATGAAGCCGGCTTACCCAAGTTTAATGAGGAAGCACAGACACTGAGTTATATCTACTATAAAAACGGCTTTAAAGCCAGTCCGCGGACAGATTTGCTGAAACGGATCTGGACCAACCCGGTGTTTTACCGCAATGTGGAAAAAACAGATCCTGAAGTTACGATCTGGCACCTGCCATCTGAAAAAACCTACGGGCTGGCCCGCCTTTACCAGACTCTGGTAAATACGATGCCTGACTATGGTTTTGGCTTATCTGATGAGGTGTACCTGAAAACCGTTAAATCTACACTTGGTATTCCCTATATGCCGGTATCTATGCGTCTGGAATATTACGTTGTGAGTTATTACCGCGCGCTGCGGAAACGGGCAAAGAAAATCAAATTTATACCAAAAGCTGCATTATGACGATAGCTGTATTACTGGCCACCTTTAACCGCAAAGACAAAACGCTGACTTGTCTGGAGAGCCTGTTTGAACAGGCCTTACCTGAGGGCACTGCGCTTTCTGTCTTTTTAACAGATGACAATTCATCTGACGGTACCCGGGAAGCATTGCGTGAGCAATATCCCCAGGTAAATGTCTTTAAGGGCAGCGGTCAGCTCTTTTGGGCGGGTGGAATGCGCAACTCCTGGACTGAAGCTTTAAAAGCCGATCCGGATTATTACCTCCTGCTGAATGATGATACTTTACTGGAAAAGGATGCGATCAAAAAACTGCTGAAATACTATGATGTGTATGGTACAGAGCCCAATGCGCTTGCTATAGGCAGTACCATAGACCATAACAACGAGATCTCCTATGGAGGCAGGTTGCTGTATAACCAGAACAAAGTACAGAATTACACAGCCTACAGTGAAACCGAATATGTGGAGTGCGACCTTGCCAATGCGAATATCATGATGGTTCCACGCGAAATCGTGGAGCGGGTAGGTATTTTATCAGACATGTATACACACAGCATCGCCGACTTTGACTATACCATGAAAGCTAAAAAGGCTGGTTTTAAAGCTGTGGTGATGCCCGGAGTACTGGGCAGCTGTATTGACGACCATGGCAACAACTGGAAATCAGGTAAGGCAAGCCTCAAAGAAAGGATCAGCTACCTGAAAAGCCCGAAGGGGCTGGCGTATAAAGAATACATGGCCTTCATCAAGCACCACTTTCCCACACATGCACCGGAGGCATTTTTTAAGTTGTGGATGAAAACACTGTTCCCGGTGATTTGGGATAAATTCAAGAGATAAATTAAAAAAGAATAAGCATGGAAAGATCAATTATCATAGGGGTGTTTTGTTATAACAGGGCTGCGAAATTAAAAACCTGTATAGAGGCACTGCTGAAAAATCCTGAATGTGCTTCGATGGATATTGTATTTTTTAGTGACGGCTATAAGAAAGAGGCCGATAAACAGGGCATCATGGAAGTGCGTGCCTATATCGACTCGCTGACAGGCTTCAGAAATGTTATCAAACACTACCGCGACCGGAACTACAGTACCGGCCCGAACTTTCAGACCGGGTTAACCTTTCTGAGCGAGAACTATGATGAATTTATAGTAGTTGAAGATGACCTGGTAGTAGCGCCGAACTACATTAAATACCTGATGGACGGCCTGGATTTTTACAGGAAGGACAAATCTGTTTTCTGTATTACGGCATACGTTTTCCCTATCAAAAAAGACAAGTCTTACCCATATGATACCATCGTTTACAAACGTTTTTGTTCCTATGGATGGGCAGGATGGGCAGACCGCTTTAAGACTGTCATCTGGGATAAAGATGAGCTGCAGCATATGATGGACACTTCTCCGGGCTTCAAAAAAAGAATGAATGCCGAAGGCTATGACCTGGTGAGAATGCTGAAGAAACAAATTTCGGGAGTGATTTCGACCTGGGACGTGCAGCTGCAGGCGCATGTTGCAGAAAACCGCCTGAAGGTAATTTACCCGGTGCTTTCCAAAGTAAGTAACATTGGCTTTGACGAGGAATCCACCAATACTTATGGAATTAATTACCTGATTACTCCGATCGATAAAGGGGTAAAAAGAACTTTTAGCTATTGTAAGGGAGATTACATTGTTCCGGAGCTGCAGGCACAGATCAAAAAACCTTACGGTCTGAAAGCCCTGGTTACGCGTAAGCTGATCAACGAATTTATACGGGTAACAAACAGGGTAAAAAAGGCCGGTTAAATGAAGATACTGGTAGTTCATACCTATTATAAACTGAAAGGCGGGGAGGATAGCGTTGTTGCAAATGAGATTAAACTGTTGCGTGCTGCCGGTATGGAGGTAGAGCAGTTAAGTTTCAGCAACAGCGGCTCAACACTTTCGAAATTAGTACAGGTTCCCTTCAATTGGGGCTCTTACCGAACTGCTTTGCGTAAGGTTGAGCAATTTCATCCTGATGTGGTACATATCCATAACCTCCACTTCAGTGGCTCTGCAGCAGTAGTTTATGCAATTAAAAAGCTGAAGGTACCGATTGTGATGACGCTGCACAATTACCGCCTCTTGTGCCCTTCCGGTTCGCTGTATTATGATAACCAACTCTTTCTGGATTCGCTTAAACCAGGTATGGCCTGGCAGGCGGTTAAGAAAGGGGTATACCAAAACTCTAAAGCTATTACGTTCTGGATTGCCGCTGCTGCATATTTGCATGAAAAACTCGGCACCTGGAAGAAGATAGACCGCTTTATTCTTCTCGGGCAGCATTCCAAAGATCTTTTTGCAGGTTCTAAATTAGGGGAGCTTGCCAGCCGTATGGTAGTGAAGCCTAATTTTTGCTTTTCTTTGGCGGGAGGACCAATTGGTACGGCAGGTAAAGTAAAAACAGCTGTTGAGAGCTCTGCTGGTGCACTACAGAAGCAATCCTATTATCTGTATGTAGGGCGCCTTACAGAAGAAAAAGGGCTGCCAGTGCTGTTAAAAGCTTTTGCAGCTTCGGGCCATGCGCTGAAGATAGTAGGTACAGGCCCGCTCGAAGAACTGGTGAAAGATTACAGCAACCGCCACGCAAATATCAGCTTCTGCGGTGCCCGGTCTCAGGAGCAGGTTTATCAGCTTCTAAAAGCTGCTACTGCATTAATTTTTCCTTCGGTATGGTATGAAACGTTTGGAATGGTGGTGATTGAAGCCTTCTCCAATGGCGTTCCTGTTATTGCCTCGGATCTTGGGAACATTAAAAATATGGTGACTGACGGCTTCAACGGTTTGCGTTTTACTGCGGGGGACGATAACGACCTGCGGGAAAAAATAGGGTATTTTGATGCCCTGACCATGGAAGAAAAGAATAGGTTTGGAAGTAATGCCAGGCAGACTTACGAAAGTCAATACTCGCCTGAGACAAATGCTGCACAGCTGATTGAGCTGTATCAGGCAGTTATCCCAGGCAGAAATGATCCACAGGCAGGTGGTAATAGGGTAGTTTTGAACAATCAGTAAGCGTTTTTATCGCCCCTGATGGTAACATAAACGGTTAATAATATAATTCTGATATCCAGCCAGACGTTCCAGTTTTCAATGTACCAGATATCGTGCTCCAGACGCTGTTTAAGCTGTCCTGGCTGTTTAATTTCTCCGCGGTGACCATTGATCTGCGCCCAGCCCGTTACTCCCGGTTTAGACAAATGGCGTACCATGTAATCACTTTCCATGTTTGCGAAATCTATTGTATGTTTGAGCATATGAGGCCTCGAACCTACGATGGACATATCCCCCATAAGTACATTGAGGAACTGGGGTAACTCATCGAGGTTGGATTTCCTCAGGAAACGTCCTACCCGGGTAGTACGGTCATCATTTTTTGTAACCTGAACAACCGCGCCATCAGCATTGTTATGCGCTTTTAGGCTGCGTAGTTTAAGGCATGAGAATTCTTTGTTGTTCTTGCCGCTGCGTTTCTGGGTAAAAAACACAGGTCCTTTTGAATCAAGTTTGATAATTACCGCCAGGATCGGCAACAGCCATGATAACAGCAGGATAGAAATTATCAGGCTGAGGACCACATCAAATACCCTTTTTTTTACCTGGGCAGTAGCGTATTCCATGGGCTCGGCCCGGAGCGAAAGCACAGGCATGTGGTCTATGAAGTCGACATGTACTTTGCGGTCAATAAATTTGCGCAGATCCGGTACAAAGCGAAAACGGATAAAGTTTTTCTCTGCGTCTTCGGCCAGCTGGTATAGCTCAGCAGAACTCTCTGGAGACAGGGTACAGTAAATTTCTGAGATCTGATTGGCGACTGAGAAGTCGAGGCAGTCTTTGATATCGCCCAGAAAGGGATAATCCTGGTGGTTGAAATCTGCTGCATTGTAATCGAAATAGCCCTGGATCCTGACATTGCGTTCATGATTGTAAATCATGCCGATCAGCGACCTGGATATTTCATTGCAGCCGATGATCACTACATTGGTGTAGAACCGGCTGTTTGTGCGGGTGTATAAGACATAGGAGATCAGCAGCAGGCGGCTGATCAGAATGAAAGTAGCAAATCCAAACAGGAGACAGGCGATAAAAAACCAATCGTACTTAAAATTCACAAAGACTGCGAAGGCTACCGCAGAGAGGCAAAACAGAAACAATGAGGCTGCTGTCCGTCGGGTGATCAGTTTAAGCTTTACATTTTTGTAGATCACGTAGGTTGCCGTTACGTATGACCATACCAGCCATACGGCATTGCTGGCCATATACAGTATGGTGTAGTTTTTCATGTCGGCCGCCGGAAGTGCATCCAGACGGGACAGTAAAAACAGAAAAATCACGTTAAGTGCTATCAGATCTGACAGGAGAAAAAAAATCCTGTAAAGATTGGTATACCGGCTGTTCATGATGCCTTTCTTACTTTGAATTCGTTGCTGAGTTTTTTTTCTTCCAGTAATGGGATGGGATCACCGCTATCGAGTTTACGTTTAAGGATGTGGTATAAATAGATTGGCCCAAAGTAGAGATACCTGCGCCACATTCTTTTTGGCTCGCTCACTAATCTTCCCAGCCACTCCATTTTCATATTGATCATCATTGTGCTTGGTCGTTTAACAGTACCGGCATAGAAGTCGAACACCGCACCTATTGCACAAATTACTTTAGCATTGATGGCTTCCTTATGGTCGTGCGACCATTTCTCCTGCTTTGGTGCAGTAAGTCCTATAAACAAAACTTCAGGAGCAAAGTCGTTGATGGCGTTGATCATATCCTGATTGTCCTGCTCGGTAAATTCAGTTTTGAAGGGTGGTGAGTAAAATCCAGCCTGAATTTCCGGATACTGTTTATCCAAATTAGCTTTGATCTTAGCCAAAGTTGAAGGTGATGATCCAAGATAAAAACACCGCCCTTTTTTCTTGGCCAGCATGCTGAGGAAATGGTCGTGAAGCTGGGCTCCGGATATCTTCTTTATTTTTTTCCCTGTCAGGATTCGTTCTGCGATCACAATACCATCTCCATCCGGAAGCAGTACTTCCGAATCCTGTAATGCCTTTTTGAAAGTAGGATCATTTTCGGCAATACAGTAGGAATACTGATTAATAGTATTTATCACAGTCTTTTTTGTATATGACAGATCATTCAAGATCCCTGTATACAGGTTATAATCGAATCCTGTGGGTTTGATGTTATTCATGATGAGTAGGTTTGATGAAAACTGTTATGCAAAAAAGACACCAATAATTTACCGTGATGCTACCTAAAACCCTTGAAAATTAGTGTTTTAGCTAAAATTAAAGTTTGGCACGACAGTATTTTATGTTATTTAGGATAACTAGTGTACTCAATTCCCCACACGCTACAAATTGGGGTTGTCTGGTTTGTTAACCAAATTTCTTTCAAATTATTTCATGTGTCATTTGACCCATGGAAATTGTCATGAATTTTGTACTTTGGATTAGCGGCCTTATTATTGATATAGATTTGATAGCGTTTCTGAAAAAAAATCACTTATTTGTGTACCAAAAGAATGTGAAAAATAACGAGGAAATAAGTCTACACTTTTGTATCTTTACCTGTAGTCATACCAGTTGTACGTTTTATTTTAAAAAAAAAATAATTTTTATAAATCTTCGCTAATTCCTGCTTCTATGAATATTATCATGACTACTTCGGGATACATCCTCCGTTTCAAAGATCTGATCTCTGCTAAATTCAATGGTTTGCTGAATTCAGGTACTTCATCACATCAGGGATTTGCCATGGCCGAAGCACGGGACGCTGGTTTTACAAAAGAGAACGCACTGCATTATTTGCTGGATCAGGGAAAATCATTTCATGAAGCTGAACTTGTGATTGCGACGCTTGAGGAGTGGGGTTTGGAGCTTGATCAGGTTACTTCAATGAATTTTGAAGTTCACGGCAATTCTGTATGGATTAAAGCGGATTAGATAGCTATTGTGTCGGTTCGATTTTTTTTTGTGTTCCCGCCTTTTTTCTAATATAGACTTTAGCCCAGCAGTTATTGCATCTGTACCTCTTTATATCCATCCAGAAAAGCAGATGTTTTACAAAGAAGTCCCGGGGGACCCTGCGGTCCAGATGCCCGACTTTACATTTAGGACATCTCAAATATACCTTTTCAGCTTTGACCCACAGTGGCTGTGAATCGTCAGACATCGAATTTTGAGTAGCGTTTATCAATTTGATGGTATTTAAGGGTTCATGATCAGGGTTAATTTTGTAACATTATCGAGATGCGGCTCATGCTGTTGTTTGTTTACGGTTTAATTTGTTTCTTTAGACAAATATACAATACCGTGATTAATAAAAGAGCTAAAAGTTGTCTACTTTCACTTAGTTTATCTTATGTTCTTATGGAGACAGTTCGTGATTGTAATTATAAAATATAGATTGTTTAAGGGTAATAAAATGCACTCAGGATAATATTCGCGAAATCAGGTCAGGTTTGAACATTGCTAAAAGCTTTCTTTTATACAATAAAAATTATAGCTTTGTGTAAATAGCGCACTCCATTTTTGTGTAAAGCAGATTGATGTTCTTAAAACCGCTGTAATGCATTAATTTCATTCGTTTCTGCTATAGAACATTTATTTTTTGGAAAATATATACGAAATTGTTACATTGGTGCGTTATTTGATTGGCAGTGTATTATGTACACTATGACCGAGATTGGTGTTGTTCTGACATATTGAAAATTTAGCCCTTGAAAAGGGACCTGTGCTTTTTAATTATTATAAAAGAATATAAGCGAATGAATGACACCTCATTAGAAAACACCTATGTCCTGATTATGGCGGGTGGTGTAGGCAGCAGATTTTGGCCTAAAAGCAGGAATAGCTTTCCTAAACAGTTTATTGACATCATGGGGATGGGAAAATCCCTGTTACAATTGACTTATGAACGCTTTCTTCATGTTTGCTCAAAGGATAATATATATATCCTTTCCAACGAGCAGTATTCGGACCTGGTATCCACGCAGCTACCGGATCTTCCTTTAGCCAATATCATAGCTGAGCCGAGCCGCAACAATACTGCGCCATGTATTGCCTACGCCTCTTTCAAGATCCGCCAGTTAAATCCTGATGCCAGGATAGTGGTAGCACCTTCTGACCATCTGATCTTAAACGAGCCTGTTTTTCTGGAAAAGATTAATCAGGCTCTTTCATTTATAGGGGAACAGGATGCATTGGTAACACTGGGAATTACCCCAACACGCCCCGATACGGGGTATGGCTATATCAATTATGAAAAAGCCGAAGTGGAAGGTTTGCATAAAGTGATCCGCTTTCTGGAAAAACCTAACCTGGAGAAAGCTCAGGAATTTGTAGCCAGCGGTGACTACCTTTGGAATGCAGGAATTTTTATCTGGAGTGCAAAGGCCATTTTGTCTGCCCTTGCCATCCATTCTCCGTCTATATACAATCTGTTTGAAAAAGGAGAGGACGTGTACAATACACCGGAGGAAGGATCCTTTATTCAGGACAATTATCCTTTATCTGAAAATATTTCCATTGATTATGCAATTATGGAAAAAGCAGAAAATGTGTATACAATTCCGGGAGACTTTGGATGGTCTGATCTGGGAACCTGGGCATCATTGTATGACGTGGTAGAGAAGGACGAACACAACAATGCGTTTTCCGGCCATACCCTTAACTTTTCGGAAACAACCAACTGTATGATCCAGATCCCTAAGGATAAGGTAGCGGTAATTAAAGGACTGGATAACTTCATTGTAGTGGATGACGGTAAAGTTCTGCTGATTTATCCTAAAGCAAACGAACAGGAAATCAAGGAAGTTTCAAAAGCGATCGTAATTGATTGCGGAGAGAGTTTCGCTTAAAACATATTATTATAATAATCTAATTATAAACTCATAAACATTAATCAATGAAAGTTGCCCTAATTACAGGAGTTACAGGCCAGGATGGAGCCTATTTAGCAGAGTTCTTATTAAAAAAAGGATATTTTGTACATGGTGTAAAAAGAAGATCTTCGATGTTCAACACAGACCGTATAGATCACCTTTATCAGGATCAGCATGAAAACGGAGTGAATTTTAAACTTCATTTTGGTGACCTTACGGATTCTACAAACCTGATCCGTATCATCCAGGAAACACAGCCGGACGAAATCTATAACCTTGCTGCGATGAGCCACGTTAAAGTGAGTTTTGATACGCCTGAATACACTGCTAATGCGGATGGTATCGGTACCCTGAGATTACTGGAAGCAGTGAGAATCTTAGGTCTGGAGAAAAAAACACGTATCTATCAGGCTTCAACTTCTGAGTTATATGGTTTGGTACAAGCTGTACCTCAAAGTGAAACTACCCCATTCTACCCACGTTCACCATATGCGGTAGCTAAAATTTACGGTTACTGGATCACAGTAAACTACAGAGAGGCATACAATATGTTTGCCTGCAACGGAATCCTTTTTAACCACGAAAGTCCTTTAAGGGGAGAGACTTTTGTAACACGTAAAATCACACGTGCTGCAGCTAAGATCTCTCTTGGTCTGCAAAAATGTCTTTACCTGGGTAACCTTTCGGCAAAACGCGACTGGGGACATGCAAAAGATTATATCGAAGCCATGTGGTTGATCCTGCAACAGGATAAAGCAGAAGACTATGTTATTGCTACTGGTATTACAACTACAGTTAGAGACTTTGTGAAAATGAGTTTTGCGGAACTTGGTATTACTGTAGAATTCAAAGGAGAAGGCGCTGAAGAAAGTGGTGTTGTTGCTGCGATTGATCAGAATGTTGTTGCTGAACTGGGACTGAATGTAGCTGACCTTGCAATAGGTGCTACAGTAGTTAAAGTTGACCCGGCATATTTCCGTCCTACAGAGGTAGATTTATTGTTGGGAGATCCTACAAAATCTAAAACTCAGCTGGGCTGGGAACCTAAATACGACTTGCCTTTATTGGTGCAGGACATGGTTAAGTCTGACTTGCAACTGATGAAAAAAGACGAATATTTAAGACTTGGAGGTTTCAAGACCCTCAACAACTTCGAATAAGAAATAGAAATCCTGACCGGTACAGCTGGTCAGGATTTTTTGTATACAAGGGATTTGCTATTTTGATATTACAGATTTAACAATGGATTTGGAAGAATTCTGTAAATCAATAAGTTTGTTGACTAATTTCCCGTAACCATGCAGATGCAGCCAGGCAATTGAAAGCCTGAAGAATTAAAACCAATTTCGTTCATAAGCTATTAAATATACGAAGCACGAAAGACAACCGCTTCTGCTTGGGCAGCTATGTTCAGCAGCCCTAATTAGCAACCAGGAATCCCAGCTTTAATGCTTTAAGCAGGTTAATGATAAGTAAGCAGATTGAGGTTATCAAAAGCGTTGAAAAAACAGGAATGACAACCGAAGCGCCCGGGAATTGCAGATGGATATTCATGGTATTCAATACCGGAAGAAGTGTGATGTATACTAATGGATTTAAGCAGAAGATGCCAAGTGTGTTTCTGGCAATCATGCTAACAGTTTTTGCAAGGGCTGCCGGAAGAGATTCATAGTCGATTTTATTCTCGAGTGTGCCTGCCAGTAGCATGGTAGAGATGAATACTCCGGGTATGAGGTATAGCGACACCTGCTGAGGATGCAGCCAGTAGATCTCTGCTGGAATTATTGCCAGTAAGATGATGCCTGCATATAATGGCAGCTGAAAGCTGAAAATGTTTCTGTGCGCATAGATAATGCCAAGGATTGCATAGGGCAGCCAGTAGATAAATACCCTGTCATTTATTTTACTGATGGCACTCACATGAAACCAGCCAGAATAAGAAAGACCGGCATAAAATAGTATACCACAGATAAATATCCAGGGTACGTATTTTATTAGCTTTTGACTAACGGTGGTAATCAATGGAAATAATAGTACCAATTGGAAAAGGATGATGAAATAGTACTGCCCGGACCATCCATAGCCTGAGAAATGTTTGGTAACAATTGCGGCGATACCTAAGTGTCTGAAATCTGCCAGAAGCAGGAAATAAACAACTGACCAGAACAGATAAGGAACAAATAAGCTGTAGAACTTTGGCATTACGCTCTCTCTGCCGCGTTTGATAACAGACTTCTCCATAAAGTAAGCCCAAAGAAATATGAATATAGGAACACAGAATCTTAGCGCCCGTTCTGCAAGCTGCATAACAGGAGCGTTTAGATCGAATCCTGATTCCGAATAGGTAATAAGTGAGGAGCCATGGATGTAAACAACAGATAGTATTGCAAGCACTTTTAAAATATCAGGCATGGCCTGACGTAGATTGGTGTTAGGTATTTTGACAACTGTAGGATGAGGTTCTGCGGCTAAATTTATCTCAGGCATAAAAACTGGGTTAAGTGCTAATTGTAAAATAGTTGTAGGTAAAGATAAATATTTAAAGGGATAAATTATTAATGTTGCCTACATTCGATTTATTGAGATTCTGAACATATTTTTAGATTACCCTTTCGCGCTGATGAATAGGAATAATACCATTGAATTAGCGATCAAAGCTCAATTTTAGCCCTTAAATTTAAGTTTTGGCTTGTTTTTTTTGGATACTGTTTAAAAAACGGAATTGTTTTGGAAATAGTACAGGAATATGAACATCGACTGCTACTCATTTTTTTCAATGTATTAACGCTGAAGTCTGACGGTTAAAATTACATATTGTAAAAATAACACTAACACTGCAGCAGCCATTTGAAAAACAGTGATTTATAGTTATCTTTAGTTGTGCTAAAACGATTGTTTAGCACTTGCCGGAATAAAATTGGTATTATAATTGATACATTGACCAATAATTGGCCTGTCGTATTATTTAATATTTAAGCTTAATTAGATAATTTGTGCAGATTCTTATTTATTATGCTTAATTAAATTGAGCTGTTATTTAGAATTTTAGTTGCCTGAACTGAAGTGAGATTTTTTTAATTTTTAACACGTATTTGGAATATTTTTGGAAGTAAAGCATCTCTACGTATGAATTTTTTCATTAATAAGCTTATATTGTAACGAATTTGATATAATATTAGACAAATAAACGCGTTTTATAAGCAAGAACGCCACTTTAGGCGTATTACAATGCATTTTGAATAATATTTGTCAGGAGTGGGATATGCTCCCTGATTTTAACATAAAGATAATTGAAAGATAACAGCTAATTATTCGTTTCTTTTCTTTGTTTTTTAGAAAAAATATTATCTTGCTTAAATATTTTTTTATAGTTTATCGTGACCTGATGTGCTGTTTTTTGATTTACTTAACAAATTATTAATGTTCTCATTATTAAGACAAAGAAATATAATAACAAAGCTTCACTGCTCAATATCTGACATTCATAGATGTGTCTCATCTAACATTCTGCTCTCGCAAATGGGTAGACTCTTTATAGCTTATTTTCTCCAACAGTCCATTTCCCTAATCTATAATCCGATATTCATTTATGAATAACTTGTACAAAAAAAGTGGCTTATTCTATCTATTGGCCTTTTCCTTTATCGTATTGATCTCTTCATGCGGAACCCCTCAGAACGTTATCTACTTTTCGGATCTTGATTCCACTAAAGTGAACAGTATTCCGGTGGCCAAATTTAAAGAGCCGCTGATACAGACTGATGATATACTCAGTATCAATATTCAAACTTTGGATATTGATGCTCCTCCGGGACTTAACCAGTCGACATCTTCAACAAGTTCAAGCAGCAGTTCTACTGAAGACAAATCATCATCTCAGCAGGGGGCAGTTGCCACAGGATTTCTTGTAGATGAGGATGGAAATGTTGAAATCCCTATGATCGGGCCACTGAAGCTTGCCGGACTGACAACTAATCAGGCCAGGGAACTGGTACGGAAAAGTGCTGCAAAATATTATAAAGACCCAACCGTACAGGTCAGGTTTGCCAATTATAAGATCACGATTCTTGGAGAGGTTACCCGTCCTTCTACCTATACCGTGCCCTATAAAAAAGTGACAGTACTGGACGCGATTTCTATGGCAGGAGACCTGACAATTTACGGTAAAAGGGAAAACATACTGTTAATGAGAGAAAATGGTGATCATAAAGATGTGGTGAGGCTTGATCTCAATTCATCCAGCCTGATGGCATCCCAATATTATTATTTGAAACAAAATGATATTATTTATGTGCAGCCTTCAAAGGCCAAAAGCGCTGCCAACAATGCTCCCCGGGTTCAGTTGATTACAATTGCTATAAGTGTGGCAACCCTGATAACTACCATTTTGCTAAGATTTTAAGTCGTCCATCAAATAAAGTATAGTATATGCCTCCACAAGAAGATGTCTTTGTAGAAAAAAATAAAATCAACTTTAAACAGCTTGCAGCTAAGATGCTCCGCAACTGGTATTGGTTGGTTTTATCCCTGGTTGTTTGTACAGCGTTATCCCTTGCTTATTTAAGATATGCAACACCTCTGTATTTCACTACTTCCAGAATTTTAATCAAAAGTGATGATAAAGCTTCTGTTGGCGATGATGCAATAGCTAAAGCACTTGGCGGACAGCTGGGGGCCAGCAGTTCTCTTGAAGGAGAGGCCGAGATCCTGAAAACAACTCACCTGATGAGTAAAGTAGTAAAGGACCTGAAATCTTACGTCAGCTATTTTCATAAGGGCCAGATAAGATCAGTTAACCTTTACAAGTTTGCGCCATTTAAATTGACTATCCTGGGCTCTCCGGATAGTATACAGCCAATTACACTGGAGGTAAGGCTAAATGGGACCAAAATCACCTTATCGAATGACAATTATAATAAACAGGTAAATTACTTCCAGCCCTTTATCATTCCTGGGTTGGGAAGAGTACAGATAGAGAAAGGGTTAACTGAACCGGAAAAAGATGTGGTTTATGAAGTGAAAGTAAACACTGTCAGACAAACTGTTGCTGGTCTGATCAAAAAACTGGATGTGGCTATTCCAATTAAACAGGCCGAAATTATCTCTTTAAGTTTAACCGATCAGGTTCCTGAGTATTCTGAGGACGTACTGAATAAACTGATTCAAAGTTATATTGATGGAAATATACTGGATAAAAACAAAGTTGCAGACAGTACCATCGCATTTATTGATAACAGGTTAATCTATGTAAGCCAGGAACTGGGAAGTATTGAAGGTAATGTCCAGTCATTTAAACAAAGAAATAAGATTGCTGACATTACTGCACAATCCGGTTTGCTGGTCACCTCAACAGGTGATAATATTGAGCAGGAATCGAAAATACAAACGCAGTTGAGTATTCTGAATTCGGTAGAAAATTACCTCACAAGCTCGGGTGTAAATGAAAGGATTATTCCAAGTGGTGCACTGCTTGAAGATCCGGGTTTTGCTTCCCTCGTGGAAAGGTATAACCTTATCGTATTGGAAAAAGAAAGAAGCAGCATCAGCAAAACTGAAGATAACCCTTACATGCAAAACCTGAACAACCAGATTGCAGGTGCAAAATCAGACATGCTGACGAGCCTAAAGGGATTGAGGAAATCACTGGAGATATCTAAAAATAAGATTCAGTCGCGCTCCGGTGAGCTGGCAGGACAGGTAAAAAAGGTTCCCGCAGTTGAGCGCACCTATCTTGATCTGGCAAGACAACAGCAGATCAAACAGGAGTTATACGTTTATCTGCTTACCAAAAAGGAAGAAACAGCTATATCGAAAACTTCAAATATCTCTAACTGTTCAGTAATCGAACCTCCTCTGACTATGGGGGCGGTGAGTCCTGTAAGGGCCAATATTCTCGGTTACGGTATATTTATGGGTATCCTGATTCCGATCGGGATCATTTTTATCGGCGACAGGTTGAACAACAAGATCAATTCCAAAGAGGATGTCACGTCAAATACCAACGTACCTATTATCGGTGAAATTGGCAAGAGCCCTGTGGCACTGGAAACTATTGTTGTTGAACAGGGATCAAGGACGCCAATTTCTGAACAGTTCAGGGCGCTGCGAACGAACCTTGGATTCTTTATGAAGGACACTGACAAAACGGTGCTCCTGACTTCCAGCATGTCTGGAGAGGGAAAATCATTTATATCACTTAATCTCGCAACAGTTCTTGCGATATCAGGTAAGAAGGTAGTAGTGATGGAAATGGATTTAAGAAAGCCAAATTTATCAAATAAACTAAACCTCAAAAATGATTTCGGTTTTACGAATTATATTGTGACAACCGAGCTTACTGCAGACAGTATTATTAAAAGTTCAGGAACACATGAAAATCTGTTCATTATCAGTTCCGGAAACATTCCGCCTAATCCAACTGAAATCATTTTGAACTCCCGTATGGATGACCTGATGGCAGTACTGAAAAATAAATTCGATTATGTAATCATTGATGCGCCACCGATAGGAATGGTTACTGATGCGCAGTTGCTGGGTAAATACGCAGACCTTACCCTATATATAGTACGTCAGGGTTATACAATGAGAGACCAGATGTCTATTCCGCAGGAGATTTATACCAACCGTAAGATGAACAATACTGCTATCCTGCTGAATGATGTAAAACAGGAAGGCGCTTATGGCTACGGCTATGGCTACGGTTACGGATTGGAAGAGGAAAAGAAAGGGTTCTTTTCAAAGTTTACAAAGCGTTAATCCTAATTTATGTTTGCAAATATCCAGCGCTTATATACAGATAAAAAGTTCACCAGGGTTTTTGAGTGGAGTAAACTTGTAGCGGTTACAGGCGGCGGACAAATCGTTGTACAACTTACTGGATTGCTGAGCGGCATCATGATCATAAGAATGCTGCCTACAGATCAATTTGCCTACTATACAATAGCAAATACGATGCTTTCTACTATTGTTCTGTTGTCTGATGGCGGAATCGGAACTGGTACTTTAGCATTTGGGGGTAAGGTGTGGAATGACAGGAAGGAACTGGGAACTGTTATATCGACTGCTATCAGATTGCGAAACAGGTTGGCAATAGGAAGTATAGGTATAGGAATACCTATAGTGATTTACCTGCTCCTGCACAATGGGGCAAGTGTGCTCACAGCAGTTTTAATCGCTGTTTCTATATTGCCCGCCATCCTGGCCGGATTAACTGACAGTCTGTTGGAAATACCGTTAAAACTGAACCAGAATATCGTGGCTTTGCAAAAAAATCAAATAATGTACAATCTTTCGAGGTTTGGATTTATCGTGATTTCTTTGTTTACGCTTCCATGGGTAACCATTATTTTGCTGGCAAATGGTATTCCGCGGATATGGGCAAATTTCAAACTGAGAAAAATTTCCAACCAGTACGCGGATGCAGGACAGCCGCATGATCAAAAGGTGCAGGACGGAATGTTCAGGATTGTGAAAAGGAGCATGCCCGAAATTATATACTATTGTTTGTCAGGGCAAATTACAATCTGGCTGATTTCACTCTATAGTTCTGTGCAGTCCATTGCTGAAATCGGCGCTATCAGCCGGATATCCTTGCTGATAAATCTGTTTTCTTCGATATTCACTACACTGGTAATCCCCAGGTTTGCCAAACTTAAGGAAGAGCGTGCAAGTCTGATCAAAAACCTGTTTATCATCTTCTTTTGTTCAATGCTGCTGTCGCTGTTCATTACAGCAGGCGCCTGGTTGTTTTCTGACCAGATCTTATGGCTGCTGGGTAAAAAGTATTCGGGGCTTAAGGTTGAACTTGTATTGAATATAGTAAGTACCTGTCTGGCAATGATATCGGGAGTGTTATTCCAGGTGTACTCCAGCCGCGGATGGGTAATGAACCCGGTAATATCTATAAGTTTAAATATCATTTTTCTTGTGATCGGTATCAGTGTAACTGACTTTAACTCGCTGAGATCGGTTATTGTATTTAACATTTTTGTAGGAACGCTGCAGTTGCTGATGCATCTGGTTTATGCACTCTTCAAAATGTCTAAAACCCCAGTGAAAGCCCATGATTAGAAAACTGAAAAAGATCTTCTGGGAGATGGCTACTTATCTTAAACATGCAAGTGTGTTAAGAGGTAGCGGGATAGTGATTAAAAACAGCAATGTGTCACATCATGGAGTTGAAATATATGGGAATGTAAGTATCCACAATTCGACCATAGATGAGCATAGCAAAATATACGATTTTTCAATAGTGACCAACTCTTCCCTGAAGGGGAATAAGATTGGAAAAAATTGTGTTGTAGGCAACTGCAGCATAGGAATACACAGTTATGTAGCAGACTTTTCAATGGTCAATAATATCAGCATCGGAAAATTCTGTTCCATAGGCCCAGGGTTTAAATGTGGGCTGGGATCACATCCGCACAACTTTATCAGCTCCAGTCCCTTTTTTTATACGGAACTGAATGAAAGTGGAAAAGCGATCTACGAGGAGTATGATGAAATAAAGCTTGGAAATGATGTGTGGATTGGCGCTAACGTCTTTATTAAAGACGGGGTAACTGTAGGTGACGGAGCTATCATTGCTGCAGGTGCCGTGGTGTTGCATGATGTGGAAGATTATGCAATTGCAGGCGGGATACCTGCGAAAGTGATAAGGTACAGGCACGATGCCGATACCATAAAATCATTGAAAGGATTGGCCTGGTGGAATAAAGATATTGAATGGTTAAAAGCCAACAGACAGTACTTTCAAAAGGAGATATCCGGACTAAATGACATTAAAGGTATAACAGATTAAATAAGATGATGACGAAAATTTTATCCTTCCAATATAATTCTGTTTATCAGCACGGCGGCGCAGGCCGGGTGTTAAGGAGACTCTTTGAGGGGCGTGAGCATCAGGTTACTTCTATGTTTCTTAAAACACATCCGGGCACCGACAGAACTGGCCTGATCAAGGAAGTAGCTGTTCCTGTATTTCCATTACAGCGTCCATGGATGAGATGGCGCCTAAGAAACCTTGCCATTTGGCTGAGAGAGGTGTTTTTTTTGGAGCGTATCGTCAGGGATGTACGTAAAGCAGCTTCTTCATTAGATTTTGAGGTGATCCATACAGTTAACCATGGGCCATACTGCACGATTTTTTGTGACGAAGCATTCTCTGCTACACCTCTGTGGGTCTCATTCCATGACCATTTCTCTACCTGCAGCACGTTTGAAGATACCAGTAAGTTGTGGAACCGCTCGGTAAGACGATTGATGATATCCAGGGAAATGGGCATTGAATACCAACGCCTGTTTGGTGACAAACCTTTTGAACTGATTACCGATGGTGTGGCAACCGATGAAATCTCTGCGCCGAAAACAACTGCAGGATCTCCTTTAACAGTTTATTTTGCAGGACTGCTTCACCTGGAATATATTCCTCTGTTTGCAACTTTGGCTGATGCACTGGAATCGCTTTCAGCAGATGGCACAGCTGTCAAGTTGGTACTTCGGGGTACTCAGAAGCTCGACTTTCTGAACAATAGGTCTTTTGAAGTAGATTACCGCCAGGATTTTGTGACAGACGCACAGGTGAAGGCCGAACTGGATGCAGCTGATATTCTTTATTTGCCGATCAAGTTTAATGTGCCTGATTTTTATCTATACAGCTTATCTACTAAGCTGATCAGTTACCTGGGTGGGGCCGGGACTATACTTTATCATGGGCCAGGGGATGCAGCAGCCTGCAATTTGATCAGGGAATACAATGCAGGAGCTACTGCCACATCACTTGATAAAACAGAATTGAAAGAAAAAATACTTGAAATCATAAAAGGAGAAAATACATTCTCCGCAAATGCAAAGAAACTGGCCTCCGGTCAGTTTGATTTAAAAACAATAAAGGACCGCTTTTGGTCGGAAGAAAAGGTATAAGCTATGGCGAACCCACTATTATCAGACTTCAGGATCTATATCTGTAATGAACTTATCTCCCGCTTCCCAAGTCACAGGCTAAGGGGATGGTTCTACAGGAAGGTTATGGGCTTTCATATTGGAAATGGCAGCACGGTGTTTTTACACTGTACATTCGATTGTACACGCAGCTTTTCTATAGGAAACCACTCGGTAGTAAATGCCGGATGCAGGCTGGATACAAGGGGCGGAATCAAAATAGGTGATAACGTAGGGATCTCTCAGGGGGTAATTATCCTCACTGCGGATCATGACATGAGCCTCGCTGATTTTGGCGGCCGGAACAGGGAAGTAGTGATTGAAGATTATGCTTTTGTGGGTACCAGGGCGATGATCCTGCCGGGCCTGACCATTGGTAAAGGGGCAATCGTTGCTGCAGGTGCAACTGTAACGAAGGACGTTCCTCCGTACGCAGTAGTAGCCGGGATGCCTGCAAAGGTGATCAAAGAACGAAGACAGGATTTAAATTATAGTGCTGAATATTTTAGAAAGTTCCAATGAGTTACCTGATACAACAAAGTGCCTTTATCCTGCGGTTTCGCTACAAAGCGAAAGCAATGGGACTGCTGCGGAAAATCTGGTACCAGTTTCAGGGAATGAAGGTTGGAGCAGGAACGGTACTGCCAAAGATTTACGTGACCTGGCCGCACCAGGTGCTGATTGGCGCCAACTGCCTGCTGGAACACCAGGTATACTTTAAATACGATGGCATCTGGAAGAAAGGCCCCTCTATTGTTTTGGGGGATAAAATCTTCCTGGGAACAGGTTGTGAGTTTAATATCAACCACGGGATTACCATTGGAGATGATGCCCTGATTGCATCGGGCAGCAGATTTATAGACCATGACCATGGCTATGAACTGGGCATCCCGATGAACAGGCAGCCAGGAAACGGCAAACCGATCACGATCGGGAAGGATGTTTGGATTGGTTGTAACGCTGTAGTGCTAAAAGGGGTAGATATAGGTGAAGGAGCAATAGTGGCTGCCGGCGCGGTGGTAACTAAATCAATACTACCCAGAGAAATATGGGCAGGGATACCTGCCAGAAAAATTGGAGAAAGAAAGTGATAACTGTAGATCAAAAATGAAGATTATTTTCCTTTGCGGCTCATTAGAGCCGGGACGAGATGGTGTTGGAGATTACGTAAGATGTTTAAGTGCTGAACTTATTCGTCAGGGGCATCATATTGCCGCTGCGGGAATCAATGACGGTCATATTTCTGAAATGCAGAACAGTGGGTTGCAGGGGCCGGAAGCGCTTTCTGTACTGAGGCTGCCATCAAATCTGGCAGAGGAAGACAGGATGGCCTTATTAAGGGTTTTCATAGATTCTTTTAATCCCGAATGGATAAGCCTTCAGTTTGTTGCGTTTTCGTTTCATCCGAAAGGCCTCACATTTGGTCTCGCCAGTAAATTAAAGGCTGCCGGAAACGGCAGAAAATGGCAGATCATGTTTCATGAACTCTGGGTGGGCATGTCTGCTGAAGCCAGCAGAAAAGAAACCGTCTGGGGAAAAGTGCAGCTGCTGCTGATCAAATCAATGATCAGGAAAATACAACCAAAAGTGATCCATACCCAGTCTGATCTGTATAAAAAACAGCTGGAAAGAATTGGCAGTAGCGCAGAGCTGCTACCGCTGTTCTCTAATATTCAGGTAGTTGACCCTGAACAGATCAAAGCCAAGATCAGCAGAGGGATTAAGATTGAAAATAAGATCAGTATTGTAGTTTTCGGCGGTATTCACGTGGGCGGGCCAATTAGCCAGCTGGCGAAGGAAGCCAAGAAATATGCAGATAACCATGCGCTTGAGATTGAACTTGTGATAGTAGGCAGAAATGGTAAAGAACAGGAACGATGGGTGAAGGAATGGCAGAGCGCTGGTTTGACTATCACACAGATGGGCGAACAAAGCGCAGAACGCGTATCAGAAATTCTGAGCACATATGATTTTGGGTTTTTCACAACGCCTGTAGCATTAGTAGAGAAAAGTGGATCTGTAGCTGCAATGCGTGCGCATGGGATTCACTTATTATGTGTATCCCGCGAATGGAATGCCGAAGGGATAAAGACAGCAGATAATCCTTATGGGATTAGTGAATATGAAGTGGGAGGCTTGGCTGCGTTTTTTGAGCAGAAGCCTGACTTTAGCTACATGCCCACGTTAAGCATTGTTGCAGAACAATTTGTTAATAATTTATTGATAAGCAGTTGATATGGCGAGTTTACACTATTTATTTACACACCGGGCTAAGTTTCCTTTTGGCTCCAGGCCTTTCTTCAAAAGTTGGGCAAAAAGGATATTGTTGCTGCCCTCGCTGATAGTAATGAATTTGAAGCGGCAGCTGCTGGTGAGTAAAGGAGCTAGGATAGATGGCAGAGCTGAACTGGGGAAAATAAAGGTGGACGGCCGCAAGAGTAACCTGACAATTGGAAGTCAGTCCTTTTTAGGGCGAGTTACCATCGCCTTACATGATGAAGTAGTTATCGGAAACAAAGTCTGCGTCAATGATGGTGTGGAGATTTTGACGGCCTCTCATGATGTGATGGACCCGGAATGGAAACATGTAAAGGGAAAAATAACAATTGAAGATTATGCCTGGATTGGTACGGGCGCAATGATATTGCCAGGAGTAACTATTGGAAGAGGTGCTGTGGTAGGTGCAAGAGCTGTAGTAAGCAGAGATGTTGCCCCCAGTGCTATCGTAGTAGGGGTACCCGCTGTGCCGATTTCAAAAAAAAGAACTGAAAACCTGACTTATGATCCCTGTGAGTTCCTTGCCGCTAACCGCGCCTGGTTGATAGGATAGATCAAATAAATGCTGAGAAAAAATGAAAATTGCCGTAACACATCCAACAGGTAACCGTAATGTAAGAGCCGTCATGTCTTCTTTCCAAGATGCTGGTGTTTTGGCTTTTTTCAGTACCACACTGGCTATAAACCCGGATCATTACCTGCTAAAGCTTTTGCCGGAAAGAGTAAGTAAGGAGCTGATCAGAAGATCTTACCCTCTGAGTTACGGACTAATCCGTAGCAGGCCGATGCTGGAGGTATTACGGAATGTGCTGCCCAAGCTGGGATTTAAAAACGCAGTGGCACATGAAACCGGATTTGCCAGTGTAGACAAAATCTATGAAGATCTTGATAAAGCTACTGCCGCGATTTTAAATTCAGAAAACAGGAAACATAAGATCGATGCGGTATATTGTTACGAAGACGGTGCTGTAGAGACTTTCATTGCAGCAAAGAAACTTGGCATGGAGTGTCTTTATGACTTGCCCATCGGATACTGGAGGTCTGCAAGAAACCTGCTAACCGCAGAAAAAGAACGCTGGCCGGAATATGCATCAACATTAGTGGGGTTCAGGGACTCTCAAAGAAAGCTGGACCGTAAAGACGAGGAACTCAGACTGGCGGAAAGGATATTTGTTGCAAGCAGTTTTACTGCAAAAACACTAAACGATTATCCTGGAAAACTGGCGCCTGTAGAAGTGATCCCGTACGGCTTTCCTCCTGTAGTTGAAGACAGGGAATATTCTCTTGCGCATAACAGGCCTTTGAAACTACTTTTCGTAGGTGGCCTTTCGCAGAGAAAGGGTATTGCCGATCTGTTTGCTGCGGTAAAAAATATAGGTGATAGTGTTGAATTGACTGTAGTAGGCATGAAGATGAGTGTAGAATGCCCGGCATTGGATGTTGCGCTGAAAGAACATCACTGGATCCCAAGCCGCTCTCATCATGAAATTCTTGAGTTGATGAGAAGTCATGATGTATTTGTTTTTCCATCACTGTTTGAAGGGTTTGGATTGGTTATTACAGAAGCGATGTCACAGGGCACACCAGTAATTACTACAGACCGAACAGCGGGGCCTGACCTGATTACACATGGTAAAGATGGTTGGATCATTGAAGCCGGATCTACAGAGGCATTACAAAAGCAAATTGAAGAACTGATTACAAAGCCGGAAACAATTATTGCTGCCGGTAAAGCAGCCATGGAACGCGCTAAACAACGGCCATGGGAGAAATATGGACAGCAGTTGACGGCCGCTATAAGGAGAGCTATATAATGATGAAAACAAAGGAAGGCAAAAGTCAGCTCAAGAAAGCCATCTGGGCTTATTTCTTACTACTGATTTTTGAAGGCGCATTGAGGAAATGGGTACTTCCAGGATTAGCTACGCCTATTTTGCTGATCCGTGATCCTTTGGCTTTATGGATTATTTTTAAAGTATGGGAACAGGGTAAAATGCCCGATTCTATTTACCTCAAGGTTATGGTGATTCTTGGCACATTGGGCATATTTACGGCCCTGCTGTTTGGTCATGGAAATATCGCCGTTGCAATTTATGGTGCCAGGATACTACTGATCCATTTCCCGCTGATGTTTGCTATAGGTAGAGCATTTGACAGGGATGATGTGCTGCAGATAGCAAGGACAATAGTCTGGATTGCCATCCCCATGGCAGTGCTCATTGCAATGCAGTTTTATAGTCCGCAAAGCTCATTCGTGAACAGGGGTGTTGGGGGAAATTTAGAAGGAGGGGGATTTTCTGGCGCAATGGGTTTCTTTCGTCCTCCGGGAACATTTTCATTTACAAATGGTCTGGTGTCCTTTTTCTCGCTTGCCGCAAGTATGGTAGTCTACTTCTGGTTGAACCAGGGAATTAACAGAACTGTACTGATTGTCGCTACACTGGCAATTATTGCTGCAATCCCACTATCCATTAGCAGGACTCTGTTTTTTAGTATTGGTGTAGCGCTTATGTTTGCGGTTTCTGCTACGCTGCTCAACGGGAAGAATACAGGTAAGGTTATTACTACTGGATTTATCCTTGTCGTTGCACTAGCTATACTCAGCCAAATAACATTTTTTCAAACTGCAACTGAAGCTTTTACAGAAAGGCTGACAGGCGCGAACGAATCTGAAGGCGGAGTTAAAGGTGTATTGGGTGACAGGTATTTCGGGGGATTAGGCTCTGCCCTGTCCAATTCGACTGAACAGCCGTTTTTTGGCTTTGGAATCGGAATGGGCACCAATGTGGGAAGTAATTTGCTGACAGGTGGAACAAAATTTCTGATCTCAGAAGAGGAATGGGGCCGGGTTATTGGAGAAATGGGCGCAATCATGGGAATAGGGGTTATTTTAGTCAGGCTCGGACTGTCCCTGAAGCTTTTCATATTTGGTTACCGTCAAATGCTCAGGGGTGACCTTCTTCCATGGATGTTGCTAAGCTTCGCATTGCTTGTTATCCCACAGGGACAATGGGCACAGCCTACTTCTCTGGGATTCAGTACGCTAATAGGAGGGTTACTGTTTGCTTCGTTCAGCAAGGCAAAATCATCAGAAAAAAACACCGAAGATACCAATGATACAACTGTTGCAGCTGCTGCTGTAGGTTTAACAAAATATAAATATATACGATGAAGATAGTGTTTTTTGCCCATCCGTCTTTCTTAGGCTCGCAGAGCATGCCCCGCTTCGTCAATATGCTTGCGCAGGGAATGGAAGCCCGCGGGCATAAGGTAGAGGTTTGGAGCCCTGAGGCATATTTCTCGAATATACCTGTAACCAAAGTTAAAAAGTGGCTGGGATACATGGATCAGTATCTTGTTTTTCCGCGGCAGGTGAAGCAAAGAGTGAAAAAACAGCAGGAAAAAGTCTTGTATGTTGTAGCGGATAACGCACTTGGCCCTTATGTGCCATTGATCGCTGATCAGCCACATGTAATCCATTGCCATGATTTTTTGGCCCAGCGCTCTGCATTGGGAGAAATTCCTGAAAATGTGACCTCTGCAAGTGGTCAGAAATACCAGGAATTTATCCGCCGGGGTTACAGAAAGGGAAAGAACTTTATATCCGTATCAGAGAAAACAAGGACTGATCTGGCAGAGTTTCTTCTCAATCCGCCGCTGCGCTCTGAAATGGTCTATAATGGATTAAATCCTTCGTATCAGCTGGCCTCCCCGGCAGAGTCGAGATCAGCATTGACAGCAAAATTGGGAATAAACCTTGAAGCAGGTTATCTGCTGCATGTAGGAGGTAACCAGTGGTACAAAAACAGGATTGGGATCATAGAAATTTACGACCAGTGGAGGGAACGTTATGGTTTATCGCTCCCACTATTACTGATAGGGGAAGCACCTTCAGCTGCGCTTAAAGAAAGATATGAACGCTCACCGTACAAAAATGAAATCCACTTTTTAACTGGAGTGCAGGATGATACTGTAAGGCAGGCTTACTCAGGCGCAACAGTATTTATTTTCCCATCTATCGCTGAAGGATTCGGATGGCCGATAGCTGAGGCTATGGCATCGGGGACACTGGTAGTGACTACAGGGGAAAACCCCATGCTGGAAGTAGCTGGTGACGCGGCTTTCCTGATTGCAAGGAAGCCCTTTGAGAAAGAGAAAATTAAACAATGGGCCGCTGATGCTGCGGCCGTAGTAAACAAGGCTGTAAGCCTGACTGACATTGAAAGGCAGGAAGCTGTGACAAAAGGAATAGAGAATATACAAAAATTTAAAGCCGCAGACGCTCTTGATGCGATTGAACGCATCTACATAGATGTATTTAAAGATAAAGCTAATTAGAATATGAAGATACTGCACATTGTACCCTCTTATAAACCGGCATATATTTATGGCGGACCGATTGAATCAGTTTCAAAGTTATGCCAGGGCCTGGCTAAAGCAGGGAATACGGTAGATGTATACACTACCACTGCAAACGGCAAGGTAGAACTGGAAGTTGAACCTGGTAAAGTAATCGATGTGGATGGGGTAAATGTGACTTATTTCAAAAGGGAAACAAAAGACCATACGCATATATCACTCGGATTATGGGTACACCTATGGAAGAACGTAAAGTCATATGATATTGTCAACATTCAATCCTGGTGGAGTTTCCTGGTGATTGTGGCTGCTTGTATTTGTCATGTGAGGGGGGCTAAAGTTATAGTATCGCCCAGGGGAATGCTTAGTCCATACATCTTTAACTCCGGCCATGTAAAGAAAAAGAAGCTGATCCACGATTTTGTGGGAAGATGGGCACTGAGGAAATCCTGGTTCCATGCAACTGCTGAAGCCGAGGTGATAGAATGCAAAAAGGTGATCCCGGGTTGGAGAGGATTCATGATCGCAAATAATGTGACATTGCCTGATGTGCCGGTCATTAAAAAGGAAAATGATGTTTTCACCATGATCTTCATGTCGCGCTTACACCATAAAAAAGGAATTGAGATCCTCCTGCACGCACTGAGAGATGTGAATTTTCCAGTATTGCTGCAAATAGCAGGCTCTGGTGATAAAGATTATGTAAAAAAACTGAAACGACTGGTGAGAGATCTGAAGATTGAAAACAAGGTGGAATGGTTGGGATGGGTGAACCGCGAGACAAAATTTGATATCCTGATGAATGCTGATCTTTTTGTGCTGACTTCAATGAATGAAAATTTTGCGAATGTGGTAGTTGAATCGCTGCACATGGGCACCCCGGTATTATTGTCACAGGAAGTAGCTCTTTCTGCCTTTGTTGCTGACCACCAGCTTGGCTGGGTATCTTCCCTGAGTACTAAAGATGTAACAGCGAAGATTGACATGGCTAAAAATGATGTGGAGAAAAGGAAATGGATTGAAGATTCTGGCAGAAGGATTATTGAAGAAAACTTTTCTGAGAAGGTCCTGATAGCCCAGTACATGGAACACTATCAGGAGGTTATAAACGATACTAATATATAGAGCATGGAACTCATCAAATCAACTGTACTGCAGGCTTTAATTCTGACAAAGAATGAAGAACCTAATTTAAAAAGGGTGCTGGAGAAACTTAGCTGGCTGGAAAAGGTGGTGATTGTAGATAGTTACAGCACTGATGCTACTCTTGATATAGCTGCTTCTTTCAGTAATACGGTGGTAGTGCAGCGTCCTTTTGATTCCTTTGCCAGCCAGTGTAATTACGGGTTGGGATTGCTGGATTGTGAATGGGTACTCAGTCTTGATGCTGATTATGTGCTTACAGACGACTTTATTGCGGAAACCAAAAAATATGTAACTACAGGTAACAAAGCAGCGTATGCCACCAGCTTTAAATTTATGGTTTTTGGCAAACCCTTACTGAAAGATAATACAACGCCGCGCCCGGTACTGTTCAGAAAGGAAGCCGGAAGTTATTTTAATGATGGCCATGCCCACCGTTTATTGCTAAAGGGTGAACAGGGAAACTATAGTTCTTTTATTTTACATGACGACCGTAAGTCTTTGAGCAGATGGTTGAGTAATCAGGATGGTTACTCAGTAAAGGAATGTGAGAAACTGACCCACCATACCAATGGACCGCTGCCATTGAGCGGTAAGATCCGCAAAACAAAAATACTTGCCCCCTTTATGGTGTTCTTTTATTCACTATTCATCAAGGGATTGATATTTAATGGCTGGAGGGGATGGCATTATGTGCTGCAGCGGACAATGGTAGAAATAGTGATCGCGCTGCGCCTGATTGAAGAAGAAAAATTAAAAAAAGATATAGAGCTGTAATGAAAGAAGAACTGAACCGCTCAAAAGTAAAGCTGGGAAACTTTGACTCGACCGTTGGGTTGGACAGGGGGGCAGGCAAAATAAAAGAGATCTGCTGGTATTTTACCAAAATGATCTTCTTTTTATCCGCATTTCCCTGGCCAAGTAGTATAAAGTGTTCCCTGCTGCGATTCTTTGGAGCGAAGGTGGGTTCTGGGGTAAACATCAAGCCAAGGGTGAATATCCATTTCCCCTGGAAGCTGGTGGTAGGTAATGATGTATGGATAGGCGAAG
>NZ_JBEVDX010000041.1:0-19668 GCF_040513095.1 Pedobacter sp. | reverse complement strand
GTCTCGGGCTTAAAGTTTCTGCATGAGAATGGTAACCGGGTATGCGGCCACCTGCAATGATACTTTTCAGGTTAAGGCTTTCACAAAGTTCCTTTCTTGCTTCATATAACCTGCGGCCTAAACGCAGACCACGGTATTCAGGGGAAACAAATATCTCAATCCCGTACAGGGTATCTCCAGTCGCATCATGGGTGGAAAATGTATATTTTCCGGTGATCATTTCATAAGTATGTTTATCACCATACTCATCATAGTCTACAATAATGGCCAGGGAGCAGGCCACTACTTTATCATCTACAGCAATACATAACTGGCCTTCGGGGAAAAGTTTCAGCAGCTTTGCGATCGTTTGCCTGCTCCAGATCTGTCCGCCCAGCGTATCGTAAGCTTGTTCCATCGACTCTTTCAGGTCGTTGTAATCCTCAAGGGTGAGTTTTCTTGTTTCAATATTCATGTATCTGTATTTAATCTTTGAAGGCGTTTTTTAAGAATAATAGTGTTATTCCGGAATCCTGCGGAGCAACACATAAATGATGCCCGGAATACAGGGGAAAATAAATCAGCAGGATTGTTACCTTAAAACAACCTGCCTGACTGCGCTGCGAAGGATCTGTTCAAATGTTTGTAAGCCGCTTCGGTAACTTCTCTTCCTCTGGATGTACGCATCATATATCCTTCCTGGATCAGGAAAGGCTCATATACTTCCTCTATGGTGCCTTCATCTTCACCTACTGCCGTAGCAATAGTTTTGAGACCCACAGGGCCGCCCTTAAACTTGTCAATGATCGTGAGCAAAATCTTGTTGTCCATCTCATCCAGTCCGTGTTCATCCACATTCAATGCGGTAAGCGCATATTTCGCAATAGCGGTATCGATGGTACCATTTCCTTTGATCTGCGCAAAATCACGGGTACGTCTCAGCAGTGCATTTGCAATCCTGGGTGTACCGCGGCTTCTGCGCGCAATTTCATAAGCACCTTCTTCTGTGATCGGTGTTTTAAGGATTTCAGAAGAACGCAGCACGATCGTGGTTAACAACTTAGCGTCATAGTAAGCCAGACGGGAGTTGATCCCGAACCTTGCACGTAAAGGCGCAGTCAGTAATCCTGAGCGGGTAGTTGCCCCAACGAGTGTAAAAGGATTCAAGGTAATCTGTACCGAACGGGCATTGGGCCCGCTTTCAAGCATAATATCTATTTTAAAATCCTCCATGGCAGAATACAGGTATTCTTCAACCAGTGGACTTAAACGGTGGATCTCATCTATAAAAAGGAT
This sequence comes from Pedobacter sp., assembly GCF_040513095.1. GTDB lineage: Bacteria > Bacteroidota > Bacteroidia > Sphingobacteriales > Sphingobacteriaceae > Pedobacter. The sequence continues at coordinate 18,393 of NZ_JBEVDX010000041.1, read as the reverse complement.
ATCTCCGGTTTCGAGATTGGTGAGCAGTCCCGCAAGATCGCCGGGTTTATCCAGCACAGGGCCTGAGGTTACTTTGATCCCCACGCCCATCTCATTGGCTATGATATAGGAAAGGGTAGTCTTACCAAGTCCCGGAGGGCCGTGAAGCAACACATGGTCTAAAGGCTCGCCACGCAGTTTTGCTGCCTTGACAAAGATCTTCAGGTTTTCCATGATTTTTTCCTGACCGGTAAAATCCTCAAAGGCCTGCGGACGCAGGACTTTCTCTATATCCCTTTCGCCAGGGCTCAGGCTTTCGAAGGAAGGATCAAGGTTTTCGTTCATGTTGTAAAGTTAAGATAAAAACTTTGCTGAGGGCCGGGCATCTTTGCTGCCATTGGAATAATCGTAAAAACCTTCTCCGGATTTCAGCCCTCTTTTACCAGCCATAACCATATTCACCAGCAAAGGGCAGGGGGCATACTTGGGATTGCCAAAGCCTTTATAAAGTACGTTTAATATTGCCAGACATACATCCAGCCCTATAAAGTCGGCCAGCTGCAGTGGTCCCATAGGATGGGCCATGCCCAGCTTCATCACAGTATCAATCTCCTCAACACCTGCAACGCCTTCAAATAAACTGAAGACCGCCTCGTTGATCATTGGCATTAGGATGCGGTTAGCCACAAATCCCGGATAATCATTTACTTCTACAGGTGCTTTACCGAGTCTTCGCGACAGATCCATAATAAGCGCTGTGGTTTCATCTGAGGTAGCGTATCCGCGGATCACCTCTACCAGTTTCATCACCGGTACAGGATTCATGAAATGCATACCGATCACGTTTTCCCCCCGGCTGGTTACTGCAGCGATCTGGGTAATGGAAATGGATGAAGTATTGCTGGCCAGGATGGCACCGGCTTTACTATAGGCGTCCAGTTCCCTGAAGATCTTAAGTTTAAGTTCCAGGTTTTCTGTAGCTGCCTCTACCGTAAGATCTGCTTCCTGAACACCTTCTTTCAGATCTGTGAAGGTATGGATACGGTTCAGTGTAGCGCTTTTCTCTTCTTCCGTCAGTGTACCCTTAGCTACCTGACGGTCAATATTTTTTGCAATGGTACTTAATCCTTTGTTTAAGGCTTCCTGGCATATGTCTACCAGGTTTACATCGTAGCCAAACTGGGCGAAGGTATGGGCAATGCCATTTCCCATCGTTCCGGATCCGATGACTGCTATTTTTTTCATTTTATATCCGGTTACTTTTATGGTGCAAGTCTGTTGATAATCCACAGGCCGTTTTCATGTGTGTAGGTGATTCTGTCGTGCAGCCGGCTGGAGCGTCCCTGCCAGAACTCGATATGTGAAGGCTTCAGGACATATCCGCCCCAGTGCTCGGGCCGCGGAATTTCTTTTTCGGCATAGGCCGATGTGAGTTCCTTCACCCGATCTTCAAGCACTTCCCGGTTGGGGATCACCGCGCTTTGCGGCGATGCTGCTGCACCGATCTGGCTGCCTGCAGGGCGTGAATGGAAATATGCTGTAGAATCCTCTGCTGATAATTTAGTGATGATACCTTCGATGCGCACCTGGCGTTCCAGTTCCGCCCAGAAGAAGACCATAGCCGCCTGCGGATTTTCATCCAGCTGCTGCCCTTTCTTGCTGGAGTAATTGGTGTAGAACACGAATCCGTTATCATCAAATCCTTTGAGGAGTAAAATGCGTGCTGTAGGCTTCCCGGATAAGTCGGCCGTCGCCAGTGTCAGCACATTGGGCTCATATAATTGTGCATCAATTGCTTCCTTAAACCACTTGCCAAACTGGGCAACAGGGTTTGGGTCCACATCCGCTTCTGCGAGTTGTGCAGACCGGTAATCTTGTCTCAAATTTTGAATACTTTCTTTATTCAGCTCCATCTGACAAAAATAGGTTTTAGTTTTTTTAAAATTATCAGTAATTTTCGGAATGATAAGTCGACTGGCACCTTCAGCAGGGAAACTGCTTATTTCTGAACCTTTTCTCAAAGATCCCAATTTTGCAAGGGCTGTTGTTTTATTAACGGAACACAGTGATAACGGGACACTTGGATTTGTAGTAAACCATCCCAGCCTTTTGATGGTGGATGATCTGATCGCTGATATCGGCGCAGCAAATTTTCCTGTTTTTTACGGAGGCCCTGTAGGTACAGACACCATTCACTATATCCACCGCTGTCCGGACAGGATTACAGATGGTATAGAAATAGCCAAAGGCGTATACTGGGGCGGCAGCTTTCAAACGCTTAAAGCACTGATCGGGCAGGGGGAAGTGACGAATGATGATGTAAAGTTTTTTGTAGGTTACTCCGGCTGGGGCGAACAGCAGCTGCAGGAAGAGATCGAAACCAATACCTGGATCGTATCGGATAAATACGACTCAGATATGGTGTTTTCTACTGATGAGGAGCAATTATGGAAAGATGTTATCATTCACCTGGGCCCCAAATATGCCCACATCAGTAATTTTCCTCAGAACCCTAACCTTAATTAAGTAGAATTAAAATTGTAACCCGCCGGGCTAAGCATCCTGCATCAGGATTACCTTGTAGAATTGAAATTGTAACCCGCTGGGTTAAGCATCCTGCATCAGGATTACCCTAAAAAATATAGCTCTTGTATCAAATGCCTTCTGGTGCCCTTCAGCAGCAGGCAGCATTGATACAAGAGCTATATTTTTTAGCGAAGCCAGATGAGCTTATAAACTTTCCAGCGTAGCAGCAGATTCTTCCACAGCTTTCCTAAGATCGTCTTTGTAGGCCTGCATTTTCTCTGCAAGCGCATCATCAGCCGTAGAAAGGATCTGTACAGCCAGTAATCCTGCGTTTTTTGCTGCATTTAAGGCAACTGTAGCTACAGGAATACCGTTTGGCATTTGCAGGATAGACAAGATAGAATCCCATCCGTCAATAGAGTTTGAAGATTTTACAGGAACGCCAATTACCGGCAATACCGTAATAGAAGCTACCATTCCTGGTAAATGTGCTGCTCCACCAGCACCAGCGATAATTACTTTTAATCCTCTGCCAGCCGCTTCCTTAGCATAAGTAAACATCCTTTCCGGCGTACGGTGTGCAGAGACAACCGTCATTTCAAATTCTACTCCAAATCCCTTTAAAATATCAGCAGCATCGTTCATGATATGTAAATCAGACTTGCTGCCCATAATTATTCCTACTTTAACGCTCATTAAGATATTACTTTTAGTGTTTCTTTGATATAGTTTGCTTTCTCGATAGCGGCCTCCCGGTTCTGGTCTACTATCGTCACGTGGCCCATTTTTCTGAAAGGCTTGGTATATTTTTTACCATAGAGGTGCACATATACACCATCAAGTCCCAGAATCTTCTCCATACCCTGGTATTTAGCTACACCCTCATGGCCTTTCTCACCAAGGAGGTTGATCATTACTGCATTGCTGATGGAACGCGTATCGCCCAATGGCAGGTTAAAGATAGAACGCAGGTGCTGCCCGAACTGGGATACATAATTGCCTTCAATAGTCTGGTGGCCGCTGTTGTGTGGCCTTGGAGCGAGTTCATTTACCAGGATCTCACCGTCGCGTGTGATAAACATTTCCACGGCAAGGAGTCCTGTTACATTTAAAGCACTTGCGATATTTTTAGCTATGGTTTCTGCCCGTTCCTGAATATGGTCAGGATAAGTAGAAGGTGAGATCAGGAATTCTACAAGGTTAGCCTCGGCATTGAACTCCATCTCTACCATTGGAAAGGTTTTTACATCTCCGTTGGAGTTCCTGGAAACAATCACTGCGATTTCTTTCTCAAAATCCACGATCTCCTCAATGAGGCAGTGGCTTTCAAAAGCATCATCCAGATCTGCCGCAATGTTAATTCTCATTACGCCTTTTCCATCATAACCGTCCCTGCGCTGTTTGAGCATATAAGGAAAGGGGATATGTGAATTGAGCATATCTTCCTTTGTATTTGCCAGCTGAAAAGGGGCCGTAGGGATATCATTTTCTTTGAAAAACTGTTTCTGGACACCTTTATCCTGGATGAGCCTGATCACACGGGACTGCGGAAACACCTGCTTGCCCTCTTTCTCGAGTTGTTCCAGGGCTTCAATATTTACCTTTTCGATTTCAATGGTGATCACATCAGCCTTTTTACCGAACTTATATACTGTATCATAGTCGGTAATGGAACCGCATTCAAAGTAGTTGGCAATATGTTTACAGGGAGCGTCAGTATCAGGATCCAGAACCAGCGTAGTCAGGTTATAATTAATAGCTTCCTGAATTAACATTCTGCCTAATTGTCCCCCGCCTAAAATCCCCAATTTTGAATCACTTATTTGTTTTGCCATATCGATATGAAAAAGTTATGCTTATTTTGCACAAAAATAACAATATAAACGGATTTGATGGATGCAGATGCTATAATAATTGGTGCAGGGGCTTGTGGATTGATGTGTGCTGTGCAGGCAGGATACCTTGGAAAGAAGGTAGTTGTCCTGGAAAAAGGGAGTAAAGCTGGTGCCAAAATATTAATCTCTGGCGGGGGAAGATGTAATTATACCAATCTGTTTGCCAGTGATGAACAGTTCATTTCGGGAAATAGACATTTTACAAAATCGGCCTTTACGCAATGGACCGTTGCAGATACCATAGGTTTTTTTGAGACCTATGGCATTCATGGAAAAGAAAAAACACTTGGGCAGCTGTTTCCGGAGGAAAAAAACGCAAAGGCGATAGTGGATATGTTCACTGAGCTGTGTGATGACCTGGGACAGAAGATCAAATGTGATAGCGATGTCACTGATATTATTAAAGGAGAAGAAAATTATACTGTCGTGTATCAGCGTGCAGGGAAAGAATATACTTTAACCGCCGGCAAAATAGTGATTGCTACCGGCGGACTGCCCATTCCAAAGATGGGGGCTACGGATTTCGCTTTGCGTTTTGCAAGGAAACACGGACTGAACATCATTGAAACCGCCCCGGCACTGGTACCGCTAACGATCACCGGAAAGGATGAGGACTGGTACGCACAGCTTTCGGGCAATTCTGTGTTTGTGGAGATCAGCAATGACCGGATCTCCTTCGAGGAAAATATCCTGTTTACCCACTGGGGCCTGAGTGGGCCCGCTGTATTGCAGATTTCCTCTTACTGGCGGCCGGGGGAAGTTATCAATATCAACCTGCTGCCGCATGAAGAGATCAATGAGCTGATTGAAGAGGAAAGAACGTATAATGGGAAAACCCTGCTCTCCACCTTGCTGAACAGGTACTTTGCTAAAAAATTTACTGATGCGCTGGGTAAATTCCTTCCGCTGGGCAAAACAGTGGCCTCGCTTACAAAAGCTGAAATGGAAACGATTTATTCTACCATCCATCTGTTTACGGTAAAACCAGCCGGGGATAAAGGCTACGACAAAGCAGAAGTAATGCGCGGTGGTATTGATACCGCAGAGCTTTCATCCAAGACGCTGGAATGTAAAAAGCTGCCCGGACTGTATTTTGGCGGGGAGTGTTTAGATGTGACCGGCTGGCTTGGCGGCTACAATTTCCAATGGGCCTGGGCATGTGGTTTTGTAATTGCTCAGGGCATATAATATGACAGAAACAGAGATTCTAAAACAGTACTGGGGCTTCAGTTCCTTCAGGCCCTTACAACAGGATATCATCACTGCGGTAATGAACGGTGAGGATACGCTTGCGCTGCTGCCAACCGGTGGAGGTAAATCCCTGTGTTTCCAGGTACCTGCCATGGCGAAGGAAGGGATCTGTATAGTAGTATCGCCGCTGATCGCCCTGATGAAAGACCAGGTAGAGAATCTAAAGGCCAGAGGAATCAATGCAGTGGCAATTTACGCAGGTATGGGCAAGCGCGAGATCGATATTTTACTGGATAACTGTATTTACGGTCCGGTTAAATTCCTGTATTTATCACCCGAAAGGCTCCTGTCCGATTTGGTAAAAACCCGCATATCCTATATGAACGTTAACCTGGTGGCGATAGACGAAGCACATTGTATCTCCCAGTGGGGATATGACTTCCGCCCGCCCTACCAGAAGATCAGCGCGCTGCGCGAAATCCATCCAGATGTTCCTTTTATTGCGCTTACGGCCACAGCTACAGCTTTCGTAAGGCAGGACATCCAGGATAAACTGGAACTCAAAGATCCAAAGATATTTGTGCAAAGCTTTGCACGTAAAAATTTAAGCTATGTGGTATTCGACCTCGAGGATAAGTATAAGAAACTGATCGGGATCATTACCAATGTGAAGGGGAGCGGACTGGTATATGTAAGGAACCGCAGGGAAACTGCTGAAGTGGCGCTCTTTTTACAGCGGAACAATATTGCGGCAGATTTTTATCACGCGGGACTGGAAAAGGACGAGCGTTCAAGGAAGCAGTCCGACTGGAAGCAGAACAAAATCCGGGTGATGGTGGCAACAAATGCTTTCGGCATGGGAATAGATAAACCTGACGTCCGTTTTGTGGTACACCTGGATCTTCCGGAAAGTCTGGAAGCTTATTACCAGGAAGCGGGCCGGGCAGGGCGTGACGGCAGAAGATCTTTTGCGGTATTGCTGGCCAACAGATCTGATCAGATGGCACTGAAGGCTAAATATACCGACAGCTTTCCCAGTGTGGAAGAGATCAGGAAAACCTATCACTACCTGGGTTCCTACTTTCAGCTGGCTTATGGTGCCGGAGCGGGTGTAAGCTTCAGTTTCGACCTGGCAGATTTCTGCAAACGCTTTAAACTGGGTGTGATCAAAACTATTGGAGCGCTCAAGTTCCTGGAACATGACGGTTACCTCACTTTATCAGAGAATATCTTCCTGCCCTCAAGGCTGATGTTTACCGCTGGCAACGAAGATGTTTACCGCTTTCAGATTGAGAACTCGGGATACGATCCGCTGATCAAAACCGTTTTAAGATCTTATGGAGGGATGTTTGACCATTACGCGCCGATCAGTGAAAGTGATATAGCAAAACGTCTGGGCATCTCTCTTAACGATGTGGTGAGACAGCTTAACAACCTGCAGGAGCAGGGCTTGCTTTCCTACCTGAAACAAAGTGACCAGCCCCAGCTGCAGTATATCCTGGCAAGGGTAGACCTGATGCACCTGGATACAGATGTAAAATATATAGAGCTGCGCAGAAAGGTACAGGCTGAACAGATCACTGCAGTATTATCCTATGCGGGTACAGCGGTATGCCGCAGTATACAGTTGCTGGCTTATTTTGATGAGCCGAATGCGGATAAGTGCGGCGTCTGTGATGTTTGCCTGGCAGAAAAGAAAGTGGTAGAGCTTGCAGAACTGACAGATAAGATCGATTTTGAAATCGCTACATTGCTGCAGACGGGCATACAGTCACTGGATGAACTGGTGCAGGAAATAAAAGCGGGTTCTGATCAGGAAAAGCTCAGCAGGATCCGCGAACTGCTTGATGCAGGTAAAATTAAAACTGACGGCAAAAACTATTATCTTTGATTTAATGTTCAAATACTATGATGAATAAACAACTACTCTACCTGTTAGTCCTGCCCGTGCTGTTTACTGCATGTAAATCCAAATGTGTGGAAGATCTGGGAATACATGCTACAAGAGATTTTGCGCTTAAACCATTTGACGAAATTAAGGTAAGCGGCCCTATCAGGCTGGTGATGCGTCAGGACAGCACCTATAAAGTCAATGTACAGGCAGATTCAGCAGTAATCGGGCTTGTAAAGGTTGAAGTAAGCGGCCATGAGCTGGAACTGAAGCTGGATGCAAAATCCTATTGCGGCAAGGATTCGATCATCATCAGTGCAGGCATCGGTGATCTCAAGAAACTAAAAGCTGATGGTGCAGGCCATATTTATACTTCCTCACTGATCAATGTAAATGATCTAGAAATGAATTTATCCGGTGCAACCATGATGATGATGCAAATGAATGCGGGCAAGCTGACGACCAACACCGATGGTGCTGCGAATGTAGCACTGCTTGGACAGGCTGGTGTACATGAACTGAAAGGCAAAGGAGCTATTCAGCTGACAGCTTTTGATTTTGTAACCGGCGTTTCTGATATCAGTGTTGAAGGCGTTGCTAAATTGAAGATCAATGTGCTGAATGAATTGAATATCAACAGTACGGGTTCTGCAGATATCAGTTATAAAGGAAGTCCTAAGAAATTACAGGAGAAAAAAACCGGTACTTATAAACTTGAAAAAGTAAACTAAATCCTGTAATTCTGCTGCACAGATGACACCAAAAAATGATAAAAAGGTAATCCGTTCCTGGGCATTTTTCGACTGGGCAAACTCGGCTTATAACCTGGTAATAACCTCTACGATATTCCCTGCATATTACACCATCATTACTTCAGATAAAGATAATGAGACTCTTGATTATGTGAATTTTATGGGTGGCAGGTTTATTAATTCTGTGCTATATAATTATGCCCTGGCTTTTGCCTTTCTGGTGATTGCTTTTTTGTCGCCCATCCTGTCTTCCATAGCGGATACAAGAGGCAGCAAAAAGCTGTTTATGCAGATCTTTACCTACGCTGGCGCGCTTGCCTGCTGTGGTCTGTACGTGTTCGAAATTGATACGCTGCAGATCAGTGTTGTGCTGTTTGTCCTGGCTGCCATAGGCTATTGGGGAAGTCTTGTGTTTTATAATTCTTATTTGCCGGAGATCGCTACGCTCGATACCCAGGATAGCGTAAGCGCCAAAGGCTATGCGTACGGATATATCGGCAGCATCATCCTGCAGCTGATCTGTTTTGTCTTTGTCTTTTTTCCTTCGGTTTTTGGTTTATCGGGCGAAGCCCAGGCCTCGCGCCTGTCATTCCTGCTGGTAGGGATCTGGTGGATGCTCTTCGCTCAAATTCCTTTCAGGAACTTACCTAAAGGGACTGCAGATCTGAAGAAAGCGAAAAGCAACTGGCTTACAGGAGGTTTTAATGAACTGAAGAATGTGTGGAAACAACTGCAGCATATGCCTTACCTCAAGAGGTTCCTTACGGCCTTCTTTTTTTACTCGATGGGAGTGCAAACGGTTATGCTGGTGGCAACGATCTTTGGAGAAAAACAGTTACACCTGCCCACCTCAAAGCTCATCGCTACGATTTTACTGCTGCAGTTTGTGGCTATCCCCGGGGCAATGCTGATGTCATGGCTTTCCAAAAAATATTTTGGCAATGTGAAGGTGCTGATCGGGGTGGTCATCATCTGGATCGCCTGCTGTGCAGGAGCCTACTTTACAACTACTGAAATGCAGTTTTACTGCCTTGCCGCTACTGTAGGGCTGATCATGGGAGGCATACAGGCACTCTCACGCTCTACCTATTCTAAATTTTTGCCGCAGGAAAGCCCTGACCATACCTCGTTTTTCAGTTTTTACGATGTGACTGAAAAGGTAGCCCTGGTGATCGGTATGTTTAGTTTTGGCTATATTGAAGAATTTACGGGCAGCATGCAGAATTCGCTGATTGCCCTCGCTGCATTTTTTGTAGCAGGACTTATATTTTTGGTGCTGTTGCGTAAGGTAGAGCCGGATACGGCAGCTGCCTGACAAATAAATACAATAAATTATAGATGAAAGTAGAATTATTTATCCCTTGTTTTGTCGATCAGTTATACCCTGAGACAGCATTCAGCACGATCAAGCTCCTAGAGAAGGCAGGATGTGATGTCAGTTATAATCCTGGTCAGACCTGCTGCGGACAGCCGGCCTACAATGCCGGTTATTGGGAACAGGCAAAGGAAACGGGTACTAAATTCCTGAACGACTTCTCCGGAACAAACTATATTGTTGCACCTTCTGCCTCCTGTGTAGGAATGGTGAAAAGTGGCTTTAACGATTTATTCACCAATTCCAATGTGCATAACAAATGCAGGACCCTGCAGGGCAATATCTTTGAGTTATCTGATTTCCTGATCAATGTGCTGAAAAAAGATTATTTTGGTGCTGAGCTGGAAGGTAAGGCCGTTTATCATGATTCATGCAGCGGTCTGCGCGAATGCAAGATCAAGGAAGAACCGAGACAGCTGCTGGAAAAGGTGCATGGACTGGAGATGCTGGAAATGAAAGATACGGATATGTGCTGCGGTTTTGGTGGTACTTTTGCGGTAAAATTTGATGCCATTTCATCGGCCATGGCCGAGCAGAAAGTGAACCATGCGCTGGATCAGGACGCCGACTATATCATTTCGACAGACTTGTCCTGCCTGATGCATCTGCAGGGATATATCGACAAGAACAACTTGTCGTTGAAGACGATGCACCTGGCTGATGTACTCGCTAACGGATGGCTGGAAAGCACTGAATATTAATTTGAAATACGATGAAGACATTACTTATCGCCTCAATCTGTTTACTGGGTATGACTGCCCAGTTAAAGGCACAGCCCAAAAAAACGGGTGCCATTCAATTTGAAAGTACTTTTGATCCGGCAGCTATGGCTGCAGCAAACGGCATCAAATTAAGCGAGCAGGCGCTGGCCAGAATGCCCAAAAGCTCGGTTTCCAACTATGAACTGCTGTTTACCCTTAGCCACGCCAGCTACATGCCGGTAGAGGATATGGAAGACAGCAACAACAGCAGTGGCACGCAGGGCGGAGGTTTCCGTTTTGGCGGCTTTGGTGGTTCCAATAAAGACTATTACTACAGCTTTGCCGATCATCAGTTATCCTCGGTGTTCGACCTGAATGATACTTCTTTTGTCATGCAGGATAAACTGGGAGACCTGTCTGTGCAGGGTATGGGCATGCAGCAGGCAAAACCGGTTGTAGAATATGTAAAAACGGATGAAACAAAAAGTATCCTTGGTTTTCCCTGTCATAAAGTAATGGTGAAAACAACCATGAAACGCAAGATCCTGGAGGAAGAGAAGACTTTTACAGATGAAACCAGTCTGTGGTATACCAATGACCTGGGATTTGATTTTTCGCCTGTTCCGGCGATGTGGACTGAAGGAGCGGTGCTGGCTATCGAAGGGAAGAGCACGCACGTATATGCCAAAAGCATAGAGTTCCGGAAAGTGAGCGATAAAGATGTAAACCTGCCTAAAAAAGTGGTGCCGATTACGGCGGAACAATACCGCGTAAAAATGGAGGCACGCAGAAAACAGTTCCGTGGAAACAGGGCCGGTGCAAACGGTCAGGTAAGGACAATTACCATCAATTAAAAAGGAGTTACCAACAACCCGGGGGCTGCATTGCCACAGTGGTTTTTTTAAGCCAATAATCTTTTTCCGAGTGTGTTGCGAAACAGTTGTACATAAGTATAACTGTTTTTTTATGTCCATGGGTAAGGAATAAGTCATAATTCCTTGCGTCTTTTCCACTGGTGTTGATAACATTTAGAATCATTCCACGTCGAAATTTGCATTTTTGATCTCCCATAAAACAGGTTGGCCTGAGGGCCGGCTGATTAAAAATATACCTTCGCAAATGAGCACAAAAAGAATCATCAAATTTGAAAAAGAAGATTGCAATCCCTGCAACATGGTTTCAGAATACCTTGACAGAAAAGGTGTTGTATACGAAACAATAAATCCATTTAACCAACCGGAACTTGCGATGCAGTTCAGGGTACGTTCAGTTCCGACAGTAATCCTGATAGAACAGGAGCAGGAACTGCAGCGCGTAATTGGTTTTAAACCAGAGGAATTATCGGCCCTGCTGGCCTCTTAGCAATTAAAATAGCTGAAGCTGATGACCTGGATTTATTACGACAGTAAAACGGGGAATGTGGAGCGGTTTGTAAACCGTCTGAAACTGCAGCGCGACTGGAGTGTACAGAAGATAGGGGATTCCTTCCAGCCACAGCATGCCGGGCACCTGATTACCTATACCACCGGCTTTGGGGAAGTACCGCTTTCAACGCAGCGTTTTCTGGAAGAGAACAGCAGCCTGATCAAGTCGGTCACCGCAAGCGGCAACAAAAACTGGGGCCCTAATTACGGGATGGCAGCAAAAAAGATCTCAGCGCAATTTAACCTGCCGGTGCTGATGCAGTTTGAGCTTTCGGGCACTATGGCAGACATTCAAAAATTTATAGATAATATAGAGGGCTAAATATATGGTAACGAAAAAATGGATCTTGCTGAACAACGAGATCATGGTAAAAAATGACGACGAATTCAGCCTTCACAAAGATAAGGACGCCGTACGTTCCTATTTTCTTGACTACGTCAACAAAAACACGGTTTTCTTTTACACCCTGAAAGAAAAAATCGACTATCTGATTGAACAGGAATATTATATCGACTTTTACCAGTGGTACACATTTGAGCAGATGCAGGAAGTGTATGATATGGTTTACGCCAAGAAATTCAGGTTTCAGTCGTTCATGAGCGCATTCAAGTTCTTCCAGAGTTATGCCCTCAGGGATGACAGCGGGGAGAAATTTCTGGAGCGTTATGAAGACCGCGTTGTAGCGGTTTCCCTGTTCCTGGCCAGAGGCGATGTAAAACAGGCACTCGAATATGCAGAAATGCTGATCAACCAGGAATACCAGCCTGCAACACCTACCTTCTTAAACTCAGGTAAAAAACGCTCTGGAGAATTGGTATCCTGCTTTTTAGACGAGATCGGTGATAACTTAAATGGTATCGGATACGCAATTGATTCGGCCATGAAACTCTCTTCTATCGGGGGGGGCGTATCATTCAACCTGTCAAAAATCCGCGCCAGGGGTGAATCTATCAAGGATGTGGAAGGTCGCGCAGGCGGTGTACTGCCGATCATGAAAATCCTGGAAGATACCTTCTCTTACGCCAACCAGCTTGGACAACGTCCGGGAGCAGGAGCAGTGTACCTGAATGTCTTCCATACAGATATCGAGGAGTTCCTGGACTGTAAAAAGATCAATGTAGATGAAAAGGTGAGGATCAAATCCCTGTCTATCGGTGTAGTGGTTCCTGACAAGTTTATGGAGCTCGCCGAGAAGGATGAAGCCTGTTACCTATTCCACCCGCATACGGTATTGAAGCAGTACGGCAAATACCTGGAGGAAATGGATATGGACGAGATGTATGAAGAACTCGTAACCAATCCTGCAGTAAAAAAGAAAAAGGTAAACGCACGCCACCTGATGGTGAAAATTGCGCAGACACAAAAGGAAAGTGGCTACCCGTACCTGTTTTTCAAAGGTAATGCCAACAGAAGCCATGCGCTGAAAGATATAGGAAATGTTAAGTTCTCTAACCTCTGCACAGAGATCATGCAGATCTCTGATGTTTCTGACATCGAGATCTATGGTACCGAAGACAAAATCCGTTACGGTATTTCCTGCAACCTGGGCTCATTGAACATTGCTACGGTAATGGACAACAAGAGGATTAAGGAAGCAGTGAAAACAGCTATGCGTTCCCTGACTATCGTTTCTGACATCACCAATATTGCGATGGTACCATCGGTACAGAAGGCAAACAAAGAACTGCACAGTGTAGGGCTTGGCGCAATGAACCTGCACGGTTTCCTGGCCAAAAACTTTATCATGTATGAAAGTAAAGAAGCACTGGATTTTTGCAATGTGTTCTTTATGATGGTTAATTTTTACTCGCTGCAGAGCTCTATGGAGATTGCAAGGGAAAGAAAAGAGACTTTTGTAGGATTTGAATCTTCGGAATACGCAAACGGAAACTACTTTAACCAGTACATAGCTAAAGACATTGTTCCTGTAAATGATAAAATCGCTGCTTTGTTTGATGGTGTTGAAATACCAACAGCAGCAGACTGGACGCAACTGATGAATGATGTGAAGGAACATGGTATTTTCCATGCTTACAGGCTCGCTATTGCACCTAACCAGTCGACCTCATACATCATGAACGCTACGGCATCTGTGATGCCTGTAGTGGATGTAATTGAAGTAAGGGAGTATGGTGACAGTACAACTTATTATCCGATGCCATATCTGGACAATGACAATTACTTCTTCTATAAATCAGCATATGATATGGACCAGAAAAATGTATTGCGCCTGATATCAGTGATCCAGAAACATGTGGACCAGGGAATCTCCACGATCCTGCACACGAATACGAAAGATACCACACGTGATATCGCCAAGTATTACATCTATGCGCATAAAATGGGATTGAAATCCCTGTATTATACCCGTACAAGGAAAGCTGGTATTGATGAATGTGTGTCTTGTTCAGTATAAACCTATTATTTAAGAAAAAAGATGAGCAATTATAAAGCAGTAAACTGGAACACACCCGAAAACGACTACGCAGGTATGTTCTGGGAACAGAACCTACGCCAGTTCTGGGTGGATACGGAGTACATTCCTTCCAAAGACATTGATATCTGGAAAACACTGGCTCCTGAAATTCAGGAAGCTTATAAAAGGGCACTTGGCGGATTAACCCTGCTGGATACTTTGCAGAGCCACACAGGGATGCCAAAGCTGCTGGATCATATTGACGGACTGCAGAACAAGGCAGTATTGTCGTTTATGTGTATGATGGAAGCGATTCATGCAAAATCGTACTCAACAATCTTTACTACGGTAGCTACTACTGCAGAGATCAACGAACTGTTTGAATGGGTAGAAAACAATAAGCTGCTGCAGTTTAAAGCAGCTACAATTGATAAATACTACAGAAAGCTGGATGCGGATCAGGTGAGCAACGAAACGCTCTTTATGGGTCTTGCAGCTTCTGTACTGCTCGAAACCTTCCTTTTCTACAGTGGCTTCTTTATGCCATTGTGGTTGTCAGGACAGGGGCAGATGGTGGCCAGTGCAGATATCATCAAAAAGATTGTTGCAGATGAATCTATTCACGGCGTATTTGTTGGTCTGCTTGCGCAGGATGTTTACAAAAAACTTCCTGATCCGGAAAAAAGCAAGGCTGAACTGGTAGACCTGCTGATGGAACTGTATGAAAACGAACTGAAGTATACTGACGAATTGTATACTGAAGTGGGACTGACGGCCGATGTAAAGGAGTATATCCGCTACAACGCAAACAAGGCTATGATGAACCTGGGTTTTGAAGAGATATTTGAGGTTAAAGCTATTAACTCTATTGTTTTGAATGGATTAAATGGCGAAACTACCCAGCATGATTTCTTCTCCAAGAAATCTACCAACTACGAAAAAAGCATGGAAGTAATCTATCTGCGTGACGAAGATTTCGAGATGGATACCGATCCGGTATTTTCATAAGCACGAATAATTGAAGAAGCCCGCTTATTTTACATTAAGCGGGCTTCTTTTGTTTCCTGCGATACCAGTAATTCAATAAATCCTGTCTCTCCTGATAAAATAATAAGGCCCAAAATACCCGTAACAATATCGCTGTAATTCGTTATATTTGTTTCATACACATATACTTAATGCGCTCTCTAGTCATCTTATTATTTTGCCTGATCTCAGTGGCCTCGCACAGTGAGGTGATTGTGATTGGAAAAATGATGCCTTATGAGAGTCTGGGCAAATCTTTAAGCTACCTCAGGGATGAAAATGCAGGTTTGTCACTGCAGCAGGTTATTGCTGCTGATAAAAGCCATCAATTTGTTAAATCAGCTGCGAATGTACTCAATTTCGGAAATTCAAAAGCCGCATACTGGCTGAAGGTTTCCTATCTAAATTCTTTGCAGGACGATGCTTATCTGGTGATTGATTATGCAAATATTGAAAGTATCGACTATTACTCCGAAACCTCTCCGGGTAAATTCAGCCGTATCCATACCGGCAGTATTGCAGCGGACAACCCAAAAGTTATCGCGGGCAGCAAGTATATCTTTAATTTACCTGTAAGCCCTTATCCTGCTAAAAGAGAGACTGTTTATCTGCGCTTAAAAAGTGATAACATTCTGGTTGTACCTGTAAAGATCGCACTTTCCCAGACCCTCATTACCGGCCTCGGCTGGGCGGAGCGTTGTGAATCCATTACAATCGGGATACTGATGGCGCTCTTCCTGTTTAATGTTTCGGTATATATCAAATCTAAAGACCAAACCTACTTTTTTTACAGCATCCGGATTTTGGCACTTTTCATTTACATGATCGGCTATTTTATGGGTTATGCCTATCTGCTGGGCAGTAACTTCCGTATTCTGCTCAATACGCACCCGCACATGTTTCTGGGCATAGGGTCCATAGCCGGAATAGGTTTTTCATACAGATTTTTAAACCTGAAGGTCATACTGCCCTGGTCAGTCAATTTACTTTATATACTCAGCGTTAGCTGGATTTTCCTGACCGGGGTATCGGTTCTTGGTTATAAAAGCACCTGCGCAGACATTTGTCAGCTGCTGACGCCGGTAACCGTGCTTGTTTTATGGGGACTGGGCGTGGCGACTTTTCTCAAAGGACATAAACGTGCTTTATACCTGGTGATCTCCTGGTCATACGTTTGCGCCACAACCATCGGGCTGCTGTTCTGTCTTTCGGGTATAACCCCGTACCATGAGAACTACATTCATTTTGTTCCGCTGGGATTTATTTTCGAACTGCTGATATTGTCCCTGGCATTGGGAGACAGGTTAAAGGATATGAAAAGATCCAGGCTTCAGGAGCACGCCGATAAAATTAAGGTGCAGGAGGAAAACCTGTACCTGATCAGTAGTCAGAATGAGCGGCTGGAAAAAATTGTGGATTCGCGCACCAGGGCGCTGAAGAAGATGGTGCAGTCGCTGGAAGAAGCAAATGCCGACAAAACCAGGATCTTCTCTATTATCGCCCATGACCTTAGAAGTCCGTTCAACAGCCTGATCAGCCTGTTTTCATTAAGTGACATGGATCTGCTGACTTTTGATGATGTGAAGATGTTATTGAATGACAGCAGAAAGAATGTGGATAACATCCATAACACTTTAAATAACCTCCTGTACTGGGCTCAAAGCCAGATGAAAGGAATCACCACGGCACCGTCAAGGTTCAATGTACGGGTAATGGTGGAAGATCTGATGCTGGTATACCAGCCGCTGATCAATAAAAAGAATATCCGGATTGAGCTAAGGGTAGATGACGACGCTGACGTGTTTGCTGATCTCAACCAGATCAACCTGGTGATCCGGAACCTGATGGATAACGCAATTAAATTTACGCCGCTGGGTTTTTACATCCGTATCCGCATATGGGGAAGCAAGAACCATATCTTCATTGATATCTGTAACCCGGTTACCGATCAGCTCAATATCGACCGTTTTGTTAAACGGGAGCATAATGAGCCTTCCTATGGAACGTCGAATGAGCGGGGCGTAGGACTAGGGTTACATTTGTGCCGCGATTTTGTAGCGAAGAATAATGGTATCCTGAAGGTGAGTAAAGAAGAAGAATGCGTCGTACTGCGCTTCAATGTTCCTAAATTTGAAAGCGAGTCTTCTTCGGCTATGGAAGCTGAACTCGTAGAAAGTGCCTAAGGTTTCTTTTTGTTAAATAACCTGCTTAAGTTGGGTTTAATCCCGATGGTCAATGGGATGGCATTGAATGGTCTGCCGCCCACATCTCCCAGGCCATGCATATAACTCGTTTCCATAAACAGGTTTGCACCACCAATATTATATTCTATACCGGCTCCGGGCTCGATGATTCCCATATGATTTGTCTTGTTGTTCAAAACCGCAATTTTAGTGCCCTGGCTCACCGCAAGTCTTGGCGTAAGTATAAATCCGCCACCGCCATTTAAATAACCGTAGAACGCTACGTTTCCGAGGATCTTCCTGTAGCCGAATCCAACTGTTAAGAGATAGGTTGTTGATCTGCCTTTTTCAAGTTCGTAATTAAATTCCTGGTCGGTCTCGATATTATCGTAACCAAAAACATGCAGGCTGAACTTGGGATACAGAAATATTCCGCCATTCCCATTTCCCGGACCAAGGCCAATATTGGCACCAATGGTGGTAGAAAATTTTGGCCGCATAAAATCAGTGCTTCCGCCAATGGGAAATGAAAAACCAAAGCCGCTCATCGAATAAAATTTATCAGTCCTGGGCGGTAGATCCTGTGAAAAGATTGGTGTTGACAGGAAAAAAAGGAGCAGGGTACTAAACAGGATACGCAAATGGATTTTCATTGATAGGATTGGATATGATGGTATAACACCAGCCTGGTGTTAATGTTTAAATTCGGGTACTCCTTTTGGTGTATTACGCAAATTTATTGTCAAATTGATTTGCTCATTTATAGGCTTTTTTTACAGAAACAGAACTATATTTGGCTATTTTGCCAGGCAAAATATAATATTGTTGGCATATTTAACTTTCTGATTTTCTATTGCTTGTGACTGCCATTATAAACTATCTGTTTATTCTACCTATTGTTTTATTCCAGATTTTTAGCAAATATACAGAATAATATACTGAATAAGCTTATTTTGCATTGTATTACAGCGTGTTAAGGATTCTATATTTACTAATAATGTTGCCTTTGATAGGCCGCTGAAAAGTCTGTTCT
>NZ_JBEVDX010000040.1:0-22624 GCF_040513095.1 Pedobacter sp. | reverse complement strand
AATTATATAAAATATTATTATACTAAAAAATGGCAAATCATAAATCATCTTTAAAAAGAATAAGAGCAAACGCTACTAAACGTTTACGTAACAGGTACCAAGCAAAAACAACGCGTACTTTTATTAAAAGATTACGTGCTTCTGTAGATAAAACATCAGGTCAGGAGTTATTGCCTAAAGTAATTTCTATGCTTGATCGTTTAGCTAAGAAAAACGTTATTCACAAAAACAAAGCTGCCAACAATAAATCAAAGTTGACTAAATTTGTTAACAACTTAAAATAGTTCTAAGTTTACAATATTGAAAACGGGATAGCCAATGGCTTATCCCGTTTTTTTGTTTATGGTAAAACGTAAACAAAAAAATGGAATCAAAGGCCTTGCCGCCAGCGAACAGCCCAGGGAAAAGCTGATCCGCCAGGGCCGCAGGTCTCTTTCTGATGCTGAACTGATCGCTATACTGATAGGCTCGGGAAGCCTGAGAGAATCTGCTGTATCTTTAGGTCAGCGCATTCTGGCTGAGTATGCACACAGCCTTTCTGAACTGGGGCGAATCTCCTTAAATGAACTCAGGCAGTTCCACGGAATTGGCGATGCCAAAGCCCTGACAATCATTGCTGCCCTGGAGCTCGGCCGCCGGAGAAAAGAAGAACCCGCAGAATTGAAAGCAAAAATTACTTCATCCAGGGATGCCTTTGAAATCATGCATCCGGTACTGACAGATCTGGGTCAGGAGGAATTCTGGATTATGATGCTGGATGCTGCAAATGGAGTCATCGATAAAACAATGGTCAGCAGGGGAGGCCGTGCAGGGACAATTGCAGATCCGAAAATTATCTTTAAAACGGCCCTGGACCGGAATGCCGCTTATCTCATCCTTTTCCATAACCACCCTTCCGGCAACCTGAAACCCAGCAATGAGGATGTCAGGACCACCAAAAAACTAATCGAAGCCGGCAGGACAATGGAGCTTCCCGTACTTGATCATCTCATTGTGGCAGGCGCTTCCTATCTTAGTCTCGCAGATGAAGGATTCATCTGATCGTAATTATCTGTTGATTATAGGTGAATTCTTATAGCGCAAAGCATTATTTTATATCTTTGCATTTTAGATTGAGATTAGAACATGAAGATATCATATAACTGGCTGAAACAATTCATACAAACAGACCTTACACCCCAGGAACTTTCGCTGATCCTGACCAATATTGGTCTGGAAGTAGAGAGCCTTGACAAAGTACAGCCCGTTGTGGGCGGTCTTGAAGGATTGGTAATTGGCCATGTGCTGACCTGCATCCAGCATCCCAATGCTGACAGGTTAAGAGTAACCACAGTAAATGTAGGTGCGGCAGAACCTGTACAGATTGTTTGTGGTGCACCAAATGTTGCCGAAGGGCAAAAGGTGGTAGTTGCTACCGTAGGCACTACGGTTTATCCTAATGAGGGAGAACCATTCCAGATCAATAAATCCAAAATCAGGGGAGAAGTTTCTGAAGGTATGATCTGTGCAGAGGATGAAATTGGTTTAGGTGGCTCACACGCCGGTATCATGGTACTGGATGCCGATGCGGTACCTGGTATGCCTGCCAAGGAATATTTCAAGATGGAAGATGATTATCTTTTTGAAATTGGGTTAACCCCTAACAGGGCCGATGCGGCCTCTCATCTTGGTGTTGCCAGAGACCTGGCAGCATACCTTAGAATTGAACTGACCATGCCTGATATCTCCTCTTTCAAAGTGGAGAATGAAAATTCAACCATTGCTGTTGAAGTTCAGGATACAGATGCATGTCCGCGCTACAGCAGTGTGGCGATCAGTGGCGTTACCGTTAAGGCTTCGCCCGAATGGCTGCAGGACAAATTGAAAGTGATTGGAATCCGTCCGATCAATAACATCGTGGATATCACTAATTATGTGCTGCATGACCTTGGTCAGCCACTACATGCTTTTGATGCGGATGAGATTGCAGGCAAGCAGATCATTGTGAAAAAAGTTGCAGATGAAACACCTTTTGTTACACTGGATGGGATTACACGCAAACTATCAGCCGATGACCTGATGATCTGTGATGCAGAGAAGCCGGTAACCATTGCTGGGGTATATGGCGGTAAAAACTCGGGCGTCAGCGAAAAAACTACAAACATATTTTTAGAGAGTGCCTATTTCAATGCAGTATCAGTACGTAAAACTGCAAAACGCCACACTTTGAAAACAGACGCTTCGTTCCGTTACGAAAGGGGAACAGATCCGGAAATGACAGTGACTGCGTTAAAACGCGCTGCTCTGCTTATTCAGGAACTTGCGGGCGGTCAGATTTCTTCTGCGGTAGGGGATATCTACCCTCAGCCTGTCGCTCCTTTTGATGTTGAAGTCAGTTATGCAAACATTACCGGCCTGATTGGTGCCGCCATTCCCGACGAGGAAATTAAAGCTATCATTACATCACTGGGGATAACTGTTGCAGCTGAAACACAGGAAGGATTGTCACTGAAGGTGCCCAGCTTTAAAGTTGATGTTACCCGCGAATGTGATGTGACTGAAGAGGTACTGAGAATTTACGGATATAATAATATTGAGATCCCGACTAAAGTGAATGCGTCGCTTTCATTTACTACCAAGCCAGACAAAGAGCAAACCCAGCATGTAATTGCTGATATGCTGACGGCTAACGGTTACCTGGAGATCATGTGCAACTCTCTGACCAAGGAAAGATATTCCAAAAATCCGGAAGAGGCAGTAAAGATACTGAATGCACTGAGCATAGACCTGAATGTGATGCGCCAGAGCCTGCTGATGCCGGCGATGGAAAGTGTTGCGTACAATCAGAACCGTAAGAGTGCTGATGTGAAATTCTATGAGTTTGGTAAAACCTATCATCTGATCAATGAAAAGTATGTAGAACGCCCTAGACTGTTGATTATGCTTTCGGGGGCTGCTGCTGCTGAATCATGGAGCCAGAGACAAAGTCCTGTGACTTTCTATCATATCAAAGCTGCAGTAGATGCTGTGCTGGGCAGACTGGCGGTTACCAATTACCAGACTGAGGAACTGAACGATGAAAATTTTGCTTACGGACTGAAATACTTCAGGGGACAGCAGGCTATCGTTAGCTTCGGCGCCGTGACTGCAGCAGATAAAAAACTGGCCGACGTGGATAAGGATGTTTTTTATGCAGATTTCGACTGGTCATTGTTGCTTGAGATCGTAAGGAAGAACAAGGTGATCAATAAAGAGATATCTAAATATCCTGCCGTGAGAAGGGATCTTTCCATGCTGGTAGATACGGAGGTTACTTTTGATGCCCTGAAATCAATCGCTTTCAAGACAGAGAAAAAATTGCTGAAGGATGTACAGGTGTTTGATGTGTATGTAGGGGATAAGCTGCCTGAGAATAAAAAATCATATGCTTTGAATTTTACACTTCAGGACGACCAGCAAACCTTAACCGATAAGCAAATTGATGCAGTTATGCAAAAGATTATAGCTAACTTAGCACAAACAGCGAAAGCAGAGATCAGAAAGTAATTTTATTTATTACTTTTAGAAAAATTATACAGATTCAATCAATTTATTAGAATGTCTTCGGTTGCGGAACAATTAAATTCAGTATTACATAAAACGGCCCGTTTAATTGAGCTCTGTAATGCTTTACAGGAAGAAAATGAATTGTTGAAGCAGGAGAATGCCTCAGTAAAACTGGCTTTAAATGCTTCGAAAGCAAAGAACTCTGATCTTGATGAAAAGATGAGGGTACTGAAACTGGCAAAGAGTATTGAAGGGACAAGTGAGAAGACACTTGATATAAAGCAAAAAATTAACGATTTTGTGCGTGAAATCGATAAATGTGTAGTGTTGCTGAAAAAATAAGGAATACACCGATTTTGAAACAAAGCTAAGAAATGGGAGAAATCTCGATAAAAATAACTATTTCTGACCGTATCTACCCCCTGAAGGTGAATATGGAAGAGGAAGAAATTGTAAGGCGGGCAGCCAAAATTATCAACGAGCGTATAAAGGACTACCAGGAAAATTATGCGGTCAGAGATAAACAGGATTTGCTATCTATGGCGGTATTGCATTATGCGACTGCCGTATTAAGGGTAGAAAATAAAGTGCAGGACCAGGATACTGCAGTAGCTGAAAAAGTTGAAGAGTTAGATAGTTTACTGAACGACTTTTTTACTAAATAGACCTTTCTGTTGTTTCAATTAGCATAAAAGCTTTAACCGTTGTTAAGTTTTTAGTTTCATTGTTTAGGTGATTCTTGAATACATGTATTATATTGTGGCTTTTTAAGCTGCAATTTGAATTTTGCAAGTATTCAGAGCAGTATGCAGGAACTAAAATTTTAACAGCGGTTTTTTGTTGTTGGGCAAATGAGCATAAATAATGCAGACTTGCATAAGCATCCTTACAGATAAGATGTTTATTCGGGTTTTTTATATATATAAATTAAAATGGAAATAATAGCAATAATTGGATATGTCCTGACCAGCTTAGTCGTTGGTATATTAGTGGGCAGATACCTGTTGCGCAACCTGCTGAAACAGCAGGAGATTGCAGCACAGAGCAAAGTAAAGAAAATATTAAAAGAAGCAGAGAGCCACGCTGAGATCTTAAAAAAAGACAGGTTATTAGAGGCTAAAGAAAAGTTTCTGCAATTGAAAACCGAACATGAGCAGGAAGTAAATGCCAAAAACAACCAGGTAAACCAGCGTGAGAACGCAATTAAGCAGAAGGAACAATCAGTAAACCAGCGTCTGGAAAACATGAACCGCAAGGAGCAGGAACTGGATAACCACAAAAAGAACCTGGAAAAACAAACTGATATCGCGGTTAAAAAACAGGAAGAAGTAGAGGTGCTGAAAAATCAGCATGTGAAACAACTGGAAACTATCGCTGGGTTAAGTGCTGAAGAAGCTAAAAACCAACTGGTAGAAAACATGAAACAGGAAGCCAGGACACAGGCGATGATCCAGGTAAAGGACATCGTTGATGAAGCCAGGCTGACTGCAACGAAGGAAGCAAAAAAAGTGGTTATTCAGACGATACAGCGTACAGCTGTAGAAGCCGCAATTGAAAATACTGTATCTATCTTTCATATTGAAAGTGATGAGATCAAAGGGCGCGTAATTGGTCGCGAAGGCAGAAACATCCGTGCACTGGAAGCAGCAACAGGAATTGAGATCATTGTAGATGATACCCCTGAGGCAATTATCCTTTCGGGTTTTGACCCTGTAAGAAGGGAAATTGCTCGTTTGGCACTGCACCGTCTGGTAACGGACGGACGTATCCACCCGGCGCGTATTGAAGAGGTTGTAGCAAAAACAAAAAAACAGATTGAAGACGAGATCGTAGAGATAGGTGAACGTACAGTTATTGACCTGGGTATCCACGGCCTGCACCCTGAGCTGATCAGAATGGTGGGACGTATGCGTTACCGTTCATCATACGGACAAAATTTACTGCATCACTCCCGTGAGGTAGCAAACTTCTGTGCAACGATGGCGGCAGAGCTTGGCCTTAACGCCAAGATGGCTAAACGTGCCGGATTATTACATGATATCGGTAAGGTACCTGATGATAACCCTGAATTGCCACACGCAATTTTAGGTATGCAGCTGGCCGAAAAATATAAGGAGCATCCAGAGATTTGTAATGCAATAGGAGCCCACCATGATGAAATCGAAATGACCTCTATGATCTCTCCGATCATCCAGGCTTGTGATGCAATTTCCGGTGCACGCCCGGGAGCAAGACGTGAGGTAGTGGAAAGTTATATCAAACGTTTAAAAGAACTGGAAGAACTGGCCTTATCTTACCCTGGCGTAGAGAAAACATTTGCAATCCAGGCAGGTAGAGAGTTAAGGGTTGTGGTAGAAAGTGAAAGGGTAACTGACCAGCAGGCAGAATTGCTTGCAGCAGATATCTCAAACCGTATCCAGACTGAAATGACTTATCCTGGTCAGATTAAAGTTACCGTGATCAGGGAAACCAGGTCTGTGGCTTTCGCCAAGTAAGACATAAAGTATAAATTTATAAAGCGACAGGATTACCTGTCGCTTTTTTTATGCCTGCTTTTTTGATGGATGTATGCTCATGATGGTTATTTTTGCAGGATGAAGAAGGAACAAAAAAATGTGACCAAAGTACCTCAGCGGGAAATTGATGTGCTCTTTGCTGAATATGCTGCTACCAGGCAGCATCCTTTAAACCGTCTGATCCACTGGGTGTGTATTCCCCTTATCCTGTTCAGCATCCTTGGCCTGGCATGGTCAGTTCCTTTCCCTCATCTCGATTTCCTGGGGAAGTATAACGGCTTTCTGAACTGGGCTTCCTTTTTAATCGCTTTCGCGGGATACTATTATTACAGGCTTTCTCCTGTTTTGTCTTACATGATGTTATTACTGGTTTTTGCTTTGTCGCTGATTGTAGTACAGTTTGAAAAGTGGCAACTGTCGGGTGGACCGGCATTGTGGCTGGTTTGTACTGTTACACTGGTAGCTGGTGTTGCAGGGCTTTTAATCGGTCAGAAAATAGAAGGAAAGAAAACCTCAATTCTCAGTGGTGTTAAATTTGTGTTAATCGGGCCAATCTGGCTGCTGGAGATTTTTTCCATTAAAATTGGATTAAAGCGGCATTAAAATGAGTTTAAATGCGAATTAAAGCGAAATTAAAACGGAATTAAAAATGGATTAAAATGTAACCTGACCCTAACGTATACTTAACACTGTGGTAATAGCTTTGCCCTTATTCAAATCAAAGGCAATTGAAACCACAACGACAATTTAAAGAAGTAATAATTACGCTTTTGCTGCTCGTATTTATGAGCGCAGCCAGTTTCGCGCAGGGTACAGGCAAGATCTCAGGTACCATCAGTGATAAAAAATCAGGAGAAACACTTATAGGAGTTACTGTTAAGCTAAAAGGTTCTACCAAAGGTATGGCCACAGATGTTGACGGTAAATATTCGATCACAGGATTAGCCAATGGAAAATATACCGTTGTTTACCAGTATATAGGTTATACAGGAAAAGAAATCAGTGAGGTAGAAGTTACCGGCGGAAAAAACACTATACTTAATGTAATCCTTGAGGAATCTAATTCTCAGAACCTGAACGAGGTTGTGATTAAAGGTTCATTCAAAAAAGAAACTATCAATGCATTATATGCACAGCAGAAAAATAACGCTGCGATTTCTGATGGTATCTCTTCGGAACTGATCAAGCGCTCACCAGATAAAAATACTTCAGATGTATTAAAAAGGGTAAGCGGAACAACTATTCAGGACAACAAATTTGTAGTTATCCGCGGGTTAAGCGACAGGTATAACGCCGCAATGCTTGACGGATCTACTTTACCCAGTACTGAGCCAAACAGGAAAGCTTTCTCATTTGATATCGTTCCTTCCAATCTTGTAGATAACCTGATTATCAGTAAGACTGCTACACCAGATCTTCCCGGTGATTTTGCGGGTGGTGCGATTCAGATTACTACCAAAGATATTCCGGAACAGAATTTTATCTCATTTGGTGTAGGTGCAGGTTACAATACTGCATCAACTTTTAAGGATTTTAAAAGCGGTACAAGAAATATAACAGACTATCTCGGTTTTGATAACGGAGATAAAAAACTTGGTTCTAATTTTCCGGGTACGAACAGGATCAATAATGGACTAACTCCTGCACAAAATGTTTCGGCTTTAAAAGCCTTACCTCGCAGCTGGAGAGTTGATAATTTTACAGCCTTACCAACTCAAAATTACCAATTCACTATCGGAAGGGTAAAAGACCTTAAAAATAACAGGAAATTTGGGGCATTGGTATCATTGACTTACCGTAACGCACAAACCATCAGCAATGATGTGAAACGTCAGTATTATGATTTTGATTATAATGATGATGTATATAAGTTCTCTACAAACATTGGTGCACTGGCAAACTTTGCTTACACCTTTGGAAAGAACAAAATTACGTTTAAAAATATTTACAACAGGATTTATGAAGATCAGTTCCTGTACAGAACAGGGCTTAACCGTGCGATCAGCAGTGATATTCAGTTCTATGCATTCGACCTGATGCAAAAATCATTATTAAAGTCTACAGTTGAAGGTGATCACCAGCTGGGTGAGCGCAATGCAAAATTAAACTGGTCACTAAGTTTCAGTAATGTATTAAATGATCAGCCTGATCAGAAAAAACTAAACTATGCAAGGCTTACATCTGCTGATGCAAGCACTCCCTACTCGGCCAACATTACTACACTGGGAAGAGAAAACGCAAGATTATTTTCAAGGATGAATGAAAATTCATACACAGGTGCTGTAAATTACTCATTGCCTTTAACTATGTTCAATTCAAAGGCAACATTCAAAACAGGTTTGAGCGCCTTATACCGCGATCGTACTTTTGATGTACGTTTTCTTGGTGCTACTGTTAATTCCTCAGATATCAGCGAACAAATACGGCAATTGCCCATTGATAAGCTGTATTCAACCAGTCTGATCAATGGAGGTAACTTCAGGATCGCTGAACTTTACAACAGGCTGGACCAATATGTTGCCAATTCATTAACCAACGCAGGATATGCTATGCTGGATAACAAACTTGCTGAGAAGGCAAGGTTAGTCTGGGGAGTACGTGTTGAACAGTTCAATGTGAACCTGACACCGGAAGATGCGGCAGCTGAAAAAGTGAAACAGAACTATGCTGACGTTTTACCTTCTGCAAACTTTACCTATAACCTTACAGATAAAATCAATTTAAGGGCATCTTATTACCGCACAATTGCACGTCCTGAGTTCAGGGAGTTATCGGTTTCTACTTACTATGATTACGAGACCTTATCAAACTTACAGGGTAATCCTAATTTAAAACGTTCAAATATCGATAACGCGGATATCCGTTTTGAATTGTACCCGCAGGCCGGACAGATCATCTCGGTATCCGGTTTCTACAAGAAGTTCAAAAATGCAATCGAGACTTTCAATAACGATGCAACATCTACCAGAACGGTTACTTATTTCAACTCTGATAAAGCAACTGTATACGGTGCTGAATTTGAGATCCGCAAGAGCCTTGAGTTTATCAGAGAAAATGATTTCCTGAAAAACACTACAGCTTATGCCAACGTATCGGTTATTAAATCGAAAGTAACAAATGATACGAATACAGGTTTAAATAACGTTGAAGGTACCCGCGTAATGGTTGGTCAGGCTCCATACGTAATTAATGCAGGATTACTACACAGTTTCCTTGATAACAAGTTTACTTTCAACGCTCTCTATAATAAAGTAGGACGCAGGCTTGCTGTAGCAGCAGGATCGCTTTACCCTTCAATCTGGGAAGCACCGAGAGATGTGATCGACTTACAGCTGGGAATGAAATTGCTGAAAAACAAAGGCGAGCTGAAATTTAATGCGGGCGATATCTTAAATCAGAAAGCTACTTTCTATTATGATATAAATACCAACAAAAAATATGACGGTGCTCCTAACGACTATACGGTGAGCAGCTTTAAAGCTGGGAGTAATTTCTCAGTAGCATTCTCATATACTTTCTAATAAACCAAATCTCAAATAAAATTACACTAATAAAAAAACGAAAAAATGAAAAAACAATTATTGGCAACAGCCTTGAGTCTACTTGTGTTTTTCGCAAGTTGTTCGAAAAGTGATAACGGGGATGACGACGGTGAGCTGGTTAACCCTGTAACTGGTGTCGTTGAAGTAACTGGCGATATTACTACTGCTACCAACTGGACGGCAGACAAGATTTACCTGTTAAAAGGTAACGTATTCGTAACCAACAATGTTACCCTGACTATTGCTCCGGGAACAATTATTAAAGGTGACAGAGGTACTAAGGGTACGTTGATCATCACCAGAGGTGCTAAAATCAATGCAACAGGTACGGCCGAGAAACCAATTGTATTTACATCCAACATCGTTGCCGGTGGCCGTGCTCCTGGCGACTGGGGTGGTTTAATCCTTTTGGGTAAAGGTGTCAACAACCTTGGAACTTCAGTAGCAATTGAAGGTATTTCTGATGCAACGGATAAAGCTAAACATGGTGGTACTGACAACGCTGATAACTCAGGTGTTCTGAAGTATGTACGTGTTGAATATGCTGGTGTTGCTTTAGGCCCGGACAATGAGATCAATGGTGTAACCTTTGGTAGTGTTGGTTCTGGTACCACTGTTGAATATGTAGAAGTATTCCGTTCAGGTGACGATGCTTTCGAATGGTTTGGCGGTGCAGTAAATGCAAAACACTTACTTGCTGTTTCTACATGGGATGATGACTTTGATACTGATAACGGTTTCTCTGGTAAAATCCAGTTTGGTGTTGCTCAGCGTTTAGCTGGTGTTGCTGACGTTTCAGGTTCGAATGGTTTTGAATCAGACAACATCTCAACTGGTGCCGGTACAGCTCCATTTACTTCAGCTGTATTCTCAAACATGACTATCTTGGGTCCGGTAGCTCCGGTACCTACACCAGTTCCTACAGTTAACGCGAGTTATCAGCATGCTGCGCAAATCCGTCGTAATTCACAGATCAGCATTGCAAACTCTGTTATTGCAGGTTACACTGAAGGTGTTTTTTATGATGATGCATTGCCAGCCAGTGGTGCAAACTCTTCAAGTTATTTAGTGAGTGGTGCTTCGTTTTTCACAAACAACCTGGTTGCAGGATCTAACGGAAAAGCCAACCAAATCAAAGCTTCAAACGCTACTGCTTTAGCTGCGATTACTCCAATCCTGACTTCAGCTGCTTCGGCGAATGTATTCACTCCTGATCTTTATGCTATCGGTATCTACACTGATCCATTGAAATATTCTGCAGATCAGGTTGCTGCTGCAAGAGTTGGTGTACCTAACTTCACTTTGCTTACAGGTTCTCCTGCTGCTACCGGTGCGTCGTTTGCAAATGCGAAATTAACGGATGCTTTCTTCGAGAAAGTTGCTTATAAAGGTGCATTCGGTTCTACTGACTGGACAGCTGGATGGGCTAGTTACGATCCACAAACTTTACCTTACACTACCCCTGGTGCTGTAACTAAGTAATATTATTTTATTATTGAGACGACCCTGCAGGATATTCCGGCAGGGTCGTTTTTTTATATGCTGTAGCGTTTAATCATTTGATAACGTTTTAGTTATCAAATAAATAACAATCTCATGAAAAAACAAATTACTCTTTTTTTAAGCCTGCTGGCTTTGGTTTTTATCAATTTATCCTGCGCTAAGCAAAGCGGTAGGGACGAAGTAATCCGGATTGACGAAAATAACCTTACTCCCTGTCCGGCCAATGCCAACTGCCAATATCTTTTTACTGAACAGGCAGATGTTAATCCAGGTCCGGGAACTTTTGTGACAGGAAAATACAGGCTTTTCTGGAGCAGTGTGCTCAACCAGGGCGTGAGTTATATTATATACATCAAAGCACCAATGACGGGTAATGCATTCAGTCTTTCACGCGAAGATATCGTTAATGGGAAGATCGAGATCAGCCGTTCCTGCCCGGCGTGTTTATTTGCTGCATCCAAACTGGTGGATGGATATGTTAAGGGGATTAACCTGACACCCGGTAAACCTGCTGATCAGACAAAATGGATTCTGGAAGTGCAGATCATTTCCGAATCAGTTTATGGAGCTCCCCCGGTCAGAGATACTGTATCCGTGAAACAATATTTCTACCCCAATTTTGTTTACAATTAAGCATGTATGGTGCATTTTGAGGATAGTTAACATAAACTTAATATTCAGGAAACATAGTTTGCAGCTTTCAATTATCTGATGTTAACACATCCATTTTCGTAAAATACACCTGATAGCAGTTCAAACAGCTTTTTTAATCCCATTTTAATCCTGTTTTAATTTAATATTAATTCCAAAGTGTATTAATGTGAACTTAATATTAAGGTTACGTTGCAACTCTAATTTTACAAAAAATAATTAGAGGCAACTCATATGAAACGAATTATATCAAATCTCTATTGCTTTCTCCTAACTGCTCTCCTCTTTATGGGCATGGGTGTAAATGCACAGGTGACAACTTCCAGCGTTAGCGGAAAAGTAAAAGATGCGAAAGGACTCAGTGTTCCGGGAGCAAGTGTGTTGGTAGTACATCTTCCAACTGGTACTAAATACGGTGCAGTAACCGGAACTGATGGTTATTTCCGTTTAAACAATTTGAACCCGGGTGGACCGTATAGAGTAACTGTAACTTATATTGGTTACAGTAAACAGGACAAAGAAGTTGGCAACCTTGGTTTGGGTATTGACCAGCGCGTTGATTTCACCCTTTTAGACGAAGGCCAGCAACTGACAGAAGTTACTGTAAAAGGTAAAAGAGGTGCATTGAAAACTGGTGCAGGCACGCAGATCGGCGAAGAGCAGATTAGAAATATGCCTTCAACAAGCCGCAGTTTAACTGATGTTACGCGTGTAACCCCACAGGTAAGTAAAGACAATTCATTCATGGGCACCAACTTCAGGTACAATAACGTTACTATTGATGGTGCGATCAACAATGATGCAATTGGTTTCAGTCCTTCTTTAGGCGGACAGAGTGGTAGCTCAGGAATGCCGGGAAGCAGCACAAGAACCAACCCTGTTTCTATTGATGCGATCCAGGATGTACAGGTGTTACTTGCACCTTACGATGTGAAGATTGGTAATTTTACAGGTGGTAGTGTGAATGCTGTAACACGTTCAGGTACAAATGAAGTGACCGGATCTGTTTACGGTTTTGGCCGTAACGCTTCCCTGATCGGAAGAAATAAGACTGGTGACAACTCAAAAGAGCCCTCTGATTTTCATGAATATCAGACTGGTTTCCGTGTAGGTTTACCATTGATTAAAAACAAATTGTTCTTCTTTACAAATGAAGAAATCACCCGCCGCCAGGATCCTGTGATCTTAGGTGCAGGTTCTTCTGATATGACCGTTATCACCGAAGCTCAGGCACAAGCGATTACTACGCTGATGAAAACCAAATATGGTATTGATCCCGGAGCCTATGGTAACTATAATATCTACTCAAATTCGAATAAGTTTTTCAATCGTTTAGACTGGAATATCAACGATAAAAACCAGTTGACGATTCGTAATAACACCATTACTTCTGAGGCGACTAACCTGGAACGTGACCAGGCTAACTTCAGGTTTGGGGGTATCGATTATAAACAAACGAATAACCAGAACTCTACAGTTGCTGAGTTAAAAAGCAGGATTTCCAATAACCTGTCAAACAGTTTGGTTTTTGGCTACTCAAGTATCCATGATTACAGAACCCCAACTTCCAACGCTGCTTTACCGCAAATTGAAATCGGTGGTACAGGTGGAACAATCTTTCTGGGTACAGACCGTGAAGCGAGTATCTTTAACATGAAACAAAAAACTACTGAGTTTACTGATAACCTTACCTGGACTAAAGGAAGGCATACGTTTACTTTTGGTACACACAATGAGTTATATAACATTACCTATGGTTTTGTAAACAGCTGGAACGGACGTGTTGCATATAGCAATGTGGATGCTTTCCTGGCTGGAAATCCTAACCGTGTAAGAACGAACTACAACTATACAGATAACAGCAGAGATTATATTCTGAACAATCCACCAGCTGAATTTAAAGTTAACATGTACAGTGTGTATGGAGAAGATCAGTTCCAGATGACTGACCGCTTTAAACTGACTTACGGTATCAGGTTTGATATGGCAGATATGCCAAATAAGCAACCGTTGAGCGTTAAAACTACTGATGCTCCGGTAGATCCTAACTATGGTACTACTTATACTTATACACTTCCAAAAAACATTAAAAATGACTTCTTTGGTCAGGTACAGGTTTCACCACGTGTAGGTTTTAATTTTGATGTATTGGGCGACCAAAGCCTGATCATGCGTGGTGGTAGTGGTTTATTTACTGGTCGTGTTCCTTTCGCATGGTTAGGTTATGCTTATTACAATAATGGTGTAACATACGGTGCATATGACAACAGATCAAGTTCCAAAGCTTTTGCAGCAGGTTCTGATCCCATCGCTGATGCCTTAACAGGTAAGGGTGAAGCTGGATTTGTGTCTAAACAAGGCGTAAATGTAAATGACGCCGCCGGAGCAACACAGGTAGATTTAATTGATAACAACTTCAAAATGCCTAAAACATGGAGAAGCAGTTTGGCTTTTGATTACAAAACTGCTAACCAGTGGAGATTTACTGTTGAAGGTATCTATACTAAAGTTATCCATGATTTGATGTTCCAGCAGATCAATATTAAAGATAACCCGACTTATCTGATCTATGATACCCAGCACCAGCAACCAATTTACACCTCTGGTGATGCTGGAAAAACCAGTCTTTTGTATACTAATGCTTACCTGCTTTCCAATACAAGCAAAGGATATCGTTACAGCTTAACAGGTCAGATCGGTAAATCTATCCCAGGTGGTTTTGATATTATGGCGGCTTATACTTACGGAAGATCCAAGGATGTGACCAATGGTATCCGTAACTCAATGGAGTCCAACTGGCAGTTAAACCAGTCGTTAAGCCCTAATAATCCAGGAGTAGCCAACTCTAACTTTGATATCCGTAACAGGATCGTTTCTACAATGAACTATAAACACAGCTGGGATCAGGCTGGTAAATATGTAGCTAACTTCTCCCTTTTCTTTAGTGCACAGTCGGGAACACCATATTCTTATGGCTTTGTAAACGCTACAATCAATAATACAGGACAAACAGTTAGTTTGGTCTATATTCCTCAGGTTGGCGAAACAGCCAGGTTCTTTGCTGCAAATGCAACCGGTGCTGCACAGGCCGCTGCTTTCGATGCCTTTATTGATGGTGATAAATATCTGAAAACAAGAAGAGGTGAGTTTACAGAACGTAATGCTGCACGTACACCATGGAACTACCAGGCTGATTTCCGTTTCTCACAGGACATCAGAGTGGTTACTAACGGTACCCATAAGCACACTTTATCGTTTACTTATGACATCGTAAACTTAACCAACCTGCTGAACAAGAAATGGGGCGTACAGTATTTTTCTCCGAACACGTTTAACTCAATGGCTAGTGTAGGATTGTCTACTACTACAGGTGGTGCAGGTTCTCCAACAACATATCCGACTTACACTTTCAGTCAGGCGAACACAAGTAAATATTCTAAAGATTTCTTTGCATCAAGATATCAGATGCAGTTTGGTCTGAGATACAGCTTCTAGTTTCCGCAACGTTTTTCGAAAGCCCGGGTCATTTTAAATGATCCGGCCTTTTTTATAACCCATTCTTAATTTTCGCTTAACATACTGACCTTACATTTGCGATGTAAATATTTGGTTAGTATTTATAAAGTTTAGGTTTAGTTGATAAACGAAAAGCCAGGGTGGATGTCCTGGCTTTTTGATTTTAATGAATTTGCTGTTTAGAAGTTCTTGCCGATCTTCTCCAGGATCTCTGGCGGAATGTTCCTTGTGTCTACCAGAAGGAATCCATCAAGGCAGTCCGAAAATTTAGGATCAGTATTGAAACAGATGATCTTCGCATTTAAATTCATGTATTGTCTTAGCAGCACAGGAATTTTGATATGTGAATTTTCAATATCAGAGATCAGTCCGTCGAGGTCCTTGAGTGATTCACTGCTTTCGATAAGCAGGTCTTTGTCAATCGCAGAAAGATCTGCCTTGAATTTATTCCTTGGTTTCACATATTGTCCCAGCTCATAATCGAAATGGTTCTTGGTGATGAAATCCACGATCAGTGATTTGGAGAACTTAGAAAAGTTGTTACTGATACTCACCGGTCCAAACATATATCTGTACTGCGGATTGTCAAGCAAATATTTTAATATCCCTTTCCATAGCAGGAACAATGGTAAAGCTTTTTGCTGGTATTCCTTACGGATCCATGATCGGCCAAGTTCGATACCCTGGTTTAATATCGGGTAAAATGCTTCTTTGATCTTGAACAGCTCTGACAGGTAAAATCCACGCTTACCCATCATGTGCAGGATCTCATCGCCTTTGCCTATACGGTAGGCACCCACAATATTTTGCTTCTCCTTATCCCATATAAACAAATGGTGATAATAGATGTCATAGTTATCCAGATCTATCTTTTTATTGGTTCCTTCGCCAACCTCCCTGAATGTGATTTCCCTCAGCCTGCCTATTTCTTTCAGAACAGTTGGGATGTTGGCTGTCGGGGAGATATAAACTTCGTATTGTTTTTCGGTCCATACCCGGTAAGCCTCCAGCTGCCCGATTTCCTCAGCGATACTTTCCCTGGGTGTTTCTTCGATAACCGGCTCAGGTTTTTTCTTGATCTTGAAAAGATTGATCGGATTGAAGAGTTTTTTCTCTTCCTCGATACTGGTACCTAAAGCATAAGTACGTGCCCGCAGGAAATCAAGTAATTTATTGGTGTTGTTGCGGTAAGAGATATCTTCGATATTGATCGGCTTTCCGATCCTTACTTTTATTTTTAAGCCCTGTTTGTTGAGAAACTCTGAAGGCAGCTTTGCGGTACGCAGGGTGGGGTGGATGAAACTCAGGATGTTAAACAGTACTCCGTTATTGCCATGAAAATAGATGGGTACAACCGGTACTTTTGCCCTGGCGATCAGCTTGCCTACTACAGGGTGCCATAACCTGTCGGTAATCTCCTGTTTGTCGAGGCTAAAGGTAGAAACCTCACCGGCAGGAAAGATACCAATTGGCGTACCCGTTTTCAGAAGATCAAATGTTGCTTTCAGTCCGCTGATGCTGGAGGTATGCTGTACATTTTCAAAGGGATTTACTGCTACAAAAAATTCGTTGAGGTTAGGAATCTTCTGCAGGATGAAGTTCACCATTACCTTGGCTTCGGGTCTCACCGTACATAGTAATTTAACGAGTGCCAGACCTTCTACACCACCGTAGGGATGGTTTGCAATGGCGATGAAACCGCCGGTCTTGGGAATATTCCTTAAATCATCTTCGTCAAAGTCGATCGATACCCCTATCGTTTCCAGTATTTTATCCACAAACTCCAAGCCATTGAAATGCTGGTTCTGGGAGAAAACTTTATTGATGTCGTTTAATTTCATTACTTCCATCAGCAGGGCCGCTAATCCCGGAACACCCAGTTTGTCGATTTTTGTGGCTTTTGCAAACTCTTTGGTGGTTATGATCTTCATATATGAATTTAAAGGAGATTTTGTTCGACCTCAAAAATAAGATTTATATTTCTAAATAACGGCAGTACATTGTTGGGCGATGAGAAAATGGCTTAATATATACTTCAATTTT
The DNA here is from genome assembly GCF_040513095.1 of Pedobacter sp. Taxonomy (GTDB): domain Bacteria; phylum Bacteroidota; class Bacteroidia; order Sphingobacteriales; family Sphingobacteriaceae; genus Pedobacter. Next base: position 5,328 of record NZ_JBEVDX010000040.1, on the reverse strand, counting down.
TCGAAAAGGGAATATAACGGATTACTTGTCTTGATTTTTATCCTGCTTGTGATCACTATCATACCTTATTTTTTTGCTGTCCTGCTGCCAGAGAACGGTGATCTGGTGGCGGATAGTATAGCGATCAGGAAATTAGAGCTGCTGGAGATGCAGTTGAAGGAGCACCCATACCGCAGGGGCAGGCCAGTCCCGGCCCGGTTATTCAGCTTTGATCCCAATCATACCACTGCGGCTGAGTGGCAGCTGCTGGGTTTGTCGCCCAAACAGGCGGCGGTGATGATCCGTTATACTGCTAAAGGCGGGCGTTTCCGTAAAAAGGAAGATCTTCGAAAAATGTATATGGTGACTGAGGAGATGTTTCAGCGCTGGAATCTTTATATCAAGATATCTCCGGGGGATACGCTGCCGTATAATAAGTATGCTCCCTATAAATTTACAAAACCTAAGCCTGTGCTTGCTGCTTTGAACACGGCAGATACGCTGCAGCTTGATTCGGTTAAAGGCATCGGCCCTGCTTTTGCCAGGAGGATAGTGAAATACCGGGAGGCCCTGGGTGGTTATTATAAAAAAGAGCAGTTGCTGGAGATATTTCAAATGGATACCGCCCGCTACAATGCAGTTAAAGACCAGCTCATCCTTGATAAAACTGCTCTCCGGATGATCCATGTCAATAAAATTGAGCGTAATGATTTAAAGTATCATCCCTATTTGAAATATAACCAGATCAATGCCATCATACAATTTCGGAAACAACACGGAAATTATAGTAATATTGCGGAGTTAAAAAAGGTGGCGATACTGTCTCCTGAAACGGTTGAAAAGTTGGCCCCCTATATTTCATTTGATCATGATTGAAACAAAAATAAAACAGATTGTGCGCGATGTAAACGATTTTCCGAAACCAGGGATCGTATTTAAAGATATCACACCTATATTAAAGGATGCAGTTTTATGCAATGCTATTGTGGCCGCGCTGGCCGAACAGCTGTCGGAAATAAAGGTAGATGTGGTAGCCGGAATTGAAAGCCGGGGTTTTTTATTTGGATTGTCGCTGGCCAATTACCTGGGCGTGCCTTTTGTGCCGATGCGTAAAGCCGGAAAACTTCCTTATAAGACTGTAAAACATTCGTACGACCTGGAGTACGGCAGCGCGACGCTGGAAATTCATGAGGATGCTTTTCTTCCCGGTCAGAATGTACTGATCCATGATGATCTGCTGGCTACCGGCGGTACAGTGATTGCAGCGTCACGGCTGATCGAAAAACTGGATGCAGTAGTGGCCGGTTATTCCTTTATCATTGCGCTGGATTTCCTGAACGGAAGAGATCGCCTGCTCGAATTTTCTCCTAATAATTATGCTTTAGCTTCTTATTAACAGATTGGGACAAATTCCCGTAAAATATTTTTAAGCCCATAACAGCCATTTGTGTGATTAAGATCAGGTAATTGGACTGAATACCATTTCGTTCTTTTTGAGGGCAAATATTCAACTGCTGCTGCTGCACAGATATTTTCTATCATTGCATCAACAACAGGAATATGCAGGACACACTCACTCAAAATACAGGTTTTGACTTTGGTATCTCGGAAAATCAGCTGATGATCCGCCAGATGGTGAAGGACTTTGCTGAGAAGAATATTCGTCCGCATGTGATGGAGTGGGATGAAGTGCAGCACTTTCCTGTAGAGGTGTTTAAAGAGCTGGGCAAGCTGGGCCTGATGGGGGTACTTGTACCTGAAGTGTATGGTGGCTCCGGATTAGGTTACCAGGAATATGTGGATGTGATTGTCGGCATTTCCAGGGTTTGCGGGTCAATCGGTCTGTCACTTGCTGCCCATAATTCTTTATGTACCGGCCATATCCTTGCCTTTGGTACTGAAGAACAAAAGCAGAGATGGCTGACCAGGCTTTCAACAGCAGAATGGATTGGTGCCTGGGGCCTGACTGAAGCCAATACGGGTTCGGATGCCTTAAGGATGATGACAACTGCCACTCTTGAAGGCGACCACTATGTGATCAATGGTTCGAAGAACTGGATCACCCATGGAAAAACCGGTGACCTTGCCGTTGTGATGGTACGTACAGGTGAGAAGGGCGATTCCAAAGGGATTTCTGCCATTGTGGTAGAGCGTGGAACTCCGGGATTTTATGCCGGTAAGAAAGAGAATAAGCTGGGGATGCGTGCATCCGAAACCACAGAAATGATTTTTGATAACTGCCGCGTACCGGTTGCAAATTTGCTGGGTAACGTTGGCGAGGGCTTTAAACAGGCGATGAAAGTTCTGGATGGAGGAAGGATTTCCATTGCGGCACTGGCCCTGGGTATTGCCAAAGGTGCCTACGAGGCTGCCCTGGCTTATGCACAGGAACGCCATCAGTTTGGCCAGCCGATATCCGGTTTTCAGGCGATCAGCTTTAAGCTGGCGGATATGGCTACGGAGATAGAGGCTGCGGAGCTGCTGATCAGGCAGGCTGCGGACATGAAGAACCGGGGTTTAAACATGACAAAAGAATCTGCAATGGCCAAGTACTTTGCTTCTGAAGTATCAGTGAGAACTGCCACAGAGGCGGTACAGATCTTTGGCGGCTATGGTTATACCAAGGATTTCCCGGTAGAGAAGTTTTACCGCGACAGTAAGTTGTGCACGATAGGAGAGGGCACTTCTGAAATACAAAAAATAGTTATTGCAAGAGAAATACTGAACGGGTAATTCCTGTTCAGCCAACAACGAATATTCTAACCAAATATAATTAAACAATCCGGTGCACTGAAATGGTGTACCGGATTTTTCATTTCTGCGCTTATTTTCATTTTTAATGCTGATAATCAATATTAATGTGTTACCTTTGCAGTCCTAAAAACAACGAGAGGAGGTATTTTAACGTTATGATCATCATTAATATTAAAGACGGCGAATCACTTGATAAAGCCTTAAAACGTTTCAAAAAGAAATTTGAGAAAACTGGTGTGTTGAGAGAACTACGCAGCCGTCAGGCATACGAGAAAAAATCTGTTGCTCGTCGCACATTAGTTAAACACGCGATTTACAAAGAAAATATGCACCTGGAAGGTAAAATTTAATCTTACCAGATATTTTATTTTAAATATATTAAGCGCCGGAGGATTTTTCCTCCGGCGCTTTTTTTATATATACATTTTGTGTACATTGACCTCACAGGATACAAATTTTGGATGCATGTCGGTCGAATCCTTTCTAACATATATACAGCACGAGAAGCGTTATTCTCCGCATACCGTACTTGCCTACAGAACGGATCTCCTGCACTTTACAGACTTTATTCTGAATACGTATGAAATGCAGCCCGAAGCGGCTAAGCATATCCACATACGGGATTATATGGTGCGTCTGATGGACGAAAATATTGGCGCAAATTCCATTGGAAGAAAACTTTCCAGTCTCCGCAGTTTTTATAAATACCTGCAGCGCAGGAAAATCGTTGCCGGCAGTCCGATGGCAATGATCAAAGCGCCCAAAGTTCCTGAGCGTTTACCAGTGTTTGTGGATGAGGAGAAATTAGACCATTTGCTGGATTCGGGAGAGTTCTTTGATGACAGCTTTCCGTCGCAGCGTGATAAACTGGTAATCGAGGTACTTTTTGGTACAGGGATGCGGCTTGCTGAACTTTTAGGTCTCAGGGTATCAGATATCGATTTTTATGAAGAAACGATCCGGGTATTTGGAAAAAGGAAAAAAGAACGGATTATTCCGGTGACCAAACAGCTTGTGGCTCAGTTGAAAACGTATATTGATCTCAAAAATTTGCAAAATTTTGATAACAAAAGCGAAGATTTATTCGTTACTAATAAAGGAGCAGCAGTTTATCCGCTGTTTATCTATAAGATTGTAAAGAGTTATTTGACGTATATTTCCACACAGGACAAGAAAAGCCCTCATGTATTGCGGCATTCTTATGCCACAAGCCTGCTGAACAGGGGAGCGGATCTGAATGCGATAAAGGAGTTACTTGGCCATGCCAGTTTGGCGGCTACACAGGTGTACACACACAATTCTATTGAAAGATTAAAAACAATATATAAACAAGCCCATCCAAAGGCATAAAAAAGGAGGAAAACATGAAAATTACAGTTCAATCGATCCATTTCAATGCAGACCACAAGTTGTTAGATTTTATTCAGAAGAAAGTTGACAAGCTGGAGCAGTTCCACGACCAGATTATAAGTGGGGAAGTCTATTTGAAACTAGAGAATGTAGAAGATGAGGCTAATAAAATAAGTGAGATAAAACTGAGTGTCCCGGGAGGGGTATTGTTTGCAAAGGAACAATGCAAGAGCTTTGAGGAGGCGACGGATTTATCCATTGAATCGTTAAAAAAACAAATCACCAAACATAAAGATAAAACAAGAGCAAAACTTTCGGAGCATAAAGCTTTGCTGAATGCGAATGAAGTGACTGATTATTAGGGTAGTATTTTCAGAACTTTTGAAGAAAAAACCAGCAGCAATAAAACTGCTGGTTTTTTTTTGAAAATAGTTTTGCAAGTAACAATTATTCTTGTAGATTTGCATTCCAATTCGGAACAGGGGTTAACCCTTAAAGAGCTGGTTTGTTCTGTGAATGTTTAGTAAATAATAATAAAAGCCTCCTTAGCTCAGCTGGTAGAGCAACTGACTTGTAATCAGTAGGTCATTGGTTCGATCCCGATAGGAGGCTCTTTTAAACCTGCATTGTGAGATGAGACGGTTTATTAGAAATGGGGGGATACCAGAGTGGCCAAATGGGACAGACTGTAACTCTGTTGTCGCAAGACTTCGAAGGTTCGAATCCTTCTCCCCCCACATTATAAAAGCGAAAGTAGCTCAGTTGGTAGAGCGATAGCCTTCCAAGCTATAGGTCGCGAGTTCGAACCTCGTCTTTCGCTCTTGGTTCAAAGAGCAGTCGGCAGGATGGTCACAGTTTAAATGCCAGACCGGTATTGGGATTGTGAAGAGAATAAAAAGCCGACGTAGCTCAGCGGTAGAGCACTTCCTTGGTAAGGAAGAGGTCATGGGTTCAAGTCCCATCGTTGGCTCAGGAATAAAAATAAACGAGGCTTTGTTAACTCTGTTAGTATGGACAGAATCAACAAGGTTTTTTGTATTGAAATTGTATTATAACAATAAGTAAAAATAAAAGTTAACCTACTAATAAGTATAAAAACATGGCAAAAGAAAAGTTTGACCGCAGCAAGCCGCACTTAAACATCGGCACTATCGGTCACGTTGACCACGGTAAAACAACCTTAACAGCAGCTATCACTAAAGTGTTATCTGATGCTGGTTTATCTGAGGCGCGTTCATTTGATTC
>NZ_JBEVDX010000039.1:0-32013 GCF_040513095.1 Pedobacter sp. | reverse complement strand
TGTAAGATCTGCTTTCTGCGGCATACGCCAGATTCGGCATAGTCAATAACCTCTTTCAGGATCTGGGTACCAATCTCACGTTCGGCAACCGGTTTATCCTTCATAAATTTGGCCAGCTTATCTACATCCTTCTGGGCATAAAAAGCAATACAGACACCTTCCCCTCCATCACGGCCGGCCCTTCCGGTTTCCTGATAGTAACCTTCCATACTTTTAGGGATATCATGGTGGATCACAAAACGAACATCAGGCTTGTCTATACCCATGCCAAAGGCAATGGTAGCTACAATTACTTCAGCATCTTCCATCAGGAAACGGTCCTGTGTCTCTGCCCTGACTTTCGGCTCCAGGCCGGCATGGTATGGCAGTGCTTTGATCCCGTTCAGGTTCAGCGCTTCTGCAACTTCTTCCACTTTTTTCCTGCTGAGGCAGTAGATAATACCAGATTTACCAGTGTTGTACTTGATATACCTGATGATTTCTTTCAGTACATCTCTCTTCGGGCGGATTTCATAAAATAAGTTTGGCCTGTTAAAAGATGATTTGAACAAGGTGGCATCAGACATCTGCAGGTTTTTGATAATATCCTGCTGTACTTTCGGGGTAGCTGTGGCTGTCAGTGCGATGATTGGAATGTCTGGTCCCAGACCACTGATCACCTGTCTGATCCGCCGGTACTCCGGGCGAAAATCATGTCCCCATTCCGAAATACAATGGGCTTCATCTACGGCAACAAAAGAAATAGTTATGAGCTTCAGGAATTCTATATTATCTGCTTTAGATAATGACTCTGGTGCTACATATAATAATTTGGTTTGTCCACTTAACAAATCACTCTTTACCTGGGCAATTTCCGATTTGTTGAGGGATGAATTCAGGAAGTGCGCAATACTGTCACTACCCCCAAATGCCCTCAGCTGGTCCACCTGATTCTTCATCAGTGCAATCAATGGTGAGATTACAATTGCAGTTCCCTCGCTCATCAATGCCGGCAGCTGGTAACATATAGATTTACCGCCACCAGTGGGCATAATCACAAAGGTGTTTTTGCGTTCAAGAACATTGGTAATAATTGATTCCTGATCGCCCTTAAAATTGTCAAAACCAAAAAAGGTTTGCAAGTTGTCAAACAACGACTTTTTCACGTCCATTTTGTCTATAAAATATTCAGTGCTATTTTTGATTCAAAATAACATAATTTTGCGTCAATTAAAGCATCAATATACTAATAATTTCTGTTTGAAAAGTAAAAAATCGATTATCGAGGCGGGGATCAACACTTTACAGGCCGAAGCCAGGGCGATTCTGGGGCTGATTCAGTACGTAAATGATGATTTCGTAGCCATTGTAGAGCATATTTTAGCCGGAAAGGGCCGCGTAATTGTCACGGGAATTGGTAAAAGCGCCATCATTGCCCAAAAGATTGTTGCTACTTTTAACTCTACGGGCACTCCTTCCAGCTATATGCACGCCTCAGATGCGGTACACGGTGACCTCGGTATGATCCAGAAAAACGATATCATTATCTGTATTTCCAAGAGTGGAAACACCCCTGAAATCAAGGTGCTCAGCCCACTGCTGAAACAGGCGGGAAACCTGCTGATTGCTATGGTTGGACAGCTTGAATCTGAGCTTGCAAAACATGCAGACCTGATCCTTAACACAGCAATAGATAAAGAAGCCTGCCCGAACAACCTTGCTCCCACTACAAGTACCACAGCCCAGCTTGCCATGGGCGACGCGCTTGCGGTAAGCCTTATGATGGCGCGCGACTTCAACCCGGATGATTTTGCACGCTTCCATCCAGGCGGATCACTGGGAAAAAAACTCTACCTGAAGGTGTCAGAAATTGCAGAACGCAATGCCAAACCAAGTGTTTCAGCAGATGCATCAGTTAAAGATGTGATTATTGCAATTAGTAAAAACCGTTTGGGCGCTGCAGTTGTTCTTGATGAAAATCATCAGGTGAAGGGTATTATTACTGACGGCGATATCAGAAGGATGCTGGAAAAATATTCAAATCTTGATGACCTCACAGCAAGTGAAATTATGAACAGCAATCCAAAAACGATCGACAAAGATACCTTAGCCGTTACCGCTTTCGAATTGATCCGTGAATATAATATTACCCAATTACTAGTTACCGATGCTGAAAATTACTTTGGTATTGTACATTTGCACGACCTTTTACATGAAGGTTTAATATAATTATGTCTAACCACATTATGAACAAAGATAATTTTGTCCTTATCATGGCCGGCGGCGTTGGAAGCCGTTTCTGGCCCGTAAGCAGAATAGAACACCCAAAACAGTTCATTGATTTTTTTGGTGTTGGTAAAACACTGATTCAAAGTACGTACGACAGGTTTTTAAAAATTTGTCCGCCGGAAAATATATTTGTTGTAACCAATGAGATCTATACTGACCTCATCAAAAAACAACTTCCTGAACTTTCAGAAAACCAGATCCTTGCAGAGCCGATCATGCGCAACACAGCCCCCTGTATTGCCTATGGCTCAATGAAGATTGCGGAGATCAACCCAAATGCAACTATTATCGTAGCGCCTTCTGATCATACTATCGCCTACCTTGACAGTTTCGTGGCTTCTATTGAGGAAGCCCTGAAAGCGGCCAGGGAGAATGACTGCCTGATCACCCTGGGTATAAAACCAAGCCGTCCTGACACCAGCTATGGCTATATCCAGTACATGGACAATACCCTTCCGGGTGACGACCGCATCCACAAGGTGAAACTGATAACGGAAAAGCCTAATCTGGAACTTGCCAAATCATTTGTGCAGAGTGGTGATTTTCTCTGGAACGCAGGTATCTTCGTCTGGTCGGTTAATGCCATAAGCGATGCTTTCAGCACCCATCTGCCAGAAATGTATGATATTTTCCACCTGGGCGCATCATCTTACAATACTCCGGACGAAAAAGGCTTTATTGCCAATGCATATACCCAGTGCACCAACATATCTATAGATCTGGGGATTATGGAAAAGGCAGACAATGTATATGTGCTGCCAACTGATTTCGGCTGGTCTGACCTTGGAACCTGGGCTTCAGTTTATGACATGGCCGATAAAGATTATGTAGGCAATGCGGTAATGCCTTCTGAGCAGGTGATGATGTTTAATTCATCTAACTGTATGGTCAATGTACCCGAGGATAAACTGGTCATCCTCCAGGGTTTACATGATTACATTGTAGTGGAATCCAACAACACGCTGTTGATTTGCCCAAGAACTGAAGAGCAGAGTGTTAAACAGATTGTGGCAGATGTAAAGTCCAACTTCGGACTCAAATTTATCTGATAAGATTTTGAGATATATTCAGATTAGCATCTGAATATATCTCTTAGACCAGGAACAGCCGTCTGAGGCCTGAGCGATAAAATTTAGTTTGTACGCTGTCTGATTGCTTCATAAAGAATTACTCCGGTAGAAACTGAAACATTCAGGGAACCAATTTCTCCAAACATCGGAATTTTTGCCAGATGATTGGCCATCCTCATGATATCATTGGATATGCCTTCATCCTCCGCTCCCATTACAATTGCCGTTGGCGCAGTATAATCCGGGGCATAAATCAGATCACTTGTCTTTTCTGTACAGGCCACAATCTGCAAACCACATTCCTGAAGGTAAAGCGCGGTTTTGTGCAGGTTCTGATGACGGCAAACGGGTATTGTGAATAATGCGCCGGCAGAAGTTTTGATGGCATCAGCATTGATCTGAGCCGAGTTTTTTGCGGGCACGACAATCGCATGTACACCGGTACAAGCCGCAGTTCTGGCAATAGCACCCATATTTCTCACATCCGTAATTCCATCCAGGATCAGGATCAGCGGCACCTCTCCTTTTTCGTATATCAAAGGGATAATATCTTCAATTTTCTGAAAGGTAATTGAAGAAATCACGGCAATCACGCCCTGGTGATTTTTCTGGGTCATCCTGTTCAGTTTTTCAACGGGAACATTATGTACCGGGATATCTGTATCTTTCAGTAAGCCCTTCAACTCAGGAATGATCTCTCCTGTAAGGCCTCGTTGCATGTATAAACTCTCTATATCTTTTCCTGCTTTAATTGCCTCAATTACAGCACGGATACCAAAAACGAATTCATTATTTTCTTTAGGTCTGGGAGACCTTCTAAAGTTTTCCATTTATTTTATTTTACGTGCAAAAATAGCTGAATTAATGAGAACTGAGGCATTCATACTGCAAATGATAGAATGTTCAAAAACAATTCTCAACAGGAGGGTAATTTTGCATATTTTTGTTCTTATGAATATGGATAACGGATCACAAGGTCAGGAGAGACAAAATTATACATCTTCCAAAAAAAACAGGTTGGCTATGCCAACCATGGGCCAGGGTAAAATACCTCCACAGGCACTGGATTTGGAACAGGCGGTGCTGGGTGCACTTATGCTGGAAAAAGATGCGCTGTCAACCGTAATTGATATCCTGAAACCCGATGTATTTTATGATGAAGCCCATAAAAAGATCTTTGAAGCCATAGCCCTTCTTTTCCAGAAGTCTAAGCCGGTTGATATTTTAACTGTAACCTCGGAGCTGAGAACACTGGGTACACTTGAAATGGTGGGTGGTGCCTATTATGTAACCAACCTTACCAACCGCGTTGCATCAGCAGCGAATATTGAATACCATGCACGTATTATATCCCAAAAATATATACAGCGGGAACTGATCAGGATCTCATCAGAGATCATCCAGAACGCGTATGAAGATACCACAGATATATTTGACCTGCTGGACAATGCAGAAAAAGGACTGTTTGATATCGCCCAGAACAACCTCCGGAGGGATACCCAGAAGATGGACGAGATCATTAAACAATCTTTGGCAACACTTGAAGAGCTCAGAACAAAATCTGATGGCTTAACTGGTGTTCCTTCCGGCTTTACGGCTCTGGACAGAATCACTGGAGGCTGGCAGCCTTCAGATCTGGTAATTATCGCTGCACGTCCGGCAATGGGAAAAACGGCTTTCGTACTAACCTGCGCCAGAAATGCCTCGGTAGATTTCAAAAGGCCTGTAGTGGTTTTCTCCCTGGAGATGTCCTCAGTACAGCTGGTAAATCGTCTGATTTCCGGAGAAACTGAAATTGAACAGGAGAAAATCAGGAAAGGAAACCTCGCGGAATGGGAATGGCAGCAGCTCCACAGTAAGATTGGTACGCTGACAGAAGCGCCATTACTGATTGATGATACTCCTGCGCTGAATATCTTTGAATTCAGGGCCAAATGCAGAAGGTTGAAATCACAGTATGATATACAGATGATTATCATCGATTACCTGCAGCTGATGCATGGTAAAGGTGAAGGACAAAGTGGCGGTGGTAACCGTGAGCAGGAAATTGGTAGTATCTCCCGTGCGCTGAAATCAGTAGCCAAGGAGCTGAACATACCGGTGCTGGCACTCTCACAGCTGAGCCGTGCGGTAGAGTCCAGACCAGGTGTGAATGGTAAACGTCCACTCCTCTCAGATTTGAGGGAATCGGGCTCCATCGAGCAGGATGCGGATATGGTATTGTTCCTGTACCGTCCTGAATATTATGGAATCACAGAAGATGAACAGGGAAGATCACAGGCAGGTGTCGGTGAAGTAATTATAGCAAAACACAGGAATGGTGAAACCGGTATTGTGCCGTTAAGGTTTATCGGTAAATATGTGAAGTTTACGGATCTGGAAGAAGACTTCATGCCGCCAAATTCATTCTCCATGGATAGCCCCAGTGCTGGCATGCTGCCATCGGCAGATTTTGATAAACCATCCGGAAACGTTATTATCAAACCATCAAGAATGGATGATTTCAATGACGATGACGCACCATTCTAATTCAAATATATTGTTAGGTTAGATAAAGTAACCTAACAATATTCCGGCAAGCACGATAAAGGGCGGACTGATCCTGGTAAAGTTCAGGATCAGAAAGGTGATGATAATGATGGAGATCTCCATCGGGTCAAATCCAATTGGTTTAGCCAGTAAAATGAAAGCCGCAATAATAAATCCTACACTCACTGCACTGATGCCCGACAGGGAATGTTTAATCCGGGTAATCTTCTTCAGATCTTCCCAGAAAGGCACAATAAACAAGACCAGAATCAGACCCGGAAGATTAATCCCGATGACCCCGATAATGCCGCCAAGGATCTGCCCGTAAATTCCATAGCCAAAATTCTTCATGCTCAGTGTGCCCAGGTAGCTGGTAAAAGAGAATGTTGGTCCCGGCAGGGCCTGCTGAAGGGCAAAGCCGGAAAGAAAGCCACTTGAACTCAGATAGTGTTTCATCTGTACAAACTCTGTAAACATCAGTGGTACCAGGACCTGTCCACCCCCGAAGATCAGTATCCCGTTCCTGTAGAAATTTTCAAAAAGCCTGATCGGTAAACTGAAAGGTGAAGTTCTGTTGATGATGCCCCCAAGCGCTGCCATTACAAGCAAAACACCCAGGTAGTAGGAAAGCTTTTTAGGATTGATGTTGGCAAACAGCTTTGTCCTGATTTCAGTTTCCTCCTTCGGGGTTTCCAGTGCCGAAGAGATCATTCCGCCAACAAGTATCGCCAGCGGAAAAACATAGGCATTTCTCAATACGAGAGTAACAATCACCGCTGCTACCGCAAGGAATACTGCGGTTTGTGATACCAGTACTTTTCGGGAAAGATTATATGCACCGAAAGCCACAATACCCAGGGCTATTGGCTGGATGTACTTTAAAATCACAACAAACTGTTCCTTCTGGTCCAGCTGTGCAAAGCTGATCCCCGCGAAGGTCATGATTGCTGCCGATGGTATGATCCATATGAGAAAAGAGAGCAGTGCCAGTTTTAAGCCGCCAACCTTATGGGCGATCCCTACAAGTGTCTGGGTAGAAGCAGGGCCGGGAAGCACCTGCGCAAGTGCATTGAGCTCAAGCAATTCCTCTTCGGAGATAAACTGCAGATCTTTTACAAAGTACTTTAATAAAAGGGAAATATGTGCCTGTGCACCCCCGAATGCCGTAAAAGTAAATAGAAAAACATTCCTTATAAATAATAACTGCCGGTTTGCCATTGCTATCGCTTAGTCGTCTTCGTAATCAAGACCTGCAGCCATATTATAGGCACCCTGCAATTCGGCAAATGCATGACCATCGCCTTTTTCCCTTGCCCTTTTCATGCCCAGCTGATAAATAGCAATTGCTTTTTCCGGATCTCCCTGCTTCTGGTATAATTTACCAAGATGGTAATAGGTGCCTACGTAAGAAGGATGTTCTTCCACAAGTTTGAGGTAATAATGAAATGCCTGTTGAGTATCATTCAGCGAGTTATATTCGGTCGCCAGCGCATATAAGATAAAGGGGTCATTGGGTTCTGAAGTTAAAAACGCCAATAACTTGTTTAATCGGGTACTTTGCATTTTAAATCCCTGCTTTTTTAATTAGATTTGCAAAAAGACATTTTGAAGAAGCTGTATATGAATTGCCGAACTTAAGCATAAAATCAGACAGCAAATCAAAACCTGACAACAACTTATTCACATGAAACAATAATGAGTTTATTAAACCAAACAATACCGTGGAAAAACTCATTATAGCTCAGACCTTTAAAAATCAATGTATAAATTATGAAAATATTAGTTTGTATCAGTAACGTGCCTGACACCACCACAAAAATAACTTTTACCAACGATAATACACAATTCAATACTGCAGGCGTACAATTTATTGTTAACCCTTATGATGAGATTGCGTTATCGAAAGCTATTGAACTCTCTGAAGGTGGCAAGGGTACTGTAACTGTTTTAAATGTTGGTGAAGCCGCTAATGACCCAACCATCAGAAAAGCACTAGCCATTGGAGCTGATGACGCAGTAAGAATCAACGCTGCACCACGTGATGCTTATTTTACAGCTTACCAGATTGCAGAATATGTTAAAACTGCTGATTTTGATATGATCCTTACCGGACGGGAGTCCATCGATTACAATGGTAACCAGGTAGCGGCAATGATCGGCGAATTCCTGGAAATTCCATCGATATCTATCATCAAAAAATTAGAATATGACGGTAGCACTGCTACGATTGAACGCGAGATCGAAGGCGGTAAAGAAATCGTAACTGTCAGTGGCAAATTTGTGGCCAGCTGTGCCGAAGGCGTTGCTGAACCAAAGATCCCTAATATGAGAGGCATCATGTCTGCCAGGACAAAACCCTTAACAGTGGTGGAGGCCAAAGAGATCGAAGAAGTAGCAAAAGTAGTTTCGTTTGAAACCCCTGCCCCACGTGGCGCAGTGAAATTAATCCCTGCTGATGATGCAACAAACCTGATCGGATTATTGCATACCGAAGCAAAAGTGATCTAAACATTGATAAACCAGTTAAATTAAACAGCAGTAAAAGCCGGTAGAACCAGGTCAATGCCACGCAGGCTATGATCAACCCGGCCGGAACTATATAAATTAAGAAAGAAATTATGTCAGTTTTAGTATATGTAGAACAGGTAGATGGCAAGTTTAAGAAATCAGTATTTGAAGCAGTTTCTTATGCTAAAGCTATTGCCGCTCAAACAGGAACAAACCTTACGGCTATCGCTATAGGAGAGGTTGCTGAAAGCGAACTTCAGGAATTGGGAAAATATGGCGCAGAAAAAATACTGAGCGTAACCAATTCTGAATTAAAAAACTTTGTTAACCAGGCCTATGCAGCAGTGATTACAGAAGCTGCACAAAAAGAAAGTGCAGATGTGATCGTGTTGTCAAACTCTTTCTCAGGAAAGGGCCTTGCTCCGCGTGTCGCAGTAAAACTTAAAGCAGGTTTGGTAGACGGCGCTATCGAGCTGCCAAAACTGGAAGGCGGAAAGTTCCTTGTTAAGAAAAATGCATTTTCAGGAAAAGCATTCGCAGTAACTGACTTAACTTCGGCAGTAAAAGTAATTGCATTAAACCCCAATGCCTTTGGCGTTAAAGAATCTCCTGCTACGGCAACAATTGAAGCCTTCGCTCCTGCTGTTCAGTCGGCAGACCTGACAGCAATTGTAAAAGAGATCGTAAGGGCAACTGATAAAGTTTCGCTTCCTGATGCAGAATTAGTGGTTTCAGCGGGACGTGGATTGAAAGGCCCTGAGAACTGGGGAATGATCGAAGAGCTTGCCGGCCTGTTGGGTGCAGCAACAGCCTGTTCGAAACCAGTATCAGATGCCGACTGGAGACCACATGCAGAACACGTAGGACAAACAGGAATCGCGATCAGCCCTAACTTATATATTGCAATAGGAATTTCAGGTGCTATCCAGCATTTAGCCGGAGTGAGCTCATCGAAAGTCATCGTAGTCATCAATAAAGATCCTGAAGCACCATTTTTCAAGGTTGCGGATTACGGGATCGTAGGTGATGCCTTTGAGGTAGTTCCAAAATTAATTGAGGCATTAAAAGCACATCAAGCTTAATAATATCCGGCGGAGATTTATGCTCCGCCAGATATTCTACTATATGAAAAAAGTAAAATTAGATATTGTTGGCTTATCTTACAGCCAGACCCAATCCGGAGCGTATGCACTGGTACTTGGAGAAGTGAATGGCAGAAGGCGTTTACCGATCATTATCGGTGCGTTCGAAGCACAGGCAATTGCGATCGAAATCGAGAAAATGACTCCGAGCAGGCCCCTGACACATGACCTCTTCAAAACATTTGCCCAAACCTACAATATAGAAATCAAGGAAATTCTGATCTATAACCTGGTAGACGGCGTATTTTTCGCAAAGCTGATTTGTACTGACGGCGAAAAAACACAGGAAATTGATGCAAGAACATCAGATGCCATCGCGCTGGCTGTCCGCTTCAATTCTTCCATTTACACTTACGAATTCATCCTGTCGTCGGCAGGCATTGTTATTGAAGGAAACGATTTCGTGTTTCTTGAAAACATGGATAACCTCAGCAAGGAACAGGGACAGGAAGATATTGATACATCCATCCCAGGAACAGGTTACAGCAACCTCAGTGTAGAAGAACTGAATCAGAAATTGCAGGAAGCCATTAGTGATGAGGCTTACGAAAAAGCTGCAAGGATCAGGGATGAGCTGAACAAAAGAAATTCATCCCAATAGCTATTATCTGCAAGTTTATACACATCTTTATTTCATCAACACCTTACAGTATTATTTGATCATTTTTTATGGAGCGCTTTCACGGAATCATTGGTATCCTTTTTATATTGGGTCTGGCTTACCTGTTTTCTAATAACAAAAAACAGATAAATTACAGGCTTGTTGCCAGTGGCCTCACACTCCAGGTTCTGATTGCAGTACTTATCCTGAGGGTAAGTCCTGTACAGCATTTCTTCGAATTTCTTGGTAAGGGAATGCAAAAAATTGAACAGTTTGCAAAAAAGGGTGTCGACTTTGTGTATGGCGGTGTTGCAGTAATGGGTTACGATGGACAACCACATGCTTATTCTGCTCCCGAAGGCTTTGTTTTTGCCTTCAATGTCACCGCAACTATTATTCTTGTTTGCGTATTGGTGGCCATATTCTATCACTTTGGGATCATGCAGAAAATTGTTGCTGTCATTGCCAGGGGAATGAATTTCATTATGCGTGTGAGTGGTGCAGAAGCCCTGAGTAATGTAGCCAGCGCATTTGTCGGACAGGTAGAAGCGCAGGTAATGATCAAGCCTTATCTTAAGGGAATGACCAAAAGTGAACTGCTGGCCTCAATGAGCGGTAGCCTTGCATGTATTGCAGGGGGTATTCTGATTGTATACGTAAATATGGGTGCACAGGCAGGTATGAACCTAGCTCCTAAACTGATTATGGCCAGCTTGATGGCTGCGCCGGGCGCACTTATTATCGCCAAAATCGTCTTTCCTGAAACTGAGGTCTCACAAACTATGGGAAAGGTTAAACTGGAAGTCAAAAGTGAATATACCAACCTGATTGATGCCATTTCTCATGGTGCGGGTGAAGGATTCAAAATTGCAATGAACGTAATTGCAATGCTGATCGGCTTTATTGCACTGATTGCCCTGGTAGATTATATTTTTATCCATATCGGACATCTTTTCAATCCTGATTTTAACCTGTCTCTCGACTGGATTTTTGGAAAACTGTTTTATCCCTTCGCCTGGTCAATGGGTATTCCTGAAGTTGATGTCAACAATGCAGCAACCCTGTTAGGGCAGAAATTGACTGTAAATGAGTTCCTTGCCTTCAAAAACCTGACAACTAAGGCTGTACCAATAGTTACTGAAAAAGGTGTTCTTATCATCAGTATCGCCATCTGCGGATTTGCCAACTTCAGCAGTGTTGGGATGCAGATCGGAGGTATCGGAGAACTGGCACCTGAACGCCGTGCCGACTTAGCCAAACTGGGCCTCAAAGCCCTGATGTGCGGTACACTTGCATCGTATCTTTCTGCTTCTATCGCAGGAATTTTAATGTAATTATAGATCCCCAGCATCTTATTTATTTCAGGGAAATTTAATATCTTTCAGGCGATATTAACGTAAATCTCTATGTCAGGACACTACCGTAAAGAAAAAAACTGCCTAAACTGCGGACACCATGTTGAAGAACATTACTGTACACACTGTGGCCAGCCGAATCTGGAACTAAAAGAGCCTTTCTGGCACTTTATCGGTCACAGTGTAGGCCATTATTTTCATTTCGATTCCAAGTTCTTTCATACCCTTGTGCCGCTCCTGAGTAAACCCGGACAAATTACACTGGACTATCTGGCGGGCAAGCGTGCACGTTATATCCATCCGGTAAGTCTTTACATTTTTGTATCAATTGTTTATTTTATTATCGTTCCGCATTCGCTGAAAGAGAAGGTAGTTGACAAAGGATTAACCAAAGCACAACAGGATAGTGCGGCTGTTGGTATAAGAAAAGGTAAAGAAACCCTCAATTCGATAGCGCCGGGCCTGGGAGATGCGCTTAAAGTTGATCTTGCTGCAGACTCGCAGTTTAAAACACTTGATATTAAATCGCAGCGCCATTATATTGACAGTTTAAAAACGATATACAAAGCTAAACCTACTGAAGCGCTTGAAACTAAAATAGATAATTATCAGGAAATCATAAGGGACAAGGATGATACCTCTTATACCGCCTACCTGGCAAGGCAACGGGCATTGCCGGCAGATCAGCGGGATTCCTGGCTGGTCAGGCGGGCGCGTAAGTTCCAGTATGAAAAGAAAGCGAAGGGCCACAATGGAACAGAAAAAGAAGTTGGAAAGCCGATCCACAAAGTAAATATTGAGGAAGAGGTGAAAAAGTACCAGCCAAAGCAATATTTTCTGCTCATGCCTTTGCTTGCCCTGTTTATTATGATCAACTTCAGAAAAAACAGGATTTACTATATAGACCACCTTGTATTTACCATTCATGGGATGACAGCCTATTTTATAGTATCCATTCTAACCAAGCCTGTTGAAAAATATATATTTGGGATTGATTCGTTTATCAGCCAGTTCATTGAATTTATCGTGTTTATTGGTATTGTCTGGTACCTTTACGCGGGTCTGAAATTATTTTATCAGCGTTCCCGCGCTATAACCATCCGTAAAACAATCAGTGTTATGATAATGTATGGCCTTACCTTCTATATTTCGGAAGAAATTATAAGGCAGCTCGTTATACTATTTATGACCTAATGCTCTTAATAAATTATTAACCCTTTCTGACCAGGCACTACAGCAAATGTTAAAAGTTGATGAAATCAAATAATTTAACATTTTTTAAGAGTATAATATTTTTACGACTAATTTTTTAGTTATATATTAGGCTTACCAAAGCCAACGTATGAAACTTAACTATTTGTCTCTGCTCCTGTTCGTTCTGTTATCCGGTAGTGCTTTTGCACAAAAATCCTATTCAGTTAAAGGATCTGTGATAGATACCATCTCAAGAAAATCCCTACTGAACACGTCTGTAAGCGTGTTACGCAGTAAGGATTCAACACTGGTCAGCTTTACACGCGCCAATGAAAACGGTATCTTTACATTTAGCGGTCTGCCTAAGGGAAAAATGTTCCTGCTGGTTACCTATCCCGGTTACGCAGATTATGTAGAACGGTTTAGTCTGGACAGTACAAAGACGAGTATTGATTTTGGCAGTATAAAGCTCCTGCTGAAAGCCAGGTTACTGGCCGACGTAATTATCAAAGGCAAAGCGGCTGCAATCAGGTTAAAGGGCGATACCACTGAATTTGATGCTGCTGCCTACACTATACAACCTAACTCCAAAGTTGAGGACCTTCTCAAGCAGTTGCCGGGTATACAGGTAGATCAGGATGGTAAGATTACCGCGCAGGGAAAAACAGTTAGCAAAGTATTGGTAGATGGTGAGGAATTTTTTGGAGATGACCCTACCCTGGTTACTAAAAATATCCGGGGTGATATGGTGGACAAGGTTCAGCTGTTTGATAAGAAGAGCGATCAGGCAGCTTTTACCGGGGTTGATGACGGAAAAAGTACGAAAACTATCAATCTGAAACTGAAGGAAGACAAGAAAAATGGTCATTTTGGCAAACTGGATGCTGGTGCTGGTACAGATGACTATTATCAGGTTCAGGGAATGTTCAATGCATTCAGGGGAAAAAAGAAATTTTCAGCTTACGGTACACTTGCCAATACGGGTAAGATCGGACTGGGCTGGCAGGATAACACGAAATACGGATCATCAGAAAACGTTGAATTTACAGATGGTGCTATCTATATCACTGACGATGGAAGTGATCAGTTATCAAGTTTCGATGGCCGGTATAATAATCAGGGAATACCGGTGGCAAGAACTGGTGGCACTCATTACGATGCAAAATGGAACAGTGATAAGGAAGCCATTAATGCCAATTACAAGATAGGTTCACTGAACGTGGAAGGCGATAAAAAAACTGAGACACAGAATAACCTGCCCACCGGTACTATCATCACCAGCTCCAATGAGCACTTCGATAATTATATGTTCCGTCAGAAGGTTGATGGCAGTTATACAGTTAATCTGGATACCAGCAGTACACTTAAAATTTCTGCTGACGGAACGCTGAAAAACAGTGAGGCCAGAAGCGATTTTGCCACCAGCAGTGTCCGTGGAAACGGAATCCGGCTGAATGAGACCGAAAGAAATATCTCCAATGACTTACACAACAAAGTATTTAACGCAAGGGCTTTGTGGACAAAAAAGCTTAATAAACCACGGCGGACACTGTCAGTCGACCTGAAAGAGAGTGTCACCAGAACAGAAACTACAGGTTTTCTTAAAGCTGCGAGCAAATTCTATGACGCAGAAGGTGCGATGGAAAGTGATACGCTGACCGATCAGTATAAGACCAGTCTAGTCAGAACTTCCACTTTTAATTCCAACATAGCGTACACAGAACCTCTTGCAAAACAGCTGACTATCGTACTCAATTATGGCTTTACTGTCAATAACAGTACTGCCGACAGAAGGTCATTTAATGCTTCCGGTAACGGTGAATACAATGCATTGGACACGCTGTTCAGTAACAACTATCAGTTTAAACAGTTCTCCAATCAGGGCGGTGCTATACTGAACTACAAAACACCTAAAACCACCTTAAACTTCGGCACCAAAGTGGCGGGAGTAAATTTCAGACAAAAAGACCTTTACCATAACTCGGTCTTCAAAAGGGACTTTGTAAACTGGTCGCCGCAGCTGAGGTACACTTATAAAATCTCCAGTCAGGGCGAAGCGGGTGTCGACTACAATGGAAATAATGTGCAGCCTACTATTGATCAGATCCAGCCACTGAGGGTAAACAATGATCCTCTTAATGTTGTACTGGGGAATCCTGATTTAAAGCCCGCATTCAGGCATTCCATCCAGGGACACTACTACTCCTACAAAGTGATCAGCGGAGCAAGTATTGCAGCTTTTGCCACTTATACCAGTACCACCAATGCTATTGTCAGCGATGTTACCACCGATTCGGCGGGCAAAAGCACACTCCGGTCTATCAACTTATCCGGCAAGAATGCCAATTCCTTATATCTATATTTTTCAGGCGGGCAAAAAATAAAAGGAATCGACCTCAATGTCGGGGTCAATGCAAACCTCAACCGAAATGTTTCCTACAACTATGTCAATAACGAACTGAACAAAATTCAGTCGACTGTATACACCCCACAAATATACCTGTCCAAAAATAAGGAGAAAAAGTATGATGCCTATCTTAATTTTGGACCATCCTATACCACCAACGAATCATCGATCCAAAAGAATATCAATGATAACGGCTGGGGATTTAAGGGAGACGGCAGTATAAACTTCATGCTTCCCCTGAAATTCGAAATAGGTACAAACGGACGTTACGAATACAGGGCGAAAACGCAGTCTTTTGATACCGACTTCCACAGGTTCATCTGGAACGCTACGATCAGCAGGAAATTCCTGAAATCCGAGGGACTTAAGTTATCCCTATCTGCAAATGATCTGCTCAATCGGAATGTCGGTTTCAACAGGACGGCATCAGGTAATATGATCACGCAAAGCAATTACACAACAATCAAAAGATACTTTATGGGTGCAATATCCTGGGATTTCAATAAAATGGGTGGTTCATCTACAAAAAAATAAGAAAATGAAACAAATAATCATAACACTCCTGCTCCTTCAATCAATGATATGTACCGTTAGCGCACAGAATGCAAGGTTCCCTACCGAGGGAGTTATAGAATTTGAGCGGAATACCAATATGTATGCCGTTATTGGCAAACACATGAGAGCTGACAATACCTTCGGGCAGAAGTTTTTCGAGCAATTCAAAAAGACAAATCCGCAGTTTAAGATATTGAAAAGCACACTTTACTTCTCCAAAGATAAAACCCTGTTTAAACCCGAGGAAGACCAATCGGTATCCAATTCCTATCTTAGCTCAGGTCCTGATCTGAACCAAATCAATACAACCTATACCGAATTAAATCAGCTCATCCAGACCAGCAGAAAAAAGGTATTCGAAGAAAACTTCATAGTGAAAGACACTGTCAGAAAGATCAATTGGAAGATCACCAATGAAACAAGGGAAATCGCCGGTTATCAGTGCCGCAGGGCAAATGCAATTGTACTGGACTCTATTTATGTGGTTGCATTCTATACAGATCAGATCCCGGTTTCAGGGGGACCGGAATCATTCAACGGACTACCCGGGATGATCCTCGGTGTAGCATTACCACACGATAACATCAGCTGGTTCGCAAAAAGTGTTACAGATAAATCAGTAGAAGCCTCCGTCATAATGCCTCCTACCAAGGGAAAGTTAACGGATAATAAGGGGATGGTGAAAATCGTAAATGAAGCGCTTAAGGACTGGGGTGAGGATGCAAAGTCCTATCTGAAGTGGCTGCTTTTATAAAAGCCAGACCGGCTATTGAATGCCGGTCTGGTTTTTATAATTCTCTTAAGATTTATCCAAAACATCTTCTGCCTGATCCGCCACCGGGTGATCGGTCAGATTTTTCTTCGGAAAATTGAAAAGCAATGAACTCAGTACAGGAAGCACAAAAATAGCCACAGTAAAAATAGAAACAAAAAGATCAGTTTTTTCGCCCTCTATTGCTTTCGATATAGGTGATTCCGGATAAAAGTGAGTGATCAGGGAGGAAGTGAGTTTTACTCCCAGCACCCCTATTACGATAAAAGCTACAGTTTCAAGAAAAGTAAACTTCTCCATCAGCTTCACAAATGCCTGTGCTACAAAACGCATGGCCAGGATCCCGATAAATACCCCTATATAGATGAGCCAGATATGATCTGTAAATGCCACCGCAGCAAACACATTGTCAATTGAAAATGCAAGGTCCATCACTTCAACCAAAGCAACAGTTGCCCAGAAACTACCAACCAACCCTACAGTAGACTTGTAAATCCAGCTTTTACTTTTGTCAATTTCCTCTTCCTCGGCATTGCCTTTGGAATTTTTCTTTCTGAAATAGTCAAAAGCCAGGTACAATAGATAAAGACCACCCAGTGGTTTAAGCCACCATATCTTCACCAGCCATGCCGCCAGGAACAAACATATCCCGCGAAAGACATAAGCCCCGATAATACCATATTTCAAAGCTTTATCGCGCTGGTGTTTAGGCAAATCCATTACCATCGTAGCCAGTACAGCCGCATTGTCAACCGACAATAAACTCTCTATAACGATCAAATTTAAAATAATAAGGAGACCTGCCTGTATATCATCTCCCAGAATAGTGTGTAAAAAATCCATTTTTTATAGCGTTGTTTGGGTTCTAATTTACTAAAAAATTAATGAAGCGGCTGCACGACAAGATAATCAAAGGAATCTGCATCATACCTGGCCCGCATCATGCATCGTCTGCATCATGCATCGTCTGCATCACCCATTATCTGCATCATGCCTGGTTTGCATCATGCTATGGATGCCCTCCCCAATGATTATTTGCCGATAAGGGTAATATGCACCACGTTTTGGTGGCACCATGCCTGGTCTGCATACTGCTACAGAACAATCTTTTAAAATAACATCGCCCTGTTTCGATGCATTCTGGTGCTTTTTCAGCAGCAGGCAGCATCGAAACAGGGCGATGTTATTTTAAAGCGAAGCCAGAAGATCAATGATAAACCATTGTAAAATCCCCTCCCGGCAAAAAATTATCTTTTTTCAGCTTCTACAAAAGTCCTGTTCGTATGACCAACATAAATCTGACGCGGACGGCCAATCGGCTCCTTGTTCTCATGCATCTCTTTCCATTGCGCAATCCATCCTGGTAAACGTCCAAGTGCAAACAACACAGTAAACATATCCGTAGGAAAACCTAATGCCCTGTAAATAATTCCGGAATAGAAATCCACATTCGGATAAAGCTTACGCTCTACAAAGTAAGGATCACTTAAAGCAGCTTCTTCCAGTTTTTTAGCGATTTCAAGAACCGGATCATTAATTCCTAATTTTTCCAGGATATCATCACATGCCTTTTTAATAATTTTAGCACGTGGATCAAAGTTTTTATATACACGGTGACCAAAGCCCATCATACGGAAAGGGTCATTTTTATCTTTCGCCTTGTTGATCCATTTTTCAGTATCGCCACCATCTTCTTTGATGCGTTCAAGCATTTCGATTACCGCCTGATTGGCACCACCATGAAGCGGGCCCCATAAAGCTGCGATACCTGCAGAAACCGAAGCATAAATATTACAGTCAGACGAACCTACCATTCTCACTGTTGATGCAGAACAATTCTGTTCGTGATCAGCATGAAGGATCAGTAGAGTGTTCATTGCCTTAACAACAACCGGATCAATTTCAATTTCTTCTGTACGCTGACCGAAAGTCATGTTCAGGTAATTGCTCACATAGTCGTATTTGTTTTTAGGATAAATCAGTGGATGACCCAGTGATTTTTTATAAATGAAAGATACGATCGTCGGGAATTTAGCCAGCAGTTTAATCATCTCACGGTTCATTGTTTCTGCTGATGAATTTGCATCCAGTGATTCAGGATAGAAAGTTGAAAGTGAGCAAACCAGCGAAGCCAGTTGCGCCATCGGATGCGATTTTGAGGGATAGCCATCCAGGAATTTCTTCATATCCTCATGGATAAGCGTATGCTTGGTGATCTGCGCCTGGAAGTTTTCCAGTTCATCTGATTTAGGAAGATCGCCGTAGATCAGCAGATAAGCAACTTCAAGAAAGGTAGATTTTTCGGCAAGTTCCTCAATCGGATAGCCCCTGTACTTTAAAATCCCTTTTTCACCATCTAAAAAGGTAATTGCACTTTTTGTAGATCCTGTATTCTTATACCCGAAATCCAAGGTAATATGACCTGTTAAATCTCGTAATTTTGAAATATCAATTGACTTTTCTCCTTCAGTACCAGTTACAATGGGAAATTCATATACTTTTCCATCAATCTTAATTTCTGCAATATCTGACATATATCTTCTAATTTATAAATAACAAAAATAACTATTCTACTGACAATAGCCTATAAACAATCATAACAATGCTGTTAAATTATTGTTAATCGCTGATCATCACTCCTAAAAATTTAATCTTACGATTTTGGCTTGATTTCTTCAACTACCCCACCGCATTCCAGCATTTCTTCGCCGTAATAGGGATTGTTGATCTTCTTCTCCGAAGAAAGCCAGTCGCCGCCATCACCATTGTTGGCCATTGGGCAATGCTGAACATAAATAGTACCTTTTTTCAGGTCCACATGTTTAAAGAGGGCAATTACATCAGAACTAAGTGAAGTAAATTCTTTACGCTGAATTTTGATATCTTCTGTGCCGGCAATTTTGTCTGCAATCAGTGCAGTGTTCTCACAGCCAGAAAAAGCCGATAAAGATTTTGATAAGTCAGCAGCGCTTTGATGGGCAGCTGCTGCATTTCCGGCTACCAGCATATTCTTCAGGCTGATATATCCACTGTATATATTTTCAATCTTGGGATCAGCCAGCTGTATGCCAGCTGCAGCAAAAGATTTTTCAGTAGTCACTGTGCTGTCTGTACTGGCCTCTCCTTTTTTGGCAGCGTTTGAACAGGCTACTAAAGCCGACAAAATCACTATTCCAATATATTTTTTCATTTGGTTAAGATGGTTTTTAAAAGGTTATGAAATAAACAAAATGACTATTAACAACTTTATTACAGCTGTCATCTTATTCAGCTTTTATTTATTTCTTTTTTTGCTCAAAATACTACTTTAATTCTAAATAAGTAAAAAAGCACAACATAAAAGACACGCCTTTTTGAAAATATTGCAATTGGTAAATATGAATATGGAACTGAACAAAAAAGCAGCCCTGATAAAACCAGAGCTGCTCTCAACATTCCCCCGGAAGGGAGTGCTTATTCCTTCTTATAATTTGAATCCGTAGGCGATACGCAAAGCAATCTGTCCAGTACGGTTTTTGTCATCAATCAGACGCAATGCATCACCTTTACCTGCATTTTCATATTTCAGGCCCAGGTCAAGACCATTGCTCCATGAGTAACCAAGAGTCGGTGCATAAAGGAAAGTTGTTTTTGCATTATCGGTCACACCGAAAGCAGCACCTACTTCACCCATTGCATATATACCTGAACCAGATTCGTCAAGAAAATATTTCAAACCGGTTTTCAATGGGATATATCCGTAATCAGGCACATCCAAAGTTACACCTCCGTTAAAATACGTTCTGTCTTTAGCGAAGAAGTTAGTATAACCTGTAGCAACAGGAACCGATAATTGTTTAGTTACATTAAATTGTACACGAACGTCAAGTCCTGCTGCAAAACTATAAGCATCATCAGTAGGGATACCCAAGTTTGCACCTATACCAATTTTTTGTGCGCTTACATTTGTTGAGAAAAAGATTGCTACTGCAGCTACTGCTGAAGCAAAAAGTTTAGTAGATTTTTTCATGTTGTGTTTATTTGTGTATAAAATCCAGATTTACTCTGTTATTGCCACATTTACAAACAGCATGCCAATAGCGTAAATAGATTTTTTTGTAATGCAGAAAAAACGGATATACATACACATATAACAGATTTTCTGCAAAATATAATTACAAGCCAAACTTTGGGATCCAGGCGGAATATCAGCCTGAGTAAATATGGGTTAATAACTATAACACAGTCTTTTACTGACCATATTTTTGCATATAGAGTTTGAGCACACTTTCTTTCAATACTTCGGCAGGCAGATCCGAATCCAGCCAGTTTATCATAACACCGTCTTTTTCCATTTTTCTGAAAAAGGTCATCTGTCTTTTGGCAAACTGCCTTATAGCGATGTATAGTTTCTCCTTCAAATCTGCCAGACTAAGCTCATTCTGAAGGTAAGCCGTTACGAATTTATATTCCATACCGTAAAATGTAAGCACCTCAGCAGGTATTCCCTGCTGCAACAGCCTTTCCACTTCTTGAATCAGACCTTCATCAAAACGCTCGTTTAATCTCTTCAGGATGCGCTCCCTCCTGGATTCTACCTCGCCGGTTAGTCCAATAACTAAAGGATCAATCCGGGGATGGAGCTCTTCTGTAAAATCATTTTTTTGCAGGAAGTCGGCAATTTCTATCGCCCGTACCAATCTTTTGGCAGAAGAAAGATCTGCTTGTGCTGTAAGTTCCGGAGGATACGTTGTTAAGATCCTTCGAAGTTCTGAAAGGTCATGTCCTGGCAGCTGATCTCTCAGCTCGGTATTTACCGGAATGGCCGTGTACTGATGATTCTGTAAGATACTATGGATGTACATACCTGTGCCGCCACAAAGTACAGCAGGCTTTTGCTGTCCCCTGATACTTGCGTATGCCTGGTAAAAATCATCTTTGAATGCATTCACGTTGTACTGTTCTCCAGCCCCCCTGATATTGATCAGATGATGAGGAACAGCTACACCGTTCAGCGTGTATTCCTTTAGATCTTTCCCCGTACCAATATCCATTCCCCTGAAAACCTGCCTGCTGTCAGCACTGATAATCTCAGCATCTATTGCTGCAGCAACAGCTACCGCAAGCCTGGTTTTACCGGAAGCCGTTGGGCCAAGAATAATCAGTAAAGGATTCATTTATAAAATCTGCAGTATATGTTTTAGATTACCTGAATTGTAAATGCGAATATAATTCATTGATAACAGAAAATCTTCAGTTTCTGCTGCGCTCAGACCGGTAAGTCCGGATTTTACTTTCTCAGGCAGGCGGTGAGGAAAATAGCGGGTCATATCAGTTCTATTGAGCCATATTTCAGCGGGTGCTGAAGTAGCAACAAGTTCAAACCCGAGTTTGATATATCCTTTGCCCTGTGACCAGTCCATATCAGTATAGGTCATCACATCATTTGGGCGAATTGTTTGAACAAGATGCCCAATCAGTTTACTCAGTCCGCCCTGGACAGTGATGCCATCTGCAGTAGCAAACCTGATCAGCTCCACAGAAGTGTAACCTTCCTGCGCCCTCCTTGTCATATTCCTTTTGCCGCTGAATGAAGCCATAGCGACAATCTCATTATCTAATGTTAAAGCGTATTTGTATCTGGCACTGGCTGATGCCTGCAAATGATAACGCACAAAAAATTCGTCGGCCTGTGGCTGGCTTACTGCGATGACCTTTGTTTTCCTTCCGTGAACCGTCTTGTTCTTTCCCAACAGTGAACAGATTCTGCTTAGTACCTGCAAAGGCCTTGTCAGCCAGATGTCTTCCCATAACTGTACCAGGAGAATCCCTCTGTCACTATAGAGAGACTGAAGAGTAAGCAGCTCCTGCGCATGAAATGAACAGTCCAGCGTTAGTAAGTTCAGCACCAGCTGACCGGAATCCTTAAATTTCAGCAACAGTGCAGAACCTTCAGCTTGCAGTTCAGCCACAACTCCTTTCTCCCCTAAGCTTGCTACTAAATTTTCCTGCCAGGCGGCAATTTTTATACCCACTCCTGCTCTTTAAATATTTTATAACCGGCGGCCACTTTATCCTCAATGATGTGCAGGGTAAGATCATCCAGTTCTTTGATTACCATTGTCCGTTCATGCTGCGAAAGTCCTTCCGGTAAAAGCTCCAGGGCCACATGATCAGCCCGGATATCAAGTGAAACAAAGAAAGTTTCAGTACGCTTCTCCCCGTCAATTTCAAGATTCTTTTCAGACCACAAATCGTATTTTTTTTCGCTGTTTGTTCTATTGTTAAAGCCCAAAGCAGCGTAAGGCTGCAATGCCGCCCTTATGGTTTGAAATATTTCTATCAGGTCCGTTTTCATACATTTATAATTTAAGATATAACACTGCCAGAAAATTATTGTTTAGCGGCAGCAACATTTAGCCACCATTTGCTGTCCGGATACTCTCCGCCCAAAATAAATGTTTCGCCCAATAAGGGTGTAGTAATCTTTTGCTGCTGATCTTCTGCACTTTTTACTACCCTCAGGATAGAATCATCCCAATCGTGCATGGCAAGCGAAAACTTGGCCCAGTGCACAGGCAATAAAATTTCTGCCCTCAGATCTTTTGCCGCCTGCACTACCTGCTCAGGGAACATGTGTATATAAGGCCAGTATGCATTATACTGACCACATTCCAGTATGGCCAGATCGAAGGGACCGTATTGATCTCCTATCGCTTTGAAATGCTCTTCATATCCGGAATCCCCCCCTGCAAAGATTTTATGTAAAGGAGTTTTAATGATAAAACCAGACCAGAGCGTTTGTCCCCTTTTGAATTTCCTGCCGCTAAAATGTCTTGCCGGTGCAGCTGTAAAATCAATTCCCAGGATATTCGCGCTTTCTGACCAGGCAAGCTCAGTTATCTTTTCCGGAGGCACTCCCCATTTCTCCAGATGTGCACCAACGCCAAGTGAGGTAAGAAAGTGCCCTGTTTTTTCTTTCAGTTTAAATATGGTGTCCATATCCAGGTGATCGTAATGATCATGTGTAATCAGTACAATATCCAGCCGGTCAAAATCCTCCGCATGGATAAAGTCAGTGCCTTCGTAGCTTCTATTGCCGATAAAAGAAAATGGTGAGGTACTCCTGCTGAAGACAGGATCTACCAGTATTTTGAGTTTGCCGCTCTGCAAAAGATAAGAAGAATGACCGAACCAGCTAAGCCTGGTCCCTTCCGTTGAATGCAGCTCTGGCTGTACAAAAGGAAGCGTTGCCGGTGGTCTTTTATCGGGGTTGCCCTTAATCATCAGCTTCATCACATCCCAGTAAGAAACGCCTTCCGGTAAGTCGGGTGTATAAACTACATTTTTGATCGCTCCGTCATGGTAAATGGGAAGCTGCTTAATCCGTTCAAGCCTGGCACCGCGTGGAAGCCGGCCGAATGCAGGGATATTGAGCAATAATAAAATGATGACTGCAGATATGAATATAATGGCCAAACAGATATACATGATACACGTTAAATATAAATAATACGCTAAGGCAACGAATATAGGTATTGCGGTATATAGAGCGCGCAGAATTTTATTTATTATTGCAATTCTTAAACCTGTAATGAATGACAGCGCAATACGTTTACATCAATGATACTTTTATAGCCGCGGAAAAAGCTTCCGTGCTGATTACAGATCTCGCCATTCAGCGTGGGTATGGAATATTCGACTTCTTTAAAACGATTGGAGGAAAACCCATCTTTTTGCAGGACCACCTTGACAGGTTTTACACTTCTGCCAGGAAAATGCACCTGACGATTCCTTATACCCCGGCAGAACTGAAAGCAATCATTGCCGAACTGATGGAGAAAAACGACCTGCCGGATTCAGGGATCAGAATGACCTTAACCGGCGGATATTCAGCTGATGGGTACCAGCTTCCCGAAACACACAACCTGATCATTACCCAGCAGCATTTCCTGATGAACCTGGATCTGAATACCAGCGGAATTAAAGTGGTGACTTATGATTACCAGCGCCAGTTATCCGGGATGAAGACTATAGATTACTCCATGGCTATCTGGCTGCAACCTTTTATCAGGGAAAATAACGCTGATGACGTTCTTTACCATAATGACGGACAGGTTAAAGAAGTTCCAAGGGCAAACTTCTGGATGGTAAATGAAGCACAGGAGGTGATTACAGCAAAAAGTAGCGTACTCCCGGGTGTCATAAGGAAGAACCTGTTATCTCTTGAAAATCATCCTTATAAAATTGTTGAAAGGGATTTTAGCCTTCAGGAACTGGATCATGCTGCAGAGGCATTTATTACCAGTACTACAAAACATATCCTGCCTGTACTTCAGATTGATGGCAGGCCGGTTGGCGATGGCAAAGCTGGAAAAATATCTTCAGCACTGCTCAATCTGCTAGTTGAGAAAGTCAGAAAAAATTAAAATGCTAAACACAGGTATGCAGGTTAAAGCATATCTGTGTTCAGCATAGTTTTTAAAATATTGGCCTGAACATCAAAATTATTAAGATTGTTGAGAAAATGGATATCTGAGATCTTCAGATAGTTTTCCTCGAGCAGCCTGATAATTTCGGCCGGAATATAGGACTTTACAGCTGCAGCATTACTTTGCAGTTTGTCGTTTTTATAAGCGAGTTCCTGTATCAGCTTTGCTTTTTCGGAGGGGGCAACAGAAAAATCAGTGTCCGGCATTTCCTCAGGACGGTAAAACAGAAAGAGGTTTCTGGAAGGATAAAACAGAAAGTACTGATCTGTTTCTGAAAATTTGTAAACCTCAATAATCAGTGTTCCAGACTTTAGTCCGTAAAGAAAATCCGTTTTAAAGTCGTGCTTACAAAGCAAGCCCATCAGCTTGCGCTCAATAGTAGCATATTGATTCGCGTAGACCTTAGCAGCATCATAATCAACCAGCTGCGCAAGCTGATCTGAAGTAATTGTGTAATAAAAATCCTTTGCGAAACGCGCGCTGAACTGCGTAATATTTCGTACAAACGGGAAATCTGTAGTCAGATCAGACAGCACTTCATAAAGGTTTCTTAGCGAATTGTTGATCTTTAATGACTGACGCTGTTTACCTGCAATGAAGCTGTGTTCATTCACGAGGGTTTCATTCAGCTTTTCAATCACCTCACGGTTGAGCCGGATCTCGTCATCAATCAGGGTTACATTTTTCTCATTGTTTTTCTTGATCTTTTTCAGCAGTTCAACCACACTGGCGGTAAACTGCAGGTGAAACAATTCAAGCTTATCAATAGAGAGATCAGGGTTATCAGCAAATAACTGATGGATAACCTGGCTGCGCAGGAATATTTTATAGACTACCTCCTCCTGAAAATATACTGACAGGAGCTGCAGGCGGCTGATCATCTGATCAGACTCCTTTAAAATACTTGCAGCATGTTCATCCATTCTTTACTATTTAACCTGCGTAACGTTTTT
Source organism: Pedobacter sp. (assembly GCF_040513095.1). Classification (GTDB taxonomy): domain Bacteria; phylum Bacteroidota; class Bacteroidia; order Sphingobacteriales; family Sphingobacteriaceae; genus Pedobacter. The sequence continues at coordinate 6,188 of NZ_JBEVDX010000039.1, read as the reverse complement.
CTTGAGTTCAGTTTCCAGGTTTTTCAATTCAGTATCCAAGACCCTTCTGCTTTTCTCCCCTTCTTCATGAATTTTCTTTACTTCATCCAGGGTAGAAATCAGTGAAGCTGTTGTCATTTTAAGTGTTTCCAAAGATACGACAGTTTTCTCATTCTCCTTAGCCACATCGATACTGTTTTGTTTCAGCATATCCGCATTTTTCTGCAGGATCGTGTTTGTGGTGTCGGATACCTTTTTCTGCATTTCCACATTGGCTTTCTGGCGCTGCAGCGCCACTGCGATAGTCAGCTGGTTTTTCCATACGGGTATAGTGGTGGAAATAATTGACTGTGCTTTCTCAGCTATGGAGGTATTGTTATTCTGTACCAGGCGGATTTGCGCAAGCGACTGCATCATGATAAAACGGACGATCTTCATATCGGCCAGCCTTTTATCCAGCCTGCTCACAAAATCGCGCAGGTCGGCAATCTCATAATCCTCAAAATCTGCCGGCCTGCCTTCCATTTCAGCAAGTTTCACACTGAGTTCATTGTATTTCAGCTGCCCGGATATGATCAGTTCTTCCATCTGGTGGATGTAGTTCACATTACTTTCGAACATCGTCTGTAAAGAACTATTGTCCTTTAACGAATTCAATCGTCCGGCTTTGATCTTATTGGTGATCTTATCAATATTGTTAACCACCACATCGTACTTCTGGAACAGCTTCTTTACATCCACTACCAGGTTTTTCAGGAAAGGGATCTTAGAGATAAACGATTTAAATCCACTTTGCTCCAGTTCAGATACATCAATATAATTCAGTTCCGTCAGCAACTCATTGATCAGGACTCCCACATCGCCGCTGTTATACGTACGTACAGAAGCGAGAAACTCGTTGCTGTATTTCTCCATAGAGTTCTGCGCATCTGCCCCGTAATTGAGGATGGAATTCACATCAGAGGGCTGAAGAGATTTATTGAGATCAGTATATTTTGATATCTCCTGCGGAGAGAGACTGGTCAGATCAACATTCCCTTCCTTATCCAGCTTTGCGGGTATACTATTTTCGGGTACGTTGTTGGATGGCTCCAGAGCGTTTGTTTCCATAATTTTATGATTGAGCATAAAGCTGATGCCAGATGATTTGGCATCAGCTGATAAAATACTTGATTACAAATAACGTTGCGTAACTGTTTGTACAGTTTGTTCCAGCTTTCTGTCTTTGGTAGGCTCACCGATCGCATTAAACTTCCAGTCGCCGTTCTTTTTATAAAAAACACCCAGCACCATTGACACATGACCTGCAAATCCTGCACCATGTGCAATATCATAGGTTGCAAAAACTTCATTTACACGGGTTGCTGACCCCTCATAGATCCTGATCGATGCAAATGGTATTGAAGCGAAATCCTGTCCCTGAAAACTGTTCAGCACAAAAGCTACATATCCGGCGTTAGCAGGTAATCTGGATAAGTCCACCGTGATTACCTCGTTGTCCAGACCGTCATCTCCACCGGTATCACCCGTGCGGTCATCACCACTGTGTCTGACAGATCCGTCTTTTGAAGCCAGGTTACCAAAGTAAACGACTTCAAGCAGCTGCTTATTATCATTGTATACCGCGCAGCTCGCGTCAAGGTCAACAGCAACTTTGGAAGAGCCAAAGCCAAACAGGCCTTTCTTTTCAATCGCTCCCCAGTTGATCCCTACACATACCTGCTGTAATTTTGTACCATTGGTCTTTTCCAGACTAATACGCTGTCCTTTTTGAAGATTAATTGCCATAATTATCTATTGATATTTGTTTAAATAATCCTGAAGGCCACCTTTCATTCCAACGCCTACAGCTTCAAATTTCCATTTTCCCTCACGTTTGTAAATCCTGCCAAACTCTACTGCGGTTTCGATAGAAAAATCCTCTTCAAGTTCGTATTTGAGAATTTCCTGGTTGGTTACAGCATCAAAAATCCGGATAAACGAATTTCTTACCTGCCCGAAGTTTTGTCTGCGCGACTCAGCTTCATGGATAGTAACCACGATACAGATCTCAGCAACCTTGGGGTCAATTTTTGACAGGTCTACTTTTACCTGTTCATCATCCCCGTCGCCATCACCAGTAAGGTTATCGCCGGTATGTTCTACGGCACCATCCGGAGAGATCAGGTTATTATAGAACACAAAATGTTCATCAGATATTATCTTTTTGTTATCACCTAATAAAAACAGGGAAGCATCAAGGTCAAAATCAGTGCCTGTAGATGAACTGTTTGTATCCCATCCCAGACCTATAGTAAATTTAGGAGCATCCAGATTTTCGCGCTGCCCCTTTTGCAAGTTTATAGCCATTTTATATTAATTTATAATTTTTAGTATCAATCTTATTTTTAATGTAATTGAGGTTCACTGCATAGGCATCAATTGTATGATACCCGTTTCCTAACGCCAAATTATACAACATATTGATAAATCCCTCAGTCTGGCTGGCAATAAATATTGAAAAACTGTTAAAATCGCTGTTCAGTATATATTTCACAATCCTGGTATTGAAACAGAAAGAACCGCTTTTAACAATTCCTTCCAGATCAAATATAGATTTTACATGGTGATAGTTAAGCAAATTTTCTACGTTGGGATGAATATCTTTATTTGCCAGTTCAGCAAAATATAGTAAATGGATATCATTCTTCATCTGATACTCATCCACCATTTTGAGGATCATGCGTTCATGGCTCCCGGTGATCCTGATATCGTCCAGAAATAAAAGCGTCTTATGATCCAGAAAATGTTTGTCAATATGAAAGGAGTCGTTTCCAATCAGGTTCATCCTTTCTTCTGCACTGAGTGCCCCATAATCCTCCTTATAAGTAATAGTACGGTGAACCTTTGCCTCCTGCACCACCAAAGCACCCTGATCAGCCAGCCATCGGTTCAGCTGATGCACAAAATAGTTTTTCATGGCAAAGGTAGCCGTAGGAATAAATGAATAAGGGCTGGAGATCACCACAATTTGATTTTCTATATAATTATCTTTGAGGTAGCCGGTAATAAATCCTTCCGCCAGCTGTTCCCCAAATTCCTTTGCAACCAGGTCATCTCCAAATTTAAATCTTGAATAAGCGTTGGGATCAAATCCAAATACTTCCGTATGATGAATCTGATGTAAAGCATATGATTTGGTTAAATTCATTGTAAACAGGTTATGGTTTGCTGATTTGAATTGATGAGCACACTCTTTATGCCCAGTTGATTTGCACCATAAATATCCGCGACTGGATTATCGCCGATATGGACTATTTCGTGAGGCCCGATCCTGCCATTGTACCGCCTGTTCACCTGACCAAGCATAAGCTGGAAAAAAGCTTTGTTGGGTTTAGACAAGCGCACCTCGTCAGAATAAAGCTGGAAATCCATGTACTGTTCAATCTCCAGGGCCTTCAAAACCTTTCTCAGTGTTGCTCCGCGGATAAAACCTGTATTGCTCAGCAAACTAACCGTTGAATCGCCTTCCTTCAGCTTATTCAGTATTCCTGCCGTATTTCCGCAATAAACATGGGGCATGTAATTGAATAGTAATCGTTCCATTTCGCGGTATAGTTCTTCGGTATCCACAGCAGCAAAGCCGGGATCGTAATCGTTCATGTTACTGATGACCATCAGGTACATCTCGTCAGCGTCGATATTCTTACCGGTCCTTTCATTGATACTGTTGCACATTAGATCTACATTTCTGAAAATTGTAACAACTTCAGCAAAAGATTTATTCAGGGGGTTATACCGTGCATGAAAGATTTTCGCCCTCTCCTGTTTGAAATCAGGATTAGATCTGATCAGCGTGAGCCACAGATCAAACGAATAGTGTTTATACTGGTTCATTAATTTAGTTTTTTAGCGTATACAAAATACAAAAAATTAAGACAGTATGTATATTATACAGAAAAGTTAACTTATCCTTTATATCCAGTTCATGCAGCAGCAATGTGGAATCCGCTTAAAACGTATCAGTCAGGAAGATATTGTGAAATAAAACCGTTACACAGCAGCGGTGTCCGCTTTTTTAGGTTCCAGTTGTGCAGCAAGACCTGCTCCGGCTGCCAGCAGTTCATTGGTGATTGATCGGGTATACTCAGAAATCTCCGCTTTAAAGTCCGTAACAGAAGCGCCGGAGCGGATTTCTTCCAAACGCTTTTCCCATGAACCAGTGAGTTCTGCCTGCGCGATCTTCTGATCTTTGACTACATCGTAAACCGCCAGGCCTTTGTGTGTGGGCACCAGATTCCTTTTTTCCCTTTGGATGTACTCACGGGTGATCAGGGTCTCAATAATGGAAGCGCGTGTAGCAGGCGTACCTAAACCACTGTCTTTCATTGCATAGCGAAGTTCTTCATCTTCTATTTCTTTACCTGAAGTTTCCAGTGCTTTTAACAATGAAGCTTCGTTGTAGAGTGCTTTCGGTTTGGTCTGTTTTTCAAGGAAGACCTTTTCTACGATAGGAAGTTCCTCACCTTTTTTCACTTTTGGCAGTGAAGGATTGTCCTCATCTTTTTTCTCTTCATCTTTATCATTGAGCACAGAGCGCCAGCCCGCAGAGCGGATGACTGTACCATTGGCGATAAATAACGATCCGGATTCTATCGTGATTTTAGTCACTTCCTTTACACATTCCTGATGGAAGGCTTCCAGCATCCGTGCAACTACCATGTTATAGATGGCCTGTCTGTCGGCGCTTAATCCCTGAGGAGCAACTCCGGTAGGAAGAATAGCATGGTGATCTGTCACCTTTTTTGCATTCACACTTCTTTTATTCAATGGAACTGTCTGCAGGAACTCGGCCGACTTCCCGAAATAAGAATGAGTGGTCAGCTGTCCGATCAGATGAGGAATACCAGCAAATACATCATCGCCAATATACCTGCTGCCTGTACGGGGATACGAAACCAGCTTGCTCTCATACAGATTCTGTAAGAGGTTCAGTGTCTGATCAGCCGTGTACCCCTTACGTTTATTCGCTTCCTGCTGTAAACTGCTCAGGTCGTGCAGCAGCGGTGGCGGTTCCTTTCGCGGTTTAGCTTCCACATCCAGGATCCTTCCTCCATTGGGAAAACCCGATGGAACATCTTCAATTTTATCGTATAAGGCCTGAGCTTCCTCTTTCACATTGAAATTCGCCACAGACACTGCCTTAAACAACTGTCCGTCTTTATCCAGCTGAATACCCAGCTGATAATACAACTGGGGTACAAAATTCTTAATTTCAAGATATCTTGAGCAGATCATGGCAAGCGTAGGCGTCTGTACCCTGCCCAGGGATAAGACAGAGCGAGAGCCTGCAGAGATACTCAATGCCTGTGTAGCATTCATGCCAACCAGCCAGTCAGACTCCGATCTGCAATGGGCAGAATTAAACAAGGTATCATAATCCGTACCGGGTTTCAGGTTTCTGAAACCTTCCTTGATCGCCTCGTCAGTTTGTGAGGAGATCCAGAGCCGCTTAAAGGGCTTTTTACATTTCAGAAAGTAATAGATATAGCGAAAAATGAGTTCACCTTCCCTCCCGGCATCCGTTGCCACAATGATCTCAGTAGATTCGTCAAATAGCTTTTTAATGATGTCCAGCTGTTTCCTTACTCCGGGATCTTCCACAAAGCCGTCTTTGGTTTTGATCTTCCTGATAGCCAGTTTGAACTTTGCGGGCAGCATTGGCAGGTGTTGTCTTCTCCAGCCGATAAAGCCGTATTCCTGTGGAGGTGCCAGTTGCAGCAGATGTCCGAATGCCCAGGTAAAAGAATATCCTTTACCTTCAATGTATCCGTCTTTCTTGGCTGTTGCACCAAAAACTTTTGCAAGCTCCCGGGCAACAGATGGTTTTTCTGCAATTACAATCTTCATCAGCAATCCTTCATTTGGAACCGATAAATCTCATCAAAATAATCTGGATAAGGAATAAATGTGTAAAACTAGTACCCGGCTTAGTCCCCAAGCAGATCAATACCCGCTTTGTAGGTATTGCAGTGTGCATCCACAATGTCACGGATCTCAGGAGAATACCCGCCGCCCATACTTACCTGCACAGGCAGATGATGGTCTTTACAAAACTGGAACACCATCCTGTCCCGTTCCCTGCAGCCAGCTTTTGTTAAAGCAAGTTTACCCAGCTTATCGGTAGACAATACATCTACGCCTGACAGATAAAATACAAATTCAGGTTC
>NZ_JBEVDX010000038.1:0-23297 GCF_040513095.1 Pedobacter sp. | reverse complement strand
ACCAAAAATAAGGCTGTGATACAAGCTGCTTTGAAGTTCGCACAAGCAAGATTAAGTCCCGGAATGGTTGAGCAGATCGCTGCCACGGCCGCGATTGACACGCCGGATAGTTATTTTGAGGCAGTCAATAAAGAGTATACGCTCCGTCGAAATACATTAGTTAAAAGACTCAATGAAATGCCGGGGGTTTTTTGTCCTAACCCTGGCGGTGCTTTTTATGTTGTTGCAAAACTACCTATAGATGATGCCGACAAATTCTGTCAGTGGATGCTAGAAAGTTTTGATCTAGATGGCGCAACTGTCATGATGGCGCCTGCAACAGGTTTTTATTCTTCTCCAGGGTCAGGAAAAAATGAGGTTAGAATGGCCTATGTATTAAATACTGAGGACCTTAACAAGGCAATGGATTGCTTAGAGGTTGCCTTGCAGCAATACCCTGGTAGAACTGTGGCATAATTTTAGTACTTTTGCAATAACAACGGGGCCGTTTTGGATTTGACAGGGCGGAGGTACGTATGTTAGCATGCAGTGCGTTGTACGGAGAGCACTTTAAATTGAACGTTCACACTTTGATTGGCGAAAATAACTACGCCTTAGCTGCTTAATTTAGAATTAAATAGCTTTTGTCCTTCTGGTTGCCGCGTTTTTAGGCCAGAATCAAGGGCATCGAAATAAATGACGCTGGCAATTGTAAGGTACGGTACAGTTGCGAGATAAAGTACCTAAGGAGAAAGGCAAGGTAGGTTTCCGGCCCGTCTGATCCCGAAAATAAAGTGGAAAATAAGCATGTAGAAGGCATAATTTGCCACACAACTGGACAAGGGTTCGAACCCCTTCGGCTCCACGGGAAGGGGCTTCACTAGATGGAGCCCCTTTTTCTTTGAGGTAGTAATTAAGTTTTGACTATCAATAACCATTTCCCACCTGCCCAATAAATTCTAACCACAATTTTTCAGCGATTTCTACAGCACTTAAAACTTCATTTTTCTGTGGCTTATTCAAACTAACTTACTACAGGATCATCCGCTTTAATCCGGTTTAACCAATAAGTCAAAACCCGTTCAAAAACCACATACCCTACGAAGATTATAAACCCGGGCTGCAAAGATGTATAATTAACTGTCGTAGTTTTCAGGAATTCGTTACTGATATTCAGATTGGAAAGCTGACTTTTCAGGATACCATTCAAACCAATATAAGTCATCGCTACCCCAACAACCATCACATCTGCCATATCCCATTTACCCAATTCAAAAGTCAGGTACTTTACCACCTTGTTCTGAGCCAGCTTTTCACTGCCCAGTATAACGATTCCTTTGGCAATCATTCTCAACAGGGGAAGTATGATCACGAACAACAAAATAAGTATCCCTACCAGAACCGCATCAGGTTTTGGCTGTTCAATTAAAGTGTGAACAATTCCCATGATACTTTTGCTCTGGAAAAATAACACCTGGTTTTCAAATGATACCTTCTTGCCCATCATCATAAAATCAAGCGTCTGGATCCGGGCATCAACATCAATGATGGCTGATGTCATACCAACGGCCAGCAGGATAAAAGCAAAGAACAGTGACATAATAAAGAGCGTGTTCTGCAGTTCGCGCTTGTTCCTTAAAAACCACCATAGAATCACAACCAGCAGAACGCAGCCCAGCATGCCGTAGGCATAATTATAGGTGACCTTGTGAATAGCATCCAGGTGGGAGGTAATCTCTCTGTTAAAATCAGCTGCATTAGTGACTTTATACTTGCGGAACAGATTCTTCGTGACCTGATTATAGGCTACACTGGTGCTGTCATAAGTGGCGTCCTCAAGCTGATCTATTTTACTGCTTGCAATGTTCTTCAACCTGTTTACACTCTTCGGACTGGTCACTTTATTAACAATAGTTCTGGAAAATGAGGGTACCTGTGCCTGCAGATCCTTTGGATCTACAAACTGCTTAAACGCAAACTTTTTTAATTTACCACCTACAGATTCCTGTGGTTTAGTGATTTCTTTTACAACACTGTTGATCATTCCGCTCAGCTGCGCTTCAACCTGCTTCTGCATGGCTTTCTTCTGTGCCGGGCTCACCTTATATGTTGTAACCTGACGATCTACTACGTTACTGATCCTTTCACGCCACTGGTCAAGAGAAAACAACCCGAAAGTGATATTATTGGACATACTGTAATCTTCTTTGATCTGGGTTTGCTCACTGGAAAGTATATCCAGGCGATAACCCAAATAAGCCTCCCCGCAAAGAAGTGCACTTAACCCAAGAATGAGTAAGATGTTGGACAATCCAAATTTGCCGGCCGTTGTATGTGTTTGCTCAGTTGTCAATGTATTGATGTATTAAATGATAGTATGCGGGTGAATAGTTAATGTGTATCGTAGGGAGTAATATACTTCAGGATGGTTGACAGGATAAGTCCGTATAATACAAAGCTGATGAATATGATAAATCCCGGCTGTAAAGCAGTGTTATTTGTCGTGATAATAGTCAGGAAATCACTTTTCACGTTCAGTCCCGCGAGCTGAGTCTCCAGTAAACCATTTAAGCCGATATAGGTCATCATAATAGCTATAACGATCACGTCGGCCATACTCCACTTACCAGACTGGAATGCAAAGTATTTGATGAATTTATTCTCGGCAATACTTTTTTTGCCCAGCAGGTGTATACCCGTGCTGCTCAGTTTCATGATAGGGAAAAGGATACTGAACATGAGGATAAGCGCACCAACAAGTACAGAGTCCATTCCTGACTGGCTCATTAAAATGTGAACTACATCCAGTATACTTTTACTCTGAAAGAATAGAACCTGGTTTTTAAAGACAACATGCTCTCCCAGTAATACAAAGTCGAGCGAACGTATCCGCGCGTCAACTTCGATCATAGAGGCTGTCAGACCAACTGCAAGCAGGATAAATGCAAACAGCAGTGACATTACGAAAAGTGTAGCGTGCAGGTCTGTCCTCTTACGGAAAATCCACCAGAGGGACAACACAATAGCTATACAGGCAAGCATCCCAAAGCAATAATTGTAAGTCACGGTTTTGATTTGGGCAAGCGAGGAGACAACTTTCTGATTAAATGCATCCCTGCTGGAAACATGATATTTCCGGTACATGCGGTTATTCAGTGCCTCATTAACCTTGGTGGTGCTGTCAATATATCCGGTCTTCTTAACTTCTTCAAACTTGCCAAGGGCCATTGAACTAGCCTTCTTTTTATTCGCCGGGTTATCTGCCTTGGCAATAACTGTCCGGGCGAAACCCGGTACCTGAGCTTTGATCTTATCCGTATTCACAAAAGTTTTAATGGCAAACTTTTTCAGTTTTCCGCTAAAGGTCTTTGTTGGTTTGTCCACAAGTGCCTCTGCTTTATTGATCACAGCCATAATAACTTCCTCCACTTCCAGCTGAAGTTCTCGCTTCTGCTTTTTAGTCATGGAAAAATTCCTCACCTGATGTTTGATGATTCCTGTTACCTCATCCTGCCACTGATCTGCCGAGAACAGCCCGTGCATGATGTTATTGGTCTCAGAATAATCCTCCTTGATTTCTTTTTGGTGATGCGAAAGCATATACAATCTGTAGCCAAAATAGGCCTCTCCGGCCAGCAGCACACCCAGGCCAAGGATTAACATTAATTTTAAGACATTAAAGCCTTTAGTAGGTCTATTCGGTTGCTCAGCAGTCAATTGGTCTGAATTTAAGGTGTAATTCATCATACAACTCAGAATTTTCACAAATGTTTGAACACGATTGAATTAAACAATACACGAATAAAGAGGCAAGGCTCTAGTCGATGGTAAACCACCTTGACGCACAGCGCCTTGCTTCAGCAAGGTCGGTATCCTGGTCACAAGCCCAGGCGATAAACCCATCCGGACGTACAAGTACAGCGCTTAATCCCAATTGTTCTGTAGCCCGGCCAGAAATATACCTGACCGTGTAGTCATTCGCCATGGCTTCCAGTAAAGGATTAGCATTAAAATCAAGCAGCAGTCCCTCAGCACCATGCATTAACATGCTAATCCTTGTACCATCTTCGAACTCAAAGTCAGGAACACTGTAGCCTGTCAACGGGTGGTCGCCATCAAGATGATAATTTGTAAAAATGCCCCATATTCTTCCAGCAATGTAAGTAGCTCCATCGCCTGTATTCATGAGATCGCGGATAATCGCATTTAATGCACGGGCATGCGGGTCGGGTTTCATGATTGTAACCTGGGCGCGCGACCAGTCCAGAACCTGAGCGCCAACAGGGTGCCGTTCTGTATAGTAACTATCCAGCAAACCTTCCGGAGCTTTTCCCAGCACAGTTGCTGCGAGCTTCCAGCCCAGGTTCATTGCATCGCCAAGTCCCAGATTGAGCCCTTGTCCTCCCAACGGAGCGTGAATATGAGCGGCATCACCAGCCAGGAGCACCCGACCGTCACGGTAGGTGGTAGCCTGCCTTGCCCGGTCTGTCCAGGTTGTTGCAATATGCAAAGCATCAATGGTAACATCAGTTTTCGAGACGCGGCGCAACACCTCCTGAATATGATCCAGCGTAACTGTATGTCCTGAACTGTGGAATACCCCGTCATCAAAATCCTGTATGATAATGTATCCTGGCTGCGATTGCATATACATTCCTGTTGAAGTTACAATTCTGCCCGCACCGAGTTTCTCCGGGTCGGCAATTTCTACCCTGGCCGTGTAGCCTGTAAATTCAGGTTCCGTACCAGCGAATATAAAACCGCCGGCTTTGCGGACAATGCTCCGGCTTCCATCACAGCCAACAAGCCATTTACCTGCGAAACACCGGTCTTCTGAATAAACAGTAAGCCCATCCAGATCCTGATGGAAATCAGTAATTGCAAACCCGCGTTTGATAGTGACACCCAGAGTTGCTGCACGGCTGCTCAACACAGTTTCAAGTTCCTGCATTTCAGATATCAGACTGGTAGGGCTGGAATCAGGCAGGCGATACTTCCATTGCGAGGCATTAATATCATCTTCGTAAAGCGGGATACCGGCAAAGTGTCCTACCTGGCGTTTGCCACCATTGGTAGAAACACTATGTGGATTTTTCATGCGTTTATGTAACTCAAGTTCCTGGAGTAACCCCCGGCGGTCAAGAGCTTCGATACTGGGAGTGGAGAGCCCCCTTATCCCAAAAGGCAGTTGCTTTAATGCGGAATCCGGATTTTCTGCCTTTTCCAGTATGAGCACTGAACATCCGGCCAGTGCCAGTTCGCAGGCCAGGAACAGGCCAACGGGCCCTGCGCCAGAAATAATAACATCGTATTGTGAGGATTGCTCAGCTGTTGCTTTCATATAGAATGATTGAAACACAAAATTCTGAAATGCCTCTGTGTTAAACTTGTATAAAAGCGACAAAGTTGCCGCTTACAGCTTGCTGCCTCTGTTTTGCTTTTCTGGCAAATGTTGCCGGAGTAGTACCGCTGTAGCGTTTGAACTCCCGGCTCAGATGGGATTGATCTGTATAGCCCAGCTCAAAGGACAAACTGCTGATGCTGGTATTTGGATAATGCCACAGTTGGTTCCTTACCTGCTCAAAGCGCATCAGTCCGGATACGTCTTTTACAGTATAACCAGAAGAATGCTTAAAGTTCCTTTCCAGGGTACGTACTGTAGTATGAGCGGCTGCGGCAATATCGCTCACCGGCATAATACCTTTTGCTTTCCTCATCGCAATTCCTGCTTTGGATAACATGCTACTGGCAGCAACATGCGATCGTGCGTTCATAAAATACTGCTCTACCTGATTCACAGCTTCATCTATTTCACCAGCATGGATATATTTACTCAGGTTAGACTGAAGCTCAGCGACAGGGTGTTCAAGCGTTCGCAGCCCGTCTTTCCCAGAGGGTAGTCCAAGCAAATCAAATACTGTCCAGGGAAAGCACCTTACCGCAATGATTTCAAAATGGCCTTCTGCATAGAAATTGACCGGCTGATTGAGCAGTCCCACAAGAAAGGGTGACGGTAATGCCTGAAAAATTCCATCAACAGAAATATTGCAGCTGCTTCCGAAATGAAAAATAATCTCAGCATATCCGTCGGGCAGGACTTCATAACCGGACTGCAGTTCTCCGTAATCCATTTTATTATACCAAAAGCATTTGATGGTATCCTGCAGCGCTTCGTTAGGTTCAAATTCCTGGTGATACATTACAGGCAAGCTAGCGATAATTTCATCAACAAAAAAGGCACCCGTTAAGGTGCCTTTGATAGTATGCCCTAAAAACCAGGCATTAATTTAATTTTTCAAATCGAACCTGTCAAGGTTCATTACTTTCACCCAGGCAGCCACAAAGTCCTTTACAAACTTATCCTGACCATCTGCGCTTCCATAAACCTCAGCCACAGCTCTCAGTTCAGAATTAGAGCCAAAAAGCAGGTCTGCACGTGTGCCTGTCCACTTGATGTCTCCTGTAGCGCGGTCCGTTCCCAGATAAACTTCCTTATCTTCGGATGCTGCCTGCCATTTCGTATGCATATCAAGCAGGTTCACAAAGAAATCGTTGGTCAGCAAACCTGGCTGAGCAGTGAAAACCCCATTGTTCGAGCCATCAGTATTGATGTTTAAGACCTTCAGTCCACCAAATAACACAGTCAGCTGTGGTGCTGTCAGTGTCAGCAAATGGGCCTTGTCAACTAAAAGCTCCTCGGTAGAAACCTTCATTTTCGTATTGCGGTAGTTGCGGAAACCATCTGCTGCGGGCTCCAGGAAACTGAATGATTCTTCATCAGTTTGTTCCTGCGAAGCATCCATACGTCCCGGTGTGAAAGGAACTGTAACTTCACGACCTGCATCTTTAGCAGCTTTTTCTATACCTGCCGAACCGGCAAGTACGATCAGGTCTGCCAGAGAAACTTTCTTACCACCGGCTTGTGCAGCATTAAATTCGGACTGAATGCCTTCAAGGACTTTCAGTACCTTTTGTAACTGCAGTGGATTATTTACCTGCCAGAATTTTTGTGGGGCAAGGCGGATGCGCGCACCATTGGCACCACCACGCTTATCGGAACCACGGAAAGTAGAAGCCGAAGCCCATGCCGTAGAAACAAGTTCAGAAACACTTAAGCCTGATTCCAATAGTTTTGCTTTCAATGCTGCGATATCACCATCGTGGACCAGCGCATGGTCAACAGCAGGAATAGGATCCTGCCATAACAGTTCTTCAGCAGGAACATCCGGACCAAGATAACGGGCAACAGGCCCCATATCGCGGTGTGTCAGTTTATACCACGCACGTGCAAAAGCATCAGCAAACTGATCCGGATTTTCAAGGAAATTCCGTGATATTTTTTCATATACCGGGTCTACCCTCAAAGCAATGTCACTCGTCAGCATAGTAGGCAAATGTTTCTTTTCACTGTCATAAGCATCAGGAATGATTGCTTCTGCATCTTTTGCTACCCACTGGTGAGCACCACCCGGACTTTTAGACAATTCCCATTCGTAAGCAAACAGGTTTTCAAAATAGTTATTGCTCCATTGTGTAGGCGTAGTAGTCCAGGTTACTTCCAGTCCGCTGGTAATTGTATCAGGGCCTTTACCGGAACCATAGCTGTTACTCCAGCCAAAACCCTGTTGTTCTACATCAGCGGCTTCGGGCTCTTTACCCACATTGTCAGAAGGTGCTGCACCATGTGTTTTACCAAATGTATGCCCGCCTGCAATTAATGCAACAGTTTCTTCGTCATTCATTGCCATGCGTCCAAATGTATCGCGGATATCTCTGGCAGAACCCGCTGGATCAGGATTACCGTCCGGACCTTCAGGGTTAACGTAGATGAGTCCCATGTGCGCTGCTGCAAGTGGTTTTTCCAGATTGCGTGACTGGTGTTCGTCGCCATCTGCGTCTTCGTCAGAAACCAAGACACCATCACCTTTTACACCAGGCGTACCATCTGCATAACGTTTATCATTTCCCAGCCAGGTAGTTTCAGCACCCCAGTATACCGATTCATCCGCTTCCCAGGCATCTTCGCGTCCGCCGGCAAAGCCGAAGGTTTTAAAGCCCATGGATTCGAGGGCAACATTTCCGGTGAGGATGATCAGGTCAGCCCAGGATATTTTGTTGCCATATTTTTGTTTAATGGGCCATACTAGCCTGCGTGCCTTATCCAGACTCACATTGTCAGGCCAGCTGTTGAGCGGTGCAAAACGTTGTAATCCTGCTCCTGCGCCACCACGTCCGTCTCCAACACGGTAAGTACCTGCACTGTGCCATGCCATACGGATGAACAGCCCTCCGTAATGGCCAAAATCTGCCGGCCACCAATCCTGTGAATCGGTCATTAACGCATGAAGATCAGCTTTCACAGCTTCCAGGTCAAGACTTTTGAAAGCTTCAGCATAGTTAAAATTTTCGCCCAGCGGGTTAGACAGGGGAGAGTGCTGGCGCAAAATATTTAGCTTTAACTGGTTTGGCCACCAGTCGTTATTGCGGGTGCCACCGCCTGCAACATTATGTTTCATGCTGCCATTATGAAATGGGCACTTACTGATGTCATTTGAATCGTTTTCCATATTTGATGAGTTTATATTGTAAGCTTTGTTTAAGTCAGCTAAGCTAAAAGCATTATAAATTTAGGATATTGAATGCGTTAATCATAATCAATTAAATCTATGATGAATAGTTAAAACCTATTATGACACCATCATGGAAATATCAGAATTATCATTCTATCTTTACTGCAGCTTATATTGTCTACATGAAACAAATTTTCAGAACGCTTATCTTATTCAGTTTAACCATTTTTTCTCCGGCCGTTTTTGCGCAAAATAAAATGCAAAGCCTGGAGGAGCTGATCAACAATACAGATCCTGCCTGGCCTCTTGTTCAGAAATGGATCGGCTCTGCTAAAAATAAGGTAGAGGTACTGGCGCCTGATTCTGCAAAAGCCAAAGACGCACTATATAATATGCAGGTTTCTACTTATTCTACGCTTGGATCTATCATTTACAATACCGGAGGGATCATGGTGGATAACGGATGGCTGCGAATTTTAGGTTCGGGCAGTACACGGCTCAAACGGAATGTGCCGGAATGGAACAAGGGTAAAACCATCCAGGAATACGGAGATAAACCAGGTTACCTGCTGGTTGCCGATGACGCCGCCGGAGGCTTTTTTGCTATCAACTACGGCGCATTGGGTTCTGATCTGAAAAACATCTATTACCTGGCACCAAACAGCCTCAACTGGGAGCCCCTGAATGCCGGTTACGGCGAATTTATATTGTTCTGTTTCGACAGTGATCTTTCTGCCTTTTATAAAGGTCTGCGCTGGGCCAGCTGGGATCAGTTCATCGCCAATCTGGATGGCAGCAAGTCTTACAGTTTCCGCCCTTATTTATGGTCTGAGGAAGGTAAGGACATCGACAAATGTACCCGTAAACTGGTACCTACAGACGATCTGTATAAGTTCAATATCGTGAAACAGAAGGAGCTCAAAGCGGCAGTAAAAGAGTAGGGAAACAGGATAATCAGGAGCAACTGATTATCCTGTGCTAAATATTATTTCAATTGTGCTCCAAAGAAATCAGTTGTGCGTTTCCAGGCCAGGTCGGCTGCCGTCTTATCATAACGTGGCGTAGTATCATTATGGAAACCATGGTTGACGTTTTCATAAACAAAGCCTTCGTATTTTTTGCCATGCTCTTTCAGCGCCGCTTCATATGCGGGCCATCCGGCAGTAATTCTTGTATCGAGAGATGCGTAATGCAGCATAAGTGGCGCCTTGATCTTTGGCACATCCGTCAATGCAGGCTGGCTGCCATAAAAGGGGACAGCTGCAGCAAGATCGGGTACACGAACAGCCATCATGTTGGCTATACCGCCGCCAAAACAGAAACCTACAACGCCAACCTTACCATTGCAGTCCTTGTGACTTTTAAGGTACTCAAATGCCGCAATAAAATCTTCTTCCATTTGTCCCTTGTCCCTCTTGCTTTGCAGTTCGCGTCCCGCTTCATCATTGCCCGGGTAACCGCCAAGAGGGGATAGTGCATCGGGTGCCAGTGAAATGAAACCCGCCAGGGCTGCTCTTCTGCCTACATCTTCGATATAAGGATTCAAACCCCGGTTCTCATGTACGACAATGATGCCTCCAAGTTTTCCTTTAGCATCCTTAGGTTTGGAGAGCAGTCCTTTAATAGTGCCTCCGCCTTTTGGAGATGGATATTCAATGTATCCTGAATTCAGACGCGGGTCGTCAGCTTTCACCTGGATGTTCCCTTCGTAATCGGGCATCAGGAAACTCATCAGTGCAGGGACGGTTAATCCGCCAACAGCATAAGCTGATAGTTTTTGCATAAATGACCGGCGGTTTACGCGATTGTGTGCATAGTCGTCATACAGGTCGAACACTTCCTGTTTAATGTCTTTTTTATCAATGTGGCTCATAGTTAAAGGCTTTACTCAAAAATAATAATTTTAATTCACACTTTGTACCTCTGTTTTTCTGGCCGCATGTGCCGCTGCAATACTTTCTCCCGTAACTTCATTCTGACTATTGTAGGCTTCCCTGTAAGCCCGTAGTTTGTCATTGATTACCTGTACGCGGTGATTGAAATCCACAAAATCAGCAATCATCCGGTCCGCATCCTCTTCGGTGGCAGTGGTCAGATCATTAAATCTGAAATATATATTTGCCAGATCATTTTTGAGCGCTAAAAGATGCTTCAGCTCTTCCATGTCCATTTCATCAATGTCATAGGCCTGCTGGAGTAAACTGGTCATAATTCCCATCATCTTCTTGCTGATATCATACTTTGCCCAGATGGTATCATATTCGGTTGCCGATTCCGGTTTGGTCGTTACAATTTCATCTATGGCAACCATGTTGATTGTTTCCTGCTCTAAAACCTGGGCAACATATATCGCTCTGCCATAATGGGCGAACAGTAAAGTCAGCTGTTCATTCTTTCTTGTGGTATTTTCGGTTGATTCTTCCTGATGCGTCATATAGATTGGTCTTGGGATCTAGCTCTAACAATTTACAGACCATTGATTGCTGCCGCTAATTTTTAATTCATCACAATTTGTCTTTGTCGTATTTGCCCCTGCAAGATGGCTGATATACGGAGCATTGCCGAAGGCTTTAAAGCTTATCTTTAAATAACAAATCAAAACTTACCGTTATGGAAACAGCAGTTGTAAATACAAAAGAATTTATCCTTTCACTCATTGAGGCATTTGATAACAATGATGTAGAATCGATACTTGAACATCTGTCGGATGATATCGAATGGACTATCATCGGCCATGAGACACTGTCCGGAAAAAATAATATTGAGGAGTTTTTCAAGGCACACCCGGATATGAAGATGCTTTCTTCTACTAAAGATCATATGATTATTGATGGCGATTCAGTTGCGGTCAATGGCGAGGTAGATTGTGTTAACGAAAGCACAGGTAACCGTCAGGATATGTTCTATTGTGATATCTATGATTTGAAAGATGGCAAAGTGCAAAGAATGACCTCGTATTGTGTGGATAAAAAGCAACCTGAGCAGGAATTCTAAGCAATTTGTATAAACGAAAAAGGGCAAAATCCCCTCTAAAGGGGATTTCCCTTAATGCTCATTCCCTTATATTTGCAGGAAAAAACATCATGCAAAATAACCTGCAGCAACTTTACGGGAATATTGATATTTATTTATTCGACCAGTTATTAAAGGGGCGTTTCGACGACTGTCAGCGTATACTCGACGTCGGTATCGGTGGCGCACGTAATATTCACTATTTCCTGCAGAACGGATTTGAAGTTTATGGGATAGACCCGCAGGCAGAAGCCATAGAAAATGCAAAGCGTTTATCTGCTGTGCTTGCACCAGACATGCCGGCTGATAACTTTGTAGTGGCCACAGCAGAGGAGCTGCCATTTCCGGATAACTATTTCGATCTTTCCATCTGCAGTGCCATTTTCCACTTTGCCAAAAGCGATGCGCACTTTGATGCCATGCTGCGTTCCGTTTGGCGGACGCTTAAACCAGGGGGTTATTTCTTTGCCCGCCTGGCATCTGATATTGGAATTGAGGCATTGGTAGAGCCCCTGGGCAATAACGTTTATCTGTTGCCGGATGGCACAAACAGGTATCTGGTTAACCAGGAAACGCTGTTACGTTACACTGAAGAACTTAATGGCGAGCTTTTTGAACCTATCAAGACCACCAACGTGCAGAACCTTCGCTGCATGACCACCTGGTGCCTGCGTAAAAAATAACTTCCTTCCACTCTTTGTAGACATAATGGGCAGTTTGTATCAAGTATCTACAGTTTGAAACCTGTCAGTTACAAACGCCGGTTTTATTTGATTTCCGAGCGGTTATTATGGCAGTCAATGCTTTGTTAGTGTTAATTTTACAATAAGAAAACGCTTCATAATTAAGCAGATAGGGGATTAATTGAATTTTTCCTCTTTTTATTGCTTTAAATTATGCCACATGTGGTTTTTAGGAATTACCGGGCACATTCTGGCATAATTTTGGTCAAAGCATATTTGTTGTAAAGCATTATTAGCCAGGAGAGATATTTAAGGCATTGGGCGGCCTGTTTTTTACAGAAATGTGGTAAAATAAAGCTTTACTGTCTTGTATACTGGATTATTCGGCTTGTCTTTTAATGTTTGCAATAAATTAACTGAAGAATACATTTTGAATGTCTTCTGTAGAAGAGATTCAATGGAATTTAAAATTTAATCTGCCGAATTTATGAAGATCCTGCTGAGTTACCTTAAGAAGCATAGATGGACAGTCCTCCTTGCCTTGTTAATGACTGCTATCAATCAAAGCTTTTCCCTCGTTGAGCCGCTGATTACAGGTAAAATTGTTGATGAATATATTAATAAACGCGAACTGCTCAGCAGACATGAATATTTCTCGGGCATTTTAACCCTCATTGGTTTGGGAATCGGGGCCGCATTCCTGTCCCGTATCGCCAATAACTTCCAGGATTACTTCACCATTACCGTAGCGCAAAAAACAGGTGCAGAAATGTATGCCGATGGGATGAAGCATTCCCTCGCAATGCCTTATCATGTTTTTGAAGAGCAGCGGAGCGGTGAGAAACTTGATACTTTACAAAGGGTAAGAAGTGATTCAGAAAACTTTATCAAATCATCAATCAATGTCACCTTTATGGCATTGTTTGGGATCATCTTTGTCAGTGTATACTCTTACTTTATCAGTTATAAAGTTACCGTTGTATTCATTCTGGCTGTACCGATTATTACTTATCTGAGCTGGGTGCTTTCAAAAAAGGTAAAGGTGATCCACCGTGCAATTATCCTGAAAACTTCAGTACTTGCAGGTCGTTCAACCGAATCATTAAGAAATATAGAACTGGTAAAAAGTCACGGTTTGGGCGATCAGGAAATTGAGCGCCTGAACATGGCAACTTACAAAATCCTGAACCTTGAGGTGGTAAAAACCAAGATCCTGAGAATGCTCAGCTTTATCCAGGGCAGTACGGTGAATATCGTACGCAGTACTATGGTTGTTGTAATGCTCATGCTGATCTTTGATCAGGAAATCTCTGCAGGTCAGTACTTCAGTTTCCTGTTATATTCTTACTTCCTATTTGGTCCGCTGCAGGAATTTGGCCATATGGCATTAACCTGGCGCGAGGCGCAAATATCTTTAGGGAATTTCAAAAGAATTATGAATATGCCGGTAGAGCGTATCCCTGATTCACCTACAGAACTGAATAAAATTGAGCATATCCAGTTTAAAAACGTCTTCTTTAAATACAAAAACAGTAACCGTAATGCCCTTAATGGAATCTCTTTCCATGCAGAAGAAGGAGAAACTGTTGCTTTCGTTGGTCCTTCAGGTTCCGGTAAAACTACGCTGATTAAGTTACTGGTAGGACTATACAAACCCTTTAAAGGAGACATCCTCTATAACCAGACGCATACAGACGATATCCATCTCGATGAACTGCGCCGAAAAATCGGTTTCGTAACCCAGGATACACAATTGTTCTCGGGGAACATCAGGGATAACCTCAGATTTGTTAAACCCAATGCTACCGATGAAGAATGTTATGCAGCGTTGAACAAAGCCGCTTGTCAGTCGCTTTTATCAAGGGCTTCTGATGGTCTTGATACGCTGATCGGTGAAAGCGGGGTGAAAGTATCAGGTGGTGAGAAACAACGTTTGTCTATCGCCAGGGCGCTGTTACGCCATCCGAATATCCTGTTATTTGATGAGGCTACTTCATCGCTGGATTCACTGACGGAAGAGGAAATCACCAAAACCGTAAATAAACTGTCTGAGCTGAAAGATCACATCACGCTGATCATTGCACACAGGTTATCTACGATCATGCATGCCAACCGTATATACGTGCTTGAAAACGGGCATATTATTGAAAGTGGTAACCACGATGAGTTGCTTGAGCAGAAAGGCTTGTACTATGCAATGTGGCGTCAGCAGGTTGGTAAACGTAAGTTAGTGGAAGAGCTGAATAAACTGGACGCGCTGATCGAAAACTAGACAGCAGGTGTTCCCAGATTAGTTAATACTAAACGGCGTTTCCAAAGTGGAATCAGTAAAACAACAAGTACCATGCAGGAAGCCAGTGCAGTAAAACTCAGGATGTGGAACTTCTGATCGGTGATCCCGGTATGAAAAAGTACTTTTAGCTGTGAGCTGGAAAGGATGGCCCCGAGATAGGCAAAAGTTCTGTACAGCCCAAAGGATACGCCCTTTTGTGCCAGAGGTGCTTCCGCGTTGAGCAGTGCCTGGTTGGCAATCAGGTTTAATCCTTCAGCAATACCCATAATTACTGTAATCACAACAATCATAAAAATGCTGATTTGTTCATTGAGCATGAACATACCCCCGCATGTAGCCAGCATAAACATGGCGCCCAGAAAGTTCTGGGTAAACAGTTTCTTGCTTTTTGAAATGAGTAACCCTACAGCTATAGCTACTATTGAATCCGGAAGCATGAACAGTCCGGTTTGTGCCGGATTAAAATGTCTCACGCCTTCCAGCCACTGCGGAAATCCATAAAGCATGGTATACAGAATGTAACTTGTAGCAAGTGCCCTTACATAAACCAGCAGTAAGGCAGGTTTGCTGGCAAGCAGCCGTACATCTATAAATGGATTACCCTGTCTGCGTTCCCAGATTATCATGAGCAGGAGCAGCGCAGATACTGGCAAAATCAGCTGCCATGTAAACGAATGCTGTATCAGTAAAAACAGGAGGGAGAGGAGGAAAAGTGTAAAAATAAGGATGCCGGGAATATCCAGCCTCTTTAACAACTGTGGGGTATCGATCTTCTCTTTTACCGGATCATCCGGGATAGCTTTTGAAAGGTAAACAGCGATCAGCACCCATGGAATATTGATAAAGAATATACCTTTCCATCCCAGCCATTGAGTGAGCAATCCGCCCAGTACCGGCCCTAAAATCATACTGACCTGTGCAGAAATGCCGATTATCCCCAGGATATTGCCAGGGACAGGCAGTTGTGCTTCTGCATATTTTTTATTGAGCAGGGCCATAGCCGAAGGGTAGGCTGCCGAAGTGCCCAGTCCCAGGATAATCCTGGACACTACCAGCCAGGAAAAACCCGGTGCAAAGATGCCGATGAGTGCCGCGATCAGCACCAGGATAAAGCCCAGCGTGTTAATTTTCTTGGCGCTGAATATATCAGCCAGCCGCCCCATAAGCGGCTGGGCAATAGTGGAGGTTACGTACAGCGAAGTTACCAGAATAGCCCCTGATCCCACGCTGATCTGAAATGAATTGCATAAAGGAATCAATGCCGTTGCCAGCATTGTCGAATTCAGCGGGTTCATCATCGTGCCGAGCACAATGGGCAGCATGAATCTATAGGGAAAGGGTTCTTTCTTTAGGGTAGCAGACATTCAGATGGTTTCGGACTTATGTTTCCGGCTGTGTTAGTAGGTTTCTTTAAGCTTTTTGAGGATTGCAGCAGTATCGCCAACTTCTCCGATACGCGGGAAGATCAGCTTCAGGCTGTGCTCATGTCCGGAAAGATGCATGTCGGTCATGGCATCTGCCGCGAAAGTAATATTGTAGCCAAGGCGGCTGGCATCTCTGGCCGTTCCTTCCACGCCTATACTGGTCGCGATACCAGCTAAAACGATACTGGTAATGTTTGAGGCTTTTAATTTCTCATCCAGATCTGTGTTGTAAAAGGCACTCCAGCTGGTTTTGGTAATAAAGATATCATCAGCGGCATCTTTCAGGATTTCCGGAACAATATCAAAAAAGCCACTCTGTTCCATGCCTGCCCTTGCTTCTGCAATTGCATCTTCTCCTTTTGGTGCTGTAGCTTGCTCAACGCGGGTCTGTGTCCATTTGGCACCCAATGGATTAACATTTACTACAACTACAGGCAGATTTTTATCACGGAAAGCAGTTGCCAGCTCTGCGGATTTTGCAACGATGTCTGCTGCCGGATGAACGACTGGCAAACTTACTATGCCTTTTTGAAGATCTATTAATACCAGTGCTGTTGTTGGATCGAGGAAAGTTATCATATTATATGTGTTTATTTTGTGTGCTGCTTAGGTTGTTTGTTATTTGTATTCAGCCAGTTTCTCCATGAGTTCTACTGCCTGTTGCAACAGTTTCTTATCGGCCGCTGAAAGACACTGCTCAATAGCTTCATTCAGCCATTCATCACGTTCAAACCTGGTCCTGTCTACCATCTCTTTACCAAAGTCACTGAGCGAAACCGCCACTTTCCTTTTGTCAGTTTCTGAAGGTATTTTAACAATGAGGTTGGCTTCTTCAAGTTTGTTGATGATTTGCGACATCGACTGCGCTTTGATTTTTACCATCTCAGCCATCTGTGAAGGAAACAGGGGCTGGTGGTTATACAGGTTGGAGAGGGTAGTGATCTCCGTAATGGATAAGTTATCAATCGTGTTGATCTGCTGCCTGAGCCTCTTAAATAAATGCGAGGTGACAGTTCTCAAGGAAGAGGCAAGGTGAGTATTCTTAGTCATATTGTAAGTAAAACTTATAAGTTTACCTTACAAATATAAGTGTTATTATATTGATATATCAACAATTTTAAAATTTAACATTCAAAGCAGACAGAAAATTAGTCAACTTAGTTTATGTAATTTCAAAATAGAATCTATGTAAATTCAAAATGAAGTCAATGTAATTTCAAAATAGAAACCTGAATTTTCTGAATACTAAGTTGCCTCTACCTGCCAAAGTAAATAAAACACTTATTTATGGCGGTATTGAAAATTGATAAAGAAGTAAATACGAAATCTCAGGCCGGAGCAATATCAGCGAAGCCAAATCATGAAAAAGCAAATAGCCCGGCCTTCTGAAAAGGCCGGGCTATGGGTATGATGAAGATAATACTAGTTTGTTCTTCCCGGATACTGCTGTAACGCAACCGTCAGACAATCCATTGCTTTATTCAGATCATCGATATTAATTACATATGCCATCCTCACTTCCTGTTTTCCTGATCCTGGTGTAGAGTAAAAGCCAGTCGCGGGTGCCATCATTACTGTGCTGCCTTCATGGTCGAACTTCTCGAGTATCCACTGACAAAACGCGTCAGAATCATCGATAGGAAGTTTGGCAACCACATAAAATGCCCCACCCGGATTAGGGCAGAATACCCCTTCAATTGCGTTCAGTCTGGACACAAGCGTATTCCTGCGCAATGTGTATTCCTTGTTCACCGCTTCAAAGTAACTGTCTGGTGTATCCACAGCTGCGGTGCCTGCAATTTGTTCAACCTGTCCCGGACTCAGCCTTACCTGTGCAAATTTCAAAGCAGCTTTGATTACTGCCTTATTTTTTGTGATCATGCAGCCTAAACGGGCTCCGCATGCGCTGTACCTTTTAGACACAGTGTCAATCACGATTACATTCTCCTCCAATCCCTCCAGGTGCATTGGGGACACGAATTCAGCACCTTCGTAACAGAACTCCCTGTAAGCCTCATCACAGAACAGAAACAGGTCATATTTTAAACACAGTTCTTTCAATGCAGTCAGTTCATCACGGGAGTACAAATATCCAGTGGGATTATTTGGGCTGCAGATCATGATGCCTTTTGTTTTTGGCGTGATCAGTTTTTCAAATTCTGCAATAGGAGGAAGGGCGAAACCATTTTCGATATAGGAAAGGATAGGTTTAACCACCACATTGCTCATGCAGGCAAAGCCATTGTAATTTGCATAAAAAGGTTCCGGGATGATGATCTCGTCGCCTTCATTTACACAGGTTTGCATGGCAATGGTAATCGCTTCAGAACCACCCAGTGTAACCAGGATATCTTCTGGCGTTATAGTATAACCCAGTTTATTGTAATATTCGGTCAGTTTGGTACGGTAACTTAATGTGCCTTCAGATTCAGTATATGCCCATACGTTAAAATCGATATTTTTAATGGCGTTTAACATTCCTTCGGGGGTGGCTATATCCGGCTGTCCAATGTTCAAATGGTAAACTTTTTTGCCATCCTTTTTTGCCTGAGTGGCGAATGGGCTGAGCTTTCGTATAGGTGAAGCGGGCATTTGTATCCCTTTTTCTGATATATATGGCATGGGTACAAAAGTAAAAAACCTCGCTGATTAACGAGGTTTTTATAAAGAAAATATTTTTTCTATTAAATTATTTGCTGCTTGAAGCTACGGTCTCACCTTTAATGTACAACACTTTAGTAGTCGTTTTAGCATTGGAAGTGATGGTGATGCTTTTGCTGAACGGAAGTGGTGTTCCGGCAGGAGTGTAGGTTACTTTGATTAACCCTGACTGTCCTTTCTGAATAGGAGTTTGTGTATAGGTTGGAACTGTACATCCGCAGGTAGTTTCTACTTTAGTAAGGATCAATGGTTCTTCACCAACATTTGTAAATTTGAAATCTACAGATACCGGTTTGCCCATTGGAATTTTCCCAAAATCATATGTTTCTTTTTCGAACTTAAATTCTGCCGGTTTGCTTTGCGCGAATGAGGCAACGCTTACGCCTAAAACAAAGGTTAATAGTACAATTAGCTTTTTCATGTTTGTATGTTTTAAACAAATTTACTGATTTACTTCACAATTCAAAGCACCAAACAAATTTATATATTGCGACTTCTGTCCAGCCATAATTTATTAAATTCGTATCTTTGCCCAATAAACTTTTGTTTCTATGATGCTAAATAACAAACTTACAACGAACCCCATCGATGCTTCAGAATTAAGTTTTGAGGCCTTTAAAACGATTGTGATCGAGGACTATAAGATTGCTTTCGAAAGCAGGCAGGCGAGTTTATTAGGCCGTAAGGAAGTTTTAACGGGTAAGGCTAAGTTTGGTATTTTTGGCGATGGCAAGGAACTGCCGCAAATTGCTATGGCAAAGGCTTTTAAAGACGGCGACTGGCGTTCGGGTTATTACCGCGACCAGACCTTCGCTTTTGCAACGGGCATCTGTACAATGAAGGAATTCTTCGCTCAGTTGTATGCAAACCCGGATGTAGAAGCAGACCCGGCATCCGCAGGAAGACAGATGAACTGTCACTTTTCTACCCGCTCCCTAAACGAAGACGGATCATGGAAAGATCTTACCAAAATGAAGAATTCATCCTCGGATATTGCCCCTACAGGCGGCCAGATGGCCCGTTTGGTAGGTTTGGCATATGCGTCGAAATTATATAGAAAGAACCCTGAACTGGATTACCTGAAGAATTTTTCTGTAAAAGGGAATGAGGTTGCTTTTGGTACCATCGGCAATGCCTCTACCTCTGAAGGGGTATTCTTTGAGGCCATCAATGCAGCAGGTGTGTTACAGATACCCATGGCAATCTCCATCTGGGACGATGCCTACGGCATTTCTGTACCGGCAAAATACCAGACAACCAAGGAAGATATCTCCGAAGTATTAAAAGGCTTTCAGCGTGATGACCAGAATGCAGGATATGAGATCTATAAAGTAAAAGGCTGGGATTATCCTGCACTGTGCGAGACCTATCAGCAGGCTATCCAGGTCTGCAGGAATGAACACGTTCCGGTGATGATCCACGTGACAGAAGTAACTCAGCCACAGGGACATTCCACCTCCGGCTCACACGAACGATATAAAGATAAAAGCCGTTTGGCCTGGGAGAAGGAATATGATTGCCTCCGCCAGATGCGCATGTGGATGCTTGAGTCTGCGATCATCGATGAGGAGCAGCTGACCGCACTGGAAAACACTGCCAAAATATTTGTCCGTGAGGCACAGAAAGAAGCATGGAACGAGTTTCTTGCCGATATCAAAATAGAGAAAGACGAGGCGGTCAAAATGATCAATAACCTCGCTGTTTCAAACCCCTTACTTGGTAAAATTACTGGTACACTTGCAAATACTCCCGATGCCCAGCGAAAAGAGATCATTTCTTCGGCAAGAAGGGCGCTGCGTATTACCCGCGGACAACCTTCTGCGGAAAGGGATCTCCTGATGGATTGGTACTATGGAGAAAGGGCAAGGAATGAAGAACGCTATAACTCCAAACTCTTCAATGACGGGAAGGAAAGCATTTCAACGATCAGTATCACGGAGGCTTCCTACCATGATGACAATAAAATGGTTGACGGACGTGAAGTGCTGAACGCCTGTTTTGATGCCAATTTTGCGCGCGACCACCGTCTTGTAGCTTTTGGTGAAGACCTTGGAGCTATTGGCGACGTAAACCAGGGATTTGCAGGCTTGCAGGCAAAATACGGTGAACTGAGAATTACCGACACCGGGATCAGGGAAATGACCATCATCGGACAGGGGATAGGGCTCGCACTGCGTGGCCTCAGACCAATTGCCGAAATCCAGTACCTGGATTACCTGTTATATGCAATAAATATATTGAGCGACGACCTGGCGAGTCTCTCTTACCGCACCAAAGGTGGTCAGAAGGCTCCGCTGATCATCAGAACCCGCGGACACCGTCTGGAAGGTGTATGGCATTCAGGATCACCCATCTCAATGATCCTTGGATCACTGAGAGGCTTACACCTGTGTGTACCAAGAAACATGACCCAGGCAGCGGGTATGTACAATACTTTGTTGCGTGCTGATGAACCTGCACTGGTTATCGAATGCCTGAACGGCTACCGCCTGAAAGAAATGATGCCGGATAATGTTGGTGAATTTACTGTGCCGCTTGGCAAGGCCGAAATCATCCGTGAAGGTGCAGATATCACTATCGTATCTTACGGCTCTACTCTTAGAGTTGTAGAAGAAGCTGCAGAAGAACTTGCACTAATGGATATCTCCGTAGAGATCATCGACCCCCAAACGCTGTTGCCATTTGATACAGATCATCAGTGTGCTGCTTCCCTCAAGAAAACCAATAAACTCCTGATTGTGGATGAAGATGTGCCCGGAGGCGGTTCTGCCTATCTGTTGCAGCAGATCCTGGAAGTGCAGGGAGGTTATTACCACCTGGATGGACAACCGCAAACGCTGTCAGCAAAGGCACACCGTACACCATATGGCACGGATGGGGACTACTTTACAAAACCTTCTGTAGATGATGTTATAGAGACTGTTTACAGTATGATGCATGATCATAACGAAACAAAATATCCCGCTATATATTAACCTGAATACTTAGTCCGGTATTTTTCATAGGATAAGAATTGATGCATTCGCTAGTTGAACAAATGTCTGAATTCAACAGGTGTCTGGTTCGTCTTGTTTTTGAATAATTTGCTGAAGGACTGTGAATATTCGAATCCCAGTCGGTAGGCAATCTCACTTACAGACAACTCCGTAGTGCTGAGCAACATTTTGGCCTGTTCAACAAGCTTTTCATGTATTAACTGTTGAGTGGTCTGTCCGGTAAGTTGTCTCAGACAGTCGCTCAAATATTTGGAAGACATATTCAATTCAGCTGCGAGGGCACTGGCAGTTGGTAATTCTGCCTTGATTTCATTATCTATATGTGTTTTCAATATCCGTTCAAACCTGCTGAGCAAGTCGTTACTCACAACCTTCCTCGTAATAAACTGTCTGTTGTAGTAACGGTTGCAGTAGGAGAGCAGCACTTCCAGGATAGCTATGATCAGATCCTGGCTGAAATTATCGATAGGCAGCCGGTACTCCCTGTCAATCTGTTCAAAAATCGTTTCTACGGATTTCTGTTCATCGTCTGACATAATCAGCGCTTCATTTACAGCATAGTCGAAAAAACCAAAATCTTTGATCTTTTTGCCCAGCGGGTACGATAGCAGGAAGTCTGGGTGTATAGTCAGGATCCATCCAGATTTGGCAAAAACAAAATCTTCGTCAATAAAGCTCACTTGCTTAGGGGCAAAGCAAGAGATCACCCCCTCATCAAAATCATAGGTAGTCTGTCCATACTGCATCTTGCAGGGCGATTGCATCTTCAGGCTGATCTGGTAGAAATCAGAGATCAGCCGCGTGCGCTGCCCGGTTTTAACCTCAGGAAGATCCTCAAAGCGGAGTATACTGAACAGCGGATGTTTAGGCATTTCGATACCAATTGCCCCGTGCATTTGCGAGACGGTCTTGAAATGTAAGCTTGATTGATGTATATCCATATCAGAAGGCTTTCAACAAATTTACAATTACATTTTCAATCTTTTTCTATACTGTTTGGCTACGTTTCTGGCAATCATAGAATTTGGCATAAAAGTGATTAGCCTGGCTGCAATACGGTTCAGAACTCCTGAGACCGTAGCCTGTTTGCCCTTATCCAATGCCCTTATTATTTCATCAGCAACCTGTTCCGGCGTTTGCGTTGGGGTGCTGTCGTAGTCAGCACGAAGTCCAGTGGCCGTATCGCCATGAATTCCGGCTGCCTGATTAAAATTTGTTTTTGTCAAGCCTGGAGAAAACAGCATTACATGTACATTGTAAGGAACACATTCCTGCGTAATCGCCTCTGTAAACGACCTTACAAAAGCTTTGCTTGCAGCATATGTAGACATATAAGGTACTGGCATAAATGCAGCCATGGACGCAATATTGACAATTGTGCCCTTACGCCTCGCTTTCATTTTAACCAGAAAGAGATGGGTCATTGCAACCAGCGATGAAATATTTAGCTGTATCAGATCCAGTTGCGATTTCAGGGACAGTTCAGCAAATTCACCCCCTGATCCTATACCTGCATTATTGATAAGCATACCTACTTCCAGACCGCGTGTTTTAACCTCCTCAAATATCTGTTCCGGCGTTCCTGGTAAAGATAAATCAGCCACAATATATTGCGCATCAATATCGAATTTTTCCTTTAGAAATTTGCATTGTTCCTCCAGTTTATCCTCATTTCGTGC